>NZ_RQVK01000001.1 GCF_003992015.1 Veillonella sp. VA137
CCGTCCTCATTTACTCTTGTATGTTTGATATATTCCTCTTTAATTTTAAAGATAATTTCTGTATAATTAACTGTAGACATATATGACTCATCCTTTCTTAATTGTGTGGTTACTTTTATGATACGGTTTGAGTTTGTATATGTCTATTTTATTGCAAAAAAAGAATGTTGGCGACTACTCTTATATGAGTAGCCCCAACATTTATTATAGAGCCTAAAATTACCTAAACTATACGAACACTTACGAACATTGAAAATAGTATAGAACACTAAAAAACCGCTTATTCATCGGATTCGTGAACACTTACGAACACTTATGAATAAGCGGTTATTTCATTTGGTATTGTGGTGGAGACGAGGGGAGTCGAACCCCTGTCCAAACATGTTGCCCCCTAGACCTCTCCGAGCGCAGTTGATGTTTTAAATTTTGGATAGTGTTTGGACACCAACAACCTAAGCTATCCTAGCTCATGAGATTTAACTAGATCTAATTGAGCGGATAGAACTAGCTAGCCCGTAGTTTGACGCCACATCCCTCTCCACGGGCGAGAGAAGGTGTGACGTAGCTTATGCAGCTAATGCAAAATTTTCTTCTGCGTTTAATTTAAGGTTCACTGATTTATGGTCGAGTGAGACACCAGCTCGCTTTCTAAGATACACCCATACCTGTCGAAACCTTTACGTCCCCATATGTTATTATTGTCTTATAATTATATAGATATATGTTGTGAAAGTCAAATGTAAATATGTACTTTTTTATATAGATAGTGTATACTATTAAATATCATTCCTAGTACAGAGTCACAGGAGGAATCCTATGTCATATGAAACAGAAACAGTAGCTGAGTTTGAGCGTTTTTCTTCATTAACTGATGAAGAAATTGTTACTATCTATCAACGTGAGAATAATCATTATGCTACTGATTATATTGTGCAACGATATAAAAATTTTGTTCGATCCAAAGCTAGGTCCTATTTTTTAATGGGTGCTGATAAAGAAGATATTATACAAGAAGGCATGATTGGTTTATATAAAGCAACGCGTGATTTTAATCAAGACCATGAGGTTAGCTTTAAAGCGTTTGCTGAATTATGTATTACGCGACAAATCATTTCTGCCATAAAAGGGGCGAGTCGTCAAAAACATATCCCTTTGAACTCGTATATCTCTTTAAATAAGCCAGCCTATGATGACTCAGAACGAACGCTCATTGAAGTGTTAGAGACAGAAAAAAATCTAGATCCCCAAGAGGTAGTCATCAATAGAGAGCAATATGCTCTGATTAAGGAAGTAATGGAGGCTGTTCTTAGTCCTCTAGAGTGGGATGTATTGCGTGGATATATGGATGCCAAGTCGTATCAAGAGATGGCAGAAGAACATCATCGTTCTGTAAAATCCATTGATAATGCATTGCAGCGAGTAAAGAAAAAAATGGAAGTGTACTTCGGTCATAGCCGTTGATACAGAAAGGAAGAGATTCATGAGAGATTTTCTAATGGTTGTTGAAATTATTATTTCTATTCTTTTAATTGTGGTAGTAGTAGCACAAACTGGTAAAAGCGCAGGTATGGGCGGTGCTGTTTCTGGTGCAGCAGATTCCGTATTTGGTGGTAAAGAGCGTGGCGTAGATGGATTTTTATCACGCTGTACGGTGATTCTTGCTACTTTGTTCGTATTAGTTAGTCTAGCTTTAGATTTAGTGTTAAGTTCTTATTAATACATAAAAAACCCTACCCTATGGTAGGTTTTTTTTATAGAAATACTGAGGTACTATGAGAGAAGAAATATTAGGATTTTTTAGAGATATATGGCCTGAATCCTATCATATCGAAGATGTTCCTTTCATCTTAGGTTATAAAGGCGAAGAGATTCAGGCTTATTTTTCTGTATTACATGAGTTAGAAGAAGAAGGATGCATTCGTATTAAAGACGGTGAATATGGGGTCTATCAAAAAACAGAGGGCCCTCACCTAATAGGAATTTATAAGGCAAGTAAAAAAGGATTTGGATTTGTTATACCTTCGGAAGGTAATTTACCAGATGTATTCATTCCCAATGGTTGTGCAGGTACAGCTATGCATGATGATGAAGTAGAATATATTATCAAGCGAAAAGGTACGAGTAAACGAAATGCAGAAGGTATCATTCGTCGTGTTGTGACTCGAAATACAACTCGTGTAGTAGGCATATTTGAACGACTTCCTAAAAGTGGCTTTGTGACACCTCATAATGAACGATTAGGTGAGGATATTTATATTCCTTTAGAATGTACTATGGATGCACGAAGTGGTGCCACCGTAGTAGTTGAATTGACAGCTTGGCCAGAGGAACATCGCAAAGCAGAAGGCAAAATTGTGGGAATTGTAGGGGATAGTTCTACACTGGATTTAGATGTATTGTCCGTGATGGCTACCTTTGATTTGCCAAAAGAGTTTCCAAAAGATGTGCAAGAAGAGGCCCGGAAGATTTCTTTCACAATTACTGATGAAGTAGACCGCTTAGATTTACGCCACCAAGAAATGATCACCATCGATGGAGAAGATGCGAAGGATTTAGATGATGCTGTGCATGCGAAAGTATTGGACAATGGCAATATTGAATTGGGGGTTCATATTGCAGATGTCAGCCACTATGTACCGACTGGATCTATTATTGACCAAGAGGCATACCGCCGTGGTACCAGTGTCTATTTGGTGGACCGTGTCATCCCTATGTTACCGGTGGAGCTATCAAACGGCATTTGCTCTTTGAAAGCTAAAGAAGATCGCTATGCTATGTCCTGTATTATGGAAGTAAGTCCTCAAGGTAAAGTGTTGCACTATTCTATAAAGCCATCCATTATTCATATCACTCGTCGTTGTAGCTACAAGGAGATTTACTTAGCCTTAGAAGAGAACATTATTCCTGATGATTTGGCACCTCTCATGGATATGGTACGAACTTTGGAAACATTGGCATACCAATTAATAAAGATGCGCCAACAAGCTGGGGCCATAAGTTTTGAGCTTCCAGAGTATAAAGTTCTCTTAGATGCTACGGGCATTCCTCAACGAATCATACGAAAAGATAGAACCATTGCAGAAAAATTAATTGAACAATGCATGCTGTTGGCCAATGAAACGGTGGCAACTTTTCTTAGTGAACGTTTGGACACATCCATATATCGTATCCATGAAGATCCAAAGGATGCTAAGTTAGAGCAACTTATTACTGTCCTACATCATTCTGGATATCCTGTGAAATTACCAAGCAAGGTAGAGCCTAAGCATATTGAAGAATTATTGCAATCCGTCAGCGGTACAGAGATTGAACCGGTGGTACAGATCATGGTACTTCGTTCCATGCAACAAGCGAAATACAGCTCGGAACATATTGGGCATTTTGGGTTAGCATCTGACACATATACCCATTTTACATCACCCATCCGTCGCTATCCGGATTTGATGATTCATCGACTCTTGCGCTATGTATTGGGTGGCAAGCCAAAACGACTTGCATATATCGCTGATGAAGCATACTTAACACATGGAGCCACTCATTGCTCAGAGCGTGAACAAATCGCCACAGAAGCAGAACGTGAAACCTTGGACATGAAAAAGGTCCAGTATATGGCACAATATGTAGGTGAAAGTTTCGAAGGACATGTAAGTTCCATTACTGCCTTTGGTTTATTCATTGAACTTGACAATGGCGTGGATGGTTTAGTTCCATATAATTTGATGGATGATGACCATTATGTCTTTGATGAACCGCATTATATGGCTTATGGAAGAAGAAGCGGTAAAGAGTATCATTTAGGAACCCCTGTTACTGTGACTCTTATTAAGGCTGATATAGAACTTAGACAAATTGATTTTGTCATTGGAGAGGTAGAATACATCGATGGCTACTTACGGAGAGGTCAAGAAAGGAAACAATCCCTTTCTAGACCACAAAGGAAAAATAGATCACCGTATAAAAAGAAAAAAGATGAGAAACGAAATAATCGAGATAGACAAACTCATGATATAATAGAAACGACAGGTACCACGAAAGCGGTAGAGCAAATGCTACGCAAGCTGGATACAAAAAAGAAAACAGCGTTTTATGAAACGATACATAAAAAAAGTCATCGTAAACAAGGAAAGAAACAGAGGAAACGGTAATGGCGAAAGATAACAATGCATTAATTGTAGATAATCGCAAAGCTCGGCATGACTTTCATATTCATGAAACCTATGAGGCAGGCATTGCCCTTACAGGAACGGAAGTGAAGTCGATTCGGGCTGGGCGCATTAATTTAAAAGACAGTTTTTGTCGCATTGAAAATGGGGAACTTTTCTTATACCAAGTACATATCAGTAAATATGAGCAAGGCAATCAATTTAATCATGAGCCAGAACGGACACGTAAATTGCTTATGCATAAGCGTGAAATTCATAAACTATTAGGCCAAGTGAAAGAAAAAGGATACTCTTTGATTCCCTTAAACTTTCATTATAGTCATGGGTATGTAAAAGTTACCATTGGCCTTGTGACAGGTAAGAAAAATTATGATAAACGACAAGATATGGCGGAGCGAGATGCAAAACGAGATATTGAGCGTCGTATGAAAGAACAGAATCGTTAGGAAAGGAGGGTCTATGTTAGTCGATTTCCACATGCATACGAATGTATCAGACGGTACGTATATGCCAAGAGATTTAGTGGCATTAGCAAAAGAGAAACAAATACAAGCGATGTCTATTACAGATCATGATGAAGTAGGTGCTTATGGGCAATTAACAAGAGATGATAGAATGGGAATTCAAATCTATTATGGTTGTGAGTTTAGTACCTATTACAATGAGAAAGAAGTGCACGTATTGGGATATCAATTTTCCTTAGACCATCCGGAACTACAGGATTATATTTCTCACTTTAAAGAAGTACGTCGTTCTAGAATCCATAAAATGGTGGATAAATGTGCGGACGCAGGTTATGATATTTCCTATGAGGAATTGGTAAATACCTTTACCGATGCTGTGTCCTTTGGGCGCCCTCATATTGCGCAATTATTGATTGCTCACGGCTATGTGAAAACCGTAGGGGAAGCCTTTGATACCATGTTAAACCCCAATGGTCCTTGCTTTGTGCCGAAGGAAAAGTATGCCCCACAACAGGCCATTGATTTGATTCATCGTGCCGGTGGTATCGCTGTGTTAGCCCATCCTAAATTAGTGGAAAATGACACCTATGTACATGAATTGCTAACGCTTCCTTTTGACGGAGTGGAGGTCTATCATTCTAGTCATTCTACTGAGGATAGTGCTAAATACCATCAATTTGCCACTGATAGGGGATTGTTAATCTCCGGTGGATCCGACTTTCACGGGATACAAGATCGATTTCCTGAAAGTATCGGCCTTGGTGAATATGAAATACAAAGTGAATGGGTAGCAGAATTTATGAAAGCCTTACAAGGCGCATAGAGGTGTAGTATGGATGTAATCGCATTTATTGGCCCTAGCGGAACAGGTAAAAGTCATAGAGCATTAGTGGTGGCCCATGAACACCACGCATCTTGTATTATCGATGACGGCATATTAATTCATAATAATCGCATCGTAGGTGGATTTTCTGCTAAAAAAGAAGAAAATCGTATTAAAGCCGTTCGTCGTGCTATCTTTCAGGACAAACAACAGGTGGAAAGTGTGCGAAAAGCACTGGATGAAATTCAACCAGAACGCCTTATGATTTTAGGCACATCGGAGAATATGATTGGAAAAATCACGAAAGCCTTGGGGATTCCTGGGCCGTCCTATTATATTCATATTGAAGATGTAGCTAGTCCGAAGGATATTGAAAAAGCACAACATGCTAGATTAAAAGAGGGAAAACATATTATTCCCGTTCCATCGGTGGAGTTAAAACCTCACTTTAAAGGATTTTTAATCGACCCTATTAAGTCGTTCTGGCGCAGAACTAGATTGTCTTCGAAACAAGATGAAGGTTGGGAAAAATCTGTTATTCGCCCAGCTTTCAGCTATTATGGAAAACTGGTCTTTGAAGATGCAGTGATTCAAGCACTCATCAAAAATAGCATTGAAAAATCCCCAGGTGTGACAGATGTGCGCAGTATGGATATCAAAAAGAGCAAGGAAGTCACCAATGGGTTAATCTTACAAATTGACGTTACTGTTATGTTAGGATTCGTGGTAAAGGAAATCATGGATACGTTGCAAAAAACGATACGTCAAGAAATAGAATATATTACAGGCATGTCCATAGAGCGGCTTGCCATTAAGGTGGGTGGCACTATTGAGCCATCAAAAGTAAAATACAAGCATAAGGAGTAATATGAAGTCATACTATATTTATACATACGGTTGTCAAATGAATGAAAGTGATTCAGAACGATTGGCACATCAATTAGAGTCTGTTGGATATGTACCTACAGAAGATGTAGATTCTTCGGATTTGATTATTTTAAATACTTGTTGCGTTCGTGAAACAGCGGAAAATAAAATTTATGGCCGTATTGGCGAGTTAAAGCATTTGAAAGAAAAGAATAAAAACTTAATCATTGCCATCACTGGCTGTATGGCACAAAAGAACCAAGCGGATATGTTCAAACGAGCACCTCATATTGATATTGTATTGGGTACGCATAATATCCAACATATCAATGAAATGGTAAAAGAAGTGCAACGTACGAAAAAACGCCAAGTCAATGTAGAAATGGATAACACTGTATTACCAGAACTGGCGGCGAAACCAAATGGTACTTTCTTTGCGTGGGTACCAATTATGAATGGTTGTAATAAGTTCTGTACATACTGTATCGTACCCCATGTGCGGGGCCGTGAAATTAGCCGACCTGTAGAGTCCATTGTGAAGGATGTGCGTGAACTAGGTGAAAAGGGCTTTAAAGAAATCACTTTGTTGGGACAAAACGTAAACTCCTATGGTTTGGATTTTAAAGATGGTACAGACTTTGGTACTTTAGTAGATGCCTTAGATGGCATTCCAGGTATCGAGCGTATTCGTTATATGACAAGCCACCCCCAAGATATGACGAAAGGCATGGTAGATGCCTTAGGTCGTTCTTCTAATATTGTGACACAGTTACATTTACCAGTGCAGTCTGGATCTGACAACATTTTAAAACGAATGAATCGTCATTATTCTGTAGAACAATATAAAGAGTTGTTACAATATTGCCGTGAAAAAATCGATAGCGTTACTATCACAACAGACATTATTGTGGGTTTCCCTGGAGAAACAGAGGAAGATTTCCAACAAACATTGCAATTATTGAAAGACGTACGATATGATATGGCATTTACTTTCATCTATTCCAAACGCTCCGGCACACCAGCGGCGGAATTTGAAGAGCAAGTGCCAGAGGAAGTGAAACGTGTGCGTTTACAAGCCTTGATGGACGTGCAAAATGAGATTTCTCTCGAGTTGAACCAAGCCATGGAAGGTAAGGTGTATGATATTATTGTAGAAGGACCTAGCCGTACCGATGAAAATATGTGGTTTGGACGTACATCGGGCAATAAAATGGTCCTATTCCCTAAACAAGAGAACTTAAAAGTTGGGGATACTATTGATGTACGTATCGATAAAGGACAAACGTGGGTATTATACGGCACTGTACTATAGAAAGGAGTTAACAGAATGGGCAAGAAACAAACGCCTATGATGGAGCAGTATTTTAGTATTAAAGCTCGCTATGAAAAGGAACTATTATTTTTTCGGTTAGGCGACTTTTACGAGCTTTTTTACGACGATGCTATCACCGCATCACGAGAATTGAATATCACCTTAACAGGTCGCAATGCGGGTGAAGAAGATAAAGCTCCTATGTGTGGCGTTCCTTTCCATTCTGCAGAATCCTATATTGAAAAACTCATCAGTAAAGGCTACAAGGTAGCCATCTGTGAACAAGTGGAAGATCCTAAAGAGGCAAAGGGCATCGTAAAACGTGATGTCATCCGTGTCATCACACCAGGCACAGTACTCAGTGAAAATGGTACGAAAGATGGAGAAAATAACTTTTTAGCCTTGACCTATGAAACAGGGGGGCAGCGCATTGTGTTGTTCACGGATATCACTACTGGTGAAGTGATTTGGGAACGCATGGATTGCGGTAGTGAAAGTTCTTTATTTGATGCTTTCACCATGTATCAACCAAAAGAGCTTATCCTAGCTGGTAGTAGTGAATTACCTACTAGTATCCAAGATTTTTTGACACGTCAAATGTCAGGCATAGCCTTGTCTCCGTTCACGCCTACAGAAACTATAGACAGTATTCGTCTAAAAGGTCGTGAACATTTTTCTGACGCCGGCTTGCTAGAAGAAGATGTATTAGAAGCCTTAGGTTATGTAATTCTCTATTTACAAGAAATTATTAAAACAGATACGTCTCACATTAATTATGTGCACCAACTATCTGTGGGAGACCGCATGATATTGGACACATCTTGTTTGCGCCATTTGGAGATTACAAGAAATGTTCGAGATGGATCTAAAAAAGGTACACTCCTAGATGTACTAGATAAAACATTAACCCCTATGGGGGCTCGCATGTTGAAACAGTGGATTGAGCATCCTTTAATGGATATCCATCGCATCGTGCGCCGTCAAATGGGAATAGGTGAATCTATTGATAATCCGACCATGCGTAGTCAACTGCGTTCTTTATTAACTTCTGTCTATGACTTTGAACGCATTCTAAGCCGTGTAGAAACGGGGAGTGTGTCTCCTAGAGATTTTGCCTCCTTACGAGAATCTTTGCGGGTCTTACCGATGATTCAAGAGGTAATACAACATTGTACCTCTAATATTCTTCAAGACTGTCATATTATGATTCATACTCATGATGACCTATGTGACCTCTTAACACGTGCTATCGTGGATCAGCCGTCGTTAGCGTTGAAAGATGGTCATGTCATCCGTGATGGATACAGTGCAGAATTAGATGAATTACGTTCTTTGGCTACCAATAGTCAAGAGTGGCTACATCGCTTAGAAGAAGAGGCGAAACAAGCTACAGGGATTCGCCTAAAAACAGGATACAATAAAGTATTTGGCTACTATTTTGAAGTGTCCCAAGGGCAAGTAGGTTTAGTGCCAGATTATTTCATCCGTAAACAAACCTTAACCAATGCGGAGCGCTATATAACACCAGAGCTAAAAGAGTTTGAAATAAAAATGCTCAATGCAAAAGAGCAGATTCAAAAGTTGGAATATTCTTTGTATCAAGACTTGCGCCTTAAGGCAAAAGAAAATATTAAAGAGATCCAAGAGACGGCTCGTGGCATTGCCCAATTAGACGTGATTTTGAGCTTAGGGGAAGTGGCTTTTACCAACAAATATATATGTCCTACTATTGTTACAAATGGGGCCATTTCCATCAAAGATGGTCGCCATCCAGTGATTGAAACCTTGCTGAAACAGGAATTGTTCATTCCTAATGACGTGGTGTTGAACCATTCCGAAGAAGAGTTCATTCTTATTACAGGTCCTAACATGGCAGGTAAATCGACATACATGCGTCAAGTGGCTTTGCTCATGATTATGGCACAAATTGGATCTTTCATTCCAGCGAGAGAGGCCACTATTGCTCCTGTGGACAGAATTTTTACCCGCGTCGGTGCCAGTGATGATATCTCTACTGGTCAAAGTACTTTCATGGTGGAAATGAAAGAAGTATCCTATATCTTAGAGCATGCGACGTGCAACAGTCTAGTCATCCTCGATGAAATCGGCCGTGGTACTTCTACCTTTGATGGTCTTAGTATTGCTCGTGCCGTGGTGGAGCACATTTGTGAAACCATTCACTGTAAAAGTTTGTTTGCCACTCACTATCACGAGTTGATTGAACTAGAAGACCAATATAGTAAACTGAAAAACTATACGGTGGCAGTTAAAGATAAAGGCAATGATGTGCTATTTTTGCGCCGCATTGTAAAAGGTGGTGCAGACCGCAGTTATGGTATCCATGTGGCTAAATTAGCAGGTCTTCCTAAGGCTGTTCTAGATCGAGCTAACACAATTCTATCTCATTTGGAAGATGGAAAAGTAGTATCGGAAGCAGTGCCTAAGAAAAAAGAAAAGCCAAGTGCTACAGGACCGCTATTCGGGAGTGGTGATTTATTTACACAACCCATTCTGGATCAGTTATTAAAGCTAGATATTATGAGTATGACCCCCATAGAGGCCATCAGTGAATTATATCGTTTACAAGAAGAGGCGAAACAAGGAGGTGGCAAGTAATGCCAACCATTCATGTCCTAGATGAAACGACTATCAATCAGATAGCAGCCGGTGAAGTGGTAGAACGCCCTGCCTCTGTTATCAAAGAGTTAGTAGAAAATGCTATCGATGCAGGAGCTACTTCTATTGAAGTAGAAATTGTAGAAGGTGGCATTGAATATATGCGTATTACCGACAATGGGTGCGGTATGTCCGAAGTAGATGCACGGCTAGCCGTATTGCGTCACGCTACTAGTAAAATTCGCAGTGCTGACGATTTATACGATATTGCCTCTTTAGGTTTTCGTGGTGAAGCGATTGCCAGTATTGCCTCTGTATCTAAGTTTACCTTACGGACCCGTCAGGAAACGGATACTATGGGCACACGGATTTATATCGAAGGTGGTCATATGGTAGATTGCGATCCATGTGGCACATCGGTGGGCACCTCCATTGAGGTGAAAGATCTATTCTATAACACCCCTGCTCGTAGAAAGTTTTTAAAATCTACTCGTACAGAAGCGAATAAGATTCAAGATATGATTGGCAAACTGGCACTGAGCCACACCCATATTGCTTTCAAATGTATTGTGGATACACGAGTTACCATCATGACACCAGGGAATCATAAGATGGTGGATACTATCGCCGCTCTCTATGGATTTAAAGTTAGTGAAGATGTATTTCCCATTGCTTATGAGGCGGAAGGTATTTATGTGGAAGGTGTGGTCAGCAAGCCAACGGTACTAAAAAGTAGCCGTCAATGGCAGACGACCATCGTAAACCAACGTGTCATTGCCGACAAAGCTATCTACAAGGCTATCGATACGGCGTACCATGCCCTATTACCAAAAGGTGGCTATCCCTTGGTGGTGTTACAAATCGTAGTACCTCCAGGGACCGTAGATATCAATGTACACCCAAGAAAAAGTGAAGTGAAATTCTCCGATGATAAACCAGTTTTTAAAGCAGTGTATAACAGTATTTTACAAGCCTTAGAACATCCGACTCATCACAGGACTAGCCAGCAAGAAGAAACCATTGCTACAGCCATCGACTACGATAAAGTATTCACTGGACGTTCCCAAGGATTTACAGTGATGCGTGAAAAAACAGAGGCTCTCGTGGATACGATTCGTCAAAAGGGATATACAGCGCCACAGCGCACTGTGTATGAGCAAGCTAACTTTAACGAAACCCTTGATGTGAATGAAAACTTTGTGCCTAAAAGTTATACTCAAGAGGATAAAGATCGGTTCAGAGCTATCCGTGAATCACGGCCTAATTTAGTACCAAGTTCTGTAGAGCCATATATAAACCATACTGGAAATGAATCCGTATCGAGATATCTAAGTGCAGCACAAGGTCTAGCAGATGATTCTCACACTGGGGATGCTCTTGGTATAGATAGTTCCTATGATACTGATCATGGTAATTCATATGATACTAATGCTAGTAAAACAGTAGCTAATCATGGATTGCTTCCTATGGGCCAAGTAGCCTCTTGCTATATTTTGGCAAAAAAAGGCGATGATTTATACATTATCGACCAACATGCAGCGCACGAACGTGTGCGGTATGACAAACTATGCAAATCATCTGAGTCCATTCCAATGCAGGAATTATTAATGCCTATGCACATGGATGTGAGCGAGGAAGAATTAACATTGGCAGAAGAACAGAGAGATGCATTGTTAGATTTAGGATTCCAAGTAGACCAAGGAGGACCCACTTCCTTACGTATTGATGGTCATCCTGTGGATATTATTGAAAGCAAAGTTCCAGAGATTTTACAATATGTATTTTCCTACATGCATGATCATCAAAGTCCAAGTGCAGCCCAATTACGTCATGAAATGTTGGCCTATTCCTCCTGTCGTGGTGCCATTAAAGCAGGACATAATCTGAACTTGGTACAAATTGATGCCTTATTGAATGATTTATTTACCACAGATAAGCCCTATGTATGTCCTCATGGACGACCTACGATTATTAAATTTACACCAGATGAATTAGGAAAATTGTTTTTACGGAGTTAGTATGTATTTCATTAGCACAAGTTCAAAGACAAATGCATATCTCATTGAACAGGCTAAGGAGTTAAGTAAACTTCTACAAATGCCCTATGTGCCACGAAAGCATCAGTCTGTAGAAGAATTATTAGATGTACATCATTGTGCGGGTGCCTTAGTCATCACCAAGGAAGGTCCTTCGTTTGTGACAAAAGAAGGGATGCCCCATCAATTTCATCTGTCTATGGCACATTTGCGCTTGTTAGAAATCGACCGTGGACATAGAGACCATCTGCTACGAGCTATCGGCTATGAAACGGTCACATCTGTTTTAGATTGTACCGCTGGATTAGGTTCAGATAGTGCTGTTATCAGCTATGGTTGTCCACAGTTAACACGTCATACGGCTATTGAAGGACATCCTATCTTGGGGTATATCACCAATTATGGATTTCGACACTTTCAGCATAAAAATCCTAATGTAACAGAGGCGTTGCGCCGTATTCAATTGGTTATTTGTAACTATCAGGATTACCTAAAACAGATAGAACCTAATCGGTATGATGTTATCTATTTGGACCCTATGTTTGAAAATCCTGTTTATGAAAGTCCTCAGTTTCTGCAGTGGCGTGGTCATTTACTAGAATCTAAGATATCTTCAGACATTGTAGAACTCGGCTTGGAAAAATCGAAACGTTTGGTCATTAAAGAGCGAAAAGGTAGTCGTTTATTCAAAGACATTCCACCTATAGAGATGGTGGGTGGTAAATATAGTTCCATCGCTTATGGTATCTATGAAAGGAGGTAAGATGAACCAGTTAATCACTATTTTGGGTCCTACCGCAGTAGGGAAAACAGCACTTACCTTACGGATGGCGGAAACCTTACAATCTCCCGTACTATCTGGAGATGCGTACCAAATTTATAAAGGGTTGACCATTGGCACTGCTAAACCTACCCTTGAAGAATTGAACAGAGTGCCTCACTATTTCATCGATACTCATGAGCCTAATGACTCGTATAGTGTGGCAGAGTTCAATGCACAAGCTAACACTGTCATATATGCTGTTAACAAGGACGGTAAGATTCCCATCTTATCTGGTGGTACAGGGCTGTATGTTCAATCCTTGCTAGAAGGATATGACTTTTTAGATGTACCTCGCAATGACAGTTTACGCCTTGAATTAGATAACATTTTTGATACCTCTGGATTAGAAGGTTTGCAAGCCTATGCTAATGAATTGGCTGAAAAAGAAGGTCTTACCTTACCATTTCAAGATAAACATCGCCTATACCGTGCGATCGAGTGTGTCTTAGCTGGTGAGGGACATGCCTTATTAACGCCATCAAAAGAAGGATTAGTCTTTCATGGTCCTGTCATCGGCTTAGAACGGTCCAGGGAAGAACTATACGAACGGATTAACCTTCGAGTAGAGTATATGGTTCGAGATGGCTTATTCGAGGAAGTAGAACAGCTATTGGAATCTGGTGTAAAACCAGATTCACAGGCTTTCAAAGGCATTGGATATAAAGAGATTATTCCTTACTTTCAAGGGGAATATTCAAAAGAACGGGCTATTGAATTAGTACAACAACATACACGACAATTTGCAAAGCGGCAAATTACGTGGTATAAACGGATGCCGTATATTCAGTGGATTTCTATCACTCCAAATCGCAGTGAAGAAAGTATTTATGAGGAAGCTATGGAGCTGGTTAAAACTAGTTTTGAGTTTTCTATACATAGAAAGGAATAGAATGACTGTAGAAGAAATCCGTCAACAGGCTCTTGAGTTAGCTGAAAAAGAGTTCAAAAAATTTGAGCCTGTGGCGTTATATAATACAAAAAAAGTACTGGAAGCATTTAAAGAGTGCCAACTTTCAGATTATCATTTTAATGGTACCAGTGGCTATGGTTACAATGATGTAGGCCGTGAGAAACTAGACGAGGTGTTCGCTCACGTATTTAAAGGAGAGCGTGCCATCGTGCGCCCTCATTTCGTGTCCGGCACCCATGCATTAGCCACAACCTTGCAAGCTATCTTAGGAAACGGGGCGAAAGGGAAAGAGTTCGTTTATGCTGTAGGGCAACCATACGATACGATGCAATCCGTCATTGGTGCGTCACGCCATGTGCCAGGATCATTAACAGAGCAAGGTTTCATCTATAAAGAAGTTCCTTTGGTGAATAACACTTACGATTTAGAAGGTATTCACCAAGCTATTACAAAAGATACTCGTGTGGTGGTGATCCAACGATCTAGAGGGTATAGTACGCGAGAACCTTTATCTGTAGAAGACATTGGTACCATTGTGAAAGCTGTAAAAGAAGTGAATCCTGAGACCATAACCTTTGTGGATAATTGTTATGGTGAATTTACAGAAATTAGAGAGCCTCTAGAAGTAGGAGCAGATATTATGGCAGGCTCCCTCATTAAAAATGCTGGCGGCGGTATTGCTCCTACCGGAGGTTACGTGGTAGGGCGAGATGACCTAGTAGAACAAGTGGGGTATCAATTAACGGCTCCAGGATTGGGTGACCATATGGGATCCTACGCGCCGGGATATCGCCTATTCTTCCAAGGATTATTCTTAGCACCTCATGTGGTATTACAAGCCTTGAAAGGAGCTGTCTATACAGCGGCAGTGGGAACCTTATTGGGATATGATGTATTTCCAAAAGTCGATGCACCTCGTTTTGATTTGATCCAAGCTATTAACTTACACGGACCAGAAGAAATGGAATACTTCTGCCGTGGCATGCAAGCCTATAGCCCTGTAGATGCTCATGTACATCCAATCCCAGGAGATATGCCTGGTTACGAAGATAAAATTATCATGGCAGGGGGCACCTTCGTACAAGGATCTTCCATTGAACTAAGTGCAGACGGACCAGTACGACCACCGTACACTATCTTTATGCAAGGCGGACTTGTGTTTGAGCACTCTATGCTAGGAATCTTGGGAGCTGCGGAAGAGATATTAAAACATAGAGGGTAGAATATTTACTTTTTACTAGTATAGAAAGGGGGGACGACGTGAAAGAATGGATTGAGATTGTCGGTTCGATAGTAGCCTTACTATTAGAAGCTACCCCACAATGTATATCCATTGCAATACGTCAAATTGAATGAAAACAAAAACACAAAAATTCTTGTTAGTGTTGGCAATTATTGCCTTTGCATCTAACATTTATACAGGTATGAATTGGAGCTCATGGATTAATGGTGCTTTGATTGGTTACCTTTACAGAACATGGATAGGTGATGATAATGCCTAGAGGTGGAACACGAGAAGGTGCAGGCCGTAAAGTTGGGTGGCGTAAAGGATATAGCGAGGCTAGACAAGGTCATCAAATCCGATTGCACGAAGATGAATGGGAAGTAGTTAAAGCATTTGCCAACTTAGTAAAACAAGATATTAATAAAGCGAGAGAAAAGTTAAAAGAATTAGAAGATGAACTGGTTAAAGTCTAATTATTTATTGTTGCTTTAATGAATAACTGAATGTTTAAGAGTTGGAAAAGTTACAAAGCTCTAAAATATAAAAAGGTTTATACAAAATGGTAAGACTACAAAAACAATATGAAGCAGAGAATATGGTAACATATGATTATTATCCTAATAATGGAACAGATTATGGGACATTTTCAGTAGATAAAACAACTCTCAACTTTACGGTTGAATGCTTAGATCCAATCTATCCGGAATTATTTTTTTCAAAGCTTTAATAAAAGTCAAAGAAATGATTGCAAATAATGATTGCAAGAATGAAGCAAGCATTATATGGTATTGATTAATTTAACTTTGAGTTTTATTGATAAGAATTGTATCGGGTATTTTCTGCATAATTTATTAAAAAAGCTTTACCAATTACTAATATTTTTTGTAGAATAGGTATAAGAACTTCTCGAGGTAGAAAATTTGTGGCCTCTACACAACTAGAAATAGGATTGAGATGTGGGGTAAGCGACACCCACCGAGAAGTATTAAAACCACTTACATTAGTAGGTGGTTTTTCTATTATTTATCTTCATATTTTAATCATAAAAAAGTATAATATATGTATGAAGGGAGGCGAAAACGTGAAAGAATGGATTGAGGTTATCGGTTTAATACTAGCTGTACTATTATGAGCAATCCGCCAATGTATATCCATTGTTACACGTTGAACAGAATGAAAATAATATTGAAAGTGTACGTAGTATTAGCAATTGCAGTGTTTATAAGTAAAATTTACACAGGGTTAGATTGGAGTTCATGGATAAATGGCTTCGTTGTTAGCTATGCAATTACAGTTGTAGTTAAACTTATGGGCGGTGATAAGAATGCCTAGAGGTGGAGCACGAGAAGGTGCAGGTAGACCATTAACAGGTGGAGAGCTTAGAAAGCAACGCCAATTAAGGGCTACAGAGGAAGAATGGCAAATCATTAGAGAGTTTTCTCAAATCTTGAAAAAAGATAAAGAACGAGCCAAACGGATGTTAGAAGTAAAATAGTTATGAGGACGCTTAGAGATAGGCCTCCTTTTATGTTATATAAAAGATGGTGATGATTTGATAAAAGCGTATGTAGTAAGAAACGATTCTTGAATAATAGGCTGCTTTAAAGGTCATAGAGATCATCTTGCTAGACTATTATATTTTTTATATAATAAAAACATAAATAATAGACAACTGGAAATACATGAGATTGTTTGTTTTAGTATTAAAGAAAATGAATATAAAGAGGGTGTTGCGGTATGTTGAACAAACCAATAAATAGTAAAGATAACATAAAATATGATTATCTTGATGATTTTAAAAACAATCCAGAACAAGTGATAACATGGGAGACAAAAAAAGCCTATTTTGCAAGTGCAGATGAATTTTGCAGAATGTTAGCTGAAGATAAAGAATATCAAGACTTTCTTGATGCATTATGTAAAAAATTTGGATACTAACCACTTACTAAGGTAGGTGGTTTTTTATTATGAGAAATGGATAATTAAGCCAATTATGGGTTTAAAATATTGTCATTATTACATAAAATACGATATAATATAGTGATATGTATAAGTATAATTTTTTGTTCAATTATACATCTTCAGACTTTCAATCTGTTTTGATGTATCAATTTGATGGTAGGAGATAATATGGACAAAGTATATGCAGTAGCTATGAGCGGTGGCGTAGATAGTTCTTTAACCGCTTCAATGTTATTAGAACAAGGGTATAAGGTATTTGGTATTACCTTGCGTTTATGGGTAAGCGACACGGCGGAAGATGAAATTCCCCAAGCTGTGGTGGATGCGAAGAAAATGTGCGATTTTCTTGGTATTGAACATCATGTGGTGGATGCGAAAGACATCTTTAAAGACAATGTGGTAGATTATTTTATCACGGAATATTCCAATGGTCGTACACCGAATCCATGCGTGTTCTGTAATCGCAATATTAAATTCGATTTGTTATTACAACGTGCCTTATCCTTAGGGGCTACACACATGGTGACAGGTCATTATGCGCAGGTTATGTACAATGAGGCAGCACAGCGGTATGAATTACATAAAGGTGACGATCCAACGAAGGATCAAAGTTATGTATTGTACACGTTAACCCAAGATATTTTAAAACATTTAGTCTTTCCTTTGGGGAATCAACCAAAAACGAAAACTCGCGAAATGGCTCATGAAAAAGAATTGCCTGTATGGGATAAACCAGATAGCTTAGATATCTGTTTCTTGCCGAATCACAATTACCAAGGGTTCATCGAAAAAACATCGAAATCGAAACCTAAATCAGGGCGTATTGTTCATGAAAATGGTGAGGTGTTAGGTACGCATAATGGATTATATAATTATACAATTGGACAACGTAAGGGCTTGGGCATTGCGTATGCATACCCTCTCTATGTTGTGAAATTAGATGGCGAAACAAATGAGGTTATCGTTGGTCCTAATGAAAGTTTATTCTCTCGCACCATGTTGTGTAAAAACTATAACTTCCTAGACGGAGTTGTGCCTACAACATTACAAGCGGAAGGTAAGATTCGGTATGCTGCGAAACCATCACCATGTACTGTTACTTTCACAGAGGACGGTACTATGAAAGTTGAATTTACGGAACCACAACGCGCCATTACACCGGGGCAATCTGTCGTATTCTATGAAGGAAGTCGAGTTCTTGGTGGTGGTGTAATAGATATTGTTTGTTAGAAAGGGAAGTCATGAGTACATCACATATTCGTAATTTTTGTATCATTGCTCATATTGACCATGGTAAGTCCACGCTAGCGGATCGTTTAATCGAAGAAACTGGGTCTTTGACGAAACGAGAAATGCAAGCCCAAGTCTTAGACTCCATGGACCTAGAACGGGAACGGGGCATTACGATTAAAGCCCAATCCGTTCGTTTATTGCACACTGCAAAAGATGGACAAGAATACACATTAAATTTAATCGACACACCGGGTCACGTGGACTTCAGTTATGAAGTATCCCGTTCCTTGGCAGCTTGCGAAGGAGCCTTGTTGGTGGTGGATGCTGCACAAGGTGTAGAGGCGCAAACTTTGGCCAATGTCTATTTGGCATTGGAACATGATTTGGAAATCATTCCTGTCATTAATAAAATTGATTTGCCAAGCGCAGATCCTGAACGTGTAAAACGTGAAATCGAAGATGTTATCGGCTTAGATGCATCTGACGCTATTTTAGCCAGTGCTAAGTCTGGTATTGGTATACAAGATATTTTAGAGGCTATTGTAGAGAAAATTCCTGCGCCACCAGATCATTCTGATAAACCAGCACGTGCTTTAATTTTCGACTCTCGCTTTGACTCCTACAAAGGTGCCATTGCTTACGTACGTGTGCAAGAAGGTTCTTTGAAAGTAAAAGATACCATCCGTATGATGCACAGTTCTAAGGATTTTGAGGTCACTGAATTAGGCGTATTTACACCGCATTTATTACCAGTCCAAGAATTGCCATGTGGGTCTGTAGGCTGTGTGGCAGCAAGTATTAAAAACGTTCGTGACTGTCGTGTAGGGGATACGATCACAAAAGCAGATAATCCAGCGGAAGAACCATTACCAGGATACCGTAAAGCCGTGTCTATGGTGTATTGTGGTCTTTATCCAACAGATTCTAAAGATTACGAAAACTTGCGGGATGCCTTAGAAAAATTAAACCTAAACGACGCTGCTTTAGAATACGAAGCAGAAACATCCTTGGCATTAGGCTTTGGATTCCGTTGCGGTTTCCTTGGATTGTTGCATATGGATGTCATCCAAGAACGATTGGAACGTGAGTACAATCTATCCTTGATTACGACGGCTCCAAGTGTAAACTATAAGGTATACAAAACTAATGGGGAAGTCATCGAAGTGGACAACCCTGCTAAATTACCACCGCCAACTGAAATCGACTATGTAGAGGAGCCATATGTAAAGGCTACCACTATCGTCCCTAAAGATTATGTGGGGGCCATTATGGAACTTTCACAGGACAAACGTGGGGAATACATCAGTATGGAATATATTGATGAAAGCCGTGTATCCATCGTGTATCATTTGCCATTAGGGGAAATCATTTACGATTACTTTGATAAATTGAAATCTGCTACGAAAGGCTACGCATCCTTGGATTACGAATTGATTGGCTACCAACAATCTCCAATGGTAAAAATGGATATCTTATTAAATGGAGATCCTGTAGATGCCTTAAGTATTATCGTTCATAAAGATCGCGCTCAATTACGTGGCCGTGCCCTTGCTGAGAAATTGAAAGAATTGATTCCTCGTCAAAACTTTGAAATTCCAATCCAAGCGGCAGTGGGGACAAAAATTGTGGCTCGTGAAACGGTAAAAGCATGGCGTAAAGACGTATTGGCAAAATGTTATGGCGGTGATATTTCCCGTAAACGTAAATTGCTAGAAAAACAAAAAGAAGGTAAAAAACGTATGAAAGCCGTAGGGTCTGTAGAGATTCCACAAGAGGCATTCATGGCGATTTTGAAAGTAGAAAACTAATGAATACAACTCGTATTCCAGTAGGCGACAGGGGAATGTATATCCACATTCCCTTTTGCCGTCAAAAGTGTACCTACTGTGATTTTCCTTCGTACCAAGGATTAGAAGACTATTTTGATGTGTATGCCTATGCGTTGCGCCAAGAGATTGAATCTAGTCAATCCCTGTTGGGGACAGAGCCCTTCGATACGATTTACTTCGGCGGTGGCACACCGACTGTGTTGTCCATTAAGGAATTGAATCGTATATTAGAGACAGTGTATAAAATATATACGATCAGTAGCGATGTGGAAATTACCATAGAGGCTAACCCTGGTGAAGTAGACACACAATACTTGCGACACTTATATGAGCTTGGCATCAACCGTATCAGTTTCGGTGTGCAAACGTTTCGTGATGACCATTTGCGTGTATTGCACCGAACTCATACGGCAAAGATGGCACAGCAAGCTGTATTAGATGCCTATGAGGTAGGGTTTCGTAATATTAGCATTGATCAGATCTATGGATTACCACAACAAACATTGGAAGATATTTCTTATAATCTAGAAGTCATTCAGTCTTTGCCGATTAGCCATATCTCAATCTATGGCCTGCAAGTGGAACCTAGTACCTTATTACATCGCCAAGTCATGGATCATTCGGTTATATTACCGTCTGAAGATATATGCGAACAGATGTACGACTGCCTTGTAGAAGGGTTAAAAAAACAGATGTTCGATAGATATGAAATTGCTAGTTTTGGTAAAGATGGGGCTTTCAGTCGTCATAATATCAAATACTGGCATGGCGCTGATTACATCGGCTTTGGTGCTGGTGCCCATTCCTTTGTGGGGAATCGGCGCTTTCAGAATACTCCTTACGTGGTGCCTTACATCCATAAGATTGAAATGGGTGAAAGTCCTTGCATAGAAGAAGAAATGATTACTAGTCCTCGTGACTATGAAGATTTTTGCTTTCTTGCATTGCGCACAAAGTGGGGGTTAGTACCTAGTTTATTTGAAAGTCGATTTAATCTAGACTTTCACAATATATATGGATCTATTGTAATAGATCTAATACGTAAACAATTGCTTGTTTATGAAGATGATGCATATCGTCTCACTAAGGAAGGGGCCAAGCACGGCAATTATGTGTTTAGTCAGTTCCTTACGTCCTAAGTAGGAATGTACGCCCATACAGTTAATTTAGGAGAGTTTTATGAAAACAGCAGTTATTTTACATGCCTTATTCAGTGAGTTCACATACGAACAAATGGAGACAATTTTTAGCCTAGCGAAAGAACATAATGGAAAGTTCCGTATCGTTCCTACAGGCATTCAAATTTATGACATTACAAAAGAACAAAAGGAAGCCATCTTGGAACACTTACCAGATGGAGTGGTGCAAGTACAACATAAATCGGTGAACTCCATCGTGGCATGCCGAGGTACAGATGGATGTAGCCATGCCTTTATGGAAACCATTCCGATGGCGACCATGGTAGACCAAAAACACTACGGCAAAGATATGCCGAACAAAATTCGCATCGGCATCAGTGGTTGCCCTCGATGCTGCGCTGAATCCATGATTAAAGATATCGGCCTAGTGGGAAAACCAAATGGCTTTACCTTAGTAGCAGGTGGCACAAGCGGCGCCTTACCTCGAAAAGCAATTACCTTGCTAGAAGGATTATCCCCTGAAGAAGCAGAACAGAAAATCTCAGAGCTCTTAGAATGGTATAGCACCAATGCGAAGCCAAAAGAGAAGTTTGAGCATGTGTTACAACGATTGGGGAATCCCTTCAAATAGTCACTTGTTCTGTTATGTAGCCTGTGGCTAATTAAACTGAATATACTAAAAGGAAGAGCACGGTATACTCCTCACAAACGGTATTTCATAATGTTTGTTCGGAGCACACCGTGCTCTTCTAGTGTTTGTGTAATTTAGTTGGTAAGATTCGCCACAGGCTACTACGCTTAACTTCGTTCCTAATGGGAATAGATTAGTACTTAATGGTTTTGTAATACACGCCAGCTTTAGGGTTGGTAATCCTTAGTTTTAATGGTGCATCGTCCTTGATGAGGTATAATGTGTCTTCTTCTAATCCAGTCCACTCAAGTGTAACTGAAGTTTCACCCGTTGTAATACCTAGTTCAGTCAACGGTGGAATGTAGAGAAGACGCATTGTATTTGGTAACAGTGTACTACTTTTTTTGATGAACTGTAATTGGTCTCCGTGTTTTACATAGTCCAATATATGTTCTAATTCGTTATGATGCTCCTCATTGATTAACTCATGAACCTGTGCGTGCTCGACATGTATAAAATTCTTAATCTCATCACGTTGTAATACAATAAATTTCATATACTACCTTTCCTTTACAGAAATCATTAATATAAAATTAGACTAAGCTATGGTCTATTAGTTTCCTAAACTTAATAACTCAATTGTTATATCTTTATAATCTTAATAACATTATACTATCATTTCTATGCCGAGACAATTTGAAAGGACAAATAACACCATCCCACCCAAACGTCATTCCGAGTGGATGTGTTAGTGAGGTGTGTCATGCAAAAAGGATTCTGTGTATTGATAACTTGTATGTCAGGGTTCTAGAAAAATTATGATAATGCTAGAAGTATGTTGCATTCTTTTGTTATGAAAATTAAGCCATCTCACCAAACGCCACCCCGAGTGGATGCGTTGGCGAGGTATGTCATATAAAAGGGATCCTGTATTTTGATGACTTGTATGTCACGGGTTTTAGATTAATTATGATATTACTAGAAGAATGCGACATACTCCGGAGCAAACCTACCGTAGGATCAGTTTCTGGAGGAGTGTGTCGCATTCTTCCCTTTATAAAATTGATGGTATATAGATTGACATACAAGAGACCATAAAGATTTATTTAGTATGACATACTTCACCAAACCAGACAATCAAAAAGTTTGTTTTTTTGACTAATACGGTATTTACTGAACTTTCACCAATTTTTCACTTGACATATGTTGTAAATGTGATACTATATATCTTGTAGTTAGCACTCAACCTTAGTGAGTGCTAATAATAACGAGGTGATACTATGGATGAAAGGAAAGAGCGCATTCTGCGTGCTATCATTCAAGATTACATTAAAACAGCGGAACCGGTTGGTTCTCGTACAATCGCAAAGAATTATGATTTAGGTATCAGTCCTGCGACGGTACGAAATGAAATGGCTGATTTAGAAGATCTTGGCTTTCTTGAACAACCTCATACATCAGCAGGTCGGATTCCTTCCGCTAAGGGATATCAATATTATGTGGATACCCTACAAGGATTTGAAGATGATGCAGCTGAAGATATTCCTGTAATTCGAGAGTTATGGCAGGCTCATCAACAAGAACTAGATGATTTTTTCGTGGAAATAGCAAAGTTGATTTCTCGAATCAGTCACAATGTGAGTATGTTTTTAGCTCCCGCCCATGATTCATCAACTATAACCTATATTCATGTTCTTCCTATTGATGAACATAGAGCCGTTATGGTAGTGGTAACGAATACAGGTGCTTTGGATAATGAGCCAATATATTTTACGGAACCTATTAATACAGAAGAATTAGCTATGCATGCGCATCGATTCAATAGTGTACTTCATGATGTGTCTATTCAGGATATTACCCGAGAAAACTTAGATAAAATGCGGGTAACTTTAGATCTACAAGATACAACGTATGTCATTTTCTGCGACACACTATATCGAGCCATTGCTAAGAGAAAATTATTCTACACAATAGGAACTACATCCTTATTAGAACAACCAGAGTTTAACGATATTAAGAGGGCTCAGCCACTGTTAGCCTTACTGGAACAACAAGATGAGTTAACTCAATTATTAACACCAAACTCTAGTAGTCCTATAGATGTAAAAATAGGTCACTCTAATGAACTAGTAAAAGATATCAGCGTCATCCAAGCAAGCTTCAATGTTCCTCATCAAGTAGGTACCCTCGCTATTGTAGGGCCTACACGAATGGAATATGGACGTATTATGGGTATTCTTGCATATATAAATAAGTGCATGGAAGAATTACAAAGGAAACAATAACTATTGTAAAGAGGTGAAGTATGGAAGAAAACAAACAAGAAGAAACGGTCACTCCTGAAGTGGAAGTTTTGGAAGAAGAAGCTCCAGAAACAGTAGATCCTACAAAGGAATGGGAGCAACGATACATGCGTTTGCAAGCAGATTTTGAAAACTTCAGACGTCGTACGAACCAAGAAAAAGAACAATTAGGGGTATTTGTTAAATCTCATGTGATTGAAGATTTACTCCCTATATTAGATAACTTTGAAAGAGCACTTTCAGCACCGGAAACGCCGGAAACAAAAGCGTTTATGGATGGATTCGTAATGATTCAACAAAGTTTGATGGCAAGCCTTTCCAAACAAGGCTTAGCAGTCATCGAAGCTGTAGGACAACCATTTGATCCAAATTATCATCAAGCCATTATGCGTGTTCCGCAAGAAGATATGGAAGATGATACAGTTTGTGAAGTGTTACAAACAGGCTATACTGTAGAAGGTCGTGTAGTACGCCCAGCTATGGTAAAAGTAGTTCATAACGGATAATTAATACATATATAATTATAATTAACATATTTAGAAGAAGTATTAGGAGGTCATGTTAAATGGCAAAAGTAATTGGTATTGACTTAGGTACTACAAATTCTTGTTTCGCAGTGATGGAAGGCGGCGAACCAACTGTTATTACAAACCAAGAGGGAGCTAGAACGACTCCTTCCGTAGTAGGTTTTGCGAAAAATGGCGAACGTTTAGTAGGTCAATTGGCTAAACGTCAAGCGGTTTCCAATCCTGAAAATACAATCATTTCTATTAAACGTCATATGGGTACAGATTACAAAGTGAATGTAGAAGGTAAATCCTATACTCCACAAGAAATCTCCGCTATGATTTTACAAAAAATTAAAGCTGATGCTGAAGCGCATTTAGGGGAACCAGTAAAACAAGCAGTTATTACTGTTCCTGCATACTTCACTGACTCTCAACGTCAAGCTACAAAAGACGCAGGTACAGTGGCCGGTCTTGAAGTTCTTCGTATCATCAACGAACCTACAGCGGCTGCATTAGCATACGGTGTAGATAAAGGTGAAGATGGTAAAATCCTTGTATTCGACCTTGGTGGTGGTACATTCGACGTATCCATCCTTGAATTAGGTGAAGGCGTATTCGAAGTATTGGCAACATCTGGTAACAACCATTTAGGTGGTGACGACTTTGACCAACGCATTATGGATTATTTAATCGGCGAATTTAAAAAAGAAACTGGCATCGATTTATCCAATGATAAATTGGCTGACCAACGTTTAAAAGAAGCTGCTGAAAAAGCTAAAATTGAGTTGTCTGGCGTAGCAAGCACACAAATCAACTTGCCATTCATCACAGCTGATGCAACTGGTCCTAAACATTTAGACGTAACATTAACTCGTGCTAAATTTGATGAATTGACACGTGACCTTGTAGAAGCAACTATCGAGCCTACACGTAAAGCAATGAAAGATGCTGGTTTATCTGCATCCGATATCGATAAAGTATTATTAGTTGGTGGTTCCACTCGTATTCCAGCTGTACAAGATGCTATCAAACGCGAATTAGGTAAAGAACCAACTAAAAATATCAACCCAGATGAATGCGTAGCTATCGGTGCTGCAATTCAAGGGGGTGTATTAGTAGGGGAAGTAAAAGACGTGTTGTTACTTGACGTAACTCCATTGTCCTTAGGTATCGAAACTATGGGTGGTATCTTCACACGAATTATCGACCGCAACACAACAATCCCTACTTCTAAATCACAAGTATTCTCCACAGCAGCAGATAACCAACCTTCCGTTGATATCCATGTATTGCAAGGGGAACGCGATATGGCGGCAGCGAACAAAACATTGGGTCGTTTCGAATTGTCTGGTATCCCAGCAGCTCCTCGTGGAGTGCCTAAAATCGAAGTTACTTTCAACATCGATGCTAACGGTATCGTAAATGTAAAAGCAAAAGATCTTGGCACTGGTAAAGAACAAGCAATCACAATTACATCTTCTTCTGGCTTGAGTGACGAAGAAATCGATCGCATGGTAAAAGAAGCTGAAACACATGCAGCTGAAGATAAAGCGAAAAAAGAAGAAGTTGAAGTGAAAAACAATGCTGATAACTTGGTATACCAAGCTGAAAAAGCAGTGAAAGACTTCGAAGGTAAAGCTGATGCAGCACAATTAGAAGCTGTTAAAAAAGCGACAGAAACGTTAAAAGCATCTATTGAGTCTGGTGATATTGAAAAAATTAAAGCTGATAGCGAAGCATTGACAGCTCCTTTATACGAATTGTCCTCTAAAATGTACGAACAAGCACAAGCGCAAGGCGAACAAGGTGGACAAGAAGCTCCTAAACAAGACGATAATGTAGTAGACGCAGACTACACAGTAGTTGATGAAGACAAAAAATAATAAGAAGGGACATAGGTAATGGCTCGTGATTATTATGACGTCCTAGGCGTCAACAAAAATGCATCCCAAGATGAAATTAAGAAAGCCTTTCGTAAGAAAGCACGTCAATACCATCCAGACGTAAATCGTGACAATCCAGAAGAGGCAGAAAAGAACTTTAAAGAAGTAAATGAAGCCTACGAAGTATTGTCTGATGATACGAAAAAAGCACAATATGATCAATATGGTCATGATGCCTTTACTGCCGGCGGAGGTAACTCCGCTGGTGGCTTTGGCGGTGGATTTGGCGGCTTCGGTGGTGCTGGTGGTTTTGATGATATTTTTGGTAATATCTTTGACATGTTTGGCGGCGGTGGTGGCCGTGGTCAACGTGGTCCAGAGCGTGGTGCCGATTTACGCCAAGACGTACGCATTTCCTTCCGTGATGCTGTATTTGGCACAACGATGAAAGTCAATGTACAGCGCCATGAAGAGTGTGATCATTGTCATGGCACAGGTGGTGAGCCTGGTTCTAAAGTAGAAACATGTCCAAACTGTCATGGTTCCGGACAAGAGGCTGTTATTCAAAATACGCCATTTGGTCGTATGCAAACAGTTCGCACATGCTCTCGCTGTGGTGGACAAGGTAAAATTATTGAAAAACCTTGTAAAGTATGCCGTGGTCAAGGACAAGCTATTAAACGCCGTGATATTGAAATCAAAATACCTGCTGGTGTTGATGATGGAGCGCGCTTACGTGTGTCCGGTGAAGGTGAGCCAGGCACATTAGGTGGCCCTAAAGGCGATTTGTATGTGTATATTTCTGTAGCCAGAGATAAGGAGTTTGAACGTAGTGGTAACGATGTTGTACTTCGTCAAACTATCTCTTTCTCACAAGCTGCGTTAGGTGCTACTATACAAGTTCCTACATTAGAAGGAAAAGTAGAACTTAAGATCCCAGAAGGTACACAAACTGGTACTGCTTTCAGAATCAAAGGACAAGGTGTTCCTTATTTACGTCAACCAAGCCAACGTGGCGATCAACATGTAGTTGTCACTGTAGAAACACCTAAAAAATTGACAGATAAGCAACGTCAATTATTAGTTGAGTTTGCTGCAGAAAACAAAGAAGATGTAAATACTTTGAAAGTAAACAAAAGCATATTAGAAAATTTAAGTGATAAGGTGAAACAGTTATTTTGCCAAGATTAAACCTTGGTAAGTAAGGAGTCATCTATGAAATGGATAGAAATATCCATTACTGTAGAAGTGGCAGTCATTGATGAAATGGCTGCCATTTTTAATGATATAGAGAGTAATGGATACATAGAAGAAACAATTGAAAATAACCCCAACTTAAGTCGTGTGACCATCTATTTAGAGGCACACAAAGATGAGAAGCAATGGAAACAGATCATAGAAACAGTATTACAAGATACTAATATTTTTTTTGAAGATATGGAATGTAAAACTGTAGACGATGAGCAATGGTATCATAGTTGGCAACAATATATTATGCCTACGAGATTGTTACCAGACTTGGTGATTTGTCCCGCTTGGCAAACTTATGATACCACTACAGATCCACTCGCCACAGAACAAGATGTGGTCATGACCATGGATACAAAGCTATCTTTTGGCACAGGGGACCATGAAACTACTAGGAATTGTGCCACTTTATTAGACAAATACATACACCGTATTCCCATAGATTTGAGCCAACAGGTTTGCCTAGATATTGGTACTGGCACAGGTATTTTATTACTAGCAGCTTATCATTTAGGGATACCTAACCTAGTGGGCATCGACCTAGAAGAAGAGGCTGCTATACAGGCTAAGAAAAACTGTGAAAATAATGGTATTGAGGCAACCATCATTCATGGCAATTTAAGCGATGACTTTTACGGTAAAGCTCATCTTATACTAGCGAATTTAACAGTAGATCCTCTAAAAATTTTATTGCCTATGATTAGGGAAAAACTACACGATAATGGTATACTAATAATAAGTGGTATTGTGGACGATCGGTATGATGAAATTATGCCGTATATTACTAACCACTGGACTATTATGGAAGAAATGGTAGAGGGTCCTTGGCATACCTTTGCCTTGGCATAAGATAGGAAGTATATGAAAAAAATATTTATTGATGGCATTATAGATGAAAGTATCCAGTTATCTGCAGATACAGCACATCATCTCTTTCATGTATTGCGCCATTCTAAAGAGGAACCTTTTATTGTGAGCAATCATGAAGGGCATACAGGTGAATTTATGCTAATATCTGAGGAATCAGATATATATATGGCGAAACGATTACGTACCATTGACGTGCCTACATCAGCTACGAAAGTAGTGTTAATTCAATCCTTTTTGAAAGGCGATAAGTTCGAGTTTTTATTGCAAAAGGCTACGGAATTAAACGTTCATCACATCTATGGTGTATCTTCGGTCCATTGTGTAGCTAAATATGATGCTAAAAAATTAAACGCCAAGAAAAATAGATGGGAAAAAATTATCATAGAAGCAAGCCAACAATGTGGTCGCCCTAATGTACCTACATTAACAGTAGAACAGTCACTTTCAGAGGTACTGCAAACCTTACAATCTGATGAGGGAGTTCTCTTGTTAGGTGCCTATGAACGAGAAGATGACAAGACGATCAAAGATATTTTACAAACACAGTTACAAACTCAATCATACCATACTATAGCAATATGTATCGGTCCAGAAGGTGGTTATAGTCCTACTGAAATGGAATTATTAGAAGCGTGTGGAGGCCATAAGGTTAGCCTAGGATCCACTATATTGCGTGCTGAAACAGCAGTCTTAAGTGCTGTGAGTATGATTCAATATGAATTACTAGATTAGGAGTCTCATGAAGACAGTTGCATTTACTACCTTAGGGTGTCGTGTCAATCAATATGATACGGATGCCATGAAAGGTTTATTTATAAAAGCAGGATATACTCCTGTTGGTTTCGATGAAGAAGCCTCTATTTACGTGATTAATACTTGTTCTGTAACCAATATGGGAGAGAAAAAATCACGCCAATTAATCCGACAAGCAAAGCGCCGTAATCCAGAAGCCTTTATTGTAGTCACAGGCTGTTATGCCCAATTGGCGCCAGAAGTAATTTCTGCTATCGATGGGGTTAACCTTGTCATCGGTACGGCAAACCGGAATAAAATCGTGGAATTAGTAGAAAATATTCCATCCACAGAAGAACAGATTTCCATCGTTCGTAATGTGATGGAAGAGTCTACCTTTGAAGAAATGCCTTTATTTGGCAATGAAATCGAAAAATGTCGGGCTTTCATGAAGATACAAGAAGGATGTAACAATTTCTGTTCCTTCTGTATCATTCCATATACACGAGGAAAATTAAAGTCGAGAAAAATTGAAGACATTATGGAAGAAGCAAAACGCCTGGTTGCCTATGGGTATAAAGAAGTAGTACTCACAGGGATACATCTCGGTAACTATGGTATTGAACTACCTGAGCGACCAACCTTAGGCCGTGTTGTGCGTGAATTATTGACCATTGACGGCTTAGAACGGATTCGCTTTGGTTCTATTGAGTCTGTAGAAGTATCGGAAGAATTAATCGAGTTAATGGCAACGAACCCTCGTGTATGCCCTAACCTACATTTGCCATTACAAGCAGGATCTGATCCAGTGTTAAAAGCGATGAACCGTCACTATAATTTGCAACAATACAAAGATTTAGTGAAGTATTTACGTAGCCGCATTCCGAATCTATCCATTACAACAGATATTATCGCCGGATTCCCAGGGGAAACAGACGAATTATTTGAGGAAACCATGCGCACTGTCAAAGAAGTTGGTTTTACGCATATCCATGCCTTCCCATATTCTATTCGAGAAGGTACGCCAGCTGCTAAGATGGAAGACCAAGTTCCAGAAGCCGTGAAAAAGACACGAGTAGCCTTATTAAATCAACTTGGGAAGGAAGGCTTTAAAGCCTATGCCAACCGTTTCCTTAACCAACCTGTGAAGGTTCTCATCGAACAATGCGATGACTTTTACTATTATGGCTTAACCAATGAATACGTACATAGTAAAATACCTAAACAAGACCATGCATTTAACGTAGGGGATATTGTAGGTGGAACCGTCACAGAAGTACATAGTGATGTGGTTCTTGTTGAGGTTTAAGGGGAATTTAGTACGAGGCTAATGATCCAACTGAGGGGCGTGCTGGAAAACACCTGAAGGTGAATCAATCGGTATTATTAGAAAGAAATAATAGACTATATAGAAAATATTTGATATATTAAGTGTTATAGTATGTAAGTACAATACATCAAATGAGAAAGGGGATTCCCATGAAAGAAGATTGCTTATTTTGTAAAATTATTAATAAAGAAATTCCAGCTAAAATTGTATTAGAAAATGACAAATTCTTAGCATTCCATGATATTGCTCCAGTAGCTCCAGTACATGTGTTGATCATTCCTAAGAACCATGTATCTAACATTGCTCACTTAAATGAAAGCAATGAAGCCTATGTAGAAGGTATCTTACCATTTGCTAAATTGGTTGCAAAAGAATTAGGTCTTGCTGCTGATGGATATCGTTTAACATTAAACACTGGCGCTAAAGCAGGTCAAACTGTATTCCATTTACATGCTCATTTATTGGGTGGTAAAGAATTAGGTTGGCCAAATATTGACTAATCTAGGAGGAACACGTGTCAATAGAACAAACTATTATGAATCAATATAATGTAGATAATATTCTGCATTACTTTCAAGAAATTGCTAACATACCTAGAAAGTCTGGACATGAGCAAGCTATTTCTAACTATATTAAGGATTGGGCAATCAATCTAGGATTAGATGTATTCCAAGATGAACATTATAATCTAATCATAAAAAAAGCTGGCACAGAGGGCTATGAGTCTCATGAACCGGTGATCTTACAAGGTCATATGGACATGGTGTGCACGAAATTAGAGACTGTAGAGCATGACTTTATTAATAGTCCTATCTCTTTACATGTAGAGAATGGTATCTTACATGCCAACGGAACTACCTTAGGGGCAGATGATGGCTTTGCCGTGGCTTATGGTATGGCTATCTTAGCATCTACGTCGATTCCACATCCTCCGTTAGAAGTAGTATTCACCGTAGAAGAAGAAACTACTTTCAATGGTGTGAAAACATTGGATTACAGTCATTTACAAGGTAAACGCCTCATCAATATGGATGGGGAACGTATGAATGAAGTGACAATCGGCAGTGCTGGTGGTCATGGATCTACTGTAACATTGCCTATTCCACAAGTATCAGTAAATAATGAAATGACAAAACGCAGAATTACTGTCGAAGGCTTACAAGGTGGTCATTCTGGTTGTGATATACATTTAGGTCGTGGTAATGCAATTTATATTTTATCTAAGGTATTAGGACGAATCACGGGGGAGCACAACATTCGCATTACAGAAGTAAACGGTGGCAGTGCGCCTAATGCGATTCCATTGCGTGCCTATGCGGATGTATATTTACATTTACAAGATGTGCCGTATGTACAAGTTTTGTTACAAGAAGAACAAGACAAGTGGAATGTACACTATGCAAAGGCTAATGAAAATATGACAATTTCTCTATCTGTTGTACCTAAAGTAGATCGTGAAGATTTAGTAGAATTAGACCTTGAAGCTATTACTATGGAACGTGCTTTTAGTACTGACACAGTACAAAAGCTGTGTGCCCTTATTCAAGGTATCGAGCAAGGTGTACTACAGCATGCTCCTGACAATCCGAATGAAGTATGGTACTCTAATAATGTTGGTGTCTTAGGTATGGCGGATGGTGCTGTGTATCTTAAAATGCAAGTTCGCAGTACAGATACGAAGAATTTGGAGACTCATTATAAAGGCTTAGCACAATTGGCAGAAACTTATGGTGCTACGACGACCTTTGAGAACCAATATCCAGGTTGGTTACCAACATTTGATAGCCCATTACAACAAGCTTATCAACATGCTTATGAATCTGTGACAGGTGCTAAAGACCTACAGTTTAATGTAATCCATGCAGGCCTTGAAGTTGGCTACATGTTAGATAATTTACAAGGTCCTGTTGATGCTATTAACATTGGACCAAACATTTATGACTTACATGCACCTACAGAACGTATGGAATTAGATAGCTTTGTTACTACTTGGAATGTATTGAAAGAGTTTTTAAAAAGCTTGTAATTTAATCCTTGCTATAGTTTATCCTATATGTAATACTAGTCATGAGTTAAAAAAACTATGAATCCCTATGTGGGTAAATAATAATGTACTCATATAAGGTTATTACTAAGTATATGAACTATTGGTAAAAACAGCATATTTGCCATATTTTTTGGCATATGATATAATTACTTCCGATAACGATATATTATCGGAAGTAATTTTTTGGTTTAAAATAGCGATATAGGTATCAATACCTCTATATAGCACTTTTGAGGCGCTTATGAGTCAATCTAACACACACTTTTACTTACGCAATTATAAAGAGATCATGAACAACTCTAAGCTTAGTGACAAGGCTAAGTCTAGTATTCTATTATCTAAAGCAGAAAATACTGTGGATGCTTACGAATCTGATTGGATGGATTTCGTCGATTGGTGTCGTCATAAACAAGAATCTTATTTTCCAAGCTCACCAGAAATCATCGTCAATTATATCAATGATTTAGCCGATTATGCTAAGGCTAATACCATATCACGTCGTATTAGCGCTTTATCAGAAAATTTTAATGCCTCAGGTATTGAAAGTAACCCTTGTAGCGCTCCTATCGTAAAACAAGCGATGCGAGGTATACGTCGGTCCTTAGGTACTTACCAGCAAGGTAAAACACCTGTACTACTGGATGATCTTATGGATATCGTAGACTATATGGAAACTGGCGATATAGCACCTATACAAAAACTACGTGATAAAGCTATTTTATTATTAGGCTTTATGGGAGCCTTTCGACGTAGCGAATTATCTGCCTTAACCGTAGAATCCTTAAAGTTTTTGCCACAAGGACTAGAAATCTTCGTATCAAGCTCAAAAGCCGACCAAGAAGGCCAAGGTGCTATTGTAGCCATACCCTATATAGATAATGAAGCATTATGCGCCGTAAGAGCCGTAAAAGCATGGTTATGTTTTGTTCCTATTACAACAGGTCCTATTTTTCGGGGATTTACAAAAAGTATGAGCGTACGCAAAACTGCTATCAGTGATAAAAGTATTGCTGATATTGTAAAATACTATATGGCGGCTATTGGCGAAGATCCATCCTTATATGGAGCTCATAGTCTACGTCATGGATTTGCTACTACAGCTGCCCATTATGGCGTTGAAGAACGAAATATTATGAAACAAACTCGACATCATAGTGTCAATATGGTTCGTCGCTATATTAATGAAGCCAATAAATTTGTAGATAACCCTATATCCTCTATATTCAATCGTAAATAGTACCATATTAATTAACTACCTACAACTTGAATGCGTTATGTATACTGAGCCTATATGGGGAACTACATAATAATATATACACTATATAATACAGAAACTAAAAAGGTTTATTTCTTACACCAAAACAAGACAAAATAAAATAAGACTGCATATTTCCATGAATAATACATAGGATATGCAGTCTTTTTATTCTATATTTCAATATGTATGCTTACATAATTTCTCGAACATACGAATTCTATAATTTAATTATTTGCCCAAGCTGTAATAAAACCGAACATAGTTTTTTCTTTTAATGTTGGAATCATTAAAGTTTCTCCAGCACGTAATGCTTTACCATGTTGTAAATGATTAATTTCTTCGATCGCTACGATATACTCACGGATATCAATATCTTCAGTTTGTGCCAATGCCTTTTGAGAGATGCTCCACAAGGTGTCTCCAGCGTCTACTTGTACGGCTTTAATATTTTGAGTATCCATCTCTAATGTTGTAGTATTTATCATACCATCTACTACAAATACCATAGCTACCATTAGTAAAATAGAAAATAATTTATTCATAATTTATACCTCTCTCTAATAATATCGAACAAAATAAATAGTACATCTGTTTGTTTATGTTCATATTCTAACACACATACAAATGTTCGGTCAAGTGTAATTTTTTAGAACGCATATTTGACAATTTTCGATATTAAATTTATAATAGGTTTATATAAATTAAGTTCCATAATACTGTAGAATGAGAGGTTATTCCCTTGAGACGTCCAGCAACTGATATAAATAGCAAACAACAAAGAATATTAGATTTCATTATTGAAAGTTTACAACAGCGCTATCGCTGCCCAAGTGTTCGTGAAATTGGCGATCATATGGGGTTAAGCTCCACTTCTACTGTTCAAAGTCATTTAAATACATTAGAAAAATTTGGCTATATTACTCGTGATGCTAATAAGAATCGCTCTATTACCGTTGTAAATATGCCTGATGTGCCGGCTTTAGAAATGGATGAGGAAACTCACGAAGTTACGTCAAGCCCTGAATTTAATTTTTTAGAGGCTGGCCTTCGTCGTGTCCCTTTAATTGGTACTGTACAAGCAGGTCTTCCTGTAACAGCTGTTGAAAACCGTGAAGATGAATTCGTCTTACCTACTGCTCTATTAGGTAGCTCTGAATGCTTTTTATTACGTGTTCGTGGCGAGTCCATGCGAGATATCGGTATGTATGAAGGTGACTTGCTAATAGTGCGTAATCAATCTACAGCAAATAATGGTGATATTGTAGTAGCTCGTATCGATGATGAAGCCACAGTTAAGCGTTTTTATAAAGAGTCTGACCATATCCGCTTAATGCCAGAAAATGAAGAGTTTGAACCTATCATCACACGAAATTGTGTAATTGAAGGTCGAGTAATTGGACTCATTCGTGACCATATATAATCTAAGATATAAAGAAAAAGATAGCAGTCTTTGATAAGACTACTATCTTTTTTTATTTGTGTTTTTATTGTTTATAGGATTCTATAGCTGCATCGATGATCTGCGCTTCTTCTACAGATGGATCACACAATGGCAATAATAAAGGCCCTGTACTGAAACCTAATTGTTTCATCGCATACTTTACAGGAATAGGATTTGTGGTAATAAACATAGCTTTTAGAATAGGTACTATTGAAAGTTCAATGGCTCTTGCTTCTTTTACTTTACCTTCTTTAAATAAAGCTATCATTTTTTGCATTTCTTTACCTACAATATGAGAGGAAACAGAAATAACGCCCACTCCACCATTTTGTATCACATCTAATGTTAATGCATCATCACCAGAATAAATCATAAAGTCATTATTTGGTAGCAATTCACGAATCTGTTGGATGATTTTGATATCTCCTGTAGCTTCTTTAATAGATGTAATATTAGTACATTCTTTTGCCAATCTTGCCACCGTTTTCGGCTCTATACGGCCTCCAGTACGTCCAGGTACATTATATAGCATAACAGGCAAATCAGTACTGTCTGCAATAGCCTTAAAGTGCAAATAACAACCTTCTTGATTCGGTTTATTATAATATGGCACCACAGCCATCACCGCATGAACACCAGTATGGCTAGCAGCTTTCGTTAAAGCGATTGATTTTTTAGTAGAATTACTACCTGTATTCGCAATAATGGTAGCACGATGACCATACTCTTTAGCGATTAATGTAAATAGCTCAAGTTTATCACGATCATCAATATTTGGACCTTCACCAGTAGTGCCACATACAATTAAGCCATCAGAACCATTGTCTAACAAGTATCCGGCTAGACGTAGTGCTTCTTGAAAATTTATATGACCATCGTCAGTAAAAGGAGTGATCATTGCTGTTAAGATATTTCCAAATGTTTTCATCTTAGCACCCCCTGAAATATATAATTAGAAAGATTGATGTTCTACCAAGTATTCTGCAATTTGTAATGCATTTAATGCAGCACCCTTACGAATTTGGTCTCCTACTATCCAGAAATTCATAGCATGGTCATTAAACAAATCTTTACGAATGCGGCCGATTTCACAATCATTTTGATTTGATGTATATAAAGGCATTGGATATTCCTGTGCTGCTGGGTTATCATTCACACGTAGACCAGGAAATTTTTCGCAAGCAGCTTTAAAATCTTCTACAGATACGGGTGATTCCGTTTTTACTAGTACAGATTCAGAATGAGAACGATATACTGGGACACGTACTGTAGTCGGTACTACAGCAATGGTATCATCATGGAAGATTTTTTGAGTTTCCAATACCATTTTCATTTCTTCCTTAGAGTATCCATTTTCCATGAATACATCGATTTGCGGAATTAAATTAAAAGCGATTGGATAATGTTTGTCCATAGAGCCTGTAGGTAATAAATTAGCTACCATCTCTTCCCCTGCTACATGTTGAGCTACTTGAGAATCTAATTCTTCAATGCCTTCTTTACCAGCCCCAGATACAGCTTGGTATGTGCTCACAACAACACGTTTAATAGGGGATAAATCATGCAATGGTTTTAAGCCTAAAGCCATGATGATAGTGGAACAGTTAGGATTAGCAATAATTCCTTTATGTGTATCAATATCTTCTGGGTTTACTTCAGGTACTACTAATGGAACCTCTGGATCCATACGGAAAGCACTAGAATTATCGATAACAATAGCACCTCGTTTAGCAGCTTCTGGAGCCAATGTTTTAGAAATAGAACCACCTGCAAATAAAGCAATATCTACACCATCAAAAGATTCTGGTGTTGCTTCTTCCACTACATAATCTTTACCATCTACTGTCAAAACTTTACCTGCAGAACGAGCAGAAGCTAAGAGTTTAATGCTTTCATAAGGAAATTTACGTTCTTCAATTAATGTAATAAATTCTTGGCCTACTGCACCAGTAGCACCTAATATGGCTAAATGAGGTTTTCTCATAGTGACTCCTTAATATTAATAACTTAATGTATAGTTATATGTATTATACTATTTAAGTTTTTCTTTAGCAAGAATTATATAGAATATAGAATTATAAATAATGTTCTAAACCATACGTTAATCCTGCAAAATCTTTGATTTTTTTACAAGCTAATACCACTCCAGGCATAAAGGACAAGCGGCTTAATGAATCATGACGAATCACTAATGTTTCATCATAGCCACCAAAAATAACTTCTTGATGTGCTACATAACCCGGTAACCGAACGCTGTGAATCGTCACATCATCTACCTTAGCACCACGAGCACCTGGTAGACTCTCACGAGTTAAATCCTCGGCAGCTTTTACATTAGCAGCTTGTTTTGCCTCATTAACCAATTTAGCCGTTAATACAGCTGTACCAGAAGGTGCGTCGTATTTATGATTATGATGTAATTCAATAATCTCCACATCTGGAAAATACGGAGCTAGTTCCGCTGCCGTTTTCATCATCATCACCGCACCTAATGAGAAGTTAGGAGCTACCAAACAATTTGCATTATGTGCTCTACCAATGGAATCTAATTCTTGACGTTGTGCTTCTGTAAGACCAGTTGTACCAATCACAACATGAATCCCTTTTGATAGCATAAGTTTTGCATTTTCAAAAATAATAGCTGGTGTTGTAAAGTCCACAATCACATCTGGATGTACGGCTTCAATACCTTCCTCTAAACGACTATATATTTTACAATCTAAAGGGCTAGTACCGATAAATTCACTAACATCTTTTCCTCCGTGACTAGGATCCACCCCGCCTACTAAAGTTAACTCTGTATCATTATGAACAGCTTTTAGAACCTCACGGCCCATTTTACCAGCTGCTCCATTTACTAAAACCTTCATTGTTCCTCCTAGAATGATTCCTGTTGAAAGTATTGAATCATTTCTTTTGCTGTATCTATGGCTGTATCTGAGAAAGATTGTCCTGACATCATACGGGCAATCTGTGTAACATGTTCATCTTCTGAAAGAATAGTAACCTTAGAAATAGTTCGCCCTTCTTCTTCTACCTTATGTAAATGATAGTGTTGCTTTGCCACACTTGCTGTTTGTGGTAGATGTGTAATACAGAATACCTGATTATCTGAACTTAATTGAAGAATTTGTTTAGCTACTTGTAAAGCTATATCACCACTAATGCCTACATCAATTTCATCAAACACTAAGGTCTTATGGGTTGCTTTATTAAATACTGTTTTAAAAGCTAAGGCAATACGTGCTAACTCACCGCCAGAGGCAACTTTATGTAACGGCAACAATGCCTCCCCTGTATTAGCAGAAAATAATAGTTCTATGCGACTAGCTCCTAATGGAGATAAAGTTTCAGTACCTTCTATGACAAATTCTAGCTTTGCCTTTGGCATACCTAATTGAGTTAAATTTCGCTGTAAGGCATCGGTAATTTCTTTATGATGAGCATGACGGATCTGTGTAAGAGTCTGTAACGCTTGTAATGCTTGTGTCTTTAGTGTTTCCATACGTTCCACTAGCTGTGATTCTTCACTTTCATCAGACTCTAGTAGCTCTAGTCGAGTTTGCGCAGCTTCTTCAAAGGCTAAAATACTTTCAATGGTATCTCCATATTTACGTTTTAAATTGTAAATAAGTGTATCTCTCTCTTGTAAGTAAAAATAACGCTCTTCGTCATAGTTGATGGAATCACGGTATCTATCTAAAGCTTGTGCAGCCTCTTCTAATTGATAATAGGCGGATCGCAATAACTCAGCTATTTCTTCCATGTCTTTATCATATTTTACAAGATCAGTCACTTCATTAGTAACACTATTTAAACCATCAATCAGGGGAGTTCTGCCCCCATAGATACCATCATAACAACAAGAAATTGTAGATTGAAGATGCTCATAGTTATCTAATCTTTCTAACTCTTCAGATACAGCCGTATCTTCATTAGTTTGTAATTGGGCTTCTTCAATTTCATCAATCTGAAACCTCAATATATCTAATTCACGAATTCTTTGTGCCGACTCTTCACGCAATGTTTCTAACTGTCGCTTTGCACTTGCATAGTCAGTATAGGCTGTTACGTAATTTTCATAAGCCTTCGTGGCATCAACATTATACGTATCTAAATAGATATGATGTGTTTCCGATAATAAGAGCTGTTGGTTACTATATTGACCATGAATATCTGCTAAATAGGTGCCGATTTCACGTAAAGCCTTCAATGGAATCACTTGGTCATTAGCTAAAATTTGTGATTTACCGTTTCGATTAAAAGTTCTAGATAAAATTAAAGTGTCTTCTTCTACTAATATATTTTTATTTAGTAACAGTTCTTGTAATGCGGTATCTCCGGCAATGTCAAAAACACCTTCAATGAGAAAAGAGTCCTTTTCATGACGAATAAATTCATTACTAGCTCTTTCCCCTAATAAAATGGAAAATGCATCCATCAAAATTGACTTACCTGAACCTGTTTCCCCAGTAAAAATAGTAATACCCTTGGCAAACTCTAACTGCATATGTTCGATGAGGGCAAAATTTTTAATCCCCATGCGTACTAGCATATTAATCCCTCATTAAGTCTTGCATACGTTCTAATACCAATTCTACACTTTCTACAGAATTGCAAATTAATAGAATCGTATCATCTCCTGCAATTGTTCCTATTACTTCGGGCCATTTTGCATGGTCAATGGCAAATGCCACAGATTGTGCGGATCCTGGCAAAGTATGTAATACTACTTGATTTAAGACGTGCTCGATACGCAAAATGGAATCTTGGAACAAGCGATTGATGCGAGTTCTAGATAACATAATATTTTCTTCAGGAGATAAGGCATATCGATAGCGTCCATCTCCTGTAGGAACTTTAATTAGCATCAATTCCTTAATATCACGTGATACTGTTGCTTGTGTAACAGTAATCCCTTCTTCTACCAAAGCTTGCGCTAACTCTTCTTGTGTTTCAATAGCCTTAGTTTGAATAATTTCTTTTATCTTATTATAACGAAAACGTTTCATTATTTCCTCCGACGAATGATATATAAAATAGGTGGTTGATTCGCTTGATTTAACGGTCGCCACGTACTACAGTGAAACTCTTTTTGATTCATAGACGCTATATATTCTTCTAGGTCTTCTGCTTCTTTACGACCAGCTTCTGTTCCAGGATACGCTACAATGGTACATAAACCATTTACTGAAAGTTTTTCTAATCCCTTTGATAAAGCTTTAATTGTTGATGTAGATTGGGTCATAATTTGATGGTCTGCATTCGGTAAATACCCTAAATTAGCTACCATTAAATCGATAGTAGATACAGGAAGTGTTTCCAGCACACTATCATGTGATCCCAATATCAAATCAACTTGCTTCATAGCCTGCGGAATTTCTTTCAAAAGTTTTTCTTTCGTCCTTGTTAGCGCTACTTCTTGTATATCAATGGCATATACATGAGAATTTTTATGACAATGTGACAATAGATATACCGTGTCATGTCCATTGCCACAAGTAATATCTACAATAGTTCTAGCTGTAACCAGGGCGTCTAACCATAAGTGATGCTGAAATTCTACACTATGGTGTAGAGGAATCATAGAACCTCCTTAGATCGTGCGGTCAACTTTTTAAACAAGGTAGCGAAGAATTTTTGATCTTTAAATCGCACATATTTACAATATTGTGGATGTGCTTCAATATGTAGAGAATCAGTATTACTAAACTCATAATCAAAAGTGCCATCTACAGAAATATGCAAGTTTTTCTGGCGCTCTGGCATAGTAATATCAATCTTTGCACTTTCTTTTAGCACCAAAGATACGCCTTGTAATAAATGAGGGGCTATGGGTGTTACGATAAGCGAGCGATTATCTGGCGCCATAATAGGACCCCCTGCAGATAAGTTATACCCTGTAGATCCAGTGGAACAGGCTACAATTAAACCATCAGCAGGATACATTTGTGTATGTCCACCATTAATCGATAAATTGATGCGAGCCATTTTACCTGGTTCTGAGCGGGATACCACAATATCATTAATAGCAGGACGTAGCACGCGATCTCCCTCTGGAGTGTGTAAAGTTCCCACTAAATGAATGCGATCTTCCACATAATAATCGCCTTTACTAATTCTTTCAATAGCCATCTCTAAATTATCAAGCTCTATTTGATTTAAGAAACCTAATTCCCCTAAATTAATACCACAAATTGGTACATTATAAGGATAGATTTGACGTGCCAATTGAATAATTGTACCATCGCCACCAAAACTAAATGCCATATCTAAATGTTCAAATACTTCTGGTCGTGGTAATAAGTGAGATTTTTCTATCCCCAATGCACATACATCATGATGTTCTAATTCTTTAGGCATATAAACTTCTATGCCATATCTATGGCAATAGGTAATTGCTTGTGATAAAATATCTCGAATATTCTCTTTTTTCATATTAGGAAAGAAACCGATTCTCATAGATCCTCCTATAATTGATGAGCCTCCTCTACCGTGGCTGTAATAAGCCCTTCAGTAATATCTAAGGAACCCTCTACTTGTTTTGTAAAATATCCTAAAAATTCAATATTTCCTTCCATTCCTTTAATGGGAGAATAGGTTAGTCCATGTAAATATAACCCACAATCTTTAGCAATGTGTAAGATACGATCTAACACCAATCTATGTGTGGATTTTTCACGTACGATTCCACCTTTACCGACTAGTTCTTTACCAGCCTCAAACTGAGGCTTAATTAAAGCTACTAATGAGCCAGTATCTTTTAATAGGGTCGTCGCTACTGGTAGCACCTTATCTAGAGAGATAAACGCCACATCAATAGAAATAAAATCGCTAAGTTCCCCTAATTGTACAGGCGTAACTGTGCGAATATTTTGTTTTTCCATGTTAATGACTCTAGGATCTTGCCGTAATTTCCAGGCTAATTGATTATATCCTACATCAATGGCGAACACTTTGGTAGCCCCATGTTGTAAGGCACAGTCTGTAAAACCTCCAGTGGAAGCACCAATATCTACCATAACGGCATTCGTTAGATCTATGGGATATAACTCGATGGCTTTTTCCAACTTTAAGCCACCACGGCTTACATAGGGTAAGGTATTACCTTTTACCTCCAAATGTGTATCTACTGAAACCTTAGTACCAGCTTTATCCAATCGCTGTGTACCGGAAAAGATAAGCCCCGCCATAATAGCAGCCTTAGCTTTTTCTCTACTTTCAAATACACCACGTTGCACAAGTAGTATATCAAGACGTTCTTTTTGACTCATACGTGTCTCCTACTGTGTGCGGTCCATTAAATATTGGACTAGCCCTTCAAGTACAGGTGATGTTTGATTGGAATCGTGCAATGCTGTTAATGCTAGATGAGCCACCTCTTGGGCGCGTTCTTTAGCAGTATCTAAGCCTAAAATAGATACATAGGTTGCTTTATGTTGACGTTCATCACTGCCAGGTGTTTTCCCTAATTCTTCTTGTGTACCTACTACATCTAAGATGTCATCGGTAATTTGGAATAATAAACCTAAATGATCTGCATATTGTAGGTAGGCCTCTCTTACGGATGTAGTGGCCTCCACAATAATCAGACCAATTTCAACAGCGGCACTAAATAATGCTCCTGTTTTACCTTTGTGAAGAACTATTAATTCATCTAATGGTAGAAATTTTCCTTCTGATTGTAGATCAAAAGCTTGACCACCTACCATTCCGCTAGGGCCAGCACCTTTGGCTAAGACATGAATGATCTGCACCACTTGTTCTGCGGATAACTCAGTGTGTTTGCTCACTAATTCAAAGGCATATGTAAGTAGTCCATCTCCAGCTAAAATTGCCATACCATCACCATAGACACGATGATTAGTTAGTTTTCCACGACGATAATCATCATTATCCATAGCTGGTAGATCATCATGAATTAAAGAATAGGTATGAATCAATTCAATAGCACATACTACATCTTTATAAGCTTCCCAAGATCCACCTAAAGATTCAATGACAGCTTTTGTAATAATTGGACGAATTCTTTTACCACCCATCAATAAGCTATAATTCATGCTATCGTATACACGAGCATATTCCGTATTAGGTGATTCTAATACAGAGGATAAATAACTTTCAATGTCTGCTTTGCTTTGTTGCAAGTACTCTTTTAACATAATATCCTCAATTCTTTGAAAGATAATAATTTTTTGTATAAATATTCTAACTCTATTATACCTAAAAAAACGTACTTTGTCTTCTAATTCGTATCTACTTGTACAGTTTCAATTATTTGTTCAACTTCTTCTTCTACAAGCTGCAATAAATCAGAACATTCTTTAACTAGAGTTAATCCTTCCTTGTAAGTTTTTAACAATTCATGCATAGATAAGCTTTCGTCATCTAGTTTTTTTACTACTTCTTCTAGGGCTGTATATTTCTTTTCGTAATTTTTAATAGATTTAGCCACGTTGTGTTACCTCCTGTACAGTTGCTTTCACAGAACCATCTTGAATATGTATATCCAATGTATCGCCTAGTTGTACATCTTGAATCGTTTGTAATGGAGCACCATTAACATCTACTTTAGCAAAGCCCTTGATGACCTTAGACAATGGATTTTTATTATCTAATTGAGTTGCTAATATAGCTAACTTACGTGATTCATCTTGTGTTTTCTTTTGTATTGCACTATGTAGTAGGTGTTCGAAGCGTTGTAATATATTTTTCTGTTGATGCACCAAGTTCATAGCAGGTACAGTAATCTTACGGTTGGTAATAGAAAATAACTGTTGTTTTTCTTTTTGAATACGATACTGTACTGTGTTGTGAATAAAATCTAATTTTTGCTGTACTTCTTCTTGTAGGTCCACCAGTGGATAGATAGCTAGCTCAGCGGCATGACTAGGAGTAGCCCCTCTTACATCTGCAACAAAATCGCATAATGTATAATCTACTTCATGACCTACTGCAGACACAATCGGTGTTGTACAGTGGAATATAGATTCTATTAAGGATCTGTCATTAAAGCACCATAAGTCTTCCATAGAGCCACCACCACGACCAACAATAATTAGATCTACATCTGGATCCGCATCTGCCATAGCTACACCACGAGCAATAACAGGGCCTGCAGTAGGTCCTTGTACAGGTACATTAAATACTTTAAATGTCACTAATGGATTGCGATGAGATGCTACATGTAAAATATCATGTATAACTGCTCCCGATGCAGAAGTAACAACGCCGATACAACTCGGTACAGGTGGCAAAGGTTGTTTGTGCCGTTCGTCAAAATACCCTAACGCATATAGTTCTTGTTTTAATTTTTCATAGGCAATTTGATAGTCACTTTTGGCACCAATACGAATGTCTTCACAAATAAAACTTAAACGACCAGTCTTTTCGTAAAAACTAATGTTTCCTCGTACTTGTACTAACAAACCGTTTTCAAGGGCACCTTCCAAGCCATGTTGTTGCACTTTAGAACGCCACATAGCCATATCAATGGAGCCTGTATCATCAATGAGAGAAAAATAATAATGTCCTGTACTGTGACGTTTTACATTAGAGATAACACCTTCAACAATACAGTTTTTTAAGAGAAATTCTCCCTCTACGGTTTGCTTAATAATTTTATTTAATTCTCCAACGGAGTAAGCATCCATTCTATTCTCCTTCAACAACCTTTGCTCCATAGGCATTACCTGAGGCATTATCTGCACTATATTTAGAGGATACACATAACACATCTAAATCATGATGGTGTCCCCAATGAACTAAGCGATCTTGTAAGTAGGTATTAGCCATGACACCACCGGCAGTAATTAAGGTTGTAATATTATGCTTTGTTAAAATATGAGATAAGGCTTTCTCTAGGGAACTTCCAATACAATGGAACACAGAGGCTGCCAAGATTTGTGCATTTTTTTCTGTACTAAATGATTCTCTATCAGTCCAATCGATAGGCTTATGTTGCAATGATTCCCACCAACGTTGACCAGCGCTATATGGACCACCAAAGCTAATAGTAGATTCTTTTACGGATATAGGAAGCACAGAGTCTACGTTGTATTTAATACGTCGTCCCAATGTTTCCATACTTGGACCTGCTGGAAATTGTAATCCCATTAAGACACCTAGTCGGTCCACTAACTGGCCTCCAGCTATATCATCAGAGCCTCCCACTATTTGCACTTTAAAACCACTTTTATGAATGCGTTCACAAAGAATAAATTCCGTGGTTCCTCCTGAAAGGTGCAAACTTAAAAAGGGCCCTTCGGGAATTTCACCAATTTCACGCAAGGCTGCCCATATATGATTCTCTTGATGAGAAAATACATGGACAGGAACTTGTAAACAATGTCCCAGTGATTTTGCTGTATTAAGACCTACTAAGAATGCCGGCATATAGGAATCTTCTTCTCGTCTTGGAAAACCGCTGACACCGATAGCTGAAATGGGCTGATCCAAATGTAAAGACTGAATCAGTTCACCTAAAGCACGAGTATGTTGAAATACCATTTGTGACTGTTGCAACCCTCGTTTCCCTTGCGGTACCTCTAGGAGCTTTCTAACTTCCTGAACTAATCTACCTTCCTCATCAACAAGAGCACAAGATGTAGTATAACAGCTTGTATCTATTCCTAAATAATAGGCCATATTATTGTCTCGATTTGGCTAAATTATGAAGAATAGCATTAATGTACTTATAGGAAGTCTCTCCTCCAAACTCTTTTGCTAATAGAACAGCTTCATTGATGACAATTTTAGCTGGTGTATCCGCTTGTGGATGTAATAACTCCCAGGCTGCCATACGCAAAATAGTAAGTTCTACTTTAGGAAACCGCTCCATTTTACGTTTAGGAGAAAATTCTTGTAACGCTGCATCTAATTGTTCTATTTCACTACGTACACCTACAATTAATTGCTCTGCAAATTGATTGGCTTTTCCTTGCATGTTAGTAGTATCTAAAACTGTCTCCTCAACTACTTCCCCTGAAAAAGTATCTGCATAAATTGTTTCAAATGCAAATACTCTTGCTAACCTACGATGATTCATGACTAGGTTCCCTTCTTTCTAAACCGTCGATGTGTACATCTACACGAACACGGTATAAGTCTAACATATTTCGTAAATCTTGCCGCACTTGTTGTTGTATTTGTCGCGCCACTTCTAATGGATGTGATCCACAGTATAAACGAAGATATAAATTAATTTCTATGAAAGCATCTCCAAAGGTATCTCGTTTATGCTTTACATTCATTCCAGGCCAACTTTTTTGACCTAATTTTTGTGAGATACCATCTACAACACCATCAAAAAATCGTTTACTCATAGAGTGAATTTCATCGAATGATGACAATACTCTTGCAGTGACATCTAAAATAACGGCATCTGTAATTTCAATTTCTAAATGATCTGACATACAAATCCCCTATGATATGGTACTTTCAAAAATAATATCTTGCACATAAATATCAACACTGTTTACAGTAGCATCTGCCATAGATACAAGAGCACTTTTCACTCGTTCTTGTAAACGTAATGCAATATCTGGAACACGATATCCATAATACACGGCAATATGTAGAGATACTTGTAATGAGCCATCTTCCATGACTTGTACTTTTACACCTTCCATGGCATTTTTTCTACCAAATAAGCTACTTACTGTATCTCCAAATGTTGTGCTCATACCCGCAACACCTTTCGTTTCTAGTGCTGTCATGGTAGCAATCATTTCATAAACAGAATGATCGAACTGTATCAGTCCTTCAAAAAAGCGATTATCTTCCATATGTTTACCAAAAAAAGCATTTGTCGTCCCACCACAGGCCAACAAATGCTTTTAATTACAATACTATATTAGTTGTTAAAAGATCAAATCTGTGGTTTAAGCACGTTCAATATATTGTCCAGTACGTGTATCTACACGTAATACATCGTCTACTTCGATGAATAAAGGTACTTTTACAACATAACCTGTTTCTAATGTAGCAGGTTTATTACCACCAGTTGCAGTATCGCCACGGATACCAGGGTCAGTTTCAACTACACGTAACTCTACGGCTACAGGTAAGTCAATACCGATAACAATGCCTTGGAAGAACATAATAGATACTTCCATGTTTTCTAATAAGAAGTTTTTAGCATCTCCTAATTGGTCAATTGTTAACTCAATTTGGTCATATGTTTCATTGTCCATGAATGTATATGCTCCATCGGACTCATATAAGAAAGCCATACGACGACGATCAACGTGAGCTTTTGGCACTTTTTCACCAGCATTGAAAGTACGCTCTACTACAGCACCTGTTTGTAGGTTTTTCAATTTAGCACGTACGAAAGCGGCACCTTTACCTGGTTTAACATGTTGAAAGTCAACTACTTGCCATACATTACCGTCTAATTCGACAGTTACGCCTGGACGAAAATCATTACTGGAAATCATTGTAAATCCCTCCATTACACATCTAGTTCTATTAAATCTTTAGGAGTTTGTGTGAGTATTTCACAGCCCTCCTTAGTAACTATAACTGTATCTTCAATGCGAAGCCCCATATGGCCTGGTAAATAAATACCTGGTTCCACGGTGACGACCATATTTTCTGTTAATACATCTTTGGATCTAGGTGATGCTACTGGTAATTCATGGATGTCTAAGCCTACACCATGACCTGTACCATGACCAAAATTAGAACCATAACCTTGTTCCTTAATATAGTCTCTGCAAACTGCATCTACCTCAGCACCGGTAACGCCCTCTCTAATGAAAGCAACACCTCGAGTTTGTGCTTCTAGTACGATGGAATAGAGTTTCTTTTGTTCATCACTAGCTTTACCTAATACGATAGTACGTGTCATATCAGAGTGATATCCGTTATACATAGCACCAAAGTCAAAGGTAACAAAATCGCCTCGTTCCATCACTTTATCGCTAGCCACCCCATGAGGCATGCTAGAACGATAGCCAGATGCCACAATAGTGGTAAAAGATGGCTCTCTAGAACCACGTTTTAACATTTCAGTTTCTAAAATGATGCGAGCCTCATTTTCAGTCATCCCCACCTTTAATTGTGGCAACATGGCTGCAAATGATTCATCAGCGATGCGAAAGGCTTGTCGTAAACACTGTAGCTCGTCGTCTCGTTTTACTATACGTAGGCTGGCAAAATCAAAGGATAAAAATTCTGTTTCATCTAATGTATCACAAACTTCTTGAAACACATCGACACTCATATAATTTCCTTCAAAGCAACATGTGGTTAATGCAATGTTGGATGAACTTAGTATATTCTTAATTGTATCATATACATAGCCCGTATATTGGATGACCTCATACCCTTCACATTGTTCTTTAGCCTGCTCTGTATAACGACTATCCGTTATCATATAGGCTTTGTCAGGCGTTACAAATGCCACTCCAGTGGTCCCTGTAAATCCTGCAAAATAATGTAAGTTAATAGGGCTAATGAGGATGGCTCCTCCATATGTTTCTTCTGTTAGGAATGCTTGCAAAGCGACTAATCCATTCATCGTCTCGCCTCCTTAAAAAGCATCAACTAATGATACCATATAATGCATAGTTATGACAAATTGAATAGATTCGATTAGATAATTTCTTTTTCTTCTTCTGTTAAATCTATGAATGTGCCTACTTCTTCAATAGAGTCAAGTGTAATGTTATCGATAGCAATACGTTGTAAGTATGTTACCGTTCCACCACAAGCACCAATCATACGCTTCACTTGATGATACTTTCCTTCGTAAATCGTCAACTCACAGGAGTGAATCGTTTCACCAGATTCATTCATCACGCCCTCATCATTGTGTAGTGTTAATTCTGCTGGTTTACACTCTGTACCATCCCCTAAAACCATGCCTTCTTGAATGCGACGAATACCTTCCTCGGACAATATACCGCTATACTCTACATAGTAGGTTTTACCAATATTCTTTTTGCCATGAATAATTTTATGAGCCCATGGACCATCGTTGGTTAATAATAGCAACCCTTCTGTATCTTTATCGAGTCGTCCTACAGGAAATACTTTTAAAGTTTGAAACTCTTCAGGAAGTAATTCCATAATAGTATGGTCTACAGAATCTTCAACTGCTGTTACATATCCAGCTGGTTTGTGAAATTTAATATAATATTCTAATTGTGCTTGTACGACTTGATCTTGAACCGTAACAACATCTACATCAGGATTGATATGTATATCTTTCTTCTTGATAATAGTGTCATTTACTTTTACCAGACCTTGTTTAATTAAATCATGTACTTCTTTTCTTGTACCAAAAGCTTTATGGGCTAAAAATTTATCAATCCTCACCGTAACCACCTTCTCTCACATGAGTATGAGATGTATCATTTAAGATACAAATACGATTATAAGGGGATTTATCACCCCAGAAATCCACTACACTAACAGCTGTATTACCTTGTGCTAAACGCCATAAACAATTTAATGGAATACCTGTTAATGCACACAATAATGTGCGTATAGTTCCGCCGTGACAAACTACTAATAATCGCTCTCCATCTTCCATAAGTGATAATTCTTCTATCAGTCTAGCATAGGCACGCTCTTGCACCATTTCTACAGTCTCCCCATTAGGAATTGGTTTTTGTGAAGGATCTTCATAGATAGCTTCGATTTGGCCTGGCCACCGTTCATTAATTTCAGAATAGGTTAAGCTTTCCCAGTCGCCAAAGTTAATTTCTCGTAATCCTTCTGTGAAAGTAGTAGGAATATATCGGCCTTTTAAAATTTCTTCAGCCGTAACTCTAGCTCGTACTAGGTCTGAAACAATAGCTCTATCAAAATGAACATCTTGTAAAGCATTCCCCACATCCACAGCTTGAGCCATGCCTTTTTCATTTAATGGTATGTCGCTGAATCCTTGATGCTTTCCAAGATGATTCCAATCTGTTTCACCATGGCGGACAAAATAAATTTGTATCATAATATCTCCTATTATAATCTAAAATATGCTTGTAAAGCCTGTATTAGTTGCTGATTTTGCTTTCTTGTTTTGACAGCTACCCGAAACCAATTAGGCCCTAGCCCAGTATACTGAGAGCAGTCTCTAAGTAAGATAGATTGATGATATAAATTCTGAATCATATCTTCTAATGAATACTGCTCATGTAGGTGGCAAAGAATATAATTCACAGATGGTTCAATGCACTGTAAGGAGTCCATCTGCATAAGCTCCTTATATAGCCATTCTTTTTCTGTTTTTAGTGCTGTACGAGTCCTTTTTATATAATCTACATCTTGTAGAGCTTCTTCGCTGTATATTTGAGCTATATGGTTTACAGACCAGGCAGGAATATGATCTTTGATAAATTGTGAAATCATAGGATTTGCTAGCATCGCCCCAATACGTAAGCCAGGGACTGCGTAAAACTTAGTTAAAGAATGCACAACAATCACACTGTCATAATCCTTTACATAGTTACGCATAGAATAAGCATCCCCTAAAAAATCAATAAATGACTCATCAAAGACTAGATAATGACCATTTTTTTGGCACACTTTAAATAGTTCGTCACTTCGATCTTTCCATATGGTACCACAAGGATTATTAGGATTTCCAATAAATACTAAGCGATGCTTAGATTGATTTAAATCATGTAATATCGTTTCTAAAGGATAGGCAAAACGAAATGATTCCTTATTGAATTGTAATTCATATTCTATGACTGGCAATCCACAAGAATGAGCACCATGGCTATACTCTGAAAATCCTGGAGCTGGTACATAAACACCTTCGATTTGCGGCAATCGACAGATGGCATAAATTAACTCTGCCGCTCCATTGCCAAAAACGATGCATTCCTTGGGCATATTCCACAGTTCAGAGGTGATGGAATACAGATGAGTCATATCTGGATCTGGATAATGAATAACATCCTGCAATGCGTCCTTCACGGCATACAAGCCCTTACTACTCATCCCTAATGGGTTAATATTGGCACTAAAATCTAAAATCTGATCTAAGGAAGTATGTAATAGTCGGCTCGCTTTATGCACATTGCCACCATGTACATTTGTTGTTTTCACCATGATAACCTCCTTTATCGTTCCATGAAAGTAATTCCTTCATTCGTGGTTTCTACTATATCCATGAAGGTAAGAGTTGGTAATTCCTGCTTTACTCGCTGCAGGCAGTGTACAATACTTGGTGAGTCTGGGGGAAATAGCAAACCCAGTACAGTTCCACTATGGGCAATAATCGTTCCGATAGCATTACACTCTACACCTATTTGATGTAAAGCATATAAATTCGGCTTCTGCAAAATACGTTGATTACCGAAAGAACTAATGGTAGAGGCTTCACCGATAAGTTTAACATTATGCTTATGTATACCTTCTTTAAATTTTGCTAAAGCTTCTACCATCAACTCTTCTTTTTCATCAATTAAAATATCTAAATTTTGCTGATGGTTAAACTGTACCGTATCAATCGTACCGCCTTCATCAAACATGACAATACGAATCGGTGGACATGTTCCTAATAATTCACAACATGTACCATTTAGATAATCAAATTGAACAATACCAGGGTAAAAGGGAGCATCTGTAGGTTCGAGTGATAAGCAGATTGATGCCAATTGCTCCATAGAAAGATCGTAGCCATGACTTTTAGCTGTAGCCATAGCTACTACACTAATATCTGCACTACTAGAAGCCAATCCTTTGCCTTGTAAAATATCGGAATGTAAATATATGGGCTTCGCCGTAGATCGATCGATTCCTAATGTATCCAATACCATGATGTAAGCTTGATAGGCCTTTGACTGTAAAGAAATCGATGAAAGAGGAAGTGGATATTGTACATCACCAATGGCGTAGGAATAGCGATTAATAGGACAGGTTACTAAAAATCGTTGTCCTTTTATGGAGCCTTGAATAAACTCTCCACAAGTGCCTGGCGTTCTTACATAAAATGCCAACTCTACTTCCTCCTTTCATTTATATAACACTGACAATAATTGCGCCTAAAATGATAAAAATTTCTGATAATTCACATACAAATCCATACGTGTCCCCTGTAGTTCCTCCTAAATGTTTTGTCACATAGGAATTAATGATAAGATTCACAGCTAAAGCAATGACAAATAGATACGCATACAACCATTCATAGAAGAACAATGGTAATAATGCCAATACCGTTGCAACCGATGTGGCATACTTAGGGGAATTAGCAGCAAAAAATTTACCGATTCCTTCCGGTCTTGCATAAGGAAACTTTTGAATACTAATGACCATCGTATAGCGACTCAATATAGGCATACTCACCAGAACTATAGGGACAACTACAGACGGTAGATTTACTAATAATTGCCATTTTAAGAGCGTTAAAAATACAAAACCTACTACCCCATTACTCCCTACTCGGCTATCTTTCATAATCTCTAATTTACGTTCTCGATCGCGCCCTGAAAATAGGCCGTCACAGGTATCCATAAATCCATCTGCATGAAGTCCACCAGTAAATAGAAATTCAAAGATAACTAACATAAGCATCAGTAAGGATACTGGAAAGTACGAATTTGCTAAACTATAAAGAGCCCACATAAAGGCGCCAATGACAAGTCCTACTAAAGGAAAATAGGTAACGGATGCGCCAAAGTCTTCTACTTTCCACTCTGTTTGGTTTACAATTTTTAAACGTGTTAAAAATTGAAGTCCTACAAAAAATCCTTTCATGTTCCACCTACCATTGATTAATTACATATGTACTGACCATTGTTAACGCAACACCCAAGATAGAAACAGTATACATCAAATATATAGTTTGATAAATGTGTTTCCCTACCATAGATGTTATAGGGTCTCCCATATAGGCCCGAAAGGTGACTTTATCGTGATATACATTTTTTCCGCCTAACCGAATATGTAATGCCCCAGCTACAGGAGCCTCTGCATACCCCCCATTAGGACTAGGATGTTTATGTGCATCACGAGTGGCTATACGAATGGCATGTTTCCAATCTTTGCCACAGAGAAAAGAGGCTATCACAAATAAAACACAAGTAATACGTGCGGGAATATAATTAACTACATCATCTAAGCGGGCTGCAAATCGACCAAAATATAAATAGCGCTCATTTTTATAGCCTAACATGGAGTCCATCGTATTAATAGCTCGATATCCAATGGCGCCCCAGGGACCTAATAGGACAAACCAAAATAGAGGGGAAATAATGCCATCTACTGTATTTTCCGCTACTGTTTCAATGGTAGCACGAGTAATTTCGCTTTCATCAAGTTCACTAGTCTTACGACCTACAATCCATCCCACTTTACGGCGTGCTTCAGATATATCTTGTTTTCTCAACAAATTAGCAATTTCTATGCCTGACTCGGCTAAGCACCGTGGGCTAATGGCGATATATAGGCACAACAAAGAAACGATAAAATAGCCAATTGGATGAATAGTACCACCGATGAACAATAGGCCCGTAACGATGATCATAACAGTAATTATGACCAATAAAACGGTAGAGATGCCTAACAAGATTTTATGTTTTGGTGTCGTATTCTTTTTGTACAATATATTTTCATAGAAAGAAATACAATTGCCAATCAATACCACTGGATGATACTTACTCCTAGGATCACCCACTAAAGTATCTAATAAAAGTGCTCCCAAAGGAATAAAATATAGAAGATGGTGCAAAAACCATTCCATTATTCTTGCTCCCATAATGATTGAATATAATCCATATCTAAATGTTCTTCTACAATCGTAGCTAATCGATTATAGGCAGCTTCTTTATGTTCAAAATAGCGGAATACAATATCTAATGGCCCTAATCCTTTTTTTGTACGCAATGCATTCAAGATTGCACGACGTAATCCATCATTATCTAAAATGCCGTGAATATATGTGCCCATTACTTGACCATTACTAGTGACAAAACCATCGATCACATCTACCTTAGTATCACTACGCTTTTGAATATGGAAACAACGTTCTCCCGGTCCTACTGGCTGTGTATCTCCCATATGAATTTCATAGCCTACAAGATTTTCACCACTATAATTAGTACCTAAGAAAGATAACTCCTTTACATCAAAACAAACTTGATGTGTTAATTTTTCAGTTTTCATAGTAGTAGCTGTTGGAAGCAAGCCCAAACCTTTTAATTCAGGAATATCCCCTTCAATCCCTTCCGGATCATAAAGCATTTCTCCCAGCATTTGATTACCACCGCAAATACCCAATACAGGTACCCCAGCATTTGCTAAGTCGTGGATATCTTTATCATAGCCATGCTCTTGCAAGTATGATAAGTCAGCTAATGTATTTTTAGAGCCTGGTAAAATTACCATATCTGGATGGCCAATTGGCTCCCCTTGTTTCACAAAACGAACAGATACATCTGGTTCATAGGCAAGAGCATCAAAGTCTGTAAAGTTAGAAATTTTAGGAGTTTGCATGACCGCAATCGTAATCTCCTTAGATACACCTCTATATTTACTTTCTAATGCTACAGAATCTTCTTCATCAATATCAAGGTTTTCTATGGCTGGTACAACACCAACTACTTTTTTACCAGTCTTCTGCTCAATAAAATCTAAAGCTGGTTGCAATAAGGTTACGTCACCACGGAATTTGTTGATAATAATCCCTTTTACCAAATCTCTTTCATCAGGCTCCAATAACTCTAATGTGCCTACAACAGAGGCAATAGCACCACCTCGATCAATATCTGCAATAAGCATAACAGGAGCCTTTGCCAATTTAGCAACGCGCATGTTAACAATATCATTAGCTTTTAAATTGACTTCCGCAGGGCTACCAGCCCCTTCAATGACAATCATATCAAAATTTTCATCAAGATATTGTAAACTTTCTTTTACTTTATCTAAGGCTGTTAAGGAGTATTTTGTATGGTATTCTCTAGCGCTATACACACCTACCGGTTTGCCCATTAACACAACTTGAGAGGACTGATTGCCTGTAGGTTTTAATAGAACAGGATTCATTTGTACAATAGGTTCTAAACCTGCTGCTTCCGCTTGTGCTACTTGGGCACGACCAATTTCATCCCCTGCTTTTGTAACATAGGAATTTAATGCCATATTCTGTGCTTTAAAAGGTACTGTTTTATATCCCTTATTGTGCAAAATGCGACACATTGCTGTAGCTAAAATACTTTTACCTACATTAGAACTGGTACCTTGAAACATAATCTTTTTAGCCATGGTGATTTACCTCCAATGCTTTTATATCAATTGTTATACCACTGATTGTCATATACGCTTCATCAGCCTCTGCTGCTACCATACGATTGACACGTCCCATAATATCTCTAAAAATGCGAGCTAACTTATTTTCTGGCACGATACCTAAACCAATTTCATTGGTAACAAAAATAATTGTTTTTTCATCGTCTCCCCTATAAGCTCGAATAGCATCGAGTACAGCCTGTACTTCTGAAAGTATAAATCTTTCACGATTATTTATATCTTCCTGAGATGTAAATTCTCCATCTTGTAATACTAGATTAGTAGTCCACATCGTTAAGCAATCTATTAATACCACAGAGCATTCATCTAATACTTTTTGAATCTCTGCACTCATAGCATAAGGAATTTCATAATTGTTCCAAATCTTTTTACGCCGTTCTTGATGCAAATGAATACGATGTTTCATTTCCTCATCATAGGCTTGACCTGTAGCAATATATCCTTTTTGTCCTTCCTTTGATAGTGCTAACGTTTCTGCAAATTCACTTTTGCCACTACGGGCACCACCTGTACAAAATATGATACGATTTTTCATAGTATACCTATACAAAGTTGCCCTTTATCAGTTATCATAAGTACTATACATTCATTAATAAAGGAGACAACTATGGAATTATTAAATTTAGACATCCAATTAATGGCCACTCTATGGGAAAATACATACCGTGCAGCCATCAAAGATCAAAATGGAAATTATGTAGCTTCTGTACGCATCATTGTGAATGTACCACTTTCACCAGATCGGTTACCACCAAACGCCCCAAAGGCAGATCCACAATTATTTGTATTGGTAGAAGATGCTGTGATGGAATCAGAAGACATCATTCAGTTTGAAACATTATTATCTGTACACATCCGTGAGAAATTTAAAAATGAAATCGATCAGATCTATTTCTTCTATCCAAGCCCAGAAGATGTATTAAACAAAACTGTAGATGTACAAGAAGTACAACATTAATTACAGTAACTACATACATAGTATTATAGCACATCCAAAAAGATTTGATAGAAATAATCTAAGAGATACTAAAAGGAGGTACCCAATATGGAGTACCTCCTTTTATATCGTATACTATTTCACTTCATCTTCTACGCGCGCTAAGATAAATAGCAAGTCGGATAAGCGATTCAAATAGCGAAGATTCGACATATGAATCTCTTCTGTTTCTCCTAATTTCCATAGGTCTCGTTCTGCACGGCGAACGATGGTCCGACCTAAGTGTAAGAAACTAGATGTTTTACTATCGCCAGGTAAAATAAATTTAGATAGGGGCTCTAATTGTTCATCAAATTTGTCGATGATCTGCTCTAAATTAGTCACATGCTCATCTGTAATAGTAGCTTCTTGCCCTAAGCTAGAGATATCAGCCATAATCATCCATAGTTCTTTTTCAAGTTGCAATAATGTGTCTTGCACTACCTTTTTATCAGAGTACGCACGAGCTACTCCAAGAAAGGCTTGCGCCTCGTCAATGGTTCCGTACGTACAAACACGTTGAGATGCTTTACTTACACGTTCACCAGTGTATAAACCAGTAGAACCTGCATCGCCTGTTTTTGTGTACACTTTTGCCATAGTATACCTCCTTAACAATTAGAAATCTTACGATCTCTGTAACATAAGATGTGCATTGCTCCCTTTATATACGACTCGCTATGTCACGCAAACGTTGAATACGACTTTCTGTAGATGGATGCGTGCTAAATAATTGAGTCATAGTGGAAGAAATCCCACTTAAAGGATTAATGATAAACATGTGTGCTGTAGATGATACGCGGCTTTCACTTTGCCCTGGAAGCACACCAAATTTAGCATAATGCTCAATTTTGGCTAATGCAGATGCTAAGGATAATGGCTTGCAACTCATCATCGCCCCTTCTTCATCTGCTAAATACTCACGAGATCGTGAAATAGCCATTTGAATTAAGCTAGCTGCCAAAGGTGCTAAAATGATAGTGCCAATTAATGCTAAAGGATTAGAATTCTCCTCATCATCACGGCCTCCAAAAATAGCTGCCCATTGTAACATATTCGCCACCATAGCAATAAATCCTGCCATACTGGCTGCAATAGTACTAATTAATGTATCTCTATGTTTCACATGAGAGAGTTCATGAGCTAGTACACCTTCAATTTCATCATCTGTTAATAAGTTCATAATACCTGTTGTCACAGCCACTGCTGCATGCTCAGGGTCGCGGCCTGTAGCAAATGCATTAGGTACTTCTGATTCAATAATATACACCTTTGGCATCGGTAACCCTGCATTATGAACTAATTTTTTTACAATATGAAAGATGTTAGGATTGTTTTGCTCTGTAATTTCTTTTGCATCATACGCACGTAGTACCATAGACGCACTATTCCAATAGGTATAGAAGTTGATACCTAAGGAAATAATAAACATCAGTATCATTCCAGAGTGACCTCCAACCATTTGACCGATCACCATCAATAATCCTGATAATAATGCCAACAAGGCTGCTGTTTTTATATTATTCATGTATTCCTCCTACTTAGATATATTTTAGAATATATATACTTAATTATATCATATACAGTTTAAAAGAATCATGAAGTGTTTTACTCATATTTAATTTTCACAACTTTAGCGCCTTCACGGTCTGCATGAAGCACAAAGCGACGACAATCAATATCGTGATTCATAAAGACAGAGCTCATGGCATCTGCTACGGTCACCCCATGTTCTGGAGAACAATAAGCGATTAAAGTAGAACCTGAACCACTAATAGTAGACCCATAGGCTCCATGTTCCTTAGCCGCCGTAAATACTTCGTCACAATAGGGAATCAACGTTTTACGGTATGGCACATGTAGATAATCCTGTAACGCTACAGACAAATTGTCCATACGATTTTGTATCATTGAACCTACGAATAAAGTAGCAAAGCCTACATTGGCAACGGCTTCCTTATAACTTAATTCCGTTGGCAGTACACTACGTGCATAAGATGTTTCTACAATCACTTCTGGTACTACTACAGCAAAAGTTAAATTACTTGGTACATCGATATGAGAATGAAATACCGTATCATTTCCACCAACAGCACAGACTAAATTCCCCATAATAGCTGGCGCTACATTATCTGGATGCCCTTCCATATCATTGGCAATAAGTAATAACTGGTCCTTGTTTAGCGGCTCCTGTAAATAGGCATTGGCCAATAGTAAACCACCTACAATGGCAGTAGAACTACTACCAAGTCCTCTTGACGGAGGAATTTGTGTATTAGAATGGATACGACCGTATACTGGTGTAGTATTCACCTCTTTAAATACACGCTCCATGGCAATACCCACTAGATTTTGACTATGGTCTTCCTGTTCCAATAAATCTGCCCCAAAACCTTCAAAAGTATACGTATTAGATGTAGCCTCTGTATCAGGTTCAAAGGTAAATAAATTATATAAGTTTAATGCGACTCCTAGACAATCAAATCCAGGACCACAGTTAGCACTCGTAGCCGGTACTTGTACCGTAATAGATTTCATGAACACTCCTTTATTCAACCATAATGCGGATGACACTACCCACTTCTCTAACGACACGTAAATGATTGAAAGAATCAATTAAATTTTGAATATACGCATGAGGGCATTTAGAAGTAATGATCGCTAATGTAGCCGTATCATTATCTGCTTTACGTTGAATCACTGAATGAGCAGAAATACGTTGTTCTGCTAATTTGGTCGCTACTTTTGCCAATACACCTGTAGAGTTATCCACAGTCATGCGAATGTAATAAGCAGATTCAATTTTGCTAGAACTATACATTGTTTTTTGAGGATAATAGAATTGTTTCATTTCCCCTGTTTTGCCTTGCACCACATTGCGGGCTACTTCCATTACGTCACTCACAATAGAACTACCGGTTGGTAAGCTACCAGCTCCACGACCATAGAACATAGCATCATCAAAGCCATTGCCACATAAGAATACAGCATTAAAGGAACCTCGAACAGAGGCTAATGGATGTGTGTTGGCAATAAAAGCAGGATGTACATTTAAAGACAAGCCTTTTTTCGTTTCTCTCGCAATACCTAATAACTTAATCGTATAGCCAAACTCTTTACCAAATTGGATGTCACTAGCATCAATTTGTGTAATTCCTTCACAACTTACATCTTCAAAGAAGATACGTTTATTAAAGGCAATAGAACCTAAGATAGCTAATTTACGTGCTGCATCATAGCCTTCCACATCGGATGTAGGGTCAGCTTCCGCATAGCCCAGTTCTTGTGCTTCTTTCAGTACTTCTTCGTAGCCTAATCCATCTTCACTCATTTTAGACAAAATAAAATTTGTGGTTCCGTTTAGAATCCCCATGATTTCCGTAATTTGGTTACTACCAAAAGAATCATATAAGGCACGGATGATCGGAATCGCCCCTGCCACACTCGCTTCAAAGCGTAAATCCACATGATGTTTTGTAGCTAATTCCATAAGATAGGGACCAGCTTCTGCTAATAAATCCTTATTAGCCGTCACCACATGTTTTCCAGCAATAATAGCTTCTTCAATACAAGTACGTGCAAAGGTGGTACCACCCATCACTTCTACCACAATATCTACAGATGGATCTTGTAAAATTTCTTTATAATCTGTTACAAATGTAGCCGTTGCAGGTAGTGTAATATGACTATATTTGTCTGGATTTCTAACATAAATTTTATCCACAATCACTGGTACATCAATACGATTTTGTATGACATCTAAATTTTTTGTTAATAGTTCAACTGTACCCTGACCAACAGTACCAAAGCCCAAGAGGGCAATCTTTACGCCTTGCTTCATTATTTATCTCCTTAAGCACTAGGCTTGACCAATTAGTTCGACCTTAATAACTCCCTCTAATTGTCGTACTTCGTGCAAAACATCTTCTACTGGTAATGTTAATTCCTTCGTTTCAAAGGAAATATTCACATGTGCTACACCTTGTAGCGGCAAATTCTGATTAATTGTCAATACACTGCCATTATAATCTGCAATGATCCGTAAAATGTTAGATAGCATACCAGATTCATTAGAAATTAGGGCATTAATAGACACAATTTTACCTTGTGAAAGTTCATAAAATGGAAAGACATAATCTTTATATTTATAATAGGCAGAACGACTCAAATCCATTTTTTCTACAGCTTCATTAATCGTTTTCGCCTCTCCTAATTGTAAAATAGATTTTACTTTGATTGTTTTTTTAATCGCCTCAGGTAAAATTACTTCATTCACTAAATAAAATTTGTCTTTTTTGCCTTTCACAGCCATAACTACACCTCTTCACTACTAGTGGATACGGAACTTGCGATGTGTTGTCCATATAAAGTAAATACGGAGTACATACCGACAAAGAACGGAATATATTCAGCTACAATCCGCCATGCCACTGCAACTAGCCCCACTGTTCCAATGGGAACAAAGGAGGCAAACAAATACACAAATAATCCTTCAGCAACTCCTGTTCCCCCAGGTGTGGGAGCAAAATATAAAATTAAATTTAATAAAATCATGCGATTTAAAATTTCAACAATGCTAATATCTGACGTAAACGCATACATCAAAGCTGGTGCTATCGCATACAAGAATAATAAACTCAATGCAGACTCGATAAATACAATGAAAGATTGCATCGGATTTGCATATAATAAACTAAGTCCTCCATTAAATTCATCCAACTTGATGAGCCAGCCTTTAGGATTTCCTTTTTTCATCATTTTACATATCCAAGTTACCAAGCGTTTCATGAGTCGCGTTTGTAATAGATACATTCCCAGAAATGTTGAAATCACAACGAAAATTGATATACCTAACAATTGTGTATTAGTTATATAGGGTACTTCAATTGGTTCTGTTACTAATATAATCGGTAACATGACAATTAAAAATAAAATAGAAAATACGGTTCGTACTAATACAATAGGTGCTGCTTTGCCAATAGGAACATGATAGGATCGTAAAATTAAAGCCTGTGCCACCGCGCCACCACTTGCACCGGGAGTTAACATGGCCATAAAATAATTACCAAATATAACTCGTAAAATGGCAATTAAGGATAAACTATATCCACCCATACGTACCAATCGTTGCAGACGCAATCCATCAAAGTACATTCCTAAAGCAAGTGCTAATATTGCCAACAATAAAGATGTAATGTTGAATGTACCTAGCGTAGCTAATGAATCTAAATCAATTGTAAAATAAATTGTTATTCCTGACACAATCAGAAGCAACAATCCAATTAAGATTCCTCGCTTTATCATGGTACTCATGAATGGTCTCCTTCATTCCATTGTCCATAATGAATCAGACTAATATCTTGAGTACCAATATATTCTTTCACTCTAGTCGAAGTCATAGCAGATCGTTCCTCATCCCAATGATATCCCCACTCATATAAGGATCGAAGTGTATTATTATCTTTGCCAGGATGTGTCATAATTTCATGGACCCCTTGTTTCTTAGCAACCTTTCCTAAAATTGCTAATAAGGCATCTTCTTTCAACTGTCCACCATTCATCATGCCCCAAAAATATAAAGGCGATGAAAATCCTAAGTCTCTAGATGTAGCATAAGCTTGTTGTGTAATGACCGTAAGCCCAACTTTACCAATCCAACGTCCTAATGAAGACACACCATTCAATAAAAATGGAGTTTCATCAGGCATACGAATCTTAGTTAAACCATAGCGCTTCATTTGTTCTGCCACTATAGGCAATACTTGTGGTAGCACATGCATATGTTGATGTCCATCCACATGAGTAATCGGTAATCCTGTAGACATTACTTTTTGAAATTGTGCTTCAATTTCTTTTCGTAATTCATTTCCCTTTATTTGCCCTGTAAAAAGCCGTTTTATAAATTCTGTATGTGTCATAGGAAATTTGCCATCTATGAGCAGACTTGGAACTTCTTTAGGGTCACAAATTGGTAAAAGACCACCAACCAAGCATATATGTATACCTACGCCCAATGTAGGTGTTGTCTTAGCTAATGAGACGGCATCCTCAAAATACTCTCCAGATGCCAATAAAGACGTACTTGTTACTATTCCTTGTTGATGACTTTCTAAGATTCCTTCATTAATAAGAGGATGCAAACCGAAGTCATCTGCATTCACAATTAGACGTTTCATAGTTACCTTCCTGTACGCACTAAATGGATAATTGTATTCTTATTCTACCAAAATTATTGCTATTTGGATAGACAAAGTTTTCTTTCTTGTACTTTATACATGCACAAAGCTCCAGCTATGGCAACATTCAGAGATTCCATAGGACCATACATAGGGATAGAAATTCGCTGTGTAACCAACTGTAATATATCCTCTGTAATACCATTTGCTTCATTTCCTAAAGCAATCATTGTGGACCCTTCATAGGTTGGTTGTCCATAATCTATACTCTCTTCTAATACGGTTCCATACAGTGTAATTCCTTGCTCTTCTATAAGCCTTACTACCTCATTTTTTGTGACATTTGTATAAATTGGTAATTTACACAATCCGCTCATAGTACTTCGTACTGTTTTTTCATTGTATATATCTACCGTATTAGACGTTAAGAACATAGCCTCTACACCAGCACCAACAGCAGTTCGTATTAAAGTTCCTAAATTGCCTGGATCTTGTACCCCATCAATCAGCACATATAAACCATTCTCTTTTACACGAAAATCTTCTAATCGTCGTACTTTTTGACATACTACAGCAATTACACCTTGCCCATGAACTGTTGTTTCAATCCCTTTCCATAGGCTATCTGAAATGGAAAATACCTGAACATCATAGGTGTCACATAAAGATAGCAATAGATTTAACTGTTCCTGTTTTATGGATTCAATATTGACAATGACATACCGTACTGTACCAGTAGGCAATATATCCATTACAGTGCGATATCCTTCGGCTACAAATTCCTGATGCGTAGTACGATATTTTCGTTTATATAATTGTACAATGTGTTTAATTTTTTTATTATCTCTTGAAGTAATTTCTTCCATATTACCCTTTCTTTATGCATTCCATAATTGATAGAACAAACCTTGTTTATCTAACACTTCCTCCAAGGTACCTTGTTCTACAATTTCACCATCAGATATGACAATAATTTTGGTAGCATCACGTAAGGTTGATAACCGGTGTGCTATGGCAATCATCGTTTTTTCACCTTTCATATCTGCAATCGATTGTTGCAATAATTCTTCTGTGTGACTATCTATATTGGAAGTAGCCTCATCGAATACCAATAATGATTTATTCTGTACCAAGGTTCTAGCTAAGGACAATAGTTGACGTTGCCCCTGTGAAAGTAAAGATCCCAAATATCCTACAGGTGTATGATATCCCTCTTCCAAACGCTGTACAGAGCTATCTAAATGAGCCCGTTTAGCAGCTTCTTTTATCATTTCTTCTGTAATAGAACTATCAAACAAAGAAATATTCTCTTCAATAGAACCTTTAAACAAATGGGAGTCTTGGAATACATAGCCCATAGATTGGCGTATAATTCTTGGGTCCAACGTACTCAAATCGTGTCCATTAATACGAATACATCCTTTGGTAGGCTGTTCAAAACCAAGTAATAATTGCATCATAGTTGACTTACCGCCACCGGATGGACCTGCTATTCCTAAGAATTCTCCCTCCTGTAAGGACCAATTAATATTTTTTAATACGTAATTTTCTGTTCCATCATAAGAAAAATAGACATGATCAAACTCGATAGAATGAATCGCAGAAAATTCTTTAGGCACCACAATATTCTTTTGTACCTGCTTAGTTTCACTTTCCAACATAGGTAAAATACGTTCTGCTCCTGCTAAGGCAGACTGTAAGTTACCATATTTCTCAGCAATTTCTTTGATAGGTTCAAAAATCCGATTAATATATTGTAAAAATGCAAATACTGTGCCTGCCTCCGTAATAGAATCAAAATATCCAGTTACAGTAAAAATAGCAATCAGAGCTACAAAAAATAATCCATCTACAATCGGCCTAAAAATAGCAAATGTTTTTACCTCAAATAGGCCTGCCTCTAGAAATTCTCGACTTACCTTATCGTAGCTTTTTTCCATGATAATTTCACCCACATAGGTTTTAATCATCAAAATAGCATTTAACATTTCTTGTACGGATGCATTGGATGCAGCCACTTTACTACGAACACCTCTGAAAGCTTTTCTAGCATACTTACGATAGATAAAAATAACCCCAGCAAATACAGGTACTAATAGTAATACTATGGTAGCTAATGTAGTGTCTATAAGGAACATAAATGCTAAGATACCAATAATCTGAAGGATACTACTACTTATTTTTACTAGTACCTCTGTATATAAGGTACGAATTGACTCTGTATCATTGGTAACTCTTGTCACTAAATTTCCTACAGGATACGCCGTAAACTCTCTAGGACTCATAGTTAATATATTTTCAAAAATTTTATTTCTAATATCATAGATGATACGTTGTCCAAAACTTTGCAAAGCATAGTTTTCAACACCTAATGCAATCATTCCAAACAAAATTAATCCAATATAAGCCACTGCATAATTCGTTATGAGCCCCATATCTTTAGTTGCCACACCGACATCGATAAATTCTTTCATAATAACTGGGCGTACTAGTTGTACACCGAGCACTAACAGCAACATACAAACGCCAAGACACATATAAGCCATATAGGGTTTGATAAATGTGCACAAATGTAATAGCACATGATAATCTGTTTTTTGTTTAGTTCTCATGGCTATCTCCTCGCTTTTGCAACATCACCAACTGATGATACATACCTTTTTGTTGTAATAATTCTGAATGCGTACCGGATTCAACGATATGACCTTCATGGAACACATAAATACAATCTGCACCTTCTAAGGCCTCTAGACGCTGTGAAATGCATATAATAGTTTGTTCTGTATTAGATCGCAGTGTGTCTAAGATATGACATAAACTATGAGCATCTAAAGCAGAGAAAGCATCATCTAACAGCAAGTAGGGAGCATCTTTAAAGAATGCACGAGCCAAAGAAATTCGTTGTCGTTGTCCTCCAGATACATCGGTACCACCTTCTTCTAAGTTGTCAAACTTACGATTCCCTTCAATACGTTCCTCTAAATCTCTAAATAACCCCGCCCGTTGAGCAGCTTCTTCAATAGTCATTGACAAATCTTTTCCATTTGTATAGCCAAATTGAATATTATCTCGAATAGATACACTTAGTAAAGAAGGCGTGGATGGTGCATAGGCAATACTATGACGCAATGTACTAAGAGGAATATCTTGAATATCGGTAGAGCCGAAATAGATACTATCTTTAGGTGCATGTTGAATATCCAATAATAATTTAAATAAAGTAGATTTCCCCGACCCCGGACCACCAACAATACCAATAAATGACCCTTTTGGAATATGCATAGATACATCTTTTAAAATTGGTTCCTTACTACTAGCATAGGTAAAATTCAATCCTTGAATATGTATATCTTCTAATGGTAAGTACCCTACTTGTTCTTGAATTTCTTCCTGCGGAAGTTCAAAGAATTCTTCCATTCGTTCCAAGGAGGCCAAGCCTTTTTGCAATACAGATGTTAAAGAGCCAATTGCCATGATAGGTCCTATAACAAGCATGACATAGCCGTTAAGCGCCACAAATTCGCCTACTGTTAGTTCTCCATTGATGATAGCTTGACCACATACATACATATTGAGAGCATAGCAGACAAAGGGTGCCATATATGTTAATGGAGTCAGTAAGGAATCAATACGCACCACATCTAGATTGTTTTCATAGTTCTTTTCATTCACTTTTATAAACCGTTTCCAGCTTGTATACTCCTTGTTGAATGCACGAATGACTGCCATACCTAAAAATAACTCTTGGGCATATTCTGTCACATCACTGTAGGAACTTTGCGCTTTCTTTTGACGACTTCGTAAATGTTTTGAAAGTTTCAACATGCCATACACAATAAATGGCATCGGCAATATAGTCACCACTGCTAACCATAGGGACATCTTTTGAACGAGGATACAAAATGCAATGACCCCAAAGAATAAGACATCTACAAATAACATAACCCCTAATCCCAGAGATACACGTAAAGAGGTTACATCATTTGTCATCAAAGCCATAACTTTTCCTGGACCATGTTCATCGTAATACGAAGTAGGAATGCGTAATGCATGATGAAATAACTCACGACGCAAATAGAACTCGAAATTGCGTATAGATCCTAAGAGCATGTGACGTGAAATAAATTTCAACACAGTAATCACAATAGCTAGCAGTACAAACAAACTAACGTAATACCAAATTCCATCTTTTCCCACATATAATGTATTGATGGCTTCCCCCATCCAAGTAGGCACTAACAAGAATAATCCATTAATTGTTAGAAGTAGAATGATACCAATGATATATTTATAGGAATGTTCTTTAAAAAAGTATCGGAATAAGTGAAAACCTTTCATACGTACCCCCATTCTATGATAATTTCGATTTTTTTCGATAAAGTTTATTTACTAATTTTATTGTACCATGTTATAATGTCAATATACAAAAGATATTATTCCGTATTTTAAGGAGGAACATACAATGGAAAAACGTACAGGTGTAGTAACATTTGCTGGTAACCCAATCGCTTTATTGGGCAAAGAAGTTAAAGTAGGCGACAAAGCTCCTGCTTTCACATTATTAGACAATGGTTTAGGTGAAAAAACATTAGCAGATTATGCTGGTAAAGTAAAAGTTATCTCCGTAGTACCATCTTTGGATACTGGCGTATGTGATGCGCAAACTCGTTGGTTCAACCAAAACGTTTCTAAATTAGGTGACAATGTGGTTGTATTGACTGTATCCGTAGACTTACCATTCGCTCAAAAACGTTGGTGTGGTGCTGCTGGTATCGACCAAGTAGAAACTTTATCTGACCACCGCGATCTTTCTTTCGGTGAAAATTATGGTTTCATTCTTGAAGGCTTACGCTTATTATCTCGTGGTATCGTTGTCATCGACAAAGACGACGTAGTTCGTTACGTAGAATACGTGCCAGAAGTAACATCTGCTGTTAACTTCGACGCAGCTGAAGCGGCAACTAAAGCCTTAGTTTAATTGTTACTAAGTAAATACATAAGGGTGCAGTGATTCGTCACTCCACCCTTTTTTATTGGAAAGGTCCTTATGAATTATTTTTTGCAACAAATATCTACATTTTTTCAGTGGGTTCTAAATTTCACTTTATTTTCTATTGGTATCGTATTAACCGTAGCTGTGTTGAATACAGCGTTTTATATTGTGACGCTCATACCGGGTTTATTTACAACTGATGTAGCATATACTACATTTTTAGAAGAAATTATTAACTTCTTCCTCTTTTTTGAATTCTTATCCTTAGTAGTGAAATATTTTAAAAACAACTTCCACTTCCCTCTTCGCTACTTTATCTACATCGGCATTACTGCCATCATTCGACTGATCATCGTATCCCATGAGTCATCACTGGATCTATTTTTATGGTCTGCTGCTATTTTAGCATTAGTCATTAGTTTGGTCTTAGTTGTACGATATGGTAAAGAGCCATATAGCAACGAGCGTTTATAAAAATGAATCGCTTGTATAGCGTTTTGACTTCTCTATATTAGAGTTGTATCATATACAAATTATTCATAGTAACTCAATACTACATAAAAAAGGACTGTTCACGATTTCGTGTTCAGTCCTTTTTATTTAAGCCTTTAGTTATATTGTAAGTCAAACTGTATGATATGCTATTTTCCATATAAATATACCTTGGGGGCTATTGTCACCCCCAAAATATATATATTAGAACTCTTATTACATGCCATACCAATAGAATAGGCCTATGTAAAAACACTACATAAAAATCTATTATAAAATGTTACGAGTATATTCTGCATACAATGTTTCTAATTCAACTACTTTTTCGTTCATTTCTACTTGTAATGCAGACGCTATATCATAGTCGCCTTTCACCAATGCATCAGTGATACGTGTGAATAAAGATTTGCTGTCTACACTATCTTTTGCTAGATATAAGCGCAAGGTATTCACTTTGTTCCAGTTCGCACTGTCAAAACCATCTGTTGCATCATGGATAGCTTGTAAGGAACGCACTAATTGAATATTAGCTGGAACAATACGGTTCGCCAATTCTAATTTCCAACGATTGATTACACCAGCCATGAAAGAATCCATCAAATCTTTTTCGAAAGCACCACCCAAAGTTAAGGAAGCTACTTTTTCTGGATTGTTTGTATAGCCTTGGATATTTTCCCATACAGTAGCAGGGGCTTTACCAAATTTACGATCACGCTCTTCTGCTGTGAAATCATCAAATACGTCCACTTCAGAACGATATTCACGAGATGCTTCTAAATAGTCTGCAGCTTCCCCTTCTTTTTTTGACAATTCCGCCAAAATTGCTTCTGGTGCTTTACCAGATGTAATGACATATTTCATTCCATCGAAAGCAGATAAGTAGATCAGTGCCAATGCTGTGTATGTATTTGTATATGGGTTTGGAGAACGCAATTCAAAACGAGTTGCCATTGGTGTATCCACATCGCGAATCAAACCACAAAGAATAGTACGGTTACGGCTTGGCAACGCAGGATCTGTACCCAAGGATGTAACGATACATACAGGTGCTTCAAAACCTGGTTTTAAGCGGTTTAAGGAGTCTGTTGTGGATGAAATGAATGGGTTAATCGCTTCGTAGTGTTTTAATAGCCCCATAATAGCACCATATGCCAATGGACTAGCATGTTCTTTGCGTAAATCCGCTGGGGAGAACAAGTTGTGCACTTTGCCATTTTTCATTTTTACCATCACACCGAAATGCGTATGTTCACCAGAACCTGCTACACCGATGATTGGTTTCGCATTGAAAGTAACATCTAAGCCATTTTCACGGAATACTTCACGAACGATGATACGAGCTTGCAATTCATTATCCGCTGTTTGTAATGGATTATTTGTGTATTTCCAGTCAATCTCTAATTGTTCTAATACCCAGTCTACATTACCCTCGTCATCTAGTTTCGCTTTTACACCGCCAACTTCTTTATGGCCCATCTCTGCATGCAAACCATATTTATCTAGCAAGGATACTGCTTTCTCTAAGGCTGTACGAACGGAACCATGTGTACGTTGCCAATATTGTTCTTGTAGTTTTTGAGATACGGATAACGCTTTTGCATCTACATTTCTGGACGGCGTTTTCACCCAAAATTCCAATTCTGTAGCAGATGTAAAGATAACGTCAGCGATTTCATTAGCATCGATAAATTCCATGCCTTTCACTTGGTTCGTTTGTAATAATTTCATCAATTCTTCTTTTACATATTCACAGCTACGTTTTAAGATAGAACGAGAATCTACATAGCGATCGCAGTGCTTTAAGAATGCTGGAATACGAAGTGTACCTGTTGGTTTGCCTGTTGCCTCATCAATGTGTTCATAGTTATAGTCTACAAACCAGTTTACACTTGGGTCACCCCACATATCTACACGAGCATTATTCAAAGTAGCAATATTCGTCAGTACAACAGAAGATCCATCTGTTTGAACGGCACGACCTTCAAAGAAAGATTCATAATCATCAAAGAATTGCTCCATTGGAATTTTTTCATCTGTATCATTACCAGCAAGGTCAACCCCTACTAAAGATACAAAACGAATTTCTGGATGTTGTTCTAGTAAGGCAAGAACACCTTCTTTACCATATTGGCCTGCTGGAATGTAATATAATAATTCTTTGCTCATGATAAACCTCCTCATAATAAACAAAAAGACTCCAAGAAACTATGTTTCTTAGAGTCCTCATTGACTTAGTATTATATTATATTATTATAGTAACATAATCAATTAAGTCTGTCAACACATTAGTTGACTTTTGCAAGTTCTTCTTTGACAATCGCATTGACTAACTTGCCATCCGCACAACCCTTAGTCTTTGGCATAACCAACGGCATAAGGTCACCCATCTTAATTGGTGCAGTTAGAGTGGAAATCGCTTCTACCACAATGTGACGAATTTCTTCTTCACTTAATTGGGCAGGCAAATATTTGGCTAATACTTCCATCTCTGCTTTCACTTGAGTCACTAAGTCATCACGACGACCTTTCTCAAACTCAGCTAAAGAATCTTGGCGAATTTTCATCTCTTTCGCTAATATAGCGAGAATGTCTGAATCTTCTAATTCAATTTTCTTATCGATTTCTGTATTTTTTATGGCGCTATTTACCATGCGAATGACTGAAAGAGCCACTTTACCCGCTTCGCGAGCTTTCATAGCTTCTTTCATATCTGTTTTAAGCTGATCTTTTAAGGACATGTTGTACCTCCAAGATTGACTTACGCTTTGAATTTGCGTTTTCTTGCTGCTTCAGATTTTTTCTTTCTTTTTACGCTTGGTTTTTCGTAATGTTCGCGTTTGCGTACTTCAGATAAAACACCTGCTTTTTGGCAGGAGCGTTTAAAACGACGAAGTGCACTTTCAAGCGATTCATTTTTACCGACTTTAATTTCTGACATCTATATCCCCCCCTCCAAAACGTATAATGGAAGTGCAGGTAATTTATATACGCACATACAGATATTATAAGCAGTTGACATATATTTGTCAAGCCTAGTCCCCTATAGTTTCTAGGAATTTATCTTATAATTTCATTTCTATGCCAATTCGATACATACGACCATCGATATATAAATCATGTACTTCACGGTTTAATAAGTTATCAATTCCTACATAGGCAGATAATCCATTATTCCATTTTTTATTGACATTGAAGTTTAATGTGTTAAAAGAGTATTCATTATAACTATTAGCGCCGCGATTTCGCGCTTCTTCAAAACCATATTTATGTGTAAAGCTATTCCACAATACAGCACTATATCCATTGGATTTATGGTCATCATACATAAGTTGTAACGTGCTTACTGATCTTGGACGATTACCTAAGCGTTCGTCAGTTGTCATATCTTTCACATCGATATAGTTGAAGGTTCCTTTTACAGTAAGACGGTCAGTTACTTTATGACCTAGACTCAACTCTACCCCTTGAATTTTCGCTTTACCTACATTGTAATATTGATGACGTTGTGATACACCTGGCACATCAGATTGTATCCGATGACTATCAATTAGATTACTTACACGTGTATGGTAATAGGATGCTTTACCAAATGTTTTACCCCGTTCTGCTTCTAAAGCAACATCAAAAGATGTAGAAGTTTCAGGTTTTAAGTTTGGATTTCCTATAATATTTAACACTCCCATTGGTGTTGTATGGAACATATTTAAGTATAATTCTGAAATACTTGGAGCTTTGTATCCTTTACCAAAGTTGAATTTCATCCGTGTATGAGTATCGATTCCATAAACTAAACCCAGCTTTGGTGTTACATTATGTCCAAATTGACTATTGTGTTCATAACGAATGGCTGGTGTAAAAGAAAGTTTTGCATTGACTTGCCACAAATCTTCTACGTATGTTGCCCAAGAATCATAATGAAATTTTTTAGTTTGTTTTATTTTATGTGCATCCAACCCACCTAGACGCGTACCTTCATAGATAACACGTCGGTACTCACCGCCAAATGTTACATTATGATGATCCCCTACATACATAGTGTCTTTTCCTTCGAGGACAATATTTTTGTACTTAGCCGCATCATAATCACTAGCAGGATATAAAGATTGATAATCAAACTTCAATGATGTTGGTGGTGTTGGTGGTTTACTTGGCATCATCACATTGATAACGCCTTCAGGTAAAGTGCGGCCATCTGTCATACGGTAAGATTTGTCTAATTGACTATAATAAGTAGAAATTTCATAGGCATTTCTTGCTGTTTTACCTGTATAGGTAATACCAGTTTGAATACTCTTATTATCAAACAGCTCTTGCTTATTCAAATTGACTGGAACCATTTTGGGACCCGCCATAAATACCATTCCACTTTTATGGAATACAGTAGCATATTTATCGGCATTATCAGTTTGCAGCTTTTCTTTAAAATAACTGAAATCTACTTTAATTGTATTTTGGTTTGAATTTTTGAAATCATATGTAACACTACTATTATAGGATTGTTTATGACCATACATAATACGGCGATAACCTTCTGTATATCCTGTTAATTGTTTTGTTCTCGTATTGAAAGTCTGATCTGACATATGTCGATTGATAGGTCTTTCTTTTGTGACGTTCACATTGAAAATTGCATTCCAACGATCTTGATTTCCACTATTAAGTGTATAATGTACTTGCTCATGTTTAGTGCCGCTAGATACACCAAAAGATTGTGACATACGGGTAGGCTGTTTGGTAATAATATTAATGATACCACCCATAGCATCTGATCCATATAAAGCAGAGGATGAGCCACGGACAATTTCAATGCGATCCACTTGATCTAAATTAATTCGACGCAAAGTGTACACATTCGTCGTATTGGATGCATCTTCACCTGCCAAACGACGACCGTTCACAAGAACTAAAGAATGCCGAGATTCCATGCCTCGAATCATCACTTGATTACCAGTCATTCCTGCTTCTGATAGATTAATATTATCAGCTAGTTGTAAAGCACTTTCTACAGTATCTGCACCTAATCGTTTCATATCTGCTTGAGTAATAACTTGCACCGCCGCTGGGCTATTTTTAATAGTTTCTGCTCGCTTTGACGCCGTAACAACCACTATATTATTATCACTGGCATCCATCGCATGTGTTACATATGTAGGCGCTACTAAAGTACTGAAAATAGCTCCATATAAGGATGCTTTTACTAGTTTATTCATGATACAACCTCCTAATAATTTATTCATATAATGCTTTGTACATTAATTCTAGTGTTTGTGTAATTCGTGTACCAGGATTTAATGCAAATAATCCACCTGGAACATAGTGAATCTGACCTGTTTCCACTGCTTGTACATGTTGCCAAGCTGGATTCGATTGCATTTCTTTTACAAAGGACTCTTTAATAGAAGGATCAGGATACATAACTACAAAAATAATACGTTCTGGATTCTGTTCTTGAACGAATTCTAAACTTAATGGTACATAAGGAGCCTCACCACCTATATTTTTACCAATATTATTAGCCCCTAAGCTATCCAATAATTTACCACTAAAAGAACGGTCTGTACTCACATTCAAGTTACCTGGTGTTCCTAGTAATAATAAGGTTTTGGGGTGTGGTTTATCTTTAATTTTTTCTTTATACATAGTAAATGTTTGGTCTATATTCTCTATTTCTTTCTTACTTATGTCTTCATGGTTTGTAAGTTCACCAAATAATTGCAAGGACCGATTGACATCCTCAAAGGAGTCTAAATCATTAATATACAAAGGAATGTTCGCCGATGTTAAAGCCTCCCGAAGTTTTATATGATTGGCTATATTCATACCAATCACCAAATCAGGATTTAAACTAATAATCTTTTCTACATCAGGATTATATGTATTCCCTACAGAAGGGATATCTTTCACCTTATCTTTTAACTCTCCTGATAAGGAAGCCGCATCCATACGGCCCACAATGGTTCCTTCTACGGCCAAATACATATCAATATTGGCTGTATTTAAGATCACAACCCGTTTGGGATGACTTGGCATGGTCACAGAAGTTCCCATCCTGTCAATTTCCGTTCTTGTTGCCGCCTCTTGTGTTACTGCTGTTGGCGTATCAGCAGTCCAAGAACACCCTGATAGTGCCATCAAACCGCATAGAACAGAGGTATAAGCTACTGCATTCCACAATCGCATTAGTTTCCTCCTAATAAAAAATCCATTTTCCCTAAGGAAAATGGAACTTATCCGAACACTATATATTGAGCACTTGCTCACTTGTTACTTAAATTTACAAATTGTTAAATCAATTTATTCCATAGTAATATAAATAAAATTTTTTGTCAATTAAAAGAGAGGCCATAGAGACCTCTCTTTTATTTCAAATATCCATAGCTAATTAAAATTAACTTCGGACAAGCTAGACTAGTTTTATCTAATCAATTCATATCTATTGATAATACTATACGTTAGATCTTATAGTGTATACTAATTGCTTTTACCAACAAATACTTGTATAGACTCATACTTTGGCTCAATAATAGTGTTTCCTGTAAAATCTAGAACACCATATTTACCATGTTGTTTATAAACTACACTTTCTAAAGTAGCTGTATCCACCTTAGATGTGTCCGATGGTAATTGCAATAGACTTTCGCCTGTTAATGGATTGACAAGGTATATATTATTTCCTCGTTTACCAATTAATCCACTGTAAACACCATAGAATGGTTTAGGCGCCGTGATGGAATCATAACTTTCACCAATTTCACGGAATGTATCTAAGGAAATCATTCGATAAGCGGATCCAGATTTACCAACCAAAACCGTAGGAGCTACTACTTCTAATTTTGAATACGCAAATGGAAGCATAGTACTATTATCTTGACGTTTTACACCCCAACGCCCTTCTTCATCTTGTAAGAGAAAGGCTCCTAGTTCTGGCATATATGTAATATTTTTATAGACCATTGGGAATACTTCAACACCCTCTTTGGTATACAGTCCAAAACGGCCATCTTTATAGGTCATAATCCCGGCTTCAGTTAATGGGCTGACCATCTGATTTTTAGAAGAAATAACTTCTTTGCCTGTTTTGTCAATATACCCTCGTTTTAATTTAGAGGTTGTCCAAGCATAGTCAGTTTCACCATAGCTTGCCTGATGATAGAATGCACCTTTCACCAAAGCAGCCGCCAATGTATTAAAAATTCCACCAAAATTTAACCCATGAGCCTTTCTTGTTACACGAGCTATCCCATTTAGGTAGGGTTCAATTTCATCATACTCTTTCACAGAAAATAGTATTTTTCCGCTTTCATCAATAGCTACCTTTTGTTTATTGCCTAATAATACAAAGGCAATTCCTTCACTGAAAGGAGCTAATACGCGTTGAATCCGCTCACCCTCAACTTGTTGTGGCATTTGTATTTTACGGGGTTGAGTACCTTCCGTTTGTGAGATAATTTTCAAAGCTGTAGCTGACTCTACATGATTACCTTCATCATCAAAATATAAAATAGATCCATCTCTTTGATAACCGGAAATAAGACCTGTATTTTGATTCCAACTTAGAGAGGTAAATATCTCATCCGATTTATATTCTCCTGTTCGAGCATTAAATATTGCTACTAATTTATTGCTTGTACCTACGCTATGCAAGTCACCATATAATTCTTTATCAAATTTAAAGGGCTTACTATGCAACATTTGACCTTGCAGATTATAATAGCTAGTTGCCTCGCCTTTCATAGCATAGATTAATCCTGTAGGTGATACTTCTACATGCTTTGTCGGCATGACAATAGAAGAACCCGTATTCACAGTTTCTAATACTGTTTTACCTGCCTCTTCATATAGTACAACGTCTAGCTTTCCTGTACTATCTAAGCGACCTATATGTAACTCTTTTTTAGGTCCCATTACAGGTTGTCCTTCTGATGATAGGATACTATTACCATCTTTAGATTTACCAATGTAATAGTACGGTTCATGGCTAAGTTTTTCCATTTGTGATTGCACATCACCCAGTGCCTTAGCCTCATTTGCAACTTTATAACTCTTTGTAGGATGGTCAATATGTTTACTAAAAGCCCCCAATACAAAGGCCCTTCCCTCATAGTATCCACGCATATAATCCATGCCACGATAGTAGCCTACACCGTGATAACCAACGCCACCAGATACATGTTTTTCTGCTTGTACTATAAACGGTGTCACCATGGTAGATACACTTGCCAAAACAAGTCCCAGTGCTAACTTTTTACATACTTTCATAAGAGCTCCTATTACGCTTGAAATACAGCCTGTGCTTGAGCTATTTCATAACGCAATTTTTCTTCATCAATAGTCAATAATTCTTTATCTTTCATCACCACTTTACCGCCTACAAGAACGGTAGTAGCATCTGATGAATTAGCCGCATACACTAGGGATGCTACATCATTATACCGTGGTTGCCAATGCAATCCAGACGTATCATACAAAACAACATCTGCCCGATATCCTACGTCTAATATGCCCAAATCATTATAATCTAATGCTTTAGCTCCCATGACTGTACCAAGCTCCCAAGCCGTTTGAGCAGGTATCGCCAATGGATCGTATAAACGAGCTTTATGTAGCATAGCTGCTAAACGTACTTCTTCTAGCATATCTGCATTATTGTTACTAGCAGAACCATCTGTACCCAAACCAACAACAATTCCTTTTGAAAGCATTTCTGGCACTGGTGCAATGCCACTGGCTAATTTTAAATTCGATTGTGGATTATGAGCTACGCGAACAGATTTTTCTTTCATAATATCCATATCTTCATCAGTAACATGCACACAATGGGCTGCTAAACATCCTAAATCAAATAAACCCAAGTCATTCATATGTGCAATAGGAGTTTTACCAGTAGCTTTTATAACATTTTCCACTTCTCCTTTGGTTTCGCTTAAATGCATATGAACTTGTGCTCCTAACTCGTGACCTAATTGAACCACTCGTTCTAAATACGCATCAGGGCATGTATATGGTGCATGAGGTCCTAGCATCACTTTAATTTGATTTTGGTTATAACCGTGATACGTTTCAAACAATTCTTTACTTTCTATTAACGCTTGCTCTGCTGTAGGCGCTACACCAGCCATACCCCGTGATAATACAGCACGAATACCTGTTTCTTTCACAGCCTCAGCCGTTTGATCCATAAAGAAATACATATCACTAAAACAAGTAGTACCAGAACGGAACATTTCTGCAATGCCTAACTGTGTACCCCAATAGACTAAGTGATTATTCAATTTAGCTTCCGCTGGCCAGATGGCAGTTTGTAACCAATCCATTAACTCCAAATCATCTGCGTAATTACGCAATAGGCCCATAGCAATATGAGTATGCGTATTTACCATTCCTGGGGCTGCTAGCATACCTTTACCATCAATCACTTCTTTAGTTTGAGGTATAGCATCATTAGAAACAAATTCTTTAATGTATCCATTTTCAATGACAATAGCAATATCTCTTGCAATTGAATTTTCTTGTAACACATCTACATGTGTGATAACAACATCAACCATGTTCAACTCCTATTTCTTTTTCTTTTCTTGTAAACTGCGAATACTTTCGTTAAACGGAGGTCGTAACACGCCTTCTTCTGTGATAATAGCGGTCACTAAATCATGAGGTGTGACATCAAAAGCTGGATTCAATACTTCAATATCTTGTGGTGCAGAAGGCACGCCTTGGAATTGCAACACCTCTAGAGGATTACGCATTTCAATAGGAATATGTGCTCCTTGTTCCATGGAGAAATCAAAAGTACTATACGGCGCTGCTACATAGAAAGGAATATTGTGATGTTTGGCCAATACGGCTACACTATAGGTGCCAATTTTATTCGCCACATCACCTTCTAGAGTAATACGGTCAGCTCCTACAATAACTGCATCAATAAGACCTTGTTGCATAGCGTAACCAGCCATATTGTCAGTTTGCAATGTCACAGGAATACCGTCTTCATGTAATTCAAAGGCCGTTAACCGAGAGCCTTGCAATAATGGTCTTGTTTCATCTGCGTAGACACGATCTAGCCTACCTTGTGCGTGAACTTCACGGATCACCCCTAAGGCAGTACCGATTCCTGCTGTAGCCAAAGCTCCTGCATTGCAATGTGTCAAAATGCGATAAGATTCTTTATCTTGGAATAAGGTAGCACCATGTTTTGCCATACTTTCATTTAAGGCAACATCTTCAGTATCAATGGCGATAGCTTCTTTTACAAGAACCGCATCTAACTCGCCAATATCGCCTGTGAAAGTATCTACAACACGCAATACTCGATCAATAGCCCACATTAAATTCACCGCTGTCGGTCTCGTTTGTCGCAATGTTTCCGCAAAGGCTCTAAACTCGGATAAAATCTCTGCCCTAGCGCCTCCTCTATGGTGACTTTCACGGAAGGCAAGAATTAAACCATAGGCCGCTGCTACACCAATCGCAGGAGCACCACGGACACGAAGCATCTTAATAGCCTCTGCCACTTGACGCCAATCTGTACAATGTACATACTCCACAGATGTAGGTAATTTCGTTTGATCTAAGATAATAACTTCTGATCCATTCCATTCAATACTTTTCATACTGTTCCCTCCATAGAAACAAGTAGCATTAATGTGTTTCTTCAATTAATAAGGTTTGCATGTCTTCCTTAGAAAAGTGATATTTTTCATTACAGTAGTGACAAGTTAATTCTGTGACTTCATCTTGGGCTAACTCTTGTTTATCATGCATTGGCAAACTTGCTAATCGATCAAAAAATCGTTCTCGACTACAAGGACATGCAAAATGAATATGCTCACTATAGACTTCTTGGACAGTAAATCCATCCAAAATGCGTTCCATTAAGTGTTCCGCATTAGGATTTGCTTTCAAATAATTAGTCACAGGCCCAATGGTTTTCAGATTTGCTTCAATTTTATCAAATGCATCATTTGTCACATCTGGTAAAGCTTGTACTAAAAAGCCACCTGCTACAATCGTATGGTAATCTGGATCTACTAATACACCTAGGCTTAATACAGATCCCACTTGTTCAGACATAGCAAGATAATAGGCTAAATCTTCCGCCACTTCACCTGTTTGAATAGGGCTTTGGGAAGTATAGTTTTGACGAAGTTTAGTAAAGCGAGTCACTTGAACCTCTCCATTACGCCCTACAGCAGCCCCTACATCAAGCTTTCCTTCTCGCAATAGTGGTACATCTACATGCGGATGGTCCACATATCCTCGTACAGTGTTATTACTGAATGCATCCACATGAACAATGCCCAAAGGTCCATCACCACGCAATCGGATACTTACATTTTCATCATTTTTAAAATCACTAGCCATTAGCATAGCCCCAGTCATAGTACGACCTAACGCAGCTGTTGCCACCGGCCACAAATCATGGCGAACTCTCGCCTCTTCTACGGTATCAGTAGTTACGGCAATGGATAGCCGCAATCCTTCTGCTGTTGTATAACGTTTAATAAAATCCACGCATATCCTTCTTTCTACATAGATTCCAATAGATTGATCATTTCGATAGCACCCATAGCGCAATCAAACCCTTTATTACCAGCTTTTGTACCAGCACGTTCGATAGCTTGTTCAATGTTTTCCGTTGTGACTACACCGAACATAACAGGTACGCCAGAGTCTAACGACACATGGGCAATACCTTTTGCTACTTCATTACAAACATAATCATAATGGGTAGTAGCACCACGAATGACTGCACCTAAACAAATAACAGCATCATATTTTCCACTTTTAGCCGCTTTTTGTGCGATTAAAGGAATTTCAAAAGCACCTGGTACCCAAATAGTAGTAATGTCACTATCTTGCACGTCATGACGCAATAATGCATCTTTCGCACCGCTAATTAATTTAGATGTGATGAACTCATTAAAACGGGAACCGATAATAGCAAATTTCTTACCTGTACCTATTAATTTACCTTCTTGAATCATTGTAATTCTCCTTTATTCATATAAGACATATATGGACCTAAGCACACTGTTTATTAGGTGTTATTTTCATATATTATTACAGCATATGACGCATTTTTTCTTTTTTTGTATTTAAATATTTTGCATTAATACTATTGGCTTTAATCACAATAGGAACTCGCTTAGATACAGTGATTCCCCAACGCTCTAAATCCTCTTTCTTTTCTGGATTGTTCGTTAACAACTTAACACTTTTTACATCTAATTCACGTAACATTTGTGCTGCTAAGGAATATTCACGCATATCTGGAGGAAAACCTAATTTTACATTTGCTTCCACTGTATCATACCCTTGATCTTGTAGTGTATAGGCTTTAATTTTATTCGTTAATCCAATGCCACGCCCTTCTTGGCGCATGTAGATAACGATGCCTTCTCCTTGCTCTTCAATAGAGCGCAATGCATTTTCCAATTGTTCCCCACAGTCACAGCGATGAGAACCAAATACATCTCCTGTTAAGCACTCAGAATGAATACGCATCAACACATCAGATTTTCCACGTACATCACCTTTTACAATCATAAGATGTTCTTTATGATCTACTTCATTTTTAAACACAATGATGCGGAACTCACCGAACTTTGTAGGCAGTTTTGTTTCTGCTGCAATGCTTACTAATCTATCGTGTCGCTTTCTGTATTCCACTAAAGCTTCTACAGAAGCAATCTTTAAATTATGTTTTTTACTGAAAGCCAATAAATCATCCATACGTGACATATAGCCTTCATCATTGGTAATTTCACAAATTGCTGCCGCAGGATATAATCCAGCTAGTTTACAAAGGTCAATAGATGCTTCTGTATGGCCCTGGCGTACTAATACTCCACCTTCTTTGTAACGCAACGGAAATACGTGTCCAGGACGTCTAAAATCTTCTGGTTTTGCATTTGGATCAATGAGTTTTTGCATCGTTACAGCACGTTCTTCTGGAGAAATACCTGTGGTCGTATCCACATGGTCTACTGATACAGTAAACGCTGTTTCATGATTATCCGTATTCTTTTCTACCATTTGAGGAATACCAAGTCGTAGCAAATCACCTTCCAACATCGGTGTACACAATAAACCTCGAGCCTCTTTGATGATAAAGTTAATGCTTTCACGAGTAGCAAATTCAGCAGCCAAAACTAAATCACCTTCGTTTTCACGACTTTCATCATCTACAATAATCACAGGCTTTCCTGCTTTTAAGTCTTCAATTACTTCTTCAATAGAGTTTAATGTATAGGACATAAATATCATCCTTTCTATAAAAAGCCGTTACGCACTAAAGTATCCATCGTCACTGTACTAGTATTAGTAGACTCCAGATGAGTTTCTTTCATAAAATGCTCAATATAACGGCCAAAAATATCTGTTTCTAAATTCACTGTAGTACCAATAGTAGCATATTGCAAAATAGTGTTTCCAATCGTATGAGGTATAATAGAAATTTCAAACCAACCAGTTCCCACCTTGGAAACAGTCAAACTAGCTCCATCCACAGTGATAGACCCTTTGTATATAACATAGTGTAGAATAGCATCATCGGCAGCGATACGGAACACAATGGAATTACCTACATGATCTTTACCGATAATCTTGCCTTGACCGTCCACATGCCCTGCCACTACGTGGCCACCGAAACGACCGTTGGCAGCCATAGCTCGTTCTAAATTTACCTTACTTCCTGCTGAAAGATTTATTAATGATGTCATTTTAACTGACTCTGGCATCACATCTGCTGTAAATCTTTGGGCTCCTATGTTCGTGGCTGTTAAGCATACACCATTGACCGCTACGGAATCACCAATTCTTAAATCATCAAAAATGATAGTTCCTGCAATTTCAAGGGTAAGCGAGCTTTGGGAACGTTTTACACTCTGTATGGTCCCTATTTCTTCAATGATCCCCGTAAACATAAACGCCTTCTCTTCCTCTTCGATAACTAATTATTTTCATATTATCACCAACAGCCATCACTTCATCAATATCTAGCTGTACTGCTTCGTCTAAACTAGAAAAGCCTAAACCACCCACGGCTGGTGTAGCTCCAATACCTCCAATAATACGATTCCCAATATAGGTTACCAATTTATCAAAAGATTTAGTTTCTACAAAACTAGCCACCACTTGGCTTCCACCTTCAATGAGTAAACTCATACATTGACGAGCACCTAGTTCTTCCAAAATAAAGGAAATATCTAAACCTCTTTCATTGGATGGCGTCACAATAACTTCTGCTCCCTTATCACTGAAAGCTCCCATTTGTTCTAGCCCACACTCTTCGCCAACAAATATTGTTATATTGCGATTAGGTACTGTCCAAATGGTTGCATCTAGTGGAGTTCTACCTTTAGAATCTAGAATGTATAAATGCGGTTGATTTTCTATTGTTTCTTGTGGTAATCGACAGCTCAACAATGGATTATCAGCAATAATGGTACCTACACCTACAAGCATGCCATCTACCTCCTTACGGATGCGATGTCCATCGAGTCTCGCTTCTTCATTGGTAATCCATTTTGATTCACCACTAGCCGTAGCAATCTTTCCATCCATAGACATGGCAGATTTTAAAATCACAAAAGGCTTTCCTGTTTTAATGTATGTAATAAATGCTTCATTCATTTCCACACATTGTCGCTCTAATACACCAACCTCGCCTTCTATGCCCGCCTCTCGTAGCATCTCTAAGCCTTTACCGGCAACTAAAGGATTAGGGTCAATCATACCGATGACAACCCTTGAGATACCTGCGGCTATCACACGTTTAGCACAAGGCGGTGTTTTTCCATAATGTGAACATGGTTCAAGTGTTACATACAAGGTAGCGCCTCTGGCATCCATACCTGCTTGATGCAAAGCATACACTTCTGCATGAGGTTCACCTGCTTTTTGATGATATCCTTCACCAATGATGCGACCATCTTTTACAATAATAGCCCCTACCATTGGATTTGGAGATGTACATCCCCTTGCTTTCTCTGCTAATTCAATCGCTTTTGCCATATATTTTTCATCAGTTGTCATATGTGTCATGGCTCACCTCTACACAAAAAAGGGACTATATACATAGTCCCTTTAGCATTCCAAATATTTGATAGCCTATACAATAGCCATCAATATACTGTCTTTTCCCATCCAGACTTTACTGTCGGTTCCGGAATATTACCGGATCTGCTCCTAAAAGCTTGCGGACTACTATACCGCCGGTCAGGAATTGAGGTTTCCCTCGCACCTTGCCTCAAAGACTCCATTATTTGATGTTTATTCTTATTTCCTAAGATGAGTTTATTGTATCATAGATTTCTTGATATAGCAATGAAAGTTGCCATTCACCCTAACTATATCACAGACTTTCTAGTATAACTTGTTACATCAGTGCCAAGTTTTTCATATAACTCTTTTACAGTAAGTTCTTTTTTCATAACGGCTTGTAACTCTTGTTCCGTTACGCCAATAAAGGCAATAAAATCTACGCGTCCATATGGAGTCTCTAAAGATTGAAGTTCTCTATCAGGAATCGTAATAAAACCAACAATATTAGATTTACGATTTACGTCCATCCCCTCAGTTTGTCCAGTATAAATGTATTCATAAGGCTTAAAGATTTCTCCATCTTCTATAGTATTTCTACCAAGAATCTGTAAAATTTGAGCTACATTTTTGAGTTCTCTTTCTTCATCCTTATAGGCAGCTTTTTTTAATTTAATCGTAAATTCCATACCAAACCCACTTTTTGTTTTATCTTTACTTTCTTTATCATAAAGTTCAGTTATTCCATAGGTGACATATTTATAATAGTCCCCTCCGTCATGAATCGTTACTCTATCTATTGGATCTGGACCTCCAAGGTCCCAACGTATTAGAGCCACATAGTTTGTATGTAGCGAATAGCTTGGATACACAGAGTTTACTTCCGCTTCTATTGCCTCCATACCATATAGATTCGTTTTTTTAGCATTTGAGATAGTATGGTCATCACTCGCTTCTAAAGGTTCAATAGTTGCAAATTTATGGTTTGAGTCATTTAACTTAACTGTGTACATGTAGTGCTTTTCACCAGCATCATTTTTTTCCTCTGATTCAGCGTCGATACTAGAAGTGCTACTAACTGCACTAACGCTAGGCCTTTCCTCGGATTCATCATGGATAATGGAAGCGCTACTAACTCCACTCCTCTCCTCAGATGCGACACCATTCATTTCAGTATTTGCGACACCATTTCTCTCATCATATGAGATCCCATTATTCGCAAAAACCCCAAACCAAGTCATCCCCATAATGGCTGTTAATAGTAACATTTTTTTACTTACTTTCATTCTAACTCCTTTTTTCTACGTTCACAAAACAGTCGATATGTCTATTTTATTATATTAGCACAAGGCTATAATTATTGGACTGCATATAATTTAATATTCTCAGCAAACTATTATATGACAGATTTTCTCCTGTAACTTGTCACATCAGTGCCAATTTTTTCGTACAATTCTTTTTCAGTAATCTTTCGGTTCCTAATCGCTTGTAACTCTTTTTTTGTAATACCAATCAGTGCAATAAAGTCAACTCGACCATATGGTGTGTCAAGAGATTGTAAGTCCTTATCGGGAACTGTAATAAATGCAACAATGTTAGATGTACCTGCAATATCTATACCGATATTTTTCCTTAAAGAACTCCCCTTCACTAAATAAGTATCTTCATAAGGCTTTACTATATTATTTTCTTGTATAATATATTTTGCAAAATTCTGTAAAAGCAAAGCTATATAAAGCAGTTCTTTTCGTTCCTCTGATTGATTTTTATATTCACCACGTTTTAATTTTAATGTTAATTCTGTACCAAATCCACTTTTTGTTTGGTCCTTACTCTCTTTATTATGCAATTCTGTTAATCCATATGTAATGAAGTGAAAATAATCTTTTTCTTTATGTATGCCAATTTGCTCTAAAGGTTCTGTTCCGCCTGATTCCCAAGTTATTTTCGGTGTGTAGTATCTTGCATTCTCCCACAAGGGATGTATACGTTTCACTTCGTTTTCTATAGCATCCATCCCATAGCGGTGTGTTTCTTTTGCAACAGGAGTTCCTTCATCCTCTTTTTGTTCCCTAGGGGCAATATTAGCAAATTTGCTATTAGGATAGTTTGACTTAAAATCAAAGAAAGAAAGTCTACTTACACCAGCATTGAGTGTTTCTTCTCCCTCTTCAGTACCATATGCACTAGCAGAAGAACTTGTACCTGTAGCACTATGAACTGTTTCAGATATTATACCATCCATAGCAAAAGTCCATAAGCAGATTTGCCCCATCACAGCTGCTGATACAAATATTTTTGTACTTATTTTCATAATATCTCCTTTTTTAATATTTTAGAAAAACCTTCTATTTATCTAATATATAGCTATTACCATCTTCTCACACTATCTTCTAATTATTCTATTCGTTGCAGTAATACTTCTTCCATTGCTTTCATACGTTCTGATGTGACTAACTCATATTGTGAGTATACTTTATAAATTAATTCTAAACCATTTTTGTGTATTAATACATGTTATTTCTCTATCCTAATATTCTTCTATATCTTCTGTCATTTTTAACTTAAGTATACGTTGTTTACTAGAAAAAATCTATCTATTTCATATGTATCGATAACTAGAAATGATTTTTATCACATAATAGCATTCTATATATTACAATTTAGCATAGCAATTGTTTGTATATTTATGTCTTTTACCAATACTATTCTTCACAACGTTATCATTATATCAAACTTAATTGATAAAAAGTTGATATTTTAGGTATACTTTAAGCATTACGTATATTTTAAGCTATTTATAGAATATAAATTCAACAGAACTTAATGAAGCATCTTATAAACACCTATAAAATGATTAATCGATATGCGTAATAACTGAGAATATATGCTATGATGAGGACATAGTAAAGGTCTACTATCAACATCATTGTGAAAGGAGTGTATTTTTATGAACACCAGTCCAACTATTGGTAGTAACAACAGTTTTTGGGATCGTAAATGTAATGTAACGGAGCGCGGTTCCACCATTAAGCGAGAAATCTTTGCAGGTATTACAAGTTTTCTCTGTGTCTCTTATGTATTAGCAGTTAATCCTATCATTTTAGGTGCTAGCGGTATGAATGAGGGAGCTGTGTTTACAGCTACTGCTATCTGCGGTATTATCATTACTTTATTATTAGGTTTTTACACGAATATGCCCTATATTGGCATTTCAGGGATGGGGATTAATGCGTATTTTTCCTACACCGTCGTTATCCAAATGCACCACTCATTTATGTTTGCTTTGACTGCTGAACTAATTGCGGGTCTATTGATTTTACTCATTGCACTTACACCTATTAAGGATTACATTTTTGAGGCTATTCCACACAATTTAAAATTAGCAGTAACCGCCGGTATCGGTTTATTCATCGCCTTAATCGGTCTTAGTAGCGTTGGCATTGTTGTTGCGAATCAAGGCACGATTGTGGGATTAGGTAGCTTTACAGATCCAAATGTCATCATCGCCATGATTGGTGTCATTTTAATTACAGCAATGACCGCTCGTGGCATAAAAGGAACCATGTTCATCGCTATCATTGTCTGTGCCATTTTAGGTGTTTTTTAGGTATCACTAAGATTCCAGATAGTATTCTATCATTGCCACCTAGTATGGCTCCTGTTTTTATGAAGTTTGACTTTTCTGAATTAGTAACAGCAGACATGTTCTTCGTGGTTTTCACCTTCTTATTTGTTAACTTATTTAACATCGTAGGTGTATTGATTGGTCTCAGTGAACAAGCAGAAGTTCCAGAAGCAGATCGTCAACGAGTGAATGGCAAGTGTATGAAAGTAGCTGCTCTAGGTACTACTATTGCTGGTATATTTGGAGCCTCTCCACATATCGTAGCTGTAGAATCCGCCGCTGGTATTGCTGAGGGTGGGCGTACTGGTATTGCCGCCATTACATCTTCTATCTTGTTTGTAGTTGCTTTATTTTTTGCTCCATTATTGATGGTAATTCCAGCTGCAGCCACTGCACCAGTCTTAATTGTTGTAGGCTTATTCATGCTTATGTGTATTAAAACAATTAATTTTGAAGATATCACAGAAGGGATTCCCGCATTTCTAACAATTATTATGATGCCATTTACCTACTCCATCGGTGTTGGTATTGAATGGGGTCTTGTAAGTTATGTGGTTGTCAAAATATTAGCAGGACGACAAAAAGATATTTCCCTTATTATGTATGTACTAGCACTTATTTTTATCGTAAAAGAAGTTATGCCATTTATTATTTAGTTGGTAAAGGAGCCTTTTTATGATTAACTATAATTCTTACAGTCAAATGTCCAGTGTGGCATTGGGCAAAGAAAAAGCAAGTTTAGTATTAAAGCATGGCACAGTGTTAGATGTATTTAGTGAAAAGTGGGTTCAAACAGATGTGGCTATTGAAAATGGTGTCATTGTTGGTCTTGGATCCTATGAAGGTAAAGAAGAATTAGACTTACAAGGAAAATATATCGTACCAGGCTTCGTAGACAGTCATCTTCATTTAGAATCCACACTAGTTAATCCATCAGAGTTAATTCATCAGGCCCTACAATTTGGTACTACTACTTTCATTGTCGACCCTCATGAGGCTGGTAATGTAGCAGGGCTTGAAGGGATTCAATTTATCATTGATGAAACTAACGATGTGGAGGGACATGTGTATGTAATGGCACCATCTTGTGTTCCTGCCATCGATGGTGAAGAAACTGGTTGCATATTAGAAGCGCCAAAATTGAGCGAGCTTAAACAAAACCCTCGCATCTTAGGATTAGGTGAAGTGATGGATATTCCTCGTGTCATCAATGGAAATATTCCTATGCTGAAAAAGTTAGAAGTCTATGAGGACCGTGTTATCGATGGTCATATCATTGGTGTAAGTGACAAGGAACTACAAGCCTTTGTATTGGCAGGTGTACGTACGAATCATGAAGCCGGATCTTATGAAGAAGCAAAAGCTCAAGTCATGGCTGGTGTGCAAGTGTTAATTCGTGAAGGTAGCGCTGCTCATAATCTAGAAGCCATTGTAAAAGGCATCATTGAAGATGGTGTTTGTTGTGATAAATACTCTTTCTGTACTGACGATAAACATATTGAGGATATTATTGCTAAAGGACATATTAGTTACAATGTAAAACGCTCCATAGAACTTGGTCTAGACCCAATTCAAACTTATAAAATGGCCTCTTATAATTCCTGTGTAGCCTATCACCTTCGTGATCAAGGCGCCATTGCTCCTGGTTATAAAGCTGACCTTATTATACTAGATGACTATAAGGAAGTAACAATTCACGATATATTAATAGGTGGTAAAAAAATTTCTCGTACCTATACACATGAGAAGAAAACACCTACTCACCTATTACATACTATTAACATTGGTGAATTTAAACCATCTCAACTAGATTTACCTGTCACTGGTCCAATGCCAATCATTAATTTAATTCCTGGCACGTTGTTAACCAAGATGACACACGAAGAAGTTCCTGTATCCAATGACCTTTTCATAGAAAATGGCACATTTAATAAGATCACATGCATTGAACGTCATCATGCAACAGGACACAATGGTGTAGGGATTATCAAAGGCTATGATATTAAAAATGGTGCTATTGGTACTTCTGTAGCGCACGATGCACATAATGTCATCGTAGTTGGAGACAATGACCGAGATATGCTAGTAGTTATTGAGCGTCTGAAAGAAATCGGCGGTGGTTATGTCATTGCTAGTGAAGGAACAGTAATAGCAGAACTTCCCCTTGAAATCATGGGGCTTATTACAAATGAAAGCCATGAAGTTGTGGATGCAAAAGTTGCAGAAATGAAAGAAATTGCCTATTCTATGGGGGTAAACCGTGGATTAGATCCTTTTATTAATTTAAGCTTCCTATGCTTAACAGTGATTCCAGAAATTAAAATTACCACAAAAGGAATTGCTATTTTTGGTGAGTAATACATATTTTTATATACATCCCTTATACCTAGGAGGGACTTCGGCCCCTCCTTCCTTTTTTACAGTATCTACTTGTACAGTAGTAATCCACATACTTATTATAGAAACAATATGTTTCCCATGGTATTTAATCGTTCAATATATTATGATATGCAGAAAAGCAGCCCCCAAAAGGGCTGCTTTTTTCATTGTATACGGAGTTATTTAGAACATGCATCTAATAGGTAGGCAATGCCAATAAATGGAATGCCTGCACGTTCGCCTAAGCCGATTTCACATGTGGAGCTAGAGCTTACTCCTAGTGTTGCTCCATACTCTTTCACTTCATCTCCCAAATCGCGTGTAGCGGAATGGTTCAATTCAGGTGTGAAGAAACCTTTTTGCCCCGCGAAACCACAGCACGCAAAGGATTTAATATTGAATACTTCATCAGTACATGCTCGTGCAATAAGTTCAATATATTTTTCCTTACCAGCTTTTTTGATTTTACATTGTTTATGAACGATAACTCGTTCTTTACATTTCACAATGTCTAATTTAGGCACGATATGAGTATATAAAAATTCAGATACATCAAGAATCGTAACAGATTTGATATGTTTGAAAGCATGGGAGAAACATGCAGAATGATCAATAACAACTGGATATACTCCACCACAGCTTGCTTCTAATAAAGCATTTTCTAAATCGCGTAATGCACGTTTATCAATGTCTTCATAGTTTTCAAAGCTCAAACCACAACATAAGTTTTCAATATGAGGTGGATAAATGACATTATAACCTGCTTTTTTACATAAATTTTCCATCACTTGTTGCAAGCTACGAGTATCTTTTTGACCTTGATTTGGTTTGAATGCACGATTTGCACAAGTACTGAAATACACAACATTATCATTGCCTACAGTATTACGTTGGCTTTTCAATGTGTGGCGGTTAGCTTTTGGCAATGTAGTTGGAGCATATGGTGTCACACCTGTTAGTTTGTGAGCACCTTTTGTAATTTTAGAGATTAACTTATTAGTAATCACTTTACCTGCTGCACCACCTAATGTCACACCCATGCGGGCTGCAGCTAAGGTAGCTGGGAAATTGTCATAAATCGCTTCTGCAATACCATGACCTTTTGCTGTCACTTTACGAACAGATAAGGCGATTTGTGCTGTATCAATGCCTAATGGACATAGCATGGAACACATAGAACATGCTGCACATGTATCTACGCCATAGTATTGATAACCTTCAGATAATGCATCTGCTTCCGCATGTTTACCTTCTTGACGAAGACGTGTTTCTTCACGTACCAAGGAAATACGTTGACGAGGTGTCAATGTTAAATTTTTAGATGGACAGTTCTTTTCACAGAAGCCACATTCAATACACATATTGAACAATGGATCAATAGCAGCCATCGCTTTCAAGTTCTTTTTATATACATCTGGATCATCTGTAATGATAACATCAGGGTTGATTAGGTAATTAGGGTCAAATAATTCTTTGATGCGACGGTTAACTTGGTAAGCTTTAACACCCCACTCTAATTCTACAAAAGGCGCTACCATACGACCTGTACCATGCTCTGCTTTGATACTACCTTCCACAGCAGCGACTTGTTCTGCCATTTCTTTCACTAGTCCACTGAAATTATCACGTTCTCTTGGGTCGTTCAAATCTGGAGTAATGATAAAATGAACATTACCGCTTAAAGCATGACCAAAGATGATACCATTATCCATGAAATCATATTTACGGAATAATTCTGTAATGATACCGATGCCTTTAACAAAATCTTCAATTTTAAAACACACGTCTTCTGTAATTACCGTAGAACCAGATTTGCGTTGTCCTGCTGCAATTGGCAACAATCCTTTACGGATATACCACCAAGAATTATATTCTTCTGGATTCGTAGAGTATAAGCTAGGAATGATAGTTGGAATATCTTTTAATTGTTCTTTAATATATTCCACTTGTTCCTCTAATTCTTGCTCATTGTTACTTTCAGATTGGAATAGAATACAGCTAGTACCCTCTGGCACTCCACGTACAAAGTCCGGTACTTGTTCTAACTTTTGTACACTCTTAAGGCTGAGATAGTCCATCATTTCCGCAGATACTACATATTGACGTCCCATATTCGCTAACGTTACAACTGCGCGAGATGCATCGGATAGCTCTTTATAGAACACAAGGCCACAAGCCTTGAATTTTTTATCCTCTACTGTGTTGTAGACTACTTCGGATACAAATCCTAATGTACCTTCAGAACCGATAAAGATATGATTTAAAATATCCACAACATCTTCAAAGTCAACTAAGGTATTAATGGAATAGCCAGTAGTGTTTTTAATTTTAAATTTACGTTGGATTAATTCTACTAATTCAGGATCATCAAAAATCCATTGACGAAGGTCTAATAGGCCTTTTACAAGGTCTGCACGAGAGGTCATGAAAGCTTGTACACTAGATGGATCGCTAGTATCTAAAATCGTACCATCCACCAACACAACACGAACAGATTTTACTGTTTGATAAGAGTTTTCTACAGTCCCACAGCACATACCAGAAGAGTTATTGTTAAAAATACCCCCTACCAAAGCGCTAGCAATGGTAGCTGGATCAGGACCAATTTTACGTCCATAAGGAGCCAATTTTTCATTAGCATCAGATCCGATGACACCACAGTCACACCGTAATGCTTTACCCCCATCCAATACTTCCATACGTTTAAAGCCATCATTAGCCACCACTAACACATGTTCACTAGAAGCTTGACCAGATAAAGATGTACCTGCAGCTCTAAAAGTAACAGGTGTACCATATTGATTTGCTAATTTTAAAATACGAATGACTTCTGCTTCATTATTGGCTTTCACCACTACTTGTGGTACATAGGAATAACAAGAAGCATCTACACCATAGGCATAGCGGTGTAAAAAATCTGTAAATACTCGTTCAGGGCATACGGCCTGCGCTTCTGTAGAAAAAGAAGCAAAATCGTAACGTAACGGTGCTTTCATAATAGGACCTCCTAGCATTACTATATGTAGTATCATTTACGTGTTTGAACAACTCGTTCAAAAGGACATAGCTCTCTATATCTTATATATAGCTTACCATAGTAGTAGAGTTTAGTAAATTCTATAATTAATTTTTATAATTAGTACTATTACAAAAAAGTATAACAAATTTACAAAATTAAAATTATCTTATATAATAGACTATGAATGAAAGTAGGTGAAAACATGCACGTTTTAGGTGAGCACGTCTTAATTGATTTATATTCTTGCATCGATGAAAAAATAGAATCCCCTGCTGTATTACAAGATGCTATTGTAAACGCCTTAGCAATTACGAATCAATGTGTTGAGGAAATTGATTGCCAAATTTTAGAAGATGAAATCTTCTTGGTAGCCGTATCCCATCATTGCCATGTAATTCTTCATGCGTACCCACAATTAGGCTATGTAGCGGCAGATATATATACATTTGAAAAATCTGTAGAAACCAAAGTAATTATGAAAGAGTTACAACGTTCTGTAGGTTCTGAAAAAGTAAAGGCTACTAGTATCCGTCGTGGCGACTTCGGTAATGAAAGAGACATGAAGCCTCGCAAACAGTCTTCTCTGACTGCTATGGGTAGAGTCACACGCACTCGAACACGATTGACAAAAACTGGTAAAAATATTACTTCTAAGGGCGTAAAAGCTATCAAAAAAGTAATAGGAAATAACAAATAAACATCGAACATACTAACGGCTAGGTCATAATTGGAACTAGCCGTTATTTTGTTCGATATTATACTGTTCCAACATAAAAGGCTGAACCTAGGAATATCTCCTCAAGTTCAGCCTTATTATATACAAATGTAGTCAATTCAATTACAGTTGTAACGATAATTGTCTACCGCTTGGTTCATAAGCCGTAATCGTTACTCCCGCAGTTTGAAACAATCGTTTTGATGCTTGCACTTCTCGTGTATCTTTGTAATCATCACGCCAATAAATTACTTCTTTAATGCCACTTTGTATAATGGCCTTGGCACATTCATTACAAGGGAATAAAGTGACATAGATTTTACTGCCCTCTAAGGAACCACCACGATAATTTAATATGGCATTCAATTCACTATGAACGATATAAAAGTATTTATTGTCTTCGTCCCGGTTACGATTCCAAGAGAAATCATCATCATCACAACCTAAGGGCATACCATTGTATCCGATAGATAAAATTTTATTATCATCACTTACAATGCAAGCTCCTACTTGGGTATTAGGATCTTTAGAACGTTGCCCTGCTAACATAGCAACACCCATAAAGTATTCATCCCAACTAATATAGTCCTTACGTTTTTCCATAGGAACCTCGTTTTACTTGACTACAATATTAATTAACTTTTTAGGTACTACAATCACTTTCACAACAGTTTTACCCTCTGTAAACTCTTGTACACGTGGTAATGCTTTTGCAGCGGCTTCTAGTTCTTCCTTAGATAATGAAACAGATACTGTCAATTTATCCCGCACTTTGCCATTCACTTGAACTGCCACTTCTACCTCGTCTACCACTAGAGCAGATTCTTCATAAGTCGGCCAAGATGCAGCATGGACAGAGCCATCAAATCCGCATTCATGCCAGATTTCTTCAGTAATATGTGGTACAAATGGTGCTAGTAATAAAGTTAATTTTTCAACTAATTCTTTTGCTAAATCGCTTTGTACAGAGTCATGGCTATCTTTAAATTGGTACATAGCATTTACCAACTCCATAACAGTACTGATGGCAGTGTTAAAATTGAATTTACCATCTAAGTCTTCTGTTACTTTTTTGATAGCACGATGTAATTCACGACGTAATGCTGTTTCATCTTTGGATAAGCTATCATGATGACCTGTTGTACCTAATTGTTGGTATGTATCGATAATACGCCATACACGACCTAAGAAACGATAGGAACCTTCTACCCCTTGGTCACTCCAATCCAGATCACGATCTACTGGTGCTGCGAATAAGATAAATAAACGAGCTGTATCTGCACCGTATTTGGCAATGATTTCTTCCGGAGATACTACATTGCCTTTAGATTTAGACATTTTAGAACCTTCTTTTAACACCATACCTTGTGTTAACAAGGCTTTGAAAGGTTCATCCACTTCTACTAAGCCGATATCATGTAGTACTTTCACAAAGAAACGTGCATATAATAAGTGCAAGATCGCATGCTCAATACCACCAATGTATTGGTCTACATTCATCCAGTATTTTGCGATTTCTTTGTTGAATACTTCTTGATCATTACGAGCATCTACATAGCGTAAGAAATACCAAGAGGAATCAATGAATGTATCCATTGTATCAATTTCACGTCGAGCAGGACCACCGCAGCATGGACATGTTGTGTTTAGGAAGTTTTCAGATGTAGCTAATGGAGAAATTGCACCACCATCAAAGGATACATCTTCTGGAAGCTTTACTGGTAATTGATCTTCTGGAACTAATTGCTCTCCACATTTTTCACAGTACACCACAGGAATTGGACAGCCCCAATAGCGTTGGCGAGAAATCAACCAGTCACGAAGACGGAAGTTTACAGTTTTACGACCTGTTCCCTGTTCAGTGAAATAATCACCCAATGCTTGGCGTGCTTCTTCGGAAGTTTTGCCACTGAAGTCGCCGGAGTTCACCAATATACCATCTTCTGTAAAGGCAGCATCTAACGTTTGGAAGTCCAAATCTTGAGCACTATTTTGAATCACCCAATTCACAGGTAAATCATATTTTTTAGCAAAGGCATAGTCTCTTTCATCATGAGCTGGAACACCCATAACAGCACCAGTACCATAGTCTGCTAGTACATAGTTAGCAATCCAAATTGGCACTTCTTTGCCAGTGATTGGATGTGTCGCATAAGAACCTGTGAACATACCTACTTTTTCTGCTTCTGTAGAAGTACGCTCAATATCACTTTGGTTGCGCAATGTTTCAATGAAAGCTTCCAATTCTGCTTTATTGGATGCATCTTGAATCAATTCTTTTACATACGGATGCTCAGGTGCCAACACCACATAGGACACACCAAACAAAGTATCTACCCGTGTTGTATACACTTCAAAAGTTTTATCAATTTTAGGTACATGGAACGCAAATTGTGTACCTTCGCTACGACCAATCCAATTGCGTTGCATTGCTTTTACACGGTCAGGCCATTGGTCCAATGTATCTAAATCGTCTAGCAAACGATCTGCATAGTCTGTAATTTTAAAGAACCATTGCTTTAAGTCTTTTTTCACTACATCATTATCACAGCGCCAGCATTTACCATCAATAACTTGTTCATTAGCCAATACTGTATGGTCATGTTCACACCAGTTTACTTTGGCTTCTTTTTTATAAGCCAAGCCTTTTTTATAAAATTGTTGAAATATCCATTGTGTCCAACGATAGTAATCTTCTTTACAAGTCGCAACTTCACGGCCCCAGTCATAGGACAAGCCCAATTCTTTTTGTTGGCGCGTCATATTAGCAATATTATCTAATGTCCAATCTTTAGGAGATACGCCATTTTTAATGGCTGCATTTTCCGCAGGCATACCAAATGCATCCCATCCCATTGGATGTAATACATTAAAACCGCGCATTTTTTTGAAACGTGCCACTACATCACCGATGGAGTAGTTACGCACATGACCCATGTGTAAGTTACCAGATGGGTATGGGAACATCTCTAACACATAATATTTTTCTTTACTTGGGTCATACTCTGTTTTAAACACTCCAGACTCTTCCCAATATTGTTGCCATTTTTTCTCAATGTCTTGTGCCACGTATTTCTCGTACATGTTATGCCTCCTCAATTGTATGTATTAATACTCTTAAGTATACTCCAAGTCTTAGTCTTTAGGCAAAGACTTTTTTTCTTTTGTAATCGTTACAACACCTGTTTCATCAGTGTCTTTATGCGTTTTCTTAAACTGTAACACAATTTCTTTACCGTCTTTAGAAATCTTTGTCACTTCTGAAGTATCTGTATGTTTAGATTTTTTCTTCTTATCTTTCTTTTTCTCTTGTTTTTTTAGTTCTTTTTTATAATCTTTTTTGTCTGAAATTGCTTTCCCCTTTTCAGTACTATTTGTATTAGCACCATCTAGAGCAAAGCTCAGTACCGGCCACACATTACTAGCTTCAAAACCTTTGCGCCAAGCCGCGACTCCTGCAAGTTGTAATTCTTTTACAAGACCCACTTTATAGCTTAACGACTGTGGATCTTCAAACCAAATTTTTGTGAGTGTCCCCTCATATGGTTTCTTTTCATCATAAATACCATAGACACCATTTTTATTCGTCAACGTTAAATAATTACCTTTTAATCGCTCATCCCAGCGCATCACATCTCTGTATTCACGTTCTAAGTCCAACGCTTTGGACATGGCTAGTGTTTTACTTTTTGCTTTTCCTTCCCAAGAACCTTTCACCGGTATAGACCACTCACGCATATAAAATGGGATGCCCAATACAATTTTTGATGCTGGTACTTCTGAAAGCATTTGCTCTGTATGCTTTCTCACCCATGGATAGGAGGCCACTGGTCCTGCTGTATCACTAGATGCCCAAGTTTCATCATACGCCATAAGTACTACATAATCTACTGCATCTGCGTAGGCCTTGCGGTCATACACTAAAGACCAGTTTTCACTACTAGAATAGCCCGTTACATCAATAGAACTATGTAGGTTATAATCTCTCAATCCCTTAGCAAGAAAATCCACAAACTTAGTTAGCTGTGCTTTATCTTTGTAATGAACATTTTCAAAATCAAAGTTATATCCATCATAACCATACTCTGTAGCATAATTAATAAGACCTTGTTTGTATCGTTCCCACATCGATTCATTAGCGAGTATTTTACTAGTCATATCTGGATCGAATTGGTTTGTAATCAAAGGCCATACGCGATAGCCTTTTTCCTTATAACTATTCACATAGTCATACGATAGCTTAGAACTAGCTTTTAGACCAGTCGTAGTCAATTCAAACCAGCTGGGAGACATAATTGATGTACCATTCTGTACATACTTTTTATCATACGCCGTTTCTGATACTATAGGATCAAATACCATGGTGATAGGTAATGTAACTTCTTGTTTTTCTGGAATATACAACATAGGACCTACATATTGTGTAGCTTCAACTGCTGTTGTTGTATTGGAAAGTGCTGGAAAGGGAATATGGATTGCTGCCTCTGCTACTGGATAAGAAGCAAACAAACTAAATGCCGATATTCCTAGCACCATATGTTTCATAAATTGTAAGTGTTTCATAAGCGCTCCTTTTAACCTTTATATTATATCACATTCAGCCTATATAGTGGGAACACTATACTATTTCTCTAAAATTTATGGTACACTACAAAGGTAGGATTTGTTAGAAACATTTTAAATAGAAATAATAGGAGGTTCTATGCATCAATATTTATTTTTTATTGGAGGCTTTCCAGTACGCGCCTACGGTTTACTTCTAGCTTTAGGTATTATTAGTGCTGCTATTGTAGGCTACTTCATTATGAAAAAAGATGGCCGTGGATGGGAAAAACATATGGTGGATTTTACCATTACTGTTGCTATAGCTGGTATCATCGGTGCTCGACTATGGGATGTATTCTTCTTTGACTGGGGATACTATCATAATCACTTATTAGAAATTCCATACGTATGGCAAGGTGGCATGGCTATCCAAGGTGGCGTACTATTAGGTGCTATTGCTGGAATTTACTATTTAAAGAAACAGCAGGTAGACCCTTGGGCATTTGCTGATTTATTTGCACCAGCCCTTATGGTAGGTCAATCTGTGGGACGTATGGCGAATGTCATGAATGGTGATGCATTCGGTCATCCTACTGGGGGAAATTTCGGTATTCTCTATCCAGAAACTACTTTGGCATACCGCACTTATGGTAATCAACCATTATGGCCTGCTGAAATATGGGAAGGTCAAGTAGATATTATTTTGTTTGTTATCTTACTATTGGCTAACGTGTTCCCTCATAAAAAAGGACAAATTTTCTGCTTATATGCATTCTTGTATTCTGGCTTGCGCTTCTTCCTAGAATTCCTGCGTGGAGATTATGTAAACCTAACATTAGGCTTTAAGTCAGCACAGGTTACAAGCTTAATTGTCATGGCCATATCCTTTGGTATCTGGCTATACCTTCATTATAAAGGAACAACGGATACGCATATATTCCCTACAGAGAAAGGCAAAAAAAGAAAATAATGATTCATTAGTTTCAACACAAAGTGATGCCTATACAATCAAACTAATAACAAATATAAAGAGGAAAGGATGCGCATAGCAAATCCTTTCCTCTTTTTCTTATCTATAAAATTTCAAATATCGCAAAATTCTCTTGCCTTTGCATATGTAAAGCACTATATCTATCAAGTACAAAACTATTCATTAAAACAGTAATTCTTCTGCTACAATTAATGCCTCTAGTTCTTCTAATGCACGTTGAGCAATTAATGCATTCTTTTCTTTTTTCTTACGTACTTTAGCTCCCCAAGGTTCCATGATTCCGAAATTGACATTCATTGGCTGGAAATTAGAACCTTCATAGGCACTGATATAATGACTTAGACCTCCAAGAGCTGTTGTTTTTGGGAATGTAACAAATTCTTTATCCTGTAATACACGTGCCACTTGGATGGCTGCCATCATACCCGCCGCTGCTGATTCTAAATACCCTTCCACACCTGTCATTTGACCAGCAAAGAACAATCGTGGGTTAGATTGCAATTGAAATGCGTGGTTTAACAGTTCTGGAGAGTTAATATACGTGTTCCGATGCATCACGCCATAGCGAATAAATTCTGCATTCTCTAAACCTGGAATCATTTGGAATACTCGCTTTTGTTCGCCCCATTTTAAATGCGTTTGAAAGCCCACTAAATTGTACATAGTAGCTTCTTTATTTTCCTTGCGTAACTGCACTACTGCATGCCACTCAATATTGTTCCGCGGATCTACGAGACCAACCGGCTTCAAAGGTCCATAGCGCAATGTATCTACCCCACGGGATGCCATAATTTCCACAGGCATACAACCTTCAAAATAGATTTCTTTCTCAAAATCTTTTGGTTGTACTACATCGGCTGTAGTTAACGCTTCATAGAAAACATCATATTCTTCTTTCGTCATAGGGCAATTTAAATAATCTGCATCCCCTTTATCATACCGTGAGGCTGCAAATACTTTATCGTAATTTAAAGACTCTGCTGTTACAATCGGCGCTGCCGCATCATAGAAATAAAAATCTTTAGAACCAGTTAACTCTTTAATCTTAGTCCCTAACGCTTCTGATGTGAGTGGACCACTTGCAAAAATAACAATACCTTCATCTGGAATCTCTGTCACTTCTTCATGAATCACTGTGATTAAAGGGTGTTCTTTAATACGTTCTGTGACTCTTTTGCTAAAAGCATGACGATCTACAGCCAAGGCACCACCTGCTGGAACTTGAGTAGCATCGGCAGATTCCATGATTAAAGAGTCTAAACGACGCATTTCTTCTTTCAAAAGCCCCACTGCATTTTCTATCGTATTCGCACGCAAAGAGTTAGAGCATACTAACTCTGCAAATTGATCTGTATGGTGAGCCGGTGAAGACACTTTGGGACGCATTTCATATAAGTGCACAGGAATACCACGCTTAGCCAGTTGATAAGCTGCCTCAGATCCAGCAAGACCAGCTCCAATAATAGTTACAAAATCTTTCATTCTTTATCTTCTTTCTTTGTTCTAGGTTTACGTTTTGGCCTTGTTTCACAGTCAGGATTGGAACAAAACTCTTTTTTATTTCCATTTTTATATACTTTTTCAGCCATTAAGCTACCACAAACGGGACAAGTTTTATCAATAGGTTTATCCCACATTGTAAAATCGCAAGATGGATACCCTTCACAACCATAAAAAACACGACCTCTCTTGGATTTACGTTCTAAAATCTCATGAGATTTACATTTAGGACATGTCACTCCCGTGCTAACTGTAATGGACTTAATATTTCGACAATCTGGAAAGTTAGAACATGCTAAATATTTACCATAAGGCCCTAATTTATAGACCATATCATGTCCACATTTTTCACAAAGGATACCACTCTTCTCTGCCTCCAGCTCTATCTTCTCAGCCGATTCAGCTGTGTATAATTCCTTTTCAAAACTATCATAAAATGAATGGATAACAGCTTCGTAGAAGTTAGTCCCTTGTGCAATATGGTCTAAATCTTCCTCCATAGAGGCAGTAAATTTCGTATTAATGAACTTTTCAAAATGAGTTGTTAAAAATTCCACCACGGCAAATCCTAAATCAGTAGGAATAAATTGTTTATCCTTACGCTCCACATAATTCCGTTTTAAGATCGTATCAATGGTAGCTGCATACGTACTTGGTCGACCAATTCCCTGTTCTTCTAATACTTTGATAAGACCTGCCTCAGAATAACGGCTTGGAGGTTGCGTAAAATGCTGTATACCATCCATAGAGATAGGCATAATAGCTTGCCCTTCCTCTAGGGCTGGCAGTATATGGTCATCCTCTTTTTTAGCGTCTTCATAGACTTCTGTAAAACCTTTAAATATTACACGATTTCCAGAAGCCTTCAATGTATACTCATCTACGTGAAATTGCATAGTTATCGTTTCACTTTTCTGTGGAGCCATTTGACTCGCTAAAAATCGATTCCAAATCAAGGTATATAATTTTAACTCATCACTAGATAGATAGGACGCTACCGCTTTAGGTGGTAATTCCAACATGGTAGGACGAATCGCTTCATGCGCATCTTGAGCATTCGCCTTCGCTCCAAATGCATTTGGTTTACTCGGATAAAACTCCTTCCCAAAGGTCTTGAGAATATAGACTTTAGCCGCTTCTTGCATTTCCTTTGATACCCGAGTGGAATCCGTACGCATATAGGTAATTAAACCTACATGACCATAGCCCCCAATTTCTTTACCTTCATATAAATGTTGTGCTGCAGACATAATGCGCTTTGCATTCATATTCAGTTTGCGTACACCTTCTTGTTGCATCGTCGACGTCGTAAATGGAGCTGGTGCTTTGCGACTACGTTGCCGTGATTGTACAGAACTAACTACACTTTCACGGTCACGAATAACACGTAACACTTCATTACTTTCTATCTCATTAGAAATCGTTAGCTTTTCATCACCTTTGTGTGTCACTACCACATCAAATTGTTCATTCTTAGCTGTTTGATACACACCTTCAATAGTCCAATATTCTTCTGGAATAAATGCTTGGATTTCTCGTTCCCGATCGCAGATAATGCGTACAGCTACAGATTGAACACGTCCGGCACTAAGTCCTTTGCAAATCTTTTTCCACAACAACGGACTTAATTTATAGCCTACAATACGGTCCAACACACGACGAGCCTGTTGAGCATCCACCATATGCATATCAATCGGTCTAGGTGTTGCCATCGCCTCTTGAATAGCATGCTTGGTAATTTCATTAAATGTCACTCGACATGGCGTAGTACCATCTATATTTAAAATATGTGCTAAATGCCAAGAGATGGCTTCTCCTTCACGGTCAGGGTCAGTTGCCAGATACACAGCCTTCGCCTTATCTGCTTCTTTGCGCAAATCTTCAATAACAGCCTTTCTACCTGGTACATTCAAATATCTAGGTAAAAAACCATTAGTTATAGATACACCCATTTGCATTTTAGGTAAATCCCTTAAATGGCCCATGCTAGCTTTTACCACATAATCATCACCTAAAAACTTTTCAATGGTTTTTGACTTTGCTGGTGATTCCACGATGATTAAAGTTTTTCCATCTTTTTTGAAAGTTCGTTTATACTCTATTTCAATCGGTTCTGGACGCATGACCAAAGGTCTAGACTCTGGTACGTTGGCGCTTGTTTTGACAGTTTCTTTTGTATCTTTGTCTTTTTTCTTCTCCCCTGTAACGAAGGATCTAGTAATGGCCAAAAATCTTCCTCCTCTAAGTATGTAGCACGTACCCCTGAGGGGTGTGTGTAATCATTTGTTTTAGCTCTAATTGTAACAGCAATGTATGAAGATTTGATAAAGGCAATTGCGTGGTATGTACAAGTTCTTCAATCGTTGTATTTCCACCAGGATTCATAGCCTTCAACACACTTTGTTCTTCTTCATTCACTATGTTTACTTTATTACTATCCATGTTACTATACTTTGCGACTTTTTGCCAACCATATTCACGCAATACTTGTTCAGGATCTGTTAATACTGTAGCTCCTTGTTGAATCAACCAATGATTTCCATCACAAGTATGCGTCAATACATTACCAGGTATGGTAAATACATCTCTCCCTTCATTAATCGCCATATCAGCAGTAATCAACGATCCGCTACTAGCTTTTGCTTCCACCACAATAGTGCCTCTCGTCATACCGCTGATAATTCGATTTCGTGAAGGAAAGTGATGACTCTTTGCTTGCATATGCGGTCCATATTCTGATACTAGCAATCCATCTTTTTCTAAAATTTCTAAAAATAAATTCCGGTTTGTTCTTGGATAGGTTACATTTAAACCGCAGCCCATAACAGCAATCGTTGGAGTTTGTCCTTGCAAGGCCCCTTCATGGCTAGCACGATCGATCCCCATGGCGCCTCCACTAACAACAATAATGCCTAAATTAGATAAAGCCCGTCCAAAGTGTCTAGCTACTTGTACACCATAGGTAGAGCACTTTCTAGCGCCTACCATCGCCAAAGAACGATCCGTATGTTGCAACACTTCTATATTCCCACGTCCATACAACACTCGGGGACTATTATAAATTTCTAATAAAGATTTTGGATAGTATGGAGATTCCCAAGTAAGCACTTCCATATGATAACGCTCTAAATCTTCTTCTAATTGTAATAGAAAGCTTTCATTGATAGGACGGCGAATTTCATCAAATAATTCATATTTACAACCCAATGATGGTTCCACATTGTGATGTAACACATGATGCCAAGCTTCTTTGGCACTTTCGTAATAGGTAAACAAATTACCTAAGCTTGCATTTCCTAATCCTACTACATGTTGGAGAGCACTCGCATAAATTTCATCTTTCATTTACAATCCCTCCTGTACCTGCCGATAACTCAAGGCTTCTGACACATGCTCTGTTAAAATCTCCTCAGATTCTGCTAAATCAGCGATTGTTCTTGCCACTTTAATAATGCGGTCATAGCTACGTAAACTCAAATGTAATGTAGTAAAAGCTGAATCTAGCAATTCTTTAGCTTGCTCAGAAAGTTTCACATACATTTCTATATCACTATGACTTAAATGTGAGTTCACCCCAATATTCGTCCCTTTATATCTTTCAGTTTGCATAGATCTAGCACGGATAACACGGCTACGTACTTGCTCTGTACTATCTTCATCCTTAGGGGCATATATCTCTGTTAAAGTAGGTCTTTCTACGGGTACTACTAGATCCATTCTATCCAAAATAGGTCCTGATAACACTCGTTGGTATCTTTGAATTTGCGTAGCTGTACAAGTACATCGATGATCTTCTTCCGTTCCAAACCATCCACATGGACATGGATTCATAGCCATGACAACAATACAATCACTAGGATAGATGGTTGCCATTCCAATCCGTGCAATATGTACTTGTCGTTCTTCTAAGGGCTGTCTCAGAACCTCTATGACAGGCCTACGAAATTCTGGTGCTTCATCCAAAAATAAAACGCCTTTATGTGCCAAGGTAATTTCTCCTGGTTTGGGCGGTTGTCCTCCTCCCGCCATAGCTACTAATGTACTCGTATGATGAGGACTGCGAAATGGTCGTTGTTCCATTAATCGGCCACTTTTTAATAAACCCATTACACTATAAATGTGGCTTACCTCTAGTTGCTCCTCCCGTGAAAGAGGAGGCAATAAAAACGGCAATCGTTTAGCTAACATGGTTTTTCCCGAACCTGGAGGTCCTGTCATCAGTAAATGATGACCACCAGCAGCAGATATTTCTAAGGCTCGTTTTGCCATTACTTGCCCTTTTACATCTTGTAAATCTAGTATTTCCGTACTATATTTTGATGGCACTATAGCTATCTGTGCACATAGATTTTCTTTCTTTTCAGGATGCTCTAATACTTCCACAACTGCAGCTAATGTAGATAGTCCATATACAGGTATAGAGGCCCCACTAATAGCCTCTTCATGATTTCCTATAGGCACAATAATGTCTTTTACCATAGAAAGATAATTATTGTCATTCCTTAACTCCTGATTTGTCACTCCCATCACCATAGATAACATCCCCATCACTGGTTGCAAGGAACCATCTAGCGATAATTCTCCTATAAATATATGGTGATTCCAATGTATAGACTCCTTTTTCTTGTGTTTTCCCGATTCTTGAGCGGCCAAAATTCCCATGGCAATGGCTAAATCTAAAGAAGACCCATCTTTACGAATATGGGCAGGTGCTAGATTGACCACAATTCTCTTCATAGGAAACTCAAAGCCACCATTTTTGATAGCCGATCGCACTCTCTCCTTTGCCTCTTTCACAGAGGTCGCTGGTAAACCAACAATATCAAAGCTTGGTAGACCTGGGCTAATATCTACTTCTACGGTCACCACATATCCATCAATACCATTCACACATACTCCATAGGTTTTTGCATACATGATACTCCTCCCATCTTATAAATGACACGCTTTCATATGCCGTAATTCAGAATCTCCCATTTGAGGCACATATACTTCTATGACATCAAATCGTATAGATTCATACTCTATATCACGGGTTGCCAAAAACATAGATATGACATGACGTATGTGTTGTTTCTTTTTCCAATGCACCGCCTCGCAGGGCATTCCATAGGTTTGGGTCCGTCTTGTTTTCACCTCTACTACAATGAGCATATTCTCTTTTTTAGCGATAATATCTACTTCACCAAATCGATAGCGTATATTTCGTTCCAATACATCATAGCCTTGGCTTTTCAAATAGTTGGTAGCTAGGTCTTCACCGTATCTTCCTAATTCAATGTGGTTCATAGGCACCTCCTTAGTTCTACATTACTTTCATTACAAAAGAATGTAAACCGTACAACCCACACTGTTAGGAGTGTACTATACCAAGAGTGTTATAATCCATATACAATTATCGATATGCAAAAAAGCATCCTCATAGAATACTCTATAAGAATGCTTTTATAAGTAATATAATATTATAACCATTTTCAAACAATGGAATCGCTATAGGCAGAGATATCTTTATAGGTATCCTAAGCATGTATAACCTAAACGATATACTAATACTTAGATTTCTTCTACAGGCTTACCTGCCACAATCGATTTGATAGGTTCAAAACTATGACGATGTAATGGTGTAATGCCAAGGTCTTTTATCGCCTGCTTATGTACATCTGTATAATATCCTTTATGAATCGCAAACCCAAATCCTGGATACTCTTCGTCCATAGATTCCATGAAGCGGTCACGTGTTACCTTTGCTACAATGGAAGCAGCCGCAATAGATGCACTTTTAGAGTCTCCTTTAATCAAAGATTCTACAGGTACCTCTAAATCTGGTAATTTCATCGCATCCGATAATACAGCCTCTGCCTGTACTGGCAAATTACGAATCGCCTCATACATAGCTTGTCGTGTAGCCTCATAAATATTGAGTGTATCAATGACTTCTGCCTCATAGGACACACAGTGTACCGCTACTGCTACCTCCATGATTTGATCAAATAAGGTATCTCGTTTTTCTGGCGTTAGTTTTTTGGAATCGTTCAACCCTACTAGCTTGCAATGAGGTGGTAAGATAACAGCTGCTACTGTCACAGGACCTGCAATAGGACCTCTACCTACTTCATCTACACCAGCGATTAGGTATTTGCCTTCCTCGTAAAAGCTTTCTTCATAAGCGTACATAGCTTCTAAACGCTGTTGCTCTTCTAGGAGTTTTTTCTGCTTTCGTAAATACACACCAGCAGCGTTCTTCACAGATTCACGGGAATCCTCCAATGCCCATTGTATATAGTCAAAGGGACATTCTCCTTGCAATAGGTCTTTAATTTCTTTTACTTTTAAATCGTGAAACTCACTCTTCGTCAACATAGTACGGCTCCTCATCGACGCCATCAAAGGTAATATATCCCAATTTATTATTGCGGTAATCGGTTAAGATCACACGACGTACCTTGTCATAATCTACGACGCCACCGCTTACTAGACAACCACGACGACGACCAATAGCCTCTAACATCGTATCTACAGATGTACGCTCTTCTTCCGTCAATTTATAGCGTTCATGCAATAATGTCGGTTCATGCTCTTCTAAATATGCCAATAACTGCTTGATAACAGAGTCTAAATCATATACATCATCGGAAATAGCTCCTGTCATCGCTAACCGTGCAGCCGCTCGTTGGTCTTCAAACTTAGGCCACAACACACCTGGAGTATCCAACAGTTCCAAATTCTTACCTACTTTCACCCATTGTTGACCTCTTGTATGACCAGGTTTATTGGCAGTTCTTGTCGCCGCAGAACCAGCTAATTTATTAATTAAAGTAGACTTTCCTACATTGGGTATCCCTAGAATCATAGTGCGCACTGTGCGACCTTTGATACCTTTTTTTAGCCATCTATCGATGATCGGCTGTGCTAAGGATTCTACGGTTTTCACGAGTTGCTTATTTCCTTTTCCATTTTTAGAATCAATAGCAATAGCATGAATACCTTCTTTTTTGAAAAATTCAATCCATTCTTTTGTAGCTTTCGGATTCGCCAAATCGCATTTATTTAAAATCACTACATGTGGCTTATCTCCGATCAATTCTCGGATGACTGGGTTGGCACTACTCCGTGGAATACGCGCATCTAATAATTCGATAACCACATCTACTTTCTTTTTATGTTCCGTAATCATGCGAGTGGCTTTGGCCATATGGCCTGGGAACCACTGCACGACTGGAAAAATTTCTTGACTCATACTTCACCTATTCGTCTATTATCTATATCATATGCTCATTTTACTGTTATTTTTTCTGCTAATCTAATATCTTTTATGACATACTACTATCAAACTATATTCATTTTATGAAAGTATATAAAATCGACTATCAAGTAGCAAACTCCCATCTATGATTTCATAACTAATATGCCCTACTATTTAGCAGTTTCTAAAGGAAATAAAAAAAGGCTAGCCATAGACTTACGTCTCATGGCTAACCCTTTTAAATTAGCGTTTTTCGCGAATACGAGCAGCTTTACCAGTAAGGTTACGTAAGTAGTACAATTTAGCACGACGAACGATACCGCGACGAGTTACTTCGATTTTTGCTAGACGTGGGCTGTGAAGTGGGAATACACGTTCAACACCAACGCCAGAAGCGATACGACGAACTGTGAAAGTTTCACGAACGGAACCACCTTGACGGTTGATTACCAAACCTTCGAAAACCTGAATACGTTCACGGCTACCTTCCACAACTTTTACGTGTACTTTTACAGTATCACCAGCGCGGAACTCAGGAATGTCAGAGCGAAGCTGTTCTTTTTCTAATACATCAATAATATTCACGATTTTTTCCTCCTATTTTGCAGACGTTCATTACTTACACCTTATAAGCAGAGGACCATCTCAAATTAACAGTATTATTCTATCATAAATAAAAGTTTTTATGCAAGTAGGAATTTTAAGAATATAAAAAAACACTCAGGTCTATTTAGAATTTAATAAATTCAGTTTTCCTAGTAAAATTCTCCTAATCTCTTCCACCAAGACTTCTTTTTCTTCTTTTTATAAGAAATCTTCAGTGTGTCCTGATCAGGAAGAGCAACACCTTTACTCCGTGTGATTTGATGAATATCATCTGTAGAAAGTCCTATTGTTTCTCCATCCTTAAATTCCACATCATCTTGCAATACATATGATGAAATTGAAGATATAAACGATAGCAATTTTCCTGCTTCTTCATCGACATCTAAGATTTCAAGCTCTAATTTTCCAAAAGTTTTCATTCCATAAGTGTAGGTAGATAGCCCATTTTTACTCCTATATAAGCCGAACCATACCCAGGTAAAAATTGGAAGCTCCCCATCTCTAATCATCTCAGCAGATTGCATATAATAACTAGGCTCAAATACTACACCACATGTGAATACGCCAATGGCGTTTTCTTGCTTGCAGCAAGTAGCCATAATTTTCGTATAAAGTATACCCCTTGATATTACATCTTCTTCATCCCCCAAAATAGCTACAAAAATGTGAGCCTTATGAGTCTTTGTAACCTCTACAGCCTCTTCCCACATCCAATTATTTTCTGCGTTTATTTCAGCTTCTTCATTTGGTACAGGTGCAGGGAAATTACTGATTATAATGCTACATTTATCAAAATAGGCAACGATTGTATCTTCATCTTCAGTATCTTCTTTTGATAGTTCAATTTCCCAATCCGCTTTTAAATCGCTGATTAATTTTTCTTTATCCCATACATCTTCTGAAAGTAAAACACTTCCACAAAATGAGCCTACAGCTTTCTCTTCTGATGCAGAACCTTCTTCGTTAGCATAGTCAGAATATATATTGTTTTTCTCATCTTCTTTTAATGAATTAAATTCGTTATTCGTTACTTCTTCGTTCATAAGTGGGCATCCTCTCTTACACTATAGATGCGATACATCCATCATATTTTCAGCACCAATACGTGAGACCTTACTTTCCCTCCACATATTGTCGCAATCGTTCAATACGTTTTTCTGTGGCTGGGTGTGTGCTATAGAGTTTACTCATGAGACCACTTTCACTACTTTCAGCAGTATAATTACGCAAGGTAACTAATGCATTATGTAATTCAGCGCCTAAGCCGATTTCATAAGCATATTTATCCGCCCGATATTCGGCTCGTCTACCAGTGAATAAGTCAATAATAATCAAAGGCGCTTTAATAACCCACTGCATGAAAAGTATCTGCAATACCACGCATAGGTAGAAGATTTGTACAATAAATGTAATTATCGGCAATCGCAAATATTGAATCCATAATATGACACGCGCAAATAGTTCGTACACACGAATGCACATTTGTCCCAAATAGTTCATATAGAAACAAGAAAATCCATAGGCCCCATCTTTATGATGAATATGTCCCATTTCATGAGCCACTATGCCCAATAATTCATCATAAGGCAACTGTATGATAGCCCCCGTATTGATACAAATTCGATTATGCCCCATTGCAAAAGCATTGATAGAATCATCATTTTTGATAAACCAGTCGAATTGAGACATATCGATGCCCGTATGATTTTGTATATCCTTCTGAATCATCTGCAGAATCTCTACCTCTTGCCCTAGGGGACGACGTCCCCCATAGAGCCACATGGTAATGCGATGAAACCAAGGAATTTGCGCTAGTGCCGCCACAAGTAACACAGAGGTACCTGCTACGGCATAGCTAATATTTTCCAGGTTAATACGCACATGAAAGAGGTCCATCGCTTTCATCAGAAAAGGATGATCAATAGGTCCAAAGATGACTTGATACATATACACAATGCTACCAATGATGAACAGATTGGCAAAAAATGTTAATACCGTAACAATCATAAGAACCTACTTCAATTTGCCTAAGTTACTTACTTCATAAGTCATACGCAATAATTGAAGACGATTTTGTTTCACAGCTTCGTCTTTATCCATAACCATAACATGTTCAAAGAATGTTTCAATATACGGCACCAAGGATTCTGCTAAACTTACAGCTTTCACATAGTCCCCCGCCTCTAAGGCATTGCGATTCGTTGTATATACTGGCAATGCAGCTTTGTACAAGGCTTGTTCAGAATCTTCTTTTAACAAGGATTCGTCAACACCTGTGAAAGTCACGTCTTTTACCATATTAAAAATACGTGTGTAAGCCTGCATTAATGGTTCGTTTTCATCAAGGCGATTAGCTGTTAACGCTTGTCCTAAACCTTCTGCTAGTGCTACAGTCACAGTATCTTGGCTCAATACGATATCCACTACTTGGTATGGCATACCTTGTTCTAACAAGATATTTTTCAAGCGAAGGATGAAGAAGTTTTCTAATTGACCTAGTAATTCTTCTTGTTTTTCACTAGCCACGCCTAATAATTCCATTGCTTTCACCCAGATTGGACGCATGGATAAGGACCATTTGCTGTCCATCAAGATGTTGATGATACCGATTGTTTGGCGGCGCAATGCATATGGATCTTGAGAACCTGTTGGAATTAAACCACGGCTGAACGTTGCTACGATAGTATCTACTTTGTCAACAATACTTAAAATGCGTCCTGCATCGGTACTTGGCAAGATATCCCCAGCAAAACGAGGTAAGTATTGTTCAAAAATAGCCTCCCCTACAGCTGGTGTTTCGCCATCTAGTAAAGCATATTCTTTGCCCATAATGCCCTGTAATTCAGTAAATTCACTTACCATACCTGTCGTTAAGTCTGTTTTAGCAAGGTGTGTAGCGCGTTCTAAGGTAACTGTATCTGTAAAGCCTACTTCTTTTGCTAACGCAACACCTAATGTTAATAGACGTTCTGTTTTATCTTTTAAATTGCCCAATCCTTCTTGGAAGACAATTTTTGTCAATGCTTCATAACGACCTGCTAATGGCGTTTTACGGTCTTCGTTAAAGAAGAATTTCGCATCGTCTAAGCGAGCACGAAGTACACGTTCATTACCAGCTGCTACTACTTCTAGAGATTTGCTATCCCCATTGCGAACTGTTAAGAACATAGGAAGCAATTTACCTTTGCCGTCCACCATCGGGAAGTAGCGTTGATGGTCTTTCATTGGTGTAATAATGCAATCAGATGGCAAAGTTAAGTAGCTTTCATCGAAAGTACCACAAAGAGCTGTTGGATATTCTACTAGGAATGTAACTTCATCCAATAAATCTTCATCCCATACCACAGTAGCCCCTTTTGTGGCTGCTAGTTCTGTTAATTGTTTACGGATTGTTTCACGGCGTACGTCTTGGTCGATCATAATGAAGTTCTTAGTTAGTGTATCTAAGTAATCTTTTGGTTCTGCTATGGTCAATTCAGATTCACCTAAGAAACGATGTCCACGGCTTACATTTGAGCTAGTTACATTAGCGAATGTTACAGGTACTACGTCTTGACCAAATAATGCCACCAACCAACGTGCTGGACGAACGAAACGTTCTTCTAAATCGCCCCAATGCATGGATTTAGGGAAGCTTAATCCTGTAATCAAGGATGGTAACACGTCAGATAAGACTTCTTTTGTATCTAAACCAGCTGTCGTTGTGTCAGCAAAGATGTATCCATCTACTACTTTCAATTCAGATACGTCTAATCCTTTACCGCGAGCAAAACCGATAGCTGCTTTTGTAGCATTGCCGTCAGCATCATAGGCAATAGACACAGATGGACCTTTATGAGTTTCGTGTACATCTTCACCACGTTCTGCTACGTCATTGATAAGTAATGCAACACGGCGAGGTGTAGCATACACTTTCACAGAGCCATGTGGAATGTGACGCTCTGCCAATGCAGCTGTTGCTAATTCACCTAATTGTTTGATAATATTTGGCAAAAATCCTGCAGGAATTTCTTCTGCCCCAATTTCAAAGAGTAAATCCTTAGCCATCTTATTTATCTCCTTTCAACAATGGGAAACCAAGTTCTTCTCGTTTCGCCAAATAGTTTTGCGCACAAATACGAGCCATGTTACGAACACGACCGATGAAAGCTGTTCTTTCAGAAATAGAAATGGCACCACGTGCATCTAGCAAATTAAATGTGTGGGAACATTTCAATACATAATCGTAAGCCGGCAATACAAAGCCTAATTGACATACACGTGTAGCCTCAGCTTCGTACATGTCGAACAATTTGAACAACATATCTGTATCAGCTAATTCAAAGCTATATGTAGATTGTTCTACTTCGTTCGCATGCCATACATCGCCGTATGTGTATTGTTCATTCCATTGTAGATCATACACATTTTCTACACCTTGAATGTACATAGCCAAACGTTCTAAACCATATGTGATTTCAACGGACACTGGTTTTACATCGATAGATCCCACTTGTTGGAAATAGGTAAACTGCGTTACTTCCATACCGTCTAACCATACTTCCCAACCAAGACCCCAAGCACCTAATGTTGGAGATTCCCAGTTATCTTCTACGAAACGGATATCATGATCTTCTGCATGAATGCCAAGAGCCGCCAAACTTTGCAAGTATAATTCTTGAATATTATCTGGAGACGGTTTGATAATCACTTGGAATTGATGATGTTGGAATAAACGGTTTGGATTGTCACCATAACGGCCGTCTGCTGGACGACGGGATGGTTCTACATAGCATACAGACCAAGGTTCAGGTCCTAAGGCATGTAAAAATGTAGCAGGGTTCATGGTACCTGCCCCTTTTTCAATGTCATATGGTTGTTGTAAAATACAACCTTGTTCACCCCAAAAGTTTTGGAGTGTAAAAATCATCTCTTGAAATGTCATTTCCATTCCTCCTTATGTTTTACAGGGAATAAAAAAAGTCCCTGCAACGAAAATCGCTACAGGGACGAGATATACCCGCGGTTCCACCCTAATTGGCTAATGCCCTCTTTTAAAAAATAGCCTTTACTAATTGTCCATACCTAGTATGATACAACGTTCCTGCTCATACTCCACAGCGCCTTCTACTCCATTGTGAGCTTTCACCATCCTCACTCGCTAAGGGGAGTATACTCCTCTGCTTCATCGCCTATGTATATATACTATTGTATGGATAAAAGTGGTTAGTGTCAAGGTGTATCCGCTGAATCAACGATGTAAGTTTTTCATTACTTTAACTATACCCATATTCTTCAATAATCCAGCAATATGTTCTGTACATTATTTTTCCAAGAACATCTTACACCATTCCATGTTCTCTATCCACATGGCAGTTTCATATTCGATGTCTTCCATTTCCGTAATGGCTGAGATCACCGCAATACCGTCCACTGGCTCCGCTAAGACATCATCAAAGTTATCTCGATTAATGCCACCAATAGCCACCATTGGGATAGTCGGATTATGAGCACGTAACGCCAAAATTAATTCTGGGCCTCGCACAGTTTTGGCATCTTTTTTTGTGCTTGTTTCATACATAGGACCTACACCAATATAATCCACATAGTCCAACTTTGTGTTCTCTAACTCTTCTACAGAGTTAATAGACGTCCCCACAAGGGCGTTAGGCAATCGTTTGCGTACTTCGTCAAGGTCCATATCGTCTTGTCCCACATGGACGCCATCAGCGTCTATCTTTTCAGCTAATTCTACATCATCATTAATGATGAAAGAAACTCCATATTCCTTACAAATGTGTTGTAACTCTCGTGCCAACTGTTCTTTTTCGTCACCTACTAAAGCACCTTCTCCTTTTTCACGAAGTTGAAAGCAAGTAATACCCCCTTTACAAGCTTCTGTAAGGGTCTTGTGAATATCCTTCGTATTCGGTGTTCCACAAATGAAGTACAACCCCATCATGGAGCGCACTGTATCTATATCATGATGTTTCAAAATAATCCTCGTTTCTTATATAACAACCAAAACAGATTACTTATAGTATACCACGACACTAAGTATGGTTGATATGATATGGATCATACCTGTATTACTCAGAATATTCATCCCCATAGGCCATATGATTCACTGGTCCATTGCCTGTGCCCAACCCTGGATTATGCAAGATAGCTAATCGGATATATTCTTTACCAATGGTAATGGCATCTTCCAAGGATTTCCCTTTAGCTAGTTCTGCTGTTATAACAGCAGAGAATGTACAACCTGTGCCATGGGTGTGTACTGTGTCATATTTAGGACTTGTCCAAGAGCGACGCATGGACATGGTATCTTTTGTAAACAAGTAATCTGTAGCCTCATCTCCAATGTGACCACCTTTGATGATTACCGCTTGAGGGCCTAATTCTTGTAATATACGCACTCCAGCGGTATGCAAAGCTTCTACCGTATCAATTTTCATCTCTGCCAATACCTCAGCTTCACTACGATTCGGTGTAATCAAGGTCGCTTTCGGAATCAATTTGCTTTGTAAGGCTTTCACAGCCTCATCGGAAATTAAACGATCCCCACTGGTGGCAATCATCACTGGGTCTAATACATAGGGTACCTTAGGATCTATGTAGGTGCCGATTAGTTCCATCATCTCTGCTGTGGCTAACATACCCGTTTTCACTGCTTCCGGCACAATATCTGTATACACCGATTGTAACTGTGCTTCAATCATGGATACATCCATATGGGCAATTTGCGTTACACCTCTTGTATTTTGTGCCACCACGGATGTAATAACAGCCATTCCATAGACATGACGACTTTGAAAGCTTTTTAAGTCCGCCATCACCCCTGCACCACCTGTTGGGTCTGTTCCTGCAATCGTTAATGCTCTATGTAATTTCATAGGTATCTCCTTTACTAGTAACAAAAAAGAACCAATCCTTTGGACGGTTCTTGTACAATGTCTAGTATTCGATGCCATCCACTTTCCTCCGCCAGCATTATCTGGTTCAGGTCTAGGGTTTTGATACTCATCAATCTCAGCATAAGCACCCCTAGTGGTTCTTATATTAATTTAGTTATAACATGAAATATACTCCAATGCAATATAATAAATTACAGCTAAGCTACTTTCACTAAAAGATATTTCCTCTCAATATAGATATTCAAATATTCTATGTATTTCATATAATATATTACATTCACCTATACATTCCTATTGACGTAGTATCATTCAATTCGTATAATACATCTATAAGGGGTGCTCACTAAAGTGGGCTGAGAAGTGGCTACGTGCTACTAACCCATAACCTGATTTGGATAATGCCAACGTAGGGATATATTAGTATATTTTTGTAGTACCTATACAAACACATAAGGACACATTACCATATGGTTCCTGTTTGCAATACTAGGTATCTTAAGAATATCTATCATCTATAGGCTAATCGTTTCAGATTAGTCTTTTTTGTTCCCACTGGCATAGTTAGGAGTATTCATGACAGAATCAAAACTTTCATCATCGCGGTTGTCCCTCATTTGGTTCGGCGCCGCTCTTTCCATTGCGGAAATTATGACGGGCACCTATTTTGCGCCCCTAGGATTTTCCGACGGCCTATTAGCCATCATCATAGGTCACGTCATCGGCTGTTTGTTATTATTTGGTGCAGGACTCATCGGCGCTCGTGAACACATGAGTTCTATGCAAACTGTATCCACTGTCTTTGGCAATGGGGGCATGAAATTATTTTCCATTTTAAACGTTCTACAACTGATTGGTTGGACCGGTATTATGATTTATGACGGTGCTCTTGGTGCCGTAGAATTATGGAATCTACCATTCACTGCATGGACTATCATTATCGGTGCTCTCATCATTGTATGGCTCTTCATCGGTATCCGTAATATGGGCTACATCAACAGCATCATGGGCTACGGCTTAGGTATTCTGTGCATCTATTTGCTAATTAGCTTGTTACAAGAAAGTTCCATTCATAGCCAAGGCATCATCACTGATGAAATGACTTTCACAGCGGCTTTGGAATTATCCATCGCTATGCCATTGTCTTGGCTACCATTGATTAGTGATTATACTCGATTATCCAAGAACCCAGTGGCAGGTACTGCATCTAGTGCCATCGTATACGGCGTAACTAGTTCTGTCATGTATGTATTAGGCCTCGCTGCGGCCCTCTATACAAATGAAAGCAACATTGCGAAGGTTCTTCTTCATGCTGGCTTAGGATTTGGTGGGTTAATTATCATCGTATTCTCTACTGTCACAACTACTTTTATGGATGCCTTATCTGCTGGTATTTCCTCTGAAAGCTTGCAGACTAAATATTCTGGTCGCACCATCGGTATTATCGTTACGATCATTGGCACTATCGGTGCATCCATCTATCCAATGGATAATATCATCCCTTTCTTATATATGATTGGATCCGTGTTTGCCCCCATGATTGCTATTTTATTAACTCACTATTTCTTATTGCGCAAATGTCCGCGCCTTGACCATGGTCCTACCCTATACATCATTTGTTGGGCATCTGGTACTTATATGTACCATCAATTCCTTGATAGCAACCCATTCTTAGGGGCTAGCCTATCTACTATCGTAGGAACAGCATTAGCAGCCATTGCAACGGCCTATATCATTAGCAAATTGAGCAAAAGTTAATATTCCCCTTATTATTTTATAATTACATTTAATTTACATTGTAAACTGAATGTAGTAAAATAAGAAAAAGGAGGTAAGACTATGGCTACAATTCCTACACAAATACGTATCGACGAACATGTAAAAAAAGAAGCTACTGAACTTTTTGGATTACTCGGTTTAGATATGTCTAGTGCTGTAAATATGTTTTTAAACCAATGTATACTACGAGGTGGAATTCCATTTTCAATAGAAGTACCAAACTATTCCACTAAAGTTCTAGATGCCATGAATGAAGCCCGACATATATCTAAAAATCCTAACGTAGTTGGTTATACTACCATGGAAGATCTAAAAGAAGCATTAGAGGCATAATATGTTTACAATTAAGTTTACTACTGCATACAAGAAAAGTTATAAACTTATGAAAAAAAGAGGTCTAAATCTTTCCCTCTTAGATTCAGTGGTGTACATGCTTGCAAATGGAGATACACTTCCAGAAAAATATCATGATCACGCCCTCAAAGGTAAGTTCAAAGGGTTTAGAGAATGTCATATTCAACCAGATTGGCTACTAATCTATATGTTAGAAGATGATATCTTAACTCTTACATTAGTAGATACTGGTACCCATACCGATTTATTAAATATTTAATACTTTATTATACATTACTTTTAGAAACTACATTTTATCATAGAACTATTTTAGTATCTTATAATAACAAAACGCGGTCACATGACCGCGTTTTTATTAATTATATCATCGTCTCTAAAAACTCAATGCTATGCAATGTATATCCTAGTTGATATGTCAAAAGTTTCCGTAATAGAATTTCTAATTGATCCCATTGATTCGCAGTAAGACGTAAAGGCTTTGTAGGAATCCAATCATAGTTCAAAAGCATTGTTATACCTTGTTGTAACTCTTGTTTCACTACATACTGACAGGCTTCATAGAATTCATCACAAAGAATTGCCATTACCTCAGGGTCTTCACAATGTTGCCCTTGTGGCACAAATCCCGCTAGACTTAACATATGCCAACCTAATACAATAGAGCCTAAGCGAATGGGTTTATCCTGTATAGATTGTAAAAATCGGCTCATATTTGTATATACACTGCGGTCTAATTTACCTTTTTCAAACAAAGCACTTACTAGTTCACCGCTAAAGGTAGCATAGGAAATATCTTCTAAACTTTCATAATCACGTGTAGAAATCCCATCTATCTGGATAATATCGTACATGTCTCCGTTAGGAGCTACGGTCAAATATAAACGGCTTAAAGGTTGCAAATACGCCCCTTCTTTATAGTTAGCTTTACGTTTATGAGGCACAGAACAAAGTATAATGCCTTCTAACTTTGTGAGGAATGCATAGATACTATAGTATTTTCGTTTTTTACGCCACAGTACGATGGCTTCACTAGTAAACGTATTTGCTTTCATCTAGAAATCCTCACACTTAACGGTATATTAATACTAATTTAGCAATACATGTATCATCCTTGTATATACTCTTAATATTCTGCTACATATACATACTCTATGTAGTCTACACAAACTTAAAATCTGCATGATTCTTGCATACAGTATCTATTAATTTGATTCGTCATCTATTTCTTCTTCAACAGGCACTGGCACGGCATATACACGTTCGATACGATAGCCTTGCATTTCTGTGACTGTGAAAGTATATCCATCTACGGTAATGACGTCACCAATGGCAGGTGTTCGCTCTAACATACCGAAAATAACACCACCAATAGTATCTTCGTCCACATCACCAAAGGAAATATCCAATAGATCTTCTACCTCATCCACCAGCACTTTACCGGCAAAGTTATAAGTTCCATTAGGATTTTGAACAATGGCAGGCAAGTCACGTTCGTGTTCGTCTTGAATATCACCCACCAGTTCTTCTAGGATATCTTCTAAGCCAACTAAGCCCACCATACCACCGTATTCATCCACCACAACAGCTTGATAAATACGACGTGTCCGCATGTGCTGTAATAGAACCGATAATTTCATCACTTCTGGAATGACAAGAATATTACGACGTATGGAACGTAAATCTTTACTCGCCTCTTCACGGCGTTCCATTAAATCCTTAATATGCACCAAGCCGATAATATGATCTTTATCTTCTAAACACAATGGATATCTTGTGTGGCTTGTAGACGATACGATATGCATGGTCTCTTCAAAACTATCTTGGGTATATACACACACCACATCTTGTCGAGGAATCATAACTTCCTTCGCAATACGATCCACAAAATCGAATACATTATCGATAAGCTCACCTTCCACATGGTCAATTTCACCTTGTTGATGACTACGGCTTACCAAGGCACGGATTTCTTCTTCTGTATGAACTAAGTCAATTTCTGTACGATACGGCGCTTTGAAAGCTTTCAGTACTGTATTACCAATTTGTTCCGCAAGATATACAAAAGGAATTACAATTTTTCCAGCTAACCGAACAATCGTCACTGTAGTCCCTACATAGCGTTCAGGGAATGATAATGCTAGTCCTTTTGGGATAATTTCTCCGAAAATAAGTATTACCACAGCAAATAAAGCTAGCACAATCCATTCCACTACAATGGCATACATAGAATCATAGAAACCGAACCACTGTAGCAGAGTATCAGCACCATCTTCTAAATAGCGTCCTACATAGACTGCTAAAACGACTATAAAGAAGAGAATAAAGAAAGTGGATGTATTCATAAACCGTTCAGGTCGTTGGTATAATTCACGTAATTCTTCTTTTTTTCCATCACTCAAGGAGTCCATATCTTCTAGATGTTCTTCTCGTAATCGAGCAAAGGAGAATTTACTTATAACAAACAAACTAATGATTAAAATACAAAAGATGGCAAATAGAATCATGCCACCCGTGACGGGGGTATCGATATAAATCAGTCCTTTCTATATACACTATTTTAACAATGCCATACTCTATCTCAAGGTATGTGATTTTTCATACGTACTAATTACGGTATCCCAATTCAGATAACATACCAGATTTATTGCGCCAGTCTTTTTTTACTTTTACCCATAAATCTAGGAATACTTTTGTAGCCAATAAACGCTCTACATCACCACGAGCTTGGCGGCCAATAGTTTTTAACATGGCTCCTTGTTTACCAATGATGATACCTTTTTGGGAATCTCGCTCTACGTAAATAGTAGCTCGTACATAGGTAGTGCCATCCTCTCTCGTTTTCATTTCATCTACATCGACAGCAATGGCATGAGGAATTTCATCATGAGTCTGTAACAGGATTTTTTCACGCACAATATCAGAGATAATCAAACGTTCCGGTTGATCTGTAATCATATCATCTGGGAAGTATTTTGGACCTTCCGGTAAATGTTTTTCTAGTAAATTCACCACTTCTTCAATATTGTCTTTTTCCTTTGCAGAAATCGGCACTACTGCCTCAAAAGGATAGCTATTTTCATAGGATACGATAGCCTCTAACAAGTCTTGTTTTTCCATCGTATCAATTTTATTCACAATTAAGAATACTGGTACATTAACCTTACGAAGTTGTTCAATGACGAAGTTGTCCCCAGGACCACGTTTTTCATTCGCTGCTACTACAAATAAAACAGCCTCTACTTCACGTAAAGAATCTACCGCTTGGTCTACCATAAATTCACCTAACTTATGTTTTGGCTTATGTATACCCGGTGTATCCATGAACACAATTTGTTTCTTTTCATCTGTATAGACACAAACAATACGATTTCGCGTCGTTTGCGCTTTATCAGAAACAATAACAATTTTATCATCAATTAAGGCATTAATTAACGTAGACTTCCCTACATTAGGACGTCCTACAACGGCTACAAAGCCTGACTTAAATCCTTTTTCACTATTCATTATATGGCATATCCTCTCGTACATAACCTAAATTACCAAGCACAAATTCTTCCTCTGTGCGCATTTCTTTCTTATCGTCTTCTGTCATATGGTCATAACCTAAAATGTGTAAACAGCTATGAACAGTTAAATAGGCAAGTTCACGAATAAAATCATGATTATACTCTTTTGCTTGTTCTGCTGTACGCTCTAGGGAGATAACAATATCTCCTAATAATTGACCTTCTTCCTCGATAGAAGCTTCATCTCCTTCATTGAGGGCAAAGGATAACACATCTGTAGGCATATCTTTTCCACGGTATTCACGATTTAATTCCTGAATTTTTCCGTTGTTACAGAGGAGCACACTATATTCATCTTCCTCGTGTAATCCATACACACGAGCCACTTCATTACAGCACCGTTGAATGACTTCCTCGTAAGTGCTATTCTGTTCGATTCCCTCATCATAGGAAATACTTACAATCATTCTTGTTTCCCTTTCTCTGAAAGTTGATATTCTTCATAGGCTTTCACAATACGACCTACCAAATCATGACGCACCACATCTTGGTCAGAAAAATAAATACACCGAATCCCTTTGATGCGTTGTAACACTTGTTCTGCTTCGATTAAACCGGATGTGATTTTAGGAGGTAAATCAATTTGCGTAGGATCACCATTGACTACCATCTTTGACTGATAGCCTAAGCGAGTTAAAAACATTTTCATCTGTTCTGGCGTCGTATTCTGCCCTTCATCAAGGATCACAAAGGAACGTTCCAAGGTGCGACCACGCATGTAAGCCAATGGTGCTACCTCGATAGTCCCTTGTAAGAGCATCTTCTGCACTCGTTCTACACCGAACATATCATGTAAAGCATCATAGAGAGGACGTAAATAAGGGTCTACTTTTTCTTGTAAATCGCCTGGCAAATACCCTAGCTTTTCCCCTGCCTCTACGGCAGGTCTCGTCAAAATAATACGATCCACTTCACGATTTTTCAAGTAAAATGCTGCCAGTGCAACAGCTAAATAGGTTTTTCCTGTTCCCGCAGGACCAATACCAAAGGTGATCGTATTGCGACGGATACTATCTATATATTGTTTTTGGCCCACTGTTTTAGGAATAATAGGATTCCCCTTCACAGTCACATTGATAGTATCTTCATATAACTGAAAAAGTGATTCTTTTTCGCCTTTCAAGATCATCGTAGTAGCGGTTCGTACATGATGGTCTGTGATCTTAATGTGATTTTTAAATAAATATAACAATACATCAAGAACTTCTATCGCCACATGTACAGATGTTTCAGAACCTGTCACGTCTATGGTCGTATCTCGATGTAATATATCAACTGTCAATAGTTCTTCTAATACTTTCATGTGAGATCCTTGAGGTCCCACGATAGGTCCTACCATGTCATAAGTAGGTATGGTAAATCTCTGATTAGCCATATGCTCCCTTTCACAGAAATTTTTGAACCGCAGCGCCATGTAAATAATCATAGCCGCTGCCTTGAGAAATATCTTCGTCTTCCATAATTTGATCAATCAAATCTTGTACACGCCACCAGCCCATAGACCAATTCGTGAAGATTGTATTTTCCTCTGGCGCACGTCCTACGAGTCGTTGTAAGACAATCATAGGATCTAGGTAACGTAAAAATTCTACCACTCGTCGAGCGTATTCTTCCGCACTGATTAAGGTAAATTCACCAGCCTCATAATCACGTGCCATTTTCGTATTCTTTACTAAGTATAATGCATGGAGCTTCACTTGGTCTACTTGTAAGGCTGATAAAGTTTTCGCCCCTTCAATGACATCATCCATGGTATCCCACGGAAGATTGAGTATCATATGAGTACATACTTCAAATCCATAGCGCTTGATGCGCAGTACCGCGTCGATAAACTCCGCCATCGTATGTCCTCGATTCACCTTTTGCAGTGTATGATAGTTCACCGATTGTAGGCCTAATTCTATGTAGATATCAATGCCATATTTATTTTGTATTTCTTTTAAAATATCTAAATACGCATCATGTACACAGTCCGGGCGTGTGGCAATGGCAATACCTACCACATGTTCTAAACAAGCTTCCTCCACATACTGGCGAAACTTCTCTGGTGGTAAATAGGTGTTACTAAAATTCTGAAAGTACGGTATATATATATAGGCTTTATACTTTTTTGCGATATGCACCACAGTCTCATCAATTTGTTGTTTTACCGTCATAGAGGCTGGTCGATTTTCATAGCCTGCTCCAATTTCACCGCAGAATGTACATCCACCTACACCAGCGGATCCGTCACGATTAGGACATGTCAAAGGGAGTGCCACTGGAATTTTATAAGCCTTTTCTCCATATCGTTCTTTATAAAACGCAGATATCATACGATACCGCTTTGGTTTTGTCGTATCGCTCATGTCACACCTCCTCTCTGATCGTTGGGCTAGTAGTATCTTCGTGATGATGTATATGGTCATTTCCACATTGTTGAGGGCGTATAAAAGGTTTCGTCTCACCTTTTACGTCAATGATGATAGTATATTTTTTATCTTGGCTAGGAATAGTACCACTCAATACATGGATATTACTGTCATTCACCCCTTGGCAACTCGCACCAACAAGTATTTCTTGATTATGACATTCTCTGGTATTTCCTGCAGAACATAGATAGAAATCAGAAAGTTCCTCATCACACAATGATATTGCAGGAGTTGTAGAATCGATACACTGTTGAATCTCTAAGTATGGCAATGACTCTCCACACACCTCAATTGTATGATAATCCTGTCGGATTCTTCGCCACTCCACAAAGGAATAGTTAGGGATGTATTGTTGTACTAAACTTTCCTCACGCCAAAACACCTCAGCATCTTGCATTTCTTGCTTTCTATCTTTAGATAGACCAAATCGTTCATCACGAATTTTCCCATTGAAAGATGTCAATACATCGTAGCGAAGTAAATCACATGCCACTCGGTCCTCTTTCAAGGTGAAGAACTCATAAAGGAATGCTATTTGATCAGCATCGTTTAATTTGCGATCTTGATTCCCTTTTTCTAACCATAACTTGGTCATGTCTTCAAAATAAGCAAAGGCCGATCCTTCTTGGATTAAGCTTTCACTAATGTACCCAAAAACTGTGCGATACCGTTCACTATTATAGAACCGTTCGAATACATCTTCAAAATGTTTCAGCATGCGTACATCATCATAAGGCAATACATGGGTTTGTAACACTTCGTAAGGTGCTTTCGGATTCGCAATGTACTCGTACTCTGCCATGGAACGAACGCCAGAGCCTTTTAATAACTTTAAAAATCCAATCTGCAACGCATGAGGTTGCAAACTGAATAAATCATTGAAAGATTTCTCGAAAATAGCTTTGCTTTCATAAGGTAAGCCTACAATTAAATCCATATGCACATGAGTGCGCCCCGCCTTAATAATCGGAGGGATAACGGACTGAATACGGCCCCAATCGTTACGGCGATGGATAGCCTCTAATGTTTTATCATGCGTACTTTGAACTCCTACCTCAATCTGTATTTGACCATGACGAGTAGAACTTAGAATATCTACTTCCTTTTCAGTCATTAAAATAGATTCCATTTCCAAGTGAAAGTTCGTTTGTCCTCCATGGTCACGCATCCACTCCATCAATGGAATATGATGATGAGGAGCACAGTTGAACGTACGATCCACAAACTTCACCTGTTTTACATTGTGGCTCACAAACCAAGCCAACTCTTGCAATACCCGTTCTCGAGGAAAGAATCGAACGGTGTTGCGATTACCAGATAAACAATACTGGCAACAAAACGGACAACCTCGTGAAGATTCGTAATAGACAATTTTATTCCCTAAGGTAAGCATATCTTCTTCTGTGTATGGAAATGGTATGGTGCTTAAATCCTTCACCTCTGCCACCTCTTCAGAACCCTTAATATGACCCTGTTCTCGGCCTAAAATGCCAGGTATGATAGGATTCAAAGCAGATTGCCCCGTACGAATCGCTTTCACAAAGGAAGTGAAAGCCTCCTCAGCTTCCCCTTGCACAATGTAATCTATATAGGGATACTCTTCTAATAATTCCCTAGCAGTATAACTTACCTCTGGACCACCTAATATAATTTTCGTGTTAGGACGAACTGCTTTGATCATAGAACAAAGATGCAATGTCATATCGATATTCCAAATATAACAAGCAAACCCTAGTACATCTGCGTCTAAGGTAGTCACATTGTTTAAGATATCTAAAATAGGCATATTAATAGTGTACTCCACTATCTCATATGCCTCATCCTTTGTTCTTCCATAAGCCTGCAAATAGCGCAACGCTAAAGAAGAATGTATATATTTTGAATTCAACGTAGAAATGATAACTTTCATTGGTACCTCACTCATCGAATGAACCTAGTTCATCGGCTATTGTTCTATTATATCATATAATGCAAATACCTCACTACTGGATACCCAATAGTGAGGTATTACGATTAGAATCGATGTCTAAATCCTGCATTAATTTGCCAATTTTGTTTTACCTTATGTTTCGTTGACCCTTGTGCTTCAAAATAAAATTGTTTAGTTTCATCTTTACTTATATAGGATGCACCAAATCCATAAGTAAACCAACTATCTTGTTTCGATGGTTTTTCCACAGCCACTTCATTAAAAGTATGCGTTGTATCTCCCCATAATTCTCGTTCATGCATAATCTTAATATATGGATTAATATGTCCTGGTGTGATATTGTCTATACCAATTCTGGCACCGATACGCAGAACTAAACCTTTAAAATCATCTGTCACTGATGTTAATCCATGTTTCATGTGCATAGGATAACTACCAATACTTTGATACGTCAATTGTGCTTCTGGTTCTATATAATACTTGCGTGTATCATTTTTCTTGAAATAGAAGCGTCTACCTAGTTCAACTGATCCGAGATATGATACAGTGTGCATAGTATCAGAAGATACATCTGTATGAGAACGGTTTATCATGTCGAACCCACCACGGTAATTAGCGATATGTCCCACAATATCAACATACATATTTGTTTTTGGATGCACCCAAGCGGAATACCCACCTATTGCAGCTTGTGTGAGCTTAATAGAGCCGCTGAATTCATCTAATGTGCCACGGGCCTGTAACATACCTACATCAAGTCCATGATAGGCAATCCATGCTCCATGCTTTCTTTGCCAATCAAACCCACCTTGTATGCCATAATAGTTATTGCTATATGTACCTACCTTTACATCTCCATCGCTACTATATTTACCACCAATTAACTTTACCCAAATGTCATTAGAGTTGCGCACCTTTTTATCTAGGTGTGTTTCCCCTAATCGTTGTACTAGTGTACCCATGGTAGCCAAATTACTTTGGTATATCATATTATGTAGTACTTCAACAGCCTGAGCTCCAGAACTCAATCGACCAGTAGGATTTAAGTAAAAATCATTCTTTCCATCTGGTTCAATTTGGGCTATCTTTGAAGTTTCAGAATTAGATACAGTGAACTCATAGGCGCCTTGATCTGTAGTACCATACAGTAATTTATACTTGGCCTTATTGTCAGTCAAATCTCCTAAGTTTTCTACAAGTTTTAAGTGCTCACGGCCCTTCGTTTTAGCTGTTCCATCATCTTTATAGACAATATTATAGACTCCATCACTGCCTTTTCGAGTCACCAATCTATCAGAATCACCACTGACAATATTCCCGTTCATTTTCAGTGTGCCTGCATCCCCTATTAAATGTTTTACAGATACATTGACATACTTGTTAGCGCCTGCAAATTCTACAATGGCACCTTTGGTTAAATCCAAATCTTTCACCATGGAATCATTCGCGACTTTCCAGTGAGCGCCATTGCTCATAGTAAGATTAATCGCATTATTTGTGTTATCAATAACATCATTTTTTATGATGCCATGCTCATCAAAATACAATTTGCTTTTCTCGATAGAAGCTTCTGCCTCTGCAATCTTTTTCATAAGATTTTCTCTTACTTTAGCAGATAGGGTAGGTTTCTCTAGTGTTTTTTTCCAGCCCTCAATCTGTTTCTCAAATTTTTCAATATCCTGTGCCCGTAGGATGACATTATCATCAGCATCGACAGTTTCATCAAATAGATTCTGCTTCGATGTAAACTTTTCTTTACCTATATGAGCCTCGCCTTCAAAATAAGAGTCTTTATTACCTAAATTTAAATTAACGATACCACTATTATAGGCATGTATATCCCCTCTGATTTGAATCACTTTATCGGGTCCACCTACAATATCAACTTTGCTATTTTTTCCGTCCACACTAATAGCGTCTCCAATGCTTTTAGGATTACCCTGCGCATCATATACAGGTGTTACATCTACAGTGAGATTTCCTCTAAATATAGCTTCTAATTTAGAATCATCGGGAATTGTATCCCGATCTCTTTTACTCGCCCTGGAAGTGAGACCAATCCCATAATTTTCTGCCTCTTCTTGACCATGTCTATCTATTTTTACATTCACATCACCATCAAACTCCATCACCGTCACAGTGGGGGTTTCTTTTTTTACAGCCGTTGATCTAACCGTATTATTATAATGATTCACAAATATACCACGAGCATGACTAGAAGCTGACGTAACATTCACATTCAATGTAGATCCTACTTCTGAATGTATATGATAGTTTCCTACAGTTGTGCCATTATTAAATAATTGAATACCATTTGACTGTTTTCTAGCATAATTATCTAGCTTTGGATCATCTAATAAGGTGTTGATGGTATTCACCCCTTTAAATGTAATCGACGCAGCCGCAAGGCCCTGCTTTCCGGTACTATTCACACTGATTTGATCCACTGTTTGAATCCCAGATGACATGATATGATTGTCAACGGTAACATCCTCAAATACAATATTATTCTCTCCAGCAACACCGCCATCAGATATCAAGATACTTGATGATGGCTCATAAGCTTTCTTAGAATTAAGTGAAAAACGATAGTCCCCTTCACGTAGTCCCACAACTGATGTATTGGTATTGAACGTACTAGATGGTCCATTGGAATCTTCTAATTTACCTTTAATCGTGATATTATTAGTGCCACCCAATGCAGAAATTGCTAAAAAATTCAACGGCTTATCTTCCTTAGTTGCATCGTACGTATAAGACGTTTCCTTTCCAGGATTTGAATACACCACAGTATACTTGTCTCTTGTTATCACCTCTGCGGATACAGTCCACACATTTGTCAATAATGAAAGAGTAATACAAGATAGCAATACGTCATATCGTTTCATAATACACCCCATATACATATACACACATAACCATGCAGTCCAACCTAAACCTTATATAGAAGGCTTGAACACTTTTTTCCTGTGATTGCTGAAATAATGATAAGAATATACATACATATTATCATTAATAGCAAGCAGTTTCAATCATTTTAGATAATTATTTCTTATATACTACCCCCCCCGATTTTTACACGAATTGCATATTATAAGTGTACTCTTAACAACATACACTTCAGTTATACTATAAAAGGAGCATCTGTATAGCAGATAAACATTATATCTACACTAACCGCCTCCCTAAGGAACGCAGTTAGGCGTAGCAGCCTTCGTGGCGCCCTTACTGACCAAATAACACAAATACAAGAAGAGCACGACCTGCTCCGAACAAACATTATGAAATACCGTTTGTGAGGAGTATGCCGTGCTCTAACTATACTCTGAGAAACGCAGTTAGGCGTAGCAGCCTTCGTGGCGGTCCTTACTGACAAAATAATACAAACACAAGAAGAGCACGGCGTGCTCCGAACAAACATTATGAAATACCGTTTGTGAGGAGTATGCCGTGCTCTTCCCTTTTTATCATATTCAATTAAGACCGCCACAAGGCTGCATAGCCTTACAAGTAACGACCCACGAGGCTGCATAGCCTAATTAGTGACGTTTAAATCCCATTTTTTCCATAATGATGAACAGCATAGGGATGATTGCCACTCCAAAGAATGTGGCTGTAATCATACCAAATACTACGGTCACACCCAAGGATGCACGGGCACCAGCACCGGCACCACTTGCCAACATCAACGGCAAACAGCCAATGATGAATGCTAAAGACGTCATCAAGATAGGACGTAAACGAATCTTCGCGGCTTCAATAGCGGCATCTACATAATTCATACCTCTTTCATCGACACGAATCTTAGCATATTCAATGATCAAGATCGCATTCTTCGCCGCTAAGCCCACCAAGGTAAGCAAACCGATTTGGAAGTAAATATCCAAGGCAAAGAAATGTGTAGATTTCATCATGGCACCAATCATATTGAATAACCATGGGGCAAGTACAGCACCAAAGATACCTGTTGGAACAGATAATAGTACTGCAAATGGTACTTTCCAAGATTCATACAAGGCAGCCAACACAAGGAATACAAAGACAATACCGAATCCAAAGATAATCAACACTTGGGATCCCGCTTTGATTTCCTCACGAGTTTGTCCACCCCAATCATAGGTATATCCTTGTGGCAATGTATTTTTCGCCACTTCTTCTAATGCTTTGATAGCATCACCAGAGCTAACACCTTGCTTAGTATTACCACCAATGCTCACTGCTGGGAAGTTGTTATATCGTGTTACCACAAAGGCAGAGGTTGTCTTCTGTGGTGTAATATATGTGTCAACTGGTACCATTTGACCTGCTGCATTACGTACTGTCAACAGATGATTCATACTTGGGTCTGTACGGAACTGATTGTCCGCTTGTAACATAACTTTATAGTTTTTACCAAACTTAGTAAAGTCATTTAACTGCATGCCACCATAATACCCTTGTAAAGCCATATAAATATCTGTCACAGCTACGCCATCACGAGCTGCTCTATCACGATTCACATCAAAATTATAGGATGGTGTAGCCGTATTGAAAGTAGTATAAATACTGCGGAATTCAGGGCGTTTTTGAGCTTCTACCAAGAATTGTTGCACCACTGCATTCATTTGTTCAGTACTATGACCTGCTTTATTGATAAGATACATGGAGAAACCACCAGTGTTGCCCAGACCTGGAATAGATGGCGGATTCAATGGAATAATTGTTCCTCGTGGATCTTTAGAACCATGCATGAAAGTATTTCGAATCTTTAAGCCAAGCTGTTGATCTGGTTGCGTTCTTTCACCCCAATCTGTTAAGGATGTAAAGATTACACCACCACTCGTTTGTGCTGCCCCAGCTAAGATATCAAAGCCAGGTACTGTGATGGTCCCATCAGAATCTTTATCTTCGTTCAAGAAATGACCTAAATCAGTTAATACATCTTTTGTACGACTAGAAGTCGCCCCTGGAGGTAAGGATACAGCAACCATGAAATAGCCACTATCTTCAGCTGGTACGAATCCACTTGGCACCATACGCATCATACCAAAAGCTGCACCTAAGAAGATAGCCAATGCCAACCATGTGGCCCATAGACGATTGGACCAACGAGCTAAAAGAATACCATACTGATCGATTCTTCGATCCAAGAATCCATTAAACCACTCCAAGAAACGACCCACTATATTAGTAGTCTCTTTTGGCTTATGTGGTTTTAACATAATACCACACAATGCAGGCGTCAATGTCAATGCTACAAAGGCAGAAATAATAACAGAAATAGCTACTGTTAAAGCGAATTGTTTATACAATACCCCCGTTAAACCACCCATGAAGGCCACTGGAACGAATACGGAAATCAATACGAAAGCAATACCAACAACAGGGCCTTGTACTTTTTCCATGGCTGCTACGGTAGCCGCCTTTGGTTTCAACCCATTGTAGCGCATTTCATATTCTACAGCTTCGATTACGACGATCGCATCATCCACGACGAGACCGATCGCTAACACCATGGCTAGCAAAGTCAATGTATTAACAGTAAAGCCCATTACTTGGAACGCCGCAAAAGTACCAATCAAAGATACTGGCACTGCAATCATTGGAATCACTGTAGACTGCCATGTTTGCAAGAACAAGTACACAATAATCGCTACGAGAATCAAGGCTTCTTCAAAGGTTTTTACTACTTCTTTCATAGAAGCTTTTACAAATTTTGTATTATCTACAATAATCTTCGCTTGCATATCCGGTGGGAATGCTTCTTCTTGTTGGTGAATAACCTCTTTTACAGCATTGATTGTTTCTAATGCATTCGCATCATTCGTTAAAGAAACAGCAAATACAGCTACTGGTTTATCATTGCCCGTTTCTTTTGAGAAACTTGTAGGCTCTACAGAATAACTTTGTGCCCCTAATTCAACACGAGCTACATCTTTTAAATGCAATAAATTATTCTTTTTATCCTTTTTAATAACAATATTTTCAAATTCAGAAATTTCAGCCAAACGACCTTGCACTTTTACAGATGTGTTGAACGCCTGATCTTTATCGATTGGGTCAGAACCTAATGCACCCGCTGCAGCCTGTTTGTTTTGGCTACGAATTGCATTACTTACATCTGTAATAGTAACCCCAAATTTAGACATTTTTGTTGGGTCAAGCCAAATACGCATGGCATAATCAGCACCGAACTCTTGCACTGTACCCACACCATTCACAGATTTGATGGCATCCATCATATAGTTAGTGGCATAGTTTTTTAAGAAAGTTCTATCATAACTACCGTTTGGAGATACCAAGGAGAATACCATGGCCATATCCCCAGAAGATTTCGTAGTGGTCACACCTACCGTTTGTACTTCGGATGGCAAAGATGCCAAGGCACGGGCTACACGGTTTTGTACGTTTACCGTATCCATATCGGCATCAGTTCCTTGCTCAAATTGAACTGTCAAGTTATAGGAACCATCCCCTGTACTCGTGGATTGCATATAATCCATATTTTGGACGCCAACGATTTGTTTTTCGATGACTGCCGCTACCGATTCGCTTACAACCTCAGCATTGGCCCCCATGTAGGCAGTACGTACCTGTACTTGCGGTGGAGAAATCTGTGGATATCTGTCGATCGGCAGTTTTGATAAGGAAATCAACCCTAGCAATGTAATAATAATAGAGATTACGATGGCAAAGATAGGGCGATTAATAAAGAATTTTGACACAATATCACCCTAATTACCTTTCTCAATATCTTCCTTGCTTAATAAAGTTGCCTTAACTTCTGCTCCATTTTTCGCTTTTGTTAAGCCGTCAACAACGATTTCATCGCCTACAGTTAACCCTTTTCCATCTTTGGAAGGACGAATGATGGTGTATTTACCACTAGTACCACTTGTTGTGACAGGTACTTGTTCTACTTTACCATCTCGGATGACCATCACAAATGTTTTATCTAGTACTTGTAATAAAGCACGAGATGGCACTAAGATCGCCCCTTGAATAGTTTCACCGCTAGTAATAACGGATGCATACATATTTGGCAACAACATATGATTTGGGTTCGGGAAGGCCGCTTTCAAAATCAACTGACCTGTACCATTATCCAAGTTTTTCGCAGCTTCTACAATATGACCTTTAATAGTACTTACAATTTTATGATTGTCATCATAGGTACCATAAATCTCACCATTGGACAATTTCAATTCTACTTCCCCATCAACAGAACGATGTGCTTTTTTATATTCTAAGTACTCTGCTTCACTCATGCTAAATTGTACATATACTGGATCTGTAGAGTTCAATGTGACAAGTGCTGTTTGTCCAGCTGTAACGAATGTACCTAAATCTACATCATCCATTTCCAATGTACCATCAAATGGCGCATATACAACCGTATCTTGTAAATTATTTTCCGCTAAGCGGATTTGTGCTTCCATAGCTTCTAAGGCTGCGCGATTTTGGGCTGCCACACTAGCTTGTGTATCTAATGTTTGGCGGGCAATAGCATCTTCATTGGCCAATGTTTGATAGCGCTGTAAATCGACTTGAGAGTTTTGGTACGCTGCGCTAGATCGTGCTGCATTGGCTTGTGCACTAGCTAGGTTCGCTTCATATTGACGTCCATCGAGACGATACAATGCTTGACCGGCTTTTACCGTGTCGCCCCCTTTTACATATTTTTCAACAACTCGACCGGATACATTCGCGCGAATCACAATAGAGTTTTGCGCCAATACAGTACCATTGAAAGATTCTTGTACATTTGTATCAGTAGCTGTGATTTTATAGGAGTTAACCTCCGTTGGACCTTGCCCCGGAGCTTGTCCACCACAACCAGATACAAGTACAAGGGCTGCCAAGCTAGCTGCCACTAAACCATTATACGCTTGTTTTTTCATTCATTTCACCCTTATTTGTAATACCCTGTAATATAACTGAAATAACCTTTGGCATATATTTATAAATATCCTCATGATGATTGGAGCTTTCAAACACAATGCGTCGTACAGCACCTTGCAACATCATAATGATAATATCAACATCCACATAGCGAGCAATAGTTCCTTGCTCTTGTTGGTGTAGTAAATAGTGTTTAAGTAAGTCCCAATCTTTCTTGAACAAAGTTTTCAACGTTTCTTGTAGTTGCGGTATAGATAAGAAGATTTCCATGAAAGATTATCCACTGAAAGCCGCATACAAATTTGATCGTACTTTAAAATACCTATCTAATACTTCTTCTACAGTAAGACTTTTATTGTTCACAATATTCTCATGCTGTCTGTAAAAATCTTCTGCCCCATGGACTAAAATGGTTTCTACAATTTCATGTTTAGAACGAAATTGTTCATACAACGTACGTTTACTGATAGTCAGTGCTTTTGCTAAATCATCCATGCGGAATGATATGCCTTGCTCTTCAATCATTATGGCCGCCGCTGCTAAAATTTTCTCTTTAACCGTAACCAATATAGCCCTCCTTTCACACTATAAGTAAAGATTTACAAAACTCAACTAATGTATTTCAGTACCAATCTTTAGTTTACTTAAAATAGGAACAAATGTCAAACTATGAAACCCATCAATTCGATGATGTCTATATACCCCAAACTTTTATTTTTAGAAAGTTTAGGGTATGAATAACCCAAACTTTTATTTTTAAAGAGTTTAGGGCATGAATAACCTAAATTTGCAAGCAAAAAAATGCCACGCCTTAGCGCAGCATTTCTTTGAAAGCAGATTAATTATCCCATACTTTAGGAATATAATATTCAGTAAATAGTTTTATCGCATAGTTATCTGTCAGACCCGCCACATAATCCACAATATCTTGGTCTGTAATGGGATTGTCATGATGGATTTCATGGCGAATCGCCTCGGGGTGTTCTTTATAGTACATAAATAAGTGTTTTACCACATAGTCACCTTTATTCCGATCTGGAATTAACGACGGTGCCCGATAGACACGTTCAAACATAAAACGACGGAAAATATTCATAGTTTCCACACCACGTTCTGACATAGAAATCACCGGTTGATCCATAGAGGATGTCACCATGTCTGTGACCATGGCAGTAATCATTTTGGAATGGGTATCTCCAAAGACCTGTACCACTTCTTTCGGTAAATCATTCACTCTGAGCATATGTGCTCGCAACGCATCATCAAAATCATGACACAAATAGGCGATACGATCAGCAGTGCGTATAATCTGCCCTTCCAAGGTAAGAGGCATATGAGAACCTGTATGCCCTAAAATACCATCACGAACAGCAGTTGTTAGGTTAAGACCTTGTCCATCCTTTTCTATACTTTCCACCATGCGCAAGCTTTGCTCATTATGATTGAAATGACCTACCATATCACGAAGGGCGTATTCCCCCACATGTCCAAATGGTGTATGTCCCACATCATGCCCCATAGCGATAGCCTCTGTCAAATCTTCATTCAACCGCAACGCCCGTGCAATGGTACGTCCAATCTGTCCCACTTCTAAGGTATGTGTCATACGAGTCCGATAATGGTCCCCTGGAGCAATATATACTTGTGTTTTATGTTTTAATCGACGGAAACATTTGCTATGTAAAATACGATCTCGATCTCGTTGAAAATCCGTCCGATATGGATCAGGCTCTTCCTTACGATCTCTTACAGATTCTCTACTTTTAGCCGCATAAGGACTTAACATAGTATATTCTCGTTCTTCTAGCATTTCACGAATACTCATATGACACCTCCTAGCTTAGCGTGTATCCATAACACGATTTTTTTGAATGATTTGCATCACCATACCAGCTGTTTCTTCGATAGATTTATTAGTTACATCAATTACTGGACAATGCAACCGTCTCATCACAGTTTTTGCATAATTTAACTCTTCTTCAATACGGCTTACATTCGCATAATTAGCGTCCGCATGTAGTCCCATGGTACGAAGACGTTCTTCACGAATATTGTTCAATTTGAAAGGATCAATAATTAACCCCACAATCTTGCGCCCTGGAATTTGGAACAATTCTTCTGGTAACGGTACTTCTGGTACCAATGGTAAATTGGCCGCTTTTATTTTTTTATAGGCTAAGAACATAGATAATGGTGTCTTACTAGTACGAGAAATACCAATAATGACAATATCTGCTTTTTCAAAGCCTTTTGGATTTTTACCATCGTCGTATTTCACGGCAAATTCAATAGCCTCTACCTTTTTGAAATATTCTTGGTCTAGTTTATGAATCATACCAGGTGCCAATCTAGGCTCTGTATCTGTCATAGTTCCTACTGCATCCATAACAGGACCCATAATATCTACGGCTTGCACACCCTGTGCTTTACAAGCTGTATCTAAATAAGACCGCAATGCTGGTGATACAATGGTATGACAGATCACATGTCCGCCGGTAGCGGCTTCTTTTACCACTTCATTTATTTGTAATTCATCATTAATATAGGGCACACGAACGATATCAATCGTTTCCTTATCATATTGACTTGCCGTAGCACGTGCCACTGATTCAGCTGTTTCTCCTAGGGAGTCAGAAATTGCATAAATAATTTTAGCCATAATTACTCCTATCGTTTTCCACAGTCCCAAAATAAACGGGTCACTGTGGTTTTAGAAATACGACCTACTACACGATATTCTTTACTTGTCTCTAATAATACCTTATCTACTACCGGTACGCAATCGATTTCAAAATCAATCATCCGTTCTACTGCTTCCACAACAGGCATATCGGGATATGCCACTACGACTTTACTAGTAGGTGTCATGATCATGGAAATAGGCATAGTATTTAAATCAGACCCGCCAAGAGAGGCACGCAATAAATCTTTACGAGAAACCACTCCTTTTAATATACCATCATCGCAGATTAAGATAGTTCCTACATCTTCTGTGAACATGGTAACAATTGTGTCATACACAGATGCTGTAGAACTGACTGCTACCACACTAGACATAACTTGTGCCACTGTGAAACTATTAATCTCTGCCGCTAAGGGATTATTTGCCACTTTACCAACATAGTAATACCCTACCTTTGGCCGTGCATCTAAAATACCCATCATTGTCAGTACCGTTAAATCTGATCGCAACGCAGACCTCGTTAAGTCCAATTTTGTAGCGATCGCTTTACCAGTGATAGGCCCTTCTTGTTGTACAATTTGTACAATCGATTCTTGTCGTTTTGAAAGATTCATATTGTTACCTTTCTATGAAAAAGGAGGCTCCTTCCAGAGCCTCCTCATCTATTACCAATCTAAAGCTTCTGTATTTTGACGACCTTTGCCTGTCAAAGCATCTAACATAATGCGTTGTTCTAATTGTGCCACCATTTTTTTCGTAGACACCACAGCATCTGGATTTACAGAAATAGAATCAATACCATGTTTTACTAAGAACTCACAGAACTCTGGATATACACTTGGTGCTTGTCCACAGATGGATACTGTTTTGCCATCTTTGTGTGCTGTTTCAATTAAATGTTTAATAGCACGTTTTACAGCCAAGTTTCTTTCATCATAAATATGTTGTACAGTTTCATTATCTCGATCACAGCCTAATACAAGCATCGTTAAGTCATTGGAACCGATAGAGTAACCATCTACATATTGATTGAATTGATCCGCCAAGATAATGTTCGCAGGGATTTCAGCCATCAACCATACTTTGAAGTCCGCATTACGTTGTAAGCCGTGTTCTGCCATAATACGAGTTACTTCTGCTGCTTCCTTCACAGTACGACAGAATGGAATCATAACTTGCAAATTTTTAAAACCGAATTCATTGCGTACTTTTTTAATGGCTTCTAATTCTAACAAGAACGCTGGTGCATAGCGTTCATCATAGTAGCGAGAAGCACCACGGAATCCAAGCAACGCGCTAGATTCTTCTGGCTCGTATTTATCACCACCATTTAAATCACGGTATTCGCTAGATTTGAAGTCACTCAAACGCAATACAACTTGTCGAGGGGCTAAGGCTGCACATACTTTACGCATACCTTCGGCTAATGTATCGATGGCAAAATCACGACGACCTGTTTCGATTAAATGCATTGGGTGTTCATGAATAAAGGTAGTCCAAATGAATTCCTCACGCATTAAACCAATACCATCACAAGGTAATACGCCATATTTTTCAGCCAAGTCTGGATCGCCTAAGTTCATGTAGATTTTAGTGGCTGTAATCGGTGTTGGCTCTACATAGCGAGCTTCTGCTGCCGGTTCTACTTTTTTGGTAGCCTCTTCTAAAATTCCATCATACACAATACCATTGGTAGCATCTACCGTAATCATTTGACCGTCAGAAATCGTTTTCGTCGCCTCTTCACTGCGAGATTTTGTACCTACAATACAAGGAATACCTAACTCACGGCTTACGATAGACGCATGACAAGTCATACCACCAGCATCAGTGACAATAGCTTTAGCTTTTTTCATCGCTGGTACCCAGTCAGGTGCAGTCATAGTAGTAACAAGGATTTCTCCTTCTTTGAAATCATCGATATCTTCTGGATTTTCGATCACATGGGCACGACCTGCTGCTTTACCAGGGCTCGCAGGAAGACCTTTTACAACAATCTTACGTTCTGTGGTAGTCGCTTCTGCTACAGCTTCTTCTTTTTCTTTCTTTTGAGAGAATACAGTTTCTGGGCGAGCTTGTAAAATCCATACTTTTCCATCACGCTCATCGATGCCCCATTCCATATCCATATAGCATCCATAATGCTTTTCAATGGCTTTTGCATAGGTTGCTAGTTCGATGACTTGTGCATCAGTAATCACTTGGGCACGAGCTTGATCATCAGGGATTTGAATTTCTTCACAATCTCCATCAGGTTTACGAACTAATGCCACATTTTTATCATTAATCATACGATCTGTAATTTGCAAAGTTGCTTTGTCTACAGTGAAATTATCTGGTGTTACAGTACCTTGTACAACATATTCACCAAGACCCCAAGAACCTTCGATGATGATCGATTTATCATCGCCGTTCATAATATTCACAGAGAACATAACACCTGCCGCTTTGGAGTATACCATCATTTGGATAGCCGCAGACAAGGCTACTGTCATATGGTCGAAACCTTGTTTTACACGATAGTACGTAGCACGGTCTGTGAAAGTAGATGCATAGCATTCTTTTACTTTCGCAATGATCATATCTGCGCCACGAACATTTAAGTAAGTATCTTGTTGACCTGCAAAACTAGCATCTGGCAAATCTTCCGCTGTAGCACTAGAACGAACCGCCACAAATGGGTTCACTTCTCCTACTTTACGGGCTAATTCTTCATAACCTTCACGAATCGCCTTAGCTAATGGAGCTGGCATTTCTTCATCCATAATCATTTGACGCACTTCTGCAGTGACCTTACGTAACAACGCAGAGTTCTCTACATCATGTAATTCTTCTAATTTAGCTTTAATACGTTCCACCAAACCAGTTTCTTCCATGAAATAACGATACCCATGGGCTGTCGTAGCATAGCCATAAGGAACAGGAACATTCGTAGAAGAAGTCATTTCTCCCAAAGAAGAAGACTTACCACCAACAATATCCACATCCTCACGATGCAATTCATCAAACCAAAGAACATATGCAGTATCACGACTCATGATTATCCCTCCATCAGAAATAGTACTCATAATTCAATTATATAGTACAACACATATAATAAATAGTCAAGCATTATTAAGAATATAAGGAAAGGTGATTTAGTAAGATAACTATCATATACCCTAATTTATTAATAGAAAACTCCAGATAATAGGATAAGTTAAAGTTGAATGCACATTCAATCATCTTATAACTGATATACCAAAATTAGTATAGCACTAATAAAAAAGCACCCTATACGGGTGCTATCATAGATTGACTAGGTGGGAGTCGAACCACACGCTTCTCCTCAGAGGAACGCAGTTAGGCGTAGTAGCCTTGTGGCGTCTCTTTCTACTAAAATGAGTCTAACCCAAGAAGAGCACGGTGTGCCCCGAACAAACATTATGAAATACCGTTTGTGAGGGGTATACCGTGCTCTTCCCTTTACACTATTTAGTTAAAACCGCCACAGGCTACATAGACTAACAAGAGACGATTTTGATGAATTTCCGCTTCCCAACTTGCAACACCATACCATCTTTCAAAACGACATGCTCTTCGTTGCATTTTTCACCATCAATTTTAAAGGCACCCGCTTTAATGGATCGTCTCGCTTCTCCATTACTTGCTGTTAATCCTGCATCAGATAATAATTGTGGTACGAAAACAGGTTCTTCTGTAATAGCCATTTTATATTCTGGAATATCTGTTGGCATCGCATGTTTTTGGAACACACGAACAAACTCATCTTGACCAAAGTTAGCAGCTTCTTCACCATGGTATAAACGAACAATGGTATGAGCCAACTTCATTTTTACATCTCTTGGATGTGCTGCACCAGACTCTAAATCTTTGCTCAATTGTTCTTGTTCTTCAATAGACATATCGGTAACAAGCATGAAGTAACGCATCATCAATTCATCTGGAATCGACATAGCTTTGCCATACATTTCAGAAGGAGCTTCGCTAATACCGATGTAATTGCCAAGGGATTTACTCATTTTTTGAACCCCATCAAGGCCTTCTAAAATCGGCATAGTGATGATTGTTTGTTCTGGCATGCCTTCTTCGCCTTGTAGATGACGACCCATTAACAGGTTAAATGTTTGGTCAGTACCACCAAATTCTACATCAGCTTTTAAAGCAATAGAATCATAACCTTGCATCAATGGATACATGAACTCATGAATACTGATAGGACGACCTTCTGTATATCGTTTATGAAAATCATCACGTTCTAACATACGAGCTACGGTGTACTTAGATGCTAGTTTCAACACATCAGCAAAGTCTAATTTGCTCAACCATTCGCTATTAAAGCGCACTTCTGTTTTTTCAGGATCTAAGACTTTAAAGATTTGCTCTTGGTATGTTTTTGCATTGGTGATAACTTGTTCTTCAGTCAATGGAGGGCGTGTTACACTTTTACCAGTAGGGTCACCGATACGAGCTGTAAAGTCACCAATTAAGATGATAACTTTATGTCCAAAGTCTTGAAACAATTTTAACTTACGCAAGACTACAGTATGACCCAAGTGGATATCTGGAGCTGTAGGATCCAAACCTAATTTAACAATCAATGGCGTATTGGTTGCTACGGATTTTTCAAGTTTCTTCTTAAATTCATCTTCTGGTAAAAGATCAGCTACCCCATGGGAAATGAGGCGAAACTGTTCTGCTGCACTAATCATGATTATCTCCTATATTACTGTGAACTTTTAGAGGATTTAGGGGCAATAACGGGATCTTTCCCTTTATTACTTTTTGATTTAGAGGGGCTTTCATCATTTGATGTTGTACCATCATCATTATCTAAATCTCCATCTCCATCTTTCTTATCTTTATCGTCTTTTTTCTTGTCTTTATCATCTTTTTTCTTATCTGGATTTGTATTACCTGCATATGCCTCAGGACCTACACCATCTGGTACTGTAAAGTTAGAGGCTGGTGTATCTGCCAAAGCTGCTTGCATGTATTGTCTCCAAATTACGGCTGGTGTTTGTCCACCTGTGGTGCCGTGCAATGTTTCAGATCCGCTGTCATCACCCATCCATACGACGGTAACTAAATCAGGCGTATAGCCAGCAAACCAGGCATCTTTTTCCTCGTCAGTAGTACCCGTTTTACCTGCTGCAGGACGTCCAAAGTAAGCATTGCCACCAGTACCATATTTAATAACAGATTCTAGCATATTCGTCATTATGTAGGCGTATTTAGGTTCTACTACACGAGTTTCTTCAATGGATGATTCTTCTACAATATTGTTATTGCGGTCTACAATTTTTGTAATTGATACAGGTTTAACTTTCACACCATTATTAGCAAGAACACCGTACGCTACAGCCATGTCTATCGGTGTCACACCTTTTGTTAAACCACCTAAGGCTACGGCTAAGTTGTCATCGCCTTTTTTATCCAATGTGGTAATGCCCATTTTTTCTGCTAAGTCTAGCACGTTGGACATACCCACTTTATCAGCTGCCAATACGGCTACTACGTTATTAGAATGTGCTACCGCATTACGCATCGTCATGGCACCATAGTGTTTACGCGAATAGTTTTGCGGTTTCCAACCATGGAACTCCGATGGTTTATCCACATACACAGTACCTGGGTTATCGCCATGCTTTAAAGCTGCCAAGTATACAAATGGTTTAAAGGACGAACCTGGTTGACGTACCGCCATGGTAGCACGGTTGAAAGAATCTGTACCGCGACCACCCACCATAGCTACGATATGACCATTGTGAGGATTAATCGAAATCAATGCCCCTTGTGGCTGACGCAAGCCATTTTCATCGGTATAGTAATCCGGTAAGTTTTCCATAGCATGTTCTGCTGCACGTTGCGCCTTCATATCGATGGTCGTGTAGATTTTCATGCCCTCTTTGTAAATAGCATTATCACCATATCGTTCCGATACTTCATTGATGACATAGTTAACGAAATATCCCATACTGCCATAGCCATTAGTGGATTGCGGTTTATCCAACAAGTGGATATCTGCTTCTTTCGCTTCCTCTGCATCAGCTTGAGATAAGTAATCATATTTTACCATCTGTCCCAATACGACGGCTTGACGCGCCTTCGCTGCTTTCAGATTATTAAATGGAGAATAATAGTTAGGACTTTGTGGTAAGCCTGCTAAAATTGCCATTTGCGCCAAGGATAAGTCTTGTACATCTTTGCCAAAATACACATGAGCGGCAGTTTGCACACCATACGCACCTTGACCAAAATAGATTTGATTCATATACATTTCCAAGATTTCTTGTTTTGTATAATGCTGTTCAATACGCAATGCCAACAAGGCTTCCATAATCTTACGTTTAAACGTACGATCCTGTGTTAAAAAGGCGTTTCTTGCCAACTGTTGAGTAATCGTAGAACCACCTTCTGCTACACCGTCATGAGCAATATTGACCCACACAGCACGCATGATACCGATAGGATCGATACCATGATGGCTATAAAAACGATTATCTTCTGTAGCAATAAAGGCATTTTGCAGATTTTTTGGAATGTCCGCCAATTTCACAGGCAATCGATTTTCCTCTGAATGAACAGTGGTAATCAAGTCACCATTAGCATCATAAATCTGGGATGATGCGGCAGGTTTTACATTACCTACATCCGGCAAGGACGACATGGTGGCACCTAAAAAGCCACAACCTGCTCCTGCCACAATCAATATAAATAAGATAAAGAAAATCCAAAAAGAACGTTTCCAAGATGATTTTTTCTTTATCGGTTTCTTTTGCACTACCCGTCTCCTAGGAGGAATGGGTCTTGATGAACTAGGATTCATACGTCACCTCTCTAAAGCTCATTATTTCCTATAGAACTCCCTTAATTATACTCTATTGCAGTTTTTTGCACAAATTAGAATTCCATAAAGGATTCATTTATAGGATTACAGTCGTCGCTCCTGCACCACCTTCATCTAAACTAGCTAGGTCATAACTTTTAATACCTGGCAAGGTCCTTAAATAATCATGAACTCCAGACCGTAAAGCTCCCGTTCCTTTACCATGAACAATACGCACCGAATTTAATCCAGCTAGTATAGCTTGGTCAATGAATCTTCCTACTTCTACAATAGCTTCATCCACAGTTCTACCAATAATATTTAACTCAGTAGAGGCTTGTTGTTGACGAATGACCGCCATACCAGATCGTTTCCGCTGACGATTGGACATAGGTGCAGGATTTTCTTTACGCAATAAGGCACTGGCTTCCTCACGAGTGGCTGCTAATAAATCCTTTTCTTTCACAGTCACTGTCAGTCCATTCATGTCAACTTGAATCCGTTTTCCTTGAATAGCCAATATAGTGCCCAACGATTGTAAGTTATCTAGGAACACAACATCGCCTACTTTTACCTTAGTCACATCTAAAGGATCTCGTTTTTCAATAGTCCCTGTTGGAACAGCTACATTGGATACGCCTTTTCTAGCTTTAGATATAGCATCCTGACGTTTTTGCTTGTCCGTTTCATTAAAAGAACCTTTTAACTCTTTAATGATTTGTTCACTTTCAATACGAACAGATCGTTTCATATTTTGCGCTTCTTCTCGAGCTTTTTCTAAGATGACCTTTTTCTTATCTTGTAATGCTTTTTTATCACGCATCACTTGGGTACGCATACGGCGCACTTCTTCTTGTTCTTTTTTCAAAGCTCGTTCCCGTTCTTGCGTTTTTCTAAGCTCTTGATTTAAATCACGAAGCATATCTTCCATAGCACTACGTCCATTCAGTTCCCATTGTTTGCGAGCTAAGTCCACCACGTCTTGCGGTAATCCTAAGCGTGCTGCAATGCTAAGTGCATGTGAACTACCTGCTACACCAATATGTAATCTGTAGGTTGGTCGCAATGTACGTTCATCGAACTCTACATGAGCATTTTCAATACCTTCCGTTTGATACGCATAGGTTTTCAACTCATTATAATGCGTGCTCACCATCATGAGCGCTCCTTTTTTACGGAAGTATTCAATGATTGCAATCCCTAAAGCACTTCCTTCTTCTGGATCCGTGCCAGAACCTAATTCATCTAGTAATACTAAATCATTTGGTCCTACCTTTTTCAGTATCCGAATTACCTGCGACATATGGGCAGAGAATGTACTCAAACTGGCTTCAATGCTTTGTTCATCTCCAATATCTGCATAGATATGGTGAAAGATTGGTAAAGCAGATCCGCTGTCAGCTGGAATACATAAGCCACTTTGATTCATTAACGCCAACAATCCCAATGTTTTTAGAGACACTGTTTTACCACCAGTATTGGAACCCGTAATCAACAAAATACGATACTTCGTCCCTAAAGTGATGGTAGTAGGAACTACCACATTCGGAGCTAGCATAGGATGACGCGCTTGTAGTAAATTCACTTCTCGACCTTGACTGATGATGGCACGGACGGCTTTCATCCGTATGGCTAATTCTGCTTTTCCATAGACAAATTCTACATGGGATACACGTTTACATGCATCTAATAATGTGTCTACATGAGCTCGTACCAACTCTGTTAATTCTTTGTAAATACGAAGTACTTCTTGTTCTTCTGCCAAGGTAGCTTCTTGTAATTCATTATTTAAGTCTACCAATCGCATAGGCTCAATATATAAAGTGGCACCTGTAGCAGATCTATCATGAATAAGACCAGGAAATGCTCCTCGATATTCTTGTTTTACAGGAATGACGTAACGATTATTACGCATAGTAACGATAGCTTCTTGAAAATATTTTTGATTATCCTTATCCTGTAATATTCGCTGTAGATCATTTTTAATAGCATTCTTTGTGCGACTCATGGTCATTCGCAACTGTTGTAGTTTAGGTGTAGCGCCATCCAGTAACACACCATAAGCATCAAAAGTTCGTTCAAAGCGCTTGGTCAGCTTATCATGACTTGGCAAATCCTGTACCCACAAAGATAATAATGGGTAGAGCAAATACTTTTCTTTAAAAAAACGATGCATCCGATTATATGCCAAGATAGTGGTATGCAAGTCCCAAAGTTCTTCACGAGTCAAAATAATTTCTTTACGACTTTTCGTACAAGTTGTACGAATATCTTTCGTACCACTGATGGGTTGCTCCACTTCTTGCTCTAAGGAGCGCATAGCTTCCACTGTTTCATCTAGGGCATCTTCAATTTTTTGACGGTTGTGCATAGGTTGCAAATTCAGTGCATATTCTTTAGCTATGGCAGAGGAACACACATCTGCCAGCTTTTGCCGTATATGTTGAAAGTCTAAGACTTGTTCACTATTCATTATGATTCCCCTAATATTCCTTTAAAAAAGTGTCCCCTTGTGATATGAGTAGCTCCTTCTTTGCTCGGTGGTTTCACAGTCCCCTCTAGTAATTGATGATACATACTCACCTCGTTAGCAATCCATTTAGGACTTCGTTGTCTTCCATCAATAACCAATCGTTGTAACCCAGAACGTCGTAAGTCATCGATATAGCTTTTCATATCTAACTCACGGCTATTCATAATATGGGTACGACAGAATGGATCTGTATAAATTGGAAATAGTTCACCCTTTCTATCTTGCAAAGCATAGTCTTGTTTCGTACACACCACAGGACAACCTCGTTTATAACCTGTACCGGCAAAACTGCTGATAGGACAATACTCAGAAATCATCAATTCTACACGACCTTGCACAATAGCTCCAATGGGCATAATATTTTTACTTGCCATCGTATTCATTTGATGCAAGGTAGCCTCTAAGGACACATTGACAGTACTAAATCCTAAGTCATTAAGTATACCCAAGGTGTGAGAGTTAAAGGTTTGCAATCCTGTATCACCTTCCACCACACCTGTATATCCCAGTTGATGTAATACTTCCAAAGCCCCCAAGAAATGTACTCGAATCCCATCTGGATTGGCTTCTACCATATGGGCTAGCATATCCCTAAAGGCTGTACTTTCATTATCCTTAATCACCCTTGGGGTACTGAATATAATTTCTTTATTAGCCTCACGACACATTTGTACAGCTTCTTGATATATAGGATATGCTACTGGGATTCTGTGTAATGGATCGCCAAACACAATGCGGTCTACTGGTGTCATGACTGCCTGCTGCAGGCCTTCTAAAGAATCCACTAAGATTTCTAATTGTTTTGTATTAGATTCTAGGGCATGCGCCTGTGTAAATCCTAAGACCTGTCCCACAGTTTTTGTCATATCTCCTAATAATTCCATCCCTGTCGGCAAGTTCGCTTTACGTGCTTCCCATGATGCCACGTATTGTTCTATTAGCAATTCTTCCATAGCCTCCACAGCATTTCTACGGAGACTATTTAAGACACTGCTAGGCCACATGAAAGAACCTTCTGGAACCGTCACATGATCTAACTCAAATAGAGTATTTCCTAAACGACCTAATTGTTCCGTAATTTTCTCCACAGAAGTAGGTTTGTGATTAGCCATTTGTAATACATATTCATCTGTGACTGTTACCGTTTGACCAGAATCTAACATCATCGTCAATGACACAGTACTACCTTCTTCACCATGTAAGAACATATAGGATTTGTATTTACGAGTAAAATCTTTTAACCCCCGTTGTTTGGTGTATCCCCCTTGGCTGGCACGATAGACCTTGCCTGCACTAATGGTTTCCGTAAGTGGAATGCGATATATATTACGATCAAAAGTCATATCCGCCGTCACCGTAATATAGTGTACATCTCCCGTATGGGCGATGACTTTCAGCAAGTCACCTTCTGCTACAGCCTCCTTAGTGCACAAGACCAGCATACGGCCTTTTACCTGACCTTCTCCCAAGTATTTTCCTAAATGATTAGGCGCACTGATGGTCATCATAGACTTGGAACCATTATTTTCTAAATAAGCCGTAGAGAACCCACGATTAAACCCTTCTTCTAAGCGAGTAAAATCTGCCTCTGTGGCTTGTCCAGATCTATCGATGATAGTCCGATACGTACCGATAACTTCATGCACATAGGATACCTTTTTCATGCGTCCTTCTACTTTGAATGAAGCTACACCTGCTTCGATGAGCTCTTTCATATACGCACTATAGTTTAAGTCCTTAGGACTCATGATATAGGTCTCTTTATCATGAGTAATTTGTTCACCATCTAAAGTAACCAATTGGTATGGCAAGCGACATGGTTGGGCACAAGACCCACGGTTGCCACTACGTCCACCAATGAAACTACTCATCAAACATTGTCCAGAGTAGGAGATACAAAGCGCTCCATGAATAAACACTTCAATTTCAGCCTTCGCATGTTCACAGATATGGCGAATTTCATCTAGGCTCAGCTCCCTAGATAGAACCACTCGTGTAAATCCTAAGCGTTCTAGAAATTGTACAGTCTCCAAATTAGTAGCCGTCATTTGTGTACTACCATGTAGCTCTAAGGTAGGCGCTACTTGACGCGCTATTCTTGCAACACCAAGATCTTGCACAATAATGCCGTCTACACCAATGCGTTCTAGTTCCCGTAGATGCTCTGCTAAGGCTTTACTTTCACGGTCACCTACCAAGATATTCACCGTTACATAGATACCCACCTGTAATATATGAGCTAATCGCAAAGCCTCTCGCAACTCATCATAGTCAAAATTTCCCGCATGAGATCGCGCATTAAAGACCTTACCGCCTAAATAAATGGCATCAGCCCCTGCTTCAAGGGCGGCCATAAAGTTTTCCATTGTCCCTGCTGGGGCTAATAATTCCATCACAACTCCTTATAATAAATCGGTCATCCCATAAGAGAGATGACCGATTGTTACATCCCGTAGGATTTACGTATTATCGTAAAGTGCAACCTTTGTCTGCTAATTTTGCTAACATCGCTTGGATTCTATCTTCAATATCAGCATCTACTAATGTACCTTCATGAGAACGGAACGACAAGGTATACGCCAAGCTACGATATCCTTCTTGGATATGTTCCCCTTCGTATACGTCAAAAATACGAACACTCTCAAGATATTCGCCGCCTTCTTGTTTCATCACTTCTAACACATCAATAGCTTGCACATCTTTTGGTGCTACAATCGCTAAGTCACGACTAGTACCAGGGAATTTAGAAATTGCTGTGAAAGAAATTCCTTTGCGGTTCACTTGTAACAATGCTTCTAAATCCATTTCAAATAAATATGCTTTACCACTAATGTCATAATGACTTGCTACTTGTGGATGTAATTCACCAAAGCGTACTATTTCAACACCCTCTACGGAGATACTAGCACTTACACCTGGATGTAAATAATACTCTTTACTTCTACTAATTGCATAATTTTCAATACCAAGATTAGCGAGTACAGATTCAATGATACCTTTTAGATCATAGAAGTCTACATTTCTAGCCGGTACATTCCATTCTTGGCGATCCCATTTGCCTAGGATAACCCCTGCTGCCATCATGCGTTCGTTTGGTAATTCTGTAAGCGGCAATGCCTTAGGTTCGTACACAGCAGCCACTTCAAAAACGGCTAAATCTAAATTCTTTTGAGCTATATTGCGTTTTGCTGTTTCTAAGACGCTAGGTACTAAAGTAGTACGCATCACCGGAAACTCTTCGGAAATTGGGTTTAGAATAGGAATCGCTTGATGTCTGCTATCTGTTTCAGGAATTAACAAATCTTGCAAACTATCTTTATGCATGAAACTAAAAGTAATAATTTCATCTAAACCAGCTTCAGCCAAAGCATGTTTTACATCATGTACTAACGCATGCATAGGAGATACTGTTCCCGTTTGGATTCGTGCCAATGGCGTAGTAGGTGCAATATTATCATAGTTGTGAATGCGTGCTACTTCTTCTGCAATATCTGGCATGCCTGTTACATCATCACGCCAAGATGGAATAGTAGCCACTAATACCTCACCATCAACTTTCACGTCGAAGGATAAAGTTGTTAGGATAGTAATCATCTCTTCTTCTGCAATATTAGTACCTAAATACGAATTTACAGCTTCACTCGTGAAAGACACTGTACGCACTTCTTTTGGCGCTGCATATACATCAACCACACCTTTTGCTACTACAGCACCTGGTGTAATATCCAACAACAATTGTGCTGCCCGATCTAAAGCTAGTGGTGTCACTTCGCTATTCACACCACGTTCAAAACGACCAGATGCTTCAGAGCGCAAGCCTAATGCACGAGAGGTACGACGAATAGAAGCTCCATTAAATACAGCAGCTTCCAATACAACCGTTGTTGTTTCATTGGATACTTCACTATCAGCACCACCCATGACACCAGCCACCCCTACAGGACGGTCAGTATCAGCGATAACTAGCGTAGTGTTTGCTAATGTACGATCATTGCTATCCAAGGTTTGAATCACTTCTCCCTCTGTAGCTTTACGAGCTACTAAACTATGTCCATGTAGATGATCATAGTCGTAAGCATGCATTGGTTGACCTAATTCCAACATTACATAGTTCGTTACGTCCACTACATTATTAATAGGACGAATACCGCAATTACGCAAACGATTTTGTAACCATAATGGAGATTTTTGAACTTTTACATTTTCAATCAAACGTCCCATGAAACGAGAGCATAACTCTGTATCAGCAATAGAAATATTCAAACGACCTTCAATAGATGGTCCCTCTTCTTGGACTGTTACCTCTGGGAATGTAGCTTCTGTTTTATCTAATACGGCAAATTCACGGCTTAAACCAACCATGGAGAAACAGTCCGCACGGTTTGGCGTCAACTCAAATTCATAGACTACATCATTAAGACCTAGTACTTCTTTTACATCTTGTCCAATAGCTGTACCTTCAGGGAAGATATAAATACCAGTAGCTTCTTCTGGTAACACTACATCTGTAGATAAGCCAAATTCTGCTACAGAACAGAACATGCCTTCTGATGTTTGTCCACGAAGTTTGCCTTTTTTAATTTCTGTACCATCTGCTAAACGAGATTTATGGTACGCTACAGGAACGATTTGTCCCACTGCCACATTAGTAGCCGCTGTTACGATTTGTTTCGTAACCGGCTCACCTTCTTCTGTTAAGCATTCTACTTGGCACACTTGTAATTTATCTGCATCAGGATGTTTTGTAATTTCTACAATTTTTCCTGTATAGATTTTTTTAATACCTGTATCACAGTTGATCACTTCTTCTACTGGAATCCCAGCTTGTGTTAAGGCATCTGCAAATTCTTGAGGGTTCTCGCCAAGATTCACAGATACATAGTCTTTCATCCATTGTAAACTAGCTTTCACGGTAACCTCCTAGAATTGCGTTAAGAAACGTTTATCATTTTCATAGAATAAACGTAAATCATTAATACCATATTTCAACATTGCAATACGTTCTACACCCATGCCAAAGGCAAAGCCTTGTACTTCATTTGGATCATAACCATTCAATTTCAATACATTAGGATGGACCATACCACAACCAAGAATTTCTAACCACCCTGTATGAGAGCATACACGGCATCCTTCACCGTGGCACATGCAACAAGAAATATCTACTTCTGCACTTGGTTCTGTAAAAGGGAAGAAACTTGTACGGAAACGTACAGCTGTATCTTCACCAAACATGTGTTTCAAGAACAACTCCAAGGTTCCTTTCAAGTCAGAGAAGGTAATCTTCTTATCGATAACAAGACCTTCCACTTGATGGAATACTGGAGAATGTGTGGCATCATAGTCCCAACGATATACTTTTCCCGGTGCAATCATGCGGATAGGTGCATTTTTTTCGCTACCTTGCAATGTTCTCGCTTGCACTGGAGATGTATGGGTACGAAGTAATACGGAATCGGTAATATAGAAAGAATCTTGCATATCACGAGCTGGGTGATCTGCAGCTAAATTCAAGCATTCAAAATTAAAATAGTCTGACTCAATTTCAGGACCTTCTTCTACAGCATAGCCCATAGACACAAAAAATTGTTCAATTTCTTCGTTGATTTTTGTTAATGGATGTAAATGGCCTTTACGAACAGGACGACCTGGTAATGTAATATCAATAGTTTCTTGTTCTAATTTAGCTGCCAATACAGCAGCCTCCATTTGTTGTTGTACTTCATCCAAGGCTTCTTCCAACGCTACACGCACTGTATTTACCAAGGCACCCATAGCAGGACGCTCTTCTGGAGATAGTTTACCCAATCCTTTTAATAAGGAGGTAACTTCTCCCTTTTTACCTAAATAGGTAACACGAATATCTTGTAATTCCTGCAAGTTCGCAGCCCCTTGAATTTGGGCGATTGCTTTCTCTTGCAATGCTTGCAATTGTTCTTTCATTGATTCCTATCCTCCAACTATTCTTCATCTAACAACGACCATGGCAATTCTGGTAATACCAAATCGTCAAGAACCATAAACGTTCCACTTCCCATATAGACAAGGTCTCCCATATCATTATACAAACGACAAGATGTAACCATCGTACTTTGACCTTTGTGTTCCACATTGGATACACCGCGGATTCTTGCATTTTTCGGCAATGATTTCACAAAATTACCATTAATTTGTGCCGTTGTCACTTGCTTTCCTAGTGTAATACAAGCCAATCCCATGAGATAATCTGACAAACTCAAATGTACTCCACCATACACATCACCTCTCGGATTGCTGTGCAATTGTTCTTCGCTGTGAAAGTCTAGTTCCACATGTCCTGGTGACACATTCTTAAGTGTGACGTGATGTAGCACCTCAAAAGGATGTGAACTTGTATGCTCTTGAAAGTATTCTAATAATGTTCTATGTTCCATATAGCTAACCTTTCTAAGCTTATCTTTTTATTATAGAGGAAAAACTACCTCATTATCAATAGATAGACTTAGAAATCCTTGATTAAATCTAATAAGCCTTGTTCATCTATCACAGGGATTCCCAATTGTTCCGCTTTCGTTAATTTACTACCTGCATCGTCACCGGCAATGACCAAAGTAGTTTTTTTACTGACCGAACCTGTTACCTTCGCTCCATGAGCTTCTAAGATTGCCCCTGCTTCAGAACGACCCATGGAAGTGAGTTTACCAGTCAATACAATAATCTGTCCTTCTAGTTCATTACCAGCTGCTTTTTGTACGTCCTCTTCTAATCGTACTCCCGCATGACGTAACCCTTCAATCAATTGGCGATTTCGTTCATTTCCAAAATATTCTACCAAACTTTTCGCCATGGTAGGTCCTATTTCATCAATATTAGTCAACTCATCTATGGTGGCATTCATTAAGCTATCAATGGAAGTAAAGTATTTCGCAATGGTTTGCCCTGCTTTTGCACCAATTAAACGTATACCCAGTCCAAATAAAACTCGACCTAAGCCGCGTTGTTTAGAATCGTCAATCGCTTTTAGTAAATTTTGCGCCGACTTTTTGCCCATTCGCTCTAAGGATGTAATATCCTCTTCCTTCAAATGATACAAGTCCACTACCGTTTCAATACGATGATTTGTCACTAGCGCTTCTACAATACTAGGACCTAATCCATCAATGTTCATGGCATCACGGGATGCAAAGTGAATGATACCTTCCTTCTCTACCGCTGGGCAATGTTCATTACTACAATAAATAGCCACTTCTCCTTCACGGCGCACCGTAGGAGATTCACACACCGGGCAAACATTGGGCATTTCATAAGGCACAGAATCTGATTTTCGCTTATCTACCACCACAGAAATGACCTCTGGAATGATTTCTGCAGCTTTATGAATACGTACCGTATCACCAATACGAATATCTTTTTCTTTAATAAAGTCTTCATTGTGTAAAGTTGCCCGTGATACATTCGTTCCGGACACAAACACAGATTCTAATTCTGCAGTCGGCGTCAACACGCCTGTGCGACCTACATTTATAGTAATATCTTTAACGACAGTTTCCACTTTTTCTGGGGGGTACTTGAAGGCGGTCGCCCATTTGGGATCCTTCGCTGTGGTGCCCAAGGTTTCTTGGTCTTCAAAGTCATTTACTTTTATCACCATACCATCTGTATCATAAGGCAAGTTATGTCGCTCTGTCTCCCAGTAATGAATATGCTCCGCAACCTCTGCTATGGATTGACACACTTTATAGTGAGGATTTACATGAAATTTAAAAGCTTCGAGTTGCTCTAATAATTCCTGTTGTGTATGTATGTTAGATCCTTCTGATGAACCAATCGCATAGGCAAAAAAATCTAAGTTTCGACTTGCCGTAATGGCTGGATCTTGTTGCCGCAACGATCCTGCTGCCGCATTACGAGGATTCACAAACGTTTGCAAACCTGCTTCTTCTCGTTCTTCATTGATTCGTTTGAACTCCTTATGCGGCATATAGGCTTCTCCACGAATTTCAATGAAAGCAGGCGCATTTTCAATAACTAATGGAATAGACTGAATGGTTTTTACATTCGCTGTTACATCTTCCCCTACACGACCGTCACCACGTGTGACAGCACGTACAAAGAGACCATTTTCATAATGTAGGTTAACCGCTAAGCCGTCAATCTTCAATTCCACTACATATTGCGGCGTATGACCCAACTCTTTTTCACAGCGTAAACCAAATTGTTCTACTTCACCATCATTGAATACATTACTTAAGCTGAGCATTCGTTGTCCATGTACTACTTTTTCAAAGCTACCTTCCACCTTGGCACCTACCCGTTGCGTAGGAGATGTCGGCACAATATACTCTGGATGTGCTGTTTCTAACTCTACTAATTTTCTATATAGTACATCATAGTCATAGTCTGAAATAACTGGCGCATCTTTTACATAATATAAATACGCATGATGGGCTAATTCTTTTTGTAATTGTTGAATGTCTTCTTGAATACTCATTGTATGGTTTCCTTATTTTTTTCGTATAGGAGCGAACTTAGCCATAATTTGTCGTAATCCCTGTGTGGGGAACTCAATTTTTAGTTTTACATTGGCACCTTCACCAACTACATCCACTACAGTTCCTTCACCCCATTTAGCATGAATAGCAGTATCTCCCACAGTCCAATCTACTACCTGTGGATTACGAATCATAGGTTTTGTAACAGGTCGATTCGCTACAGATTGATGGAATGGTACATTTCGTTGTAATTCTTCCTTCACAGTTCGTTTTGGACGTACTTCTTCTACAAGCTCACTCGGAATTTCTTTTAAGAAACGAGATGGTAAATACCCTGTAGTTTTACCAAACACAGTCCGTGTTGTGGCATTCGATACATATAACTCTTCTTCAGCCCGTGTGATCCCTACATAGGCAATACGACGCTCTTCTTCTACTTCCTCAGGATTCATCAAAGTACGACTATGCGGGAATAATCCTTCTTCTAAACCAGCTAAGAATACCACAGGAAATTCCAGTCCTTTTGCAGCATGCAACGTCATTAACGTCACTTTGGATTCTTCTTGTTCAAAGGAATCTACATCATTCACCAATGCTACTTGCTCAAGAAAGTCTTGCAGTGTACCTTCTGGATTTGTATCCATAAACTCTTTGGCTACCGACACCAACTCACCAATATTTTCCAACCGAGCTTGGTCTTGTGGGTCTGTACTATTCTCTAGTTCCACTACATATCCAGTTCGATCTAATACGGCTTCAATAATACCTTGTACGGAAAGCTCTGTGGCCTCGTTGACTAAGGTAAAAATTAAACCCATAAAATCTTCTAACTTTTCTTTCGTTTTACCTTTTATCGTAGGAATTTGGTTCAATTGACTCAATGTCATAAATAGTGAGTTATTCGTTTCTCTTGCAAAATCTTGCAATTTTCCTACTGTAGTTAATCCAATACTACGTTTTGGTACATTAATAATACGTTGTAAGCAGATATCATCAAATGGATTGATTAAAATACGCAAGTACGCCAAAATATCTTTGATTTCTTTACGATCATAGAACTTGGTGCCTCCTACCATTGTATAAGGAATACCCCGTTTAATCATGGATTCTTCTAGCACACGAGACTGTGCATTCGTACGATATAAAATAGCCATATCTCCATAACTACGATTGTGAATTTCCTTTTGTTTTTTGATGGTATCTCCTATGAAAGCTCCTTCTTCTTGTTCAGATTGAGCTTCAAAATGACGAATTTTGGCACCTTCTCCTTTATCTGTCCACAATACTTTTTCAGGGCGACCTTCATTATAATCAATAACAGCATTCGCAGCTTCTAATATGGTTTTTGTAGATCGATAATTTTGTTCTAGCTTGATCAATTTTGCGTTAGGGTAATCTTTTTCAAAATCCAAGATATTTTGAATATCAGCACCACGCCAAGCATAGATACTTTGATCCACATCACCTACAACGCATAAATTATTCCATTCAGAAGCTAATAAAGACGCCAATGTATACTGTGCATGGTTTGTATCTTGATACTCATCAATCATAATATAACGGAAACGATGACTGTACTTTTCTAGTACGGCTGGATTTTCTTGTAATAATTTAACAGCTACTAGCAATAAATCATCAAAATCTAAAGCATTATTTTTTCGCAATTCTGCTTCATAATAATCGTACACCTTAGACACTTGTTGTGAATAAAAGTCACGGGCTTCACTGCGGAAATCCTTAGCTAATTTCATTCTATTTTTTGCATCGCTAATCTGCGATTGCATAGCCCCTACAGGGTAATATTTATCATCCAAATTTAGCGCTTTAATAGCCTGTTTAATCACTGCTTGAGAATCACTAGAATCGTAGATAGAAAAGTTTTTACTGTATCCCATAAAGGAATCTAGTTCAAAGCGCAAAAATTTTGCACAAAAAGAATGAAACGTACTAAGCCAAATACGATGCGCCGTATCACCGACCAACGTTTCCACACGTTCTTTCATTTCTTTAGCCGCTTTATTAGTAAATGTAATGGCTAAAATTTCATAGGGGCTTACCCCTTGTGTCAACAAATAGGCGATACGATATGTTAACACTCGTGTTTTACCTGATCCAGCGCCAGCCAATATAAGAAGAGGCCCTTCAGTTGCGTATACTGCCTCTTGTTGCTCTTTATTTAAACCGTCAAATATCATAATACCTCTCTTGCATATAACAAGGGTGCGCTGTGTTTCACTACAACGCACCCCCTATGATAAATTAGCCTTTCATAGCACCCACGATTGGTGGTACTACTTGTTTTTTACGGGATAATGTATGCTCTAAATATACTTCATTGTCCACAGGTTGTGCATTAAATGCAGCTGCTACCACATCATTCGCATCTCCAACAAAGATTAAGTTTGTTGCTTCTGTTAAGATATTTGTAATCATTAAGTAAGAAGCGCTGTAATTATTGGCACTACGCAATTCTTCCATAGCTTTTAACAAGCAGCCTTTACGACCCAAAATATCTGTAGTATCCATTACTTGGATTTGGCCAATACTGATGATTTTACCATTCGCTTCAAATTCTTTTAAATCTATACGCACGATTTTTTCATCGGAATAATCAGATACATCAGAACCAGCTTTCAATAATTCCATGCCATATTCTTCTAAGTTAACACCAGCAATGTCTGCTAATTTTCTCGCTGTTTCTTTATCTTTTTCAGTGCTAGTAGGAGAACGGAATAATACTGTGTCAGAAATAATGGCAGATAGCATTAAGCCAGCAATATTTTTAGGAATCTCTTGGCCATATTGCCAGTATAAATTAGCAAGAATTGTACAAGTACATCCTACAGTTTCATAATGAATGAAAATAGGATTGTCTGTGACCAACCCACCAATACGATGGTGATCAATATTTTCGATTAATTCTGCTTCTTCAATATCATCGATAATTTGTACTTTTTCATTGTGGTCTACCAACACTACTTTAGTTTTTTGTTTTGGTGCTTCCACATTAGAACGAATGATACCTAAGTATGTACCATTGTCTACTACTGGATAGCCACCGATGTGAGAATTAGCTTTGAAGTCACGCAATTTAGTTTCTTTGCTAATCACTTGGCAAGAAGTTTTTGTGCAAATCTCACCAGCTGTTACATTCACATTGCCACCCATAGCACCTTCTAACGCATCAATTAAGCGTTGTGCCGTAATCGTACCTACATAGGTAGTGCCATTTTCTACCACTGGAATACGGTTCATTTCATATTGTTTACGCCATGCTAACACATCTTGTAACGTTGCTTTTGCATCCACTGCTGGAATTGTTTCTAGTACATCTTCTACTGTTACAGCAAAAGAAGTTACAATTTCTGGATGTTCAAAGCCAAAATACTTTAACGCAAAAGATGTTTCTTTATTAGCTTGACCCGCACAAATTGGTTGTGCTGGAAAGCCCATTTGATTTTTTAAATTTGCATAAGAAATTGCAGAACAAATAGAATCTGTATCTGGACTCTTATGTCCTGTTACTAAAATTGTATCTCTTAACATAATGTCACCTCGTATAATCATCACTTGAGTTATATATCAATGTTTCTATATTATACCATAATTAGCCATAAAATGCATACAAAAAAGACCTCGTAAACAACAGTTTACAAGGCCTTCTCATTCGTTTCTATTACGCATTTTTAGAAACTACTTGTTCTCCTTTGTAAGAACCACATGTTGGGCAAACGCGATGCGGCATCATTGGTTCGTGACATTGTGGACAAGCTACATAACCAGGTACTTCTAATTTCCAGTTAGCACGACGACGATCGCGACGGCATTTGGAAAGTCTACGCTTTGGTACTGCCATTATCTGCACCTCCTTAACATAATCACTAGGTATTAATCATCATTTTCTTCCTTCAGCAATGTTCTTAGCACTGCTAATCGAGGATCTACCACAAAGGATTCACAAGAGCATGGTGAAACATTTTGATCTGCTCCACACTGAATACACAATCCTTTGCAATCATCCTGACATAACACTTGAGAGGGCTCATTGATGATTAATGTTTCCCGAATGGTCTCCGTTAGATCAATTTCTTCCCCATCGAAAGAAATTATATCATCGTCTCCATTGTTGGAATGTGTAACACCAAAAGTCTCTTCAAATGGAACAGTATGGGTATAATTAGTATCGGTTAAGCATCTTGAGCACTCATATTGTCCATTTGTTGTTATGGTACCATTCACCACATAATGTTGACCATCATAACGAAGCTCACCACTAATGGTTATATCATGACGGCTCCAAGGAAAAGCAGATACGTCACCAAGATCATCACCTGATGTCGTACATAGAAAAGGGACAATACGTCCAATCTGTTCTTTTGCTTGCTCTACTTGCAGTTTCATAATTTTACCTCGACTATACTATTATAGCTACCTATACTATCTTTGTCAAATGCTAGCCCCTATATGTTGTTAATTTTTCATAAAACTCATACAAGACTTAGCACTCGACTATCATGTGAAAAAGAGCTCTCCTATTGGAGAGCCCTTATGTATGTGGATTAATTTATCGAAAAATTAATTACATTTCTTCGAATTGGTCTTTACCAACCCCACAAACTGGGCAAAGGTAATCAGCTGGTTGATCTTCGAATTTAACGCCTTCAACAGCTTCGTCGTAAACCCAACCGCATACTACGCAAACGTATTTTTTATCCATTATGTGCACCACCTTTCGTACTAAAAGATTTGTCTCAGATACTTTATCTGTAAACAGTATACCACTACAATCGAAAACTTTCAATATATTCTCAATCATTTTCTATGTTATTTTTATATACTTATTTGCAAACTACGCATAATAGGTTCAGCCTATATAGTCTACCATATACGATAAACTGTTACTTCTGGACTATCACAGAGTATTATGGCGAGATATAGTAAACTCACCAACGTCGACTAGCGCCGCCACCCCCAGAGGAACCTCCACCAAATCCACCGAATCCACCACCACTGGAACGACCGGAGCCACCGCCCCCTCGTCCTGATGCTAGAATCCACAACAAAGATTGTGTGATAGCCCCTCCAAATACAGTGAAATCAAGGATTAGCAACAGCAATATACCGCCACCAATCAATAACATTTCAAAAGGAGTTAACTCTATTCCTTCTTGTCTTTCATAGGTTTGACTTCCATCAATGGTCACACCATATTCTTTAGCGGCTTCACCAACTAATACAGCATAGGTGTTGACTACCCCTTTTCCTATATGACCTTGTTTAAAGTGAGGAATCGTATAGTCATCTAAGATTTGACCTGCTTTGGCATCATTGATGGCACCTTCCAGTCCATAGCCCACTTCAATCCGCATTTGCTTATCCTGCAAGGCTATTAAAAAGAGAATGCCATTGTTCTTATCTTTTTGACCAATACCCCAGGTACGAAATACCTTGTTAGAATAGTCTGTTACATCCTCACCATCTAAGGTAGGAATAATCAGAACCGCAATTTGAGCCTTTGTTTTTTGTTGTAACTCCAGCCCCATACGGTTTATCTTTTGGATGTCCTCTTTCTTCAAAGTTTGCGTTTGATCCAAAATATAGCCGTTCTTTGGTGGATTGGGAACATCTAAGGCGAAAACAGATAGGGTCGCCAGACACATCCATAGGGTGACCACTACACAGCTGATGCAAGCAGACCATGCGTATCTTTTCATCATCTTGCCACCTTTCTTATATCCATTCCTTCCTCATCCTATTCAATTATAGAAGCAAGCATCCTAGGATCGGAATGAATCTCGGCATCTTACTATGATATACCACTACAATGAGTCTAATATACTTTAAAAATAATGACATTCCTAGTACAGAAACTTGCCATCCTAATTGTATTCAACCACAGAGTTAAAACTGCACTTTCGGTGCACTTTGTGCTCCTTGGTCTGCTTCAAAATACGGTTTTACTTGAAAGCCCATAGAACCAGCAATAATGGATGTTGGCAACGTACGAATCTTCATGTTATATGCTTGTACACTGCCATTATAATCTTTACGTGCCACCGCAATGCGATTTTCAGTGCCTGCTAATTCGTCTTGTAAAGCTCTGAAATTTGCATCTGCTTTTAAGTTTGGATAGTTTTCTACCACTACTAATAAACGGCTCAAAGCACTACTCAACTCTTGATTGGCTTTCGCTGTTTCTTCTACCGTCTTAGCGCCGCCTAATTTAGCACGTGCATCTGCTACCGCTTGGATGGTTTCTTTTTCATGGGTCGCATAACCTTTCACAGTATTTACTAAGTTGGGAATTAAATCAGATCGGCGTTGTAATTGTGTTTGCACTTGTGCCCATTGCCCATTCACTTGTTCTTCCGTTTGCACTAATCCATTGTAGGAACTGAATATCCAAATTAAAAGAATACCTACAATACCTAAACCAATTAACCATGACTTTTTCATAAGTCCTCCTTTACAACATGTACTCCTAATGTATGTACCTGCATCACCACAAGTTATTTAATTGATATATCCCTATACGAGATATCGCTCTTTTATGTCTATCCTTATGTGTATACTTAAGTTCATACCGAGTGTCTACAAAATTACATTTCTATTAATTCTACACCTATCAAAAATAACCTATCACAAACTTTCACAGATATAATTCAATAATATGAGTACTTATATTATACATTGTTTTAGGCTTATTTTATAGCAACTATATTTTTTCATTTTATTAGGCTATAATGAAAGCATGTTGAAAGTCCCAGTGATTCAGAAGGATGATTCACTACTCTATATAGGAGGTATTATGAAAACTAGTTTAACAGAATTATTAGGTATTCAGTATCCTATCATTCAAGGTGCTATGGCTTGGACATCTGAGCACACCTTAGCAGCTGCCGTTGCCAACGCTGGAGCTACTGGCGTTATCGCTACCGGCGGTCGTGACACAGAATGGGTTCGCCAAGAAATCCGTCAATGTAAATCCTTAACAGATAAACCATTTGGTGTAAACTTAATGCTAATGGCACCAAACTTAGATGATATCTTAGCTGTTATCGTAGAAGAAAAACCAGCTTTCGTTACCTTAGGTGCAGGCAATCCTGTTCCTTTCATTGAACCATTACATGCGGCAGGCATCAAAGTCATCCCTGTGGTACCGAATGTAAAATTAGCTAAACGGGTAGCAGCAGCTGGAGCAGATGCCATCATCATTGAAGGCCAAGAAGCTGGTGGCCACATCGGTACACAAACAACAATGGCTTTACTAGAAAACGTTGTGCCAGAAGTTGATATCCCTGTGGTCATCGCTGGCGGTATCGTTGACGGACGTGGTTTAGCTGCTGGTTTGACTATGGGCGCTGCTGGCGTTCAAATGGGATCTCGTTTCATTTTGGCAGAAGAATGTAAAATGCATCAAAATTGTAAAGACGCTATCATCAACGCTACCGACACGGATTCTACTGTAACAGGTCTTACTTTCAACCATGGTGTACGTGGTCTAAAAAGTGAATTTACGGCCCGTTATTTAGAAGCTGAATATAGCTGTGCTCCAAAAAGCGATTTGACAGCTATGGCCATTGGCACTAACAAAAAAGCTGCCGTGGACGGCGACATTGTAAACGGCGTTGTGCAAGTGGGACAAGGCTTAAACCGTTTAACACAAGTAGAACCTGCGAAAACCATCGTAGAATCTGTTGTAGCGGAAGCCAAGGAAGCTATCAAGAAGGCACAACAATTCATCTAAACCAAATATATCTGCAAATTTATAAACTAGTCAGTAAACAAATATAGTTCATTAGATATCATTAGATATCATAAGTTCCAATATATTTCTATAGCATTCCTGTTTTTTTATGCTAATAGGTACAAATTATTTCTTGAACTAATATCCTGTTATTACTGAAGATACGTTACATATATCGTAGTTATTTACAGCTACATCTAGGAGGTTACTATGCTACCATTTAAAGGAAAGTATCCAAAATTAGATCCAAAAAGTCACGCTATGCCAGGTGCTGAGCTTGCTGGTGATGTAGAATTAAAAGAATATGCCTCTGTATGGCAAAATGTATCTGCCCGTGGAGACGTCAATAAAATCGTTGTAGGCCGCTACTCCAATGTACAAGATAATTCCGTACTTCACGTAGACGATGACCACGCTTGTATCCTTGGTGACTTCGTTACCATCGGTCACAGCGCTATCATCCACGCCTCTACCCTAGAGGACCACGTATTGGTGGGCATGGGCGCTATCGTTCTTAGTCGCTGTCATATCGGCCGTGGCTCCATCATCGGCGCTGGCGCTCTCGTCCTAGAAGGCACAGAAATCCCACCCTACTCCCTTGTGGTAGGTAGCCCTGCGAAAGTCATCCGTACTGACGAAACAATGATTACAAAAATCCACAACCAAGCCGTAAAATACAAAACATTGTGGACAAAAGAATACGGATTCTTGCCAGATGCAGATGGCGAAGTATGGGATCCTAGCCAAACCATCGTATAAAACAATACAATGAATTTTTATAAAAAGAGCTGTATAGTGTTCCCTATACAGCTCTTTTAGTTCACTCTTTATCTCGCTATCGTGCATACCTATTGTCTTATAGCAGAAAATAAGTTGCTCGACGTATCCTTATCTTTTCTAAAAAATCTATTATAATTATTTGACTCTCATATATATTTAACGTAAATATCAGCCAATGTAAAACGGATATTTGACAGTACAGTTCAAATATCCGCTATTTTATAATATTAATTTAACTAGCTCATGTTATTCCAAATACAACACTACTTCTCCACTTTGCAGAGACTTTTGTATATCAATAATCCGCTGATTGCTACTCCCTCTAAATGCCAGCCCAGGATCTCGTAACTCATCCACGAATTTACCATCTACTAAGATATGGCATCGCTCTAACAATTGGCGTTTATTAGGGCATGCCAATATTTCTTCATAGGTATATCCCGAATAGACCCAAATTGGTTTTTGCGGCGCTACTGTTAATACTCTATCCACTAAGGGTAGCAATCCGTCAACATTTTGAAATGGTTCTCCTCCTAATAAGGTCAATCCACTGCATGCAGGAGATACGACATAAGAAAGCAATCGTTCCGTATCATCTTCAGTCCATTCTTTGCCAGCGGAAAAATCTTGATATTCCTCGTTAAAGCAATTATAGCAACAATGGGTGCACCCAGTAACGAATAAGGATGTACGGATGCCCTCACCATTAGCAATATCATATTGTCTAAGCTGTCCATAGCGCATAGTACAACCTTCTTTCATCATCTTATTAAATATGCATTACTCGATCTTTAATTTCTTTCGTACGACCTTCATTCCAGAAGTTTTCTCCTAAATATCCGCAAGTTCTACGAATAACCGTTAAGGTATCACGATTGGTATTGTGACACCGAGGACATTCCCATTGCACTTGATCATTGACGATGATCTCACCATCAAAGCCACATTCATGGCAATAGTCAGATTTCGTATTAAATTCCGCATAGGAAATGGTATCGTAAATATACTGCATCATCGTCAACAACGCAGGAATATTATTATTCATATTAGGGATTTCCGCATAGGAAATACATCCTCCTGTGGATAATTTTTGGAACTCCGATTCGAAAGCAAATTTATCGAATACATTGATTTCTTCTCGTACGTTCACATGGTAACTATTGGTATAGTATCCTTTGTCAGTAATATCTGGGATTTCCCCAAACCGTGCTCTATCAATGGAGGAAAAACGGTTCGTGAGGCTTTCAGCTGGCGTACCATAGAGGGCAAATCCGATGTTGTGTTTGCTGCGCCATGTTTCCGTCGCATTATGCAAACGTTCCATCACTTTTTTAGCAAACTCATGGCCTGTGTCCGATGTATTGGAATCGCCTACAATTAGCTTGGTCGCCTCATATAAGCCGATATAGCCCAAGGAAATCGTTGCATACCCACCTTCTAGTAAAGGACGAATTGGCGCCCCTTTAGGCAAGCGAGCAATGGCTCCATATTGCCAATGAATCGGTGACACATCACTGGTCACATCTTTCAATAGATCATAGCGGAATAATAAGGCTTTTTCTGCTAATTCTAACCGTTTTTCAAGGATTTCAAAGAATACATCTTCCTTACCTTGTGCTAAAATCCCAATTTGCGGTAAATTCAAGCTCACTACGCCCATATTAAAGCGACCATTGAATACATACTCTCCCTTTTCATTTTTCCAAGGAGACAAGAAAGAGCGACATCCCATAGGAGCAAATACATTGCCCTCATAGATTTCTTTCATTTTTTTCGCAGAAATATAGTCTGGATACATGCGTTCCGCCGTACATTGCGCTGCCAATTCTGTTAAATAGTAGTATTCGCTAGTAGGATGTACATTGTGTTCATCTAGCACATAAATCAATTTAGGGAAAGCTGGTGTTATGTACACATCAGCTTCATTTTTAATGCCTTGGATACGTTGTTTTAAAATTTCTTCATCGATTAACGCAGCTTCTTTTGCCAGTTCGCTATTCGGATCAAAATGCATGAACAAAGTCACAAAAGGGGCCTGCCCATTGGTGGTCATCAATGTATTGATTTGATACTGTATAGTTTGGATCCCGTCTTTTACCTCTTTCTTCGTACGGTTCCACGCAATTTCTTCTGCTTTTTTCACATCTGGAGTCATGCCATACACTTCGACTTGTTCTTGCAGTGTTAACTCCAAATATTTATCATAGGATTTCCGCACGTAAGGAGCCAATATACGGTCGATGCCGTTAATGCTTTGCCCTCCATATTGACCAGATGCCACCTGCGCAATGATTTGCGTTGTTACCGTACATGCTACCTGAAAGGATTTAGGCGTATCAATGCGTTTCCCATTGATAACGGTACCGTTCGTCAACATATCTTCTAAGTTCACTAAACAGCAATTAAACATAGGTTGGATAATATAGTCCATGTCATGGAAATGGATCGCACCGCTGTCATGAGCTTGTACAATATCCGTAGGAATTAATTTTCTACGAGCAATGTCCTTGCTCACTTCTCCTGCAATTAAATCGCGTTGCGTGGACACAATGGACGCATCTTTATTGGAGTTTTCATCTAGGACTGCTACATTAGACCGATTGAGCAAACCAAAGACATCTTTATCCGTCGTATTTTCCACCCGTTTGAAAGCTTGTACTGCTTTATAATTTTCATAGGCACGAGCCGTAGCAGGATTATTATTTTCTAGGAGTTTATAATATACTTGATCTTCAATGGCATAGATGGTAATATTACGCCCTATTTTTTCAGCATAGGCTTCAATTTCATTGGCGATTTGCAATGCCAATCCTGGCGTATATACTCCAGTACTACTATGCATAGCCTTTTCGATAGCCACAATGATCTTTTCCTTATCAAATGCAGCCTCTTTGCCATCCCGTTTTATTACCTGTATCATAATATAACCTCCTATTGACTCATGCCCCCTATGCCAGTATGAGCACGATGGACATTCGATTCAGTATGAACTATACGCAATATATAACAGATACGCTGACTGTCTTTACATTGCATAATTAAATCAAAATGTAGACATATAAAAAGAGCAGTCTCTGCTCCTGTCTATCTCTTGTCTACACCTGTAGAGTATTCTTACTTAATCTTTAGTGTCTAGGCATTAGATAAGTTCTAGAGCCATTGTTGTCAAGAACTTACTCTTGTGTCTAATCATCTAGTATGGTGTTAGATGTTTCACTAGAGACTACCCTGCACGGGTATCATTGACTTTAGTTTACAACATCTTGTAGTTAATTTCAATCTAAACCACTATATCATGTATGCCAATTAGATATAGTAAACTTGTAAAAATTCATAGAATCATACAATTTCAGAGAACTACCACACTTTGTAAATCACTAAATTGCATGGATAAAGGGCTTTCAATGAATGACTAATTGATATAGAACATGCGTTGACATTCCCCTAATCTTTCAAGAGCAATCTCTCGTCCCTCAGCAATAGATACAATATACCGAACACAAAAAAGCGACTACATCCAACAGGATCTAATCGCTTTTTATAACCTAGTTCTTATAATTTAATTTTTGTAGCAATCCATGCAGATAGGATGGCTTTCAATATATCACCCACCACAAATGGATAAAATAAAATCCCCAAAGCTTTATGTAATCCATCAACTGTAAATGGTATATTGGCAACAGACATAAAGTAAGGTACTGCCGCTACATAGGTAATGACTATGCTTACCACAGTCGCTACTACAGCATATCTAAGAAACCGCTTTTCAGTTCCTTTCAGACAACTAACTGCTGTATATGCAATCGGCCAAATTAGAATAAATCCGCCTGTAGGACCCAGTATTTTCCCCATACCACCAGTAAATCCGGTAAATACAGGTAATCCCACTGCTCCTAATAAAACATAGACTAATACTGTCAAAAATGCTTGCTTTGGTGGCAATAATAGACCAATCAAACAAAGTGCAACGGTAATTAAGGAAATCATTCCTACTCCCATTGGGTTGGGAATCGATAATTGAGCCATTACACAAACTAATGCCACGAGTAATGCCATTTTTGTCAACTCTCTAGTCTTTAACATTTACTAACTCCTCTTCATAAATCCATTTACAACGAGCACGCCCTCCATGAGTACCGACTAATTCGCACTCACCAATTTGTGTATGCTTTTCTGAATGGATTGTAAGTTTTTCTACATAAATAACATCTCCACCATAAAATGGCGCAGAAAACGTAATATCTAATTGAAGTAACATTGTTTCATCTAACACGTGATGGGCCATGTGTGATAACACCATTAATTCTGGTACAACAGGAACTTCTTCCCGATAGATGGGATTATCATCTTGAATGGCATCGACAAACTCAAGAATTGATTCTGGTGTAAACACAAATTTCGTTCTTGTTCTGTCTTTCAACTCACCTGGCCAAACCTTTGGCATTTCCCCCAATGAAACTTCATCATGGTGATTCCATTCGGAATCGAACCGTTCTAACATCGTGGACACTAAGGTGCCTTTTGAATTACAAACCGTCACTATATGTTCTTGCTTTCTTGGGGTATAGTTAATTTGTAACTGCGGTGATCTTGTAGTTCGTTTGTATTGCACATTTCGTACAATCACGGCATTCGGTACTTCTCTTACACTTGCTAAACCTTTACAAAGTGTATGCATAGTACTACCTCCTCCCCATAACATGGGTATACTGGATCTGACAAGCTTACATGATTCTTACATTCTGTTACACCTTTATTATAAGAAATCAAGCGTCATATAGTCAACTTATTTTTCAAATTAATTGTTTACATATAGTAATTGACTGTTCATATGTATTACACAAGGAAATCAAAAGGACTGCCATAGATCGGTTCTCACCTTCTATAACAGTCCTTATCTATTCTTTTCTACATCTCGACGATGCAACTTGTTTACTTAGAAAGAGTATCCTACTCCTGCATGCAAACCTTTCACATCCGTTTTATTTTGATTCATATTGTATTGATCATATTGATAGTACACATTTAAATCAATATCTGGACGTAATCCATAGGAAGCTCCCACTTGGTAAGTTCCTTTAATATCATTACCGAAACCTACTTTAGCAAAGCCTTCAATTTTATCAGCTAGTTGCGTGTGACCAATTACACCTGCTTGGTAACCAAACCCATTTTGTTTAGGTCCCATATCTACGTATGTACCAGCACCGTATACATTGATATTAGGATGTACCGCATAAGCACCAGCCAATTGATGATCTTTAATATCAGCACCTGTACGATGTACTTTATTGAAAGAATATTGTGCCGCTAAATTATCGGATACACCTTGCTGTGCAGATACGCCAAAGCCATCTTTACGTTTTGTATCTTGGGCTGTTTTTTTAGATAAAGAATATTCAGCGGCTACTTTTGTTTCGCCTGCATTAATATTTGTGACAGGAACAGCAGCTGCGAATGCAGAAGCACTAAAGGCAGCTAATACAGCTGTGGCTACTATGATTTTCTTCATAATATCCTCCTACTATGAGTATCTTATCGTTTCATGAAAGCTGGTACGTCTGGAGAGTTTCCTGTAGCACCGAATGGGCTTTTACGAGCAAAACTATTGGAAGAACCTTGGTCACCAAAACCAGTAGCTACCACAGTGATAAACACTTTGTCGCCTACATTTTCATCAATAACAGAACCGAAGATAATATTTGCTTCTGGATCTGCTGCTTCAGAAATAATTTCTGCTGCTTCATTAATTTCAAATAAGCTTAATTCTTCGCTACCAGTGATGTTTAACAAGATGCCTTTTGCACCGTCAATGGAAGTTTCCAATAGTGGGCTATTGATTGCTTGTTTCGCAGCATCTACAGCACGGTTTTCACCTTCGCCTACGCCGATACCCATCAATGCTTCACCTTGGTTTGTCATGATAGTTTTTACATCGGCAAAGTCAAGGTTGATTAAACCTGGTTTTGTAATTAAGTCAGAAATACCTTTGATACCTTGACGCAATACTTCGTCAGCTGTTAAGAACGCATCTTTCAAGGAAGTTTTACGATCAATGATACCCAACAAACGGTCATTTGGAATTGTGATGATAGTATCCACTTTACCAGTTAATGCTTCAATACCACGTTCAGCTTGTTCTTTACGTTTTTTACCTTCAAAGCCAAATGGTTTTGTCACAACACCCACTGTTAATGCGCCAGCTTCACGAGCACATTCTGCCACTACAGGAGCTGCACCAGTACCAGTACCACCTCCCATACCAGCAGTAACGAAAACCATGTCAGCACCTTGTAATGCTTTCAAAATATCTTCGCGACTTTCTTCTGCTGCTTCACGGCCTACTTCTGGATTCGCACCAGCGCCTAAGCCTTTAGTAGCCTTCTCACCAATTTGGATGCGAACAGGTACATTAGTACCATCTAATGCTTGTGTCTCTGTATTAGCTACTAAGAAATCAACATTTTCCAAGTCGCTGCCAATCATACGAGATACGGCATTTCCGCCGCCGCCACCAACACCAATAACTTTAATTTTTGCAAACTCTGACATCGAATGCTCCTCCTCTTTACTAGAGATATATTTCATATGCTATTACAATGACATTATACTACTAGTCTATCTTATCATTTATAATTTGCTTTTATTTTACAATATATTTTATATTTTTTCAATGAAAGTCAAAAATTGACTTTAAATTTTCTATGTATGTAGTCGTTTTGTTAATAATAATCTACGGATAGCCGCTGTATTTTGAAATAAACGCAACCCAAATGAGATCAATGCTACATAATATAAATCTATGCCTACCACATTTCCTAAAAATACCAATACTGCTGCTAATAAGGAATTAGAAAAGAACCCTGTAATAAAAATAGACAGTCCAAATGTTCTTTCTATAGCTGCTCTTGTGCCACCAAAAATAGAATCCAAGGCAGCTAAGAGTGCCACAGATGTATATTTAGCATAGGATACTGGCACATCAAAAGGTGTAATAATACCAATGATAATGCCTAGTAGTAATCCTCCTATAATCCACACATATACCATCATTGACCTCCCTTCACTTTGATGTAATTTTGTTTTATCGTTCCATCATAAGCAGGGACAGTTACATTCTCTTCGTCTTGAATTTTCACTTCAATCCCCCAATATTTGAGAGACTCTACTACACCACCTCTCATAGTAAGAGCCGAATGCAGTGTTTTTGTATCTCCAATGGCTTTAATGATAAATGGTGGAGCAAAAATTTTTCCATTGACTGTAACGGTTGGTCCTGAGCAACGAATTTCTGAAGTTCCTATCAACCGTTGGTCATTAATAGAAATAGCCTCTGCTCCAGCTGCTCTCAATTCATTGACAATACGTAGCATATCTTCATCATGAATTAAGTATAAATTAGGATTTTCTCCATCTTTCACAGGTGTTTTACTATCCGTTATAGTTAAAATCACGCCTGGACCTTCTACATCGACTAAGGAAGCCCTAAGGGCTAATAGTCGATTTTCTTCTTTCATACCCTCTAGACTTCCTTCTTCTTTCATAGTAGCAATTTGTTTTTTAAGGCCCGCCCGTTCTTCTTGAAGAGAGTGAATCTTTAGTGCCAACTCTCCACTTCTTTGTAAGTTTATATTGCCATCTGCAATAGTCTGCGTCATTCTGTACTGCGTAACAAGCATAACCCCTACAATCATACTTACTACAGCTATGGCGATACGCCCTTGTTTCAACTCTGTACTCCTTTATTGTGTTTTAATAAAAGGGGATTTAATATTTACATCGATAAACTCCGCAGATACATGACGTTGTGCAATATCCACAAGCATATCTGCAGTTATTTTTGCCTTTTCTTCTAAATTATTACGATCACCAATATGAATTGGCAATCCTTCTACCGTATAGGCAATCATTTTATCAGCATCACCTACATTGATTTCACCAATTTGCTTTCGTCCCTCTTCAGTGAAAGCCTCCATATACGCAATGGCTCCACGGATTCCTTCAGCTTCGATAGTATCACCTAATAATGCATTCCCTAACCGTACTCCAGAAATAATGGGTACAGTTGTGTCAGGAATGGTGGCACTACTAGCAATGACCATACCCTGTCGATCCAAGGAAACAAAACCAAATTGAGATGGAACTACAACCAACGCTTTTCGTTCTTTCACATCTACCTGCAAAGTAAGTGGTAATGCATAAGATACATGCGCCGTATCTACACGTATATCCTTTTGTAAACGCTCTTCTAAAGCGCCCGTTCTAACCCGCAAAATATTGACAGGATACCCTAAATCACCTATGTGTACCACATCTTCTGACGTTAATTGACTAGTTCCTATCACCTGAATTTGACCAATTGGCAACGGTAATGTAAAGAGACCGATTAATATGCAGGCACCAACGACTAGCTTCCAGACCGCTGGCTTTGATTGTTTGCGTGGTTTTAACTTCCGTCTACGTCGTACACGTTTAGTTCCTTCTGGTGTATCTATGGTCACAACTTCCCAGCCATCTTCTATGGAATACCTCTGTCTTTCATTCCTTGGTTGTTCCTCAAATGGAGGAACATTTTGCTCCTCTTGCGTTTGAAACCCATTTACATTCATAGCTACTCCTAAAATTTATGCAATCCAGCTGAATGAAGAATTTGTTCGCACAATTCAGGAAATTCAATTCCTATAGCTTTTGCTGCTTTAGGTACTAAAGATGTAGCTGTCATACCTGGTACTGTATTATATTCCAGTACAAACATGTCATCTGTGCTGTTCATCATAATATCCACACGAATGACACCAGCGCATTGCATTTGTTGATATACAGACTCTCCAATGCGTTGCATAGCAGCTGCTTGTTCATCTGTAATTGGTGCTGGCACTAAATAATCAGTAGCACCAGTTGTGTACTTAGAAGCATAATCATATTCCCCAGAATGTGGTCGAATTTCAATCACTGGTAAGGCTTTACCATCTAATACAGATACTGTAAATTCTCTACCATCTACAAATTCTTCTACTACGATAACATGGTCTATGTCTAATACTTGTTTTACTTCGGCATCAACAGTGGCTTCATCCTTAATAATTGCTACCCCAATACTAGAACCTTGGCTAGCTGCTTTCACAACAAATGGCACTGAAAAGTTAGCATGAATATCTTCTAAAATCGTATCCACAGGTTGTAATTGACTATCATAGGATTTTGAATTAGCTGTAGGAATCTGAGCCCCTAAAAATACATGTTTGCTCATTTTTTTATTCATTCCCACCGCATGCGCCATTACACCAGATCCCGTATAAGGAATACCTGCCATTTCAAGGGCCCCTTGTAAGGCTCCATCTTCCCCATATTTGCCATGAATCGCATTAAATACAACATCACAGTTTAAATCTTGTAAATCTTGTACTACTGTACTCGGATTACATTCTAATGTTGTAGCTGCATACCCTTTATTTTGTAATGCTTCCGCAATAGCTGCAGCCGTTCTTCTTGATACATCGGCTTCTTTTGATGGTCCTCCCATGAGGACAATAATACGTTTATCCTTCACTTTATTTTTCCTCCAATAAAGCTAATAGTTTAGGTCCAAATTGATTAATATTACCTGCCCCCATAGTGATGACTAAATCATTAGGTTCAATGTATTCTAATACGGTTTGGGGTAATGTATTGACATCTGCCACATAATGAGTCTCTTTGCCTGTCAATTCTTTAATCATCAATGGAATGGACATACCATCAATCCCCGCCTCAGGTTTTTCACCAGCACTATAAATGTCTGTAATGAACACTAGATCAGCTTCTTTGAAAGCCGTACCAAACTCACGCAACAATAATTTTGTACGACTATACCGATGTGGCTGGAATAAAATTACTACTCGATGGTCTTCCAAAGATTTTGCTGCTTTAATAGTAGCTGCAATTTCTGTAGGATGATGGGCATAATCATCTACCACCCAAACATCTTTTACATGACCTTTCGTCTCAAATCGACGTTTCGCACCAATAAATTTACGCAATGCTCGAGCAACTACTTCAAAGGAAATTCCTTCTCCCAAGGCCACTACCAGAGCACCTAGTGCATTCAACGCATTATGTTGACCCGGTACAGCTAAACGCAAGGTACCCAGTATAGTATCATTATGAACTACTTCAAAGGTAGTAATCCCTTGTTCAATGCGTAAATTCTCAATTCTATAATCGTTGCCTGCTCCTAAACCATACGTAATACATGTACGCTTAATATCAGGCATAATCCGTCGAATCGAAGGATTATCACCACATACTACAGCAATACCATCTTCTGGTAATTTCATAGAAAACTCCGTGAAAGCTCGCAATAAGTTTTCCACCGTTCGATAATGGTCCATGTGGTCATTTTCAATATTCGTGATTACAATACGCTTAGGATTTAAGTGCAAGAAAGAACCATCACTTTCGTCAGCTTCAGCAATACTATATTTACCTTTACCTACATGGCTACTACCATTTAAATAATCCACTTCTCCACCAATGATGATGGTTGGATCTTGGTTTGCTTCCATAAAAATTTGCCCAATCATAGACGTAGTTGTCGTCTTACCATGTGCACCAGCCACAGCAATACCATAGGTTTCATCTAACACTGCTTTTACCACGTCGGAACGGTGTAAAATTGGAATATTTCGCTCTCTAGCCCCTACAATTTCAGGGTTATCATCATGGATCGCAGTAGAGCGAATAACCACATCCACTCCTTCTACATGAGTAGCATCATGGCCCATAAAAATAGTAGCCCCTGCATTTCTAAATTTTTCTGTAATCGCAGATTCTTGAATATCGGAACCAGATACAATAAATCCTTTTTCAATCAATACATGCGCAATAGCACGCATGCCAGAACCTGCAATTCCAATTAAATGTATACGTTGATAGGTATCTAACATAGAGATACTCCCTCCTATGATTTCTTAATGGATAGTGCCAACTTAGCAATTTCTATAGCTGCCTCAGGCTTTCCTAATTGTAATGTAGCTTCAGCCATACGTTTGCGACATCTCTGATCCGCTAACATTGCATCTACCGCTTGCAATAACCTTGTACCGTTTAATTCTTTATCTACTATCATCGTAGAAGCACCGGCGTCTACAAATGCTTTCGCATTAAATGTTTGATGGTCAGCAGCTGCATAAGGATAAGGGATTAAAATAGATGGTATGCCACGCACCGCTAATTCTGCTAGCCCTATTGCTCCCGATCTAAAAATCGCCATATCTGATGCAGCCATGGCCATATCCATATTGTCTAAATAAGGAACAATATGTGATGTTGAGCTGTATACATCACCTTCTTGTATACCTAAGCTTTCACAAACACGACTGTATTCATCAGTACCTGTAGCGTGGATAATTTTAATATCCTCTCTACCTTTATAATGCTCATGAACGGCTTGCATCGCTGTATTAATACTCCGTGCACCACGAGATCCTCCAGCTACTAAGATAGCTGTTTGATCATCTTGTAAACCAAAGTACGCTCTAGCCTCTTCCCGATTTGCAGTCATTACACTTGGACGTACCGGATTGCCTGTATATATAACTTTCTTTGCGCTTGGAAAATGTGGAATCGCTTCTTCATATCCTACAGCTACTACATCAACAAATCGGCTTAAAATTTTATTCGTTATGCCTGGCACTACATTTTGTTCTTGAATTAATGTAGGAATCCCACGTAAAGCAGCTGCTAATAGTAGAGGACCACATACATAGCCACCAGTACCAATGACAATATCTGGTTTAAAATCAGATAGTAACCGATTTGCTTTCCACAAGGAGGACAGTGTTTTACCTGCTGTTACCAAAGTATCTAAGGACAATTTACGTTGCAATCCTTGTACAGGTAATGTAGTAAATGGAATCCCTTCTTTAGGAACAATGCGTGACTCAAGTCCTCTTTCAGTTCCTACATAAAGAAAGTTAGCATCTACCATTGTTTCTAATGTTTTATAAATCGTGAGAGCTGGATAAATATGACCTCCAGTACCTCCGCCTGAAATCATGATATTCATGTATGACCCCTTACAATCGTTCTACTAATCTTCTGAAATGATCGCCTCTATCTTCAAATCGTGCATACCAGTCAAAACTTGCACAGGCTGGAGATAATAATACTACATCCCCATCTTCCGCAATGCGAGCACTTAAGGATACTGCATCTTCCATAGATTTACAACGATGAATGTGTGGCACTCCTACTTTAACAGCGGCTTCAGCAAAACGCTGTGCTGCTTCACCAATAAGAATTAGCTCTTTTACATTGGTTTTCACTAGCTCCATCATTTCTTCCAGATCTGTCATTTTATCTTTGCCGCCTGCAATCAATACAAGAGGTGCAGTAAAAGACTCTAAAGCTTTAATGGTAGAGTCCGTATTAGTTGCTTTAGAATCATTATAATACGTAACTCCATTTAGGGTACGAATTCTTTCTAAACGATGTGCCACACCATGAAATTTTGCAATAGCCCGATAGATATCTTCTACTGGTACACCCAACGCATAAGTTAAAGCTATAACACTCAGAATATTTTCAATATTGTGAGATCCTGGAATATGGATATCTTTTGTCGTAATCACTGGTACGGCATTTCCATGCATCACTGCATAGCATGTGTTGTTTTCAAAATACGCCCCATCTGTGACAGGTCTTTCTTGACTAATTCCTAATACATGGCCTTTTACTCGTTTTTCCATATCAGCCACAATAGGAGAATCAAAGTTTAACACTGTCCAATCCCCTAATTCTTGATTGCGGAATATATTTTCCTTAGCCTCTTGGTATCGTTCCATCGTTTTATGACGCAACAAATGGTCTGGTGTCACATTTAGCAAGATAGCTCCTTTAGTACGAAACTTATCAATACTCTCCAATTGATACGATGAAAGTTCAGCCACTAACACACCTGTTTCAGGTACTGCCAAGGCTTGTTCACTAAGAGAGTAGCCAATATTCCCCCCTACATAAACGTCCCATTTTGCTTCTTTCAATACTTCTGCTAATAAAGAAGTCGTTGTCGTTTTACCATTAGTACCAGTCACACCTAAAATAGGAGCTTTTGAGACTTCATAGGCAATTTCCACTTCCCCTACTACGGGAATATTTCTTTTTTTCGCCTCTTGAATAATAGGTATCTCTAAAGAAATACCAGGTGATACAACCACTCTTGTAGCTGTATCAAGTAACACAAAATCTTGTTGCCCTGTAATCACTTCTATATGATTCTCTGCCAAATACTGACTTTCAGCAGGATCAAAATCAATTTTTTTATAATCATTAAGCGTCACTGTTGCGCCTAATTTAGCCAATGTGTGGGCTACACCAATACCACTAAGACCCGCACCTAATACCAATACATGAGAATCTGAATAATCCATTCTAACCACCTAACCCTATATGCAAGAATAACGGCTCTTACTAGTAGAGCCGTAATCTATATTATTTCATACTAAGAAGTGCAATACCCAATAATGCCATTACCAAAGAAACAGCCCAGAATACATATACCACTTTTCGCTCACTCCAGCCACCTAATTCAAAGTGATGGTGAATTGGGCTCATACGGAAAATACGAACACCTCGAGTTTTAAAAGATGCTACCTGCAAAATAACAGATAAGGCTTCTACTACAAATACAAAGCCTATGACAATTAATAAAAGTTCTGTTTTTGTAGCAATGGCCATCCCTGCAAAAGCACCACCTAATGCTAATGAACCTGTATCTCCCATAAATACTTTCGCTGGATTCGCATTAAAATATAAGAATCCTAAGCAAACCGCACTCACGACAATACCAAAGAAGGTAACACTTAAGGAGCCTACTAATAATCCTACCACTGCGAAGGCAGCCCCTGCAATAGCAGAAATACCAGTTGCCAATCCATCTAAGCCATCAGTTAAGTTAACAGCATTCGTTGTTCCTAAAATAATGATAAATGCCAATATATAATACGCATAACCAAGATCTATAGTGATATCTACTAATGGAATCCATAAAGTAGTTGGCAATGCTGCATACGCGATTGAGATATAACAAAATACGACAGCCAATACCGCTTGACCTAGTAATTTTTGTTTCGCCGTTAATCCTAAGTTACGACGTTTGACAGCTTTGATAAAATCATCACTAAATCCTAATGCACCATGGCCTAAGGTTAAAAATAATAGCATCCACAATGTTACAGAATAGGGTGGTACTATGCAAACTGTGATGACTAAAGCTAGCATCATAAATAATCCACCCATTGTTGGTGTTCCAGCTTTAGCTAAATGTGCCTGAGGTCCATCTTCACGAATCGACTGTTGTGCTTTCAATCGCTGTAATAGAGGAATCCCTATTTTACCGAATACTAATGTACTTACTAGGGCTAAGCCAAAGGCTAATGCATAGTCCATATTCATGTCACATGTCTCCTTACTTATTCATGTCGTTCTTTAAAATCTTCAATAATACGTTCCATTTTTAGGCCACGGGACCCTTTTACTAGAATCACATCACCTTCTTGTCTTACATCATAATAGGCATTGGCAATATCAAGATGACTCTTTCCTACATAGACATAAGGAACCCCTGCTTCTTTTGCTACGGAGGCTGTTATTTTCATCATATCGCCGAAGGTAAACACCATATCATAGTGCTCTTCTCCGAGAATCCTGCCAATCTCTTCATGAGCTATTTTGGAATGCTCACCTAACTCTAACATATCTCCTAGCATAGCAATTTTACGTGTCCCTTGCAACTGTCCCATAGCTCGAATGGACTCTGCCATACTATTTGGATTTGCATTGTACGCATCATTTAATACTGTGAAAGTTGGAAAAGCTACAATCTCTTGACGCATAGGTATGCCTGGAAACTCTTTAAAAGCCTCCACAATTTCTGCTTTCGGTACACCTAAAATCGTCCCTACTGCAATCGCCGATAATGCATCATACACATTGTGAATCCCAATCATAGGTAAAAATACATTCCAATCACCTGATGTATCATGAACAATAAAGTTAATACCTTTCGCTGTATATTCTAATTGAGTCCCTTGTACCTGAGAACCCTCTTGCATACCGTAGGTCATCACCCTTGCCTCCGTTACGTTAGACATAGGCAATACAAAAGGATCATCATGATTCAATACAGCTGCTCCTGTACTTGGTAAGGCTTCAATCAATTCTTGTTTCGCTTTTCCAATATTTTCTTGAGACCCTAATAGTTCAATGTGGCTAGTACCTACATTAGTAATAACCCCTATTGTAGGCTCTGCAATCTCTGCTAGTTCAGCAATTTGACCAAGCCCACGCATCCCCATTTCAAGAACACATACATCATGGTCTTCCGTCAATTGCAATAACATCTTTGGAACGCCAATTTCATTATTATAATTCTTTTCTGTTTTGAGCACTGTAAAGGCTTTTTCTAATACAGCGCTAATCATTTCCTTTGTGGTTGTTTTCCCAGAGGAACCAGTAATACCAATGACAGGGATTGGGAAACGTCTACGATGATAGGTTGCTAATTGTTGATATGCTTGTAATGTATCTTCTACTTCAATACAAACTAAGCCATCGATCTTTTTACCTCGTTTCACCACAGCACCAGTAGCACCACGTTCTTTTGCCACTGCAAGGAAATCATGACCATCAAATGTCATTCCTTCCAAAGCAACAAATAATCCATTTTTCCCAATTGTACGGGTATCAGTTGATACATCAGCAAAGGAACAAGTACTTGTTCCTACATAGAACCCTTGTGTTGCCTCTAGTACTTCTTGCACTGTAAATTGTGCCATATTATCTCTCCTTCAAGGCTTCTCTTGCCACTTCACGATCATCAAAATGGATAGTTTCATCTTTTAAAATTTGATAATCTTCATGGCCTTTACCTGCAATGATAACTACATCTCCTGTAGTGGCCTCTTTGATCGCCTTATGAATCGCCTCACGACGGTCTACAATGACTTCGTAGGTTACACCATCATGTAAACCTTCTTTCACACCTACCTCGACATCTTTTACGATTTGTACTGGATCTTCTGTTCGAGGGTTATCCGATGTCACAAATACGCAATCTCCAAATTGTGATGCAATACGTCCCATAATAGGGCGTTTTGTAGCATCTCTGTCACCACCACAACCAAAGACAACTAAAATACGATTCTCTACAATCTTCTTCGCAGTTTGTAAAATATTTTCTAATCCATCTGGTGTATGAGCATAATCTACAACGACTGCAAAATCTTGTCCTTCTTCAATGAGCTCAAATCGACCTGGTACAGCTGTAAAAGTAGACAATGCTTTCACAATCTGTTTCATCGTCAACCCTTCATATAAGGCAGCCCCTACAGCTGCTAAGGTATTATACACATTGAACATACCTGCAATTTTCGTAGAAATCGGATAGGTTTTTCCTTCATAGGATAAGGTGAATTGGGAAGATTTAGCAGTAATCGCCAAATCAGAAGCATTCATTGTACCTTTGCCTTCTGTACTGTAAGTAATCATAGGTGCTGTAGTCACATCTACAATCGCTTGACCATAGGCATCATCTACATTAATAACAGCGCCCTTACCTTCTTTCACCTGATAGGAGGCACTAACTTGTTTAAATAGCTTAGCTTTTGCCGCTAAATAATTATCAAATGTTTTGTGGAAATCCAAATGGTCTTGTGTCAAATTAGTGAATACGGCTGTATCATATTCTACTCCTGCTGTACGTCCTAATGCTAAGGCATGAGAAGATACTTCCATGATACAATGTGTGACACCAGCATCCACCATTTGTTGTAAAATTTGCTGTAAATCCGCTACATCTGGAGTTGTGTTATGAATTGGATAGGATTGGTCATCAATTAAGATGTGTACTGTTCCAATAATGCCCACTGTATAGCCTTGAGACCGTAACATATGACCAATGATATGCGTCGTCGTAGTTTTACCATTCGTACCAGTTACACCAATCATACGCATTTTAGATGCTGGATAATCATAAAAAAATGGAACAGCATCTTGCAAGGCTTGTCTTGTATCCTCAACATATAGTACAGCTACATGTTCTGGCACTGTCACTGGTTTAGAGGCAATAATCGCTACTGCGCCATCTTCTACAGCTTTATCTACAAAATTGTGAGCATCCACTGTAGCGCCCACTAAACAGATAAATAAGCTACCTTCTTGTACTGTTCTAGAGTCAGCCGTAATATGGCTAACAACGGATGTCAAAGGACCTTCTACTTTCGTAGGAGATACAACCTTTACAATTTCTTCCACTCGTTTCATATTGATTCCTCCAATCATAGAGAAAGCAGCCCAAAAGGACTGCCTTCATCATTCTCTAATATCCTTTTTCATCGTCACATTTCGTTCTTCCACTGTATTTTTACTAGTGTAAACGAAATTATCTGGTAATACCATGCCAAGTTTTTGTTGCGCTATTTTTTGAATGCGCGTAGGAGATCTTAGTTCTGCTAACCCTAAATTATATTCATAATTAGTACGATTTTCTAACACGATTTGTTCCTGTAAATTGACTGTTTCTTTACGTGCATTTTCAGTTACACCTGTTAAGAGCAAGCAAGTCATACCTAGAACCATCGCCAGCAATACAGTTAACAAACACTGACGCATATCTGGGGTTAAATCCCAAATGAACGCTTGCGTTTTTACTTTCTTCTTTCTGACGGGCTCTACATAAGGCGCTGATTGCTCCCAGTACGCAGCCTTTCGTACTAACATATATATTCCTCCTAACTATAATTTTACGGCTACCCTTAACTTGGCACTACGGGACCGTGGATTCTCGTCTACTTCTTTATCACTTGGCTCTATGGCCTTATTTTTTGCTTTCACAGTAGGTACATGATGACACACACAGACTGGTAAATTCGGTGGGCAGGTACATCCCTGTGCTAACTCTTTAAAAGTTTTCTTTGTAATTCTATCCTCTAAAGAATGAAATGTAATCACTGCAATTCTTCCACCTGGTTGCAACATAGATACAGCATCTACAAATGCATCATGCAAAATCTGAAGTTCCTGATTCACTTCTATGCGAAGCGCCTGGAATGTTCTTTTTGCTGGATGGGGGCCATCTTGTCTAGCCTTTGCTGGAATCGCACGTTTAATGATATCCACCAACTGAAAGGTAGTCACTATAGGCATTTCTTCTCTAGCTTCTACGATAAATTGAACAATCCGTTTTGCCCATCGTTCTTCACCGTACTCCCAGATAATCCGATATAAGTCATCACTAGAATAGGTATTTACTATCGTTTCTGCGGTCAACGTACCAGTTTGATTCATACGCATATCCAAGGGACCATCTTGCATATAAGAAAACCCTCGTTCCGCTGTATCTAGTTGATGACTCGATACACCTAAGTCAAAGACAAATCCATCGACTTTATTAATTCCTGCCTCTTGTAATGCTTGCTTTAAGTTAGAGAAATTAGTTTTAATGACTTTCACCCGGCAAGTTAAATCAGATAATCTCTGAGAGGCTGCCTCTAATGCCGCTACGTCTTGATCTAAACCAACAATCATACCTTCTGAAGATAACCGTTCACCAATAGCATGGGAATGTCCCCCACCACCTAATGTACAGTCCACATAGGTTCCATTTGGTTTAATCGCCAATCCTTCTAGCGTTTCATTGAGCAATACACTCACATGATGAAAGTCCATAATTCCTCACTTAAAATCCAATATCATCCAAATCAAGTTCTTCTGCCATCGCCTCAATATTTCCATAAATTTCGTTGTTATATGCTTCCCAACGAGTTTTACTCCAAATCTCGATGCGTTCACCATTACCAACCACCACTACATCTTTTTTTAGCTCACCATGGGCACGTAGATTACTAGGTATCAACACTCGACCTTGTTTATCAAACTCAAGGTCAGCAGCACCACCTACAAAAAAACGAACTAGCCCACGCTGATTGGCTTTATTTGAGCTTTGAGAACTTAATTTTTTTGCAATTTCATCAAATTTTTCTTGGGTATAAATGGCTAAGGTATTATCAAAATATCGTGTCACAACACAAGTTTCTCCTAGTTGTTCACGCATTTTGGCGGGAATAATCATGCGCCCTTTACTATCAATTGTATGTGAAAATTCACCTTTAAACATAGTAAGGACACCTCCTTTTCTCTCACCCATTTGCCCTATTTACCACTATATGGTAAATTTTACCACAAATCCCCACTTTTCACAACAAAATAACCACCCAATTTATAGATATTTATACATTTTTTTCCTACAATCCGTTAATAGCGAACAAATTTATAAATATTTATGTATATGTTCGCGTATAAGCAATAATATCGAACATTTTTAACTAGATAATAGAGTGGGAAAAAGTGGAAGATTTTTTCCATTTTTCTTCAATTTTAATATTTACTAACTATAGAATAGGCTATTTTTATCCTATATTTATGTAAATATAAAGGTAATCTAAGAATTTTCATAATATGACAAGGCATATCAATCCCATAAGACAGAAAAAAGACAGGTGAATCTAGATTCACCTGTCTTTTCCTAACAGTTATTATGTCATATTCTATTCTCTCTATTCTATCGTATTATAACTGCCCTACACGTTTCATAGCATCATAAATTCGTTGTGCCAATCCAGTAATTTGTCTTTTAGGAATGGAACATACGGCAATGCGAACACCACCGGCTACAGGAATTAAAAATACATTTTCTTTTTTCAATTCATCTGCCAAGGCCTTTGGATTATCACTTGGAATTGTTGCAAAGAAACCACCCATGTATGGCAACATCGGTAAGCCAATCGCTTTTCCTTCACATTCCAAGATACCTGCCCGTTCTTCTACGAGACGAGAGTAGCAATTACGTTCCTCTTCATAACGTTTTAATTTTTCAGAATCAAGCACGATATTAGCGACCGTACGCATAGCCGGTCTATTAATGTTAGACCAAGTACCACGAGATGTCATTTGGTTAATATCAAAAAACTCCTGTGCCACTTCTTTATCAGAAGTAATCCCTAACATGCAACCAACACGTTGACCATACATGGTAAATCCTTTGGAAATACTATAGCATACGACTGTTAAAATATCTTTTGACAAATGTTCGAACTTTTTAAAGAATCGACGTACATCTTCTTTAGGTCCAGAGAAATCAATATACGCGGCATCTACACCAATAATAACTTTATTTTTACCAGTATTGACGATGCGTTTCACCAAATCTAATACCTTATCCCAATCACTGTCACATAAGGAAAACCCTGTTGGGTTATTGCCAGGTGTATTAAAAATAACCAGCACATTTTCTTGCTTCTCAGCAATTTCCAACATCAAAGATTGTAAAGCTTCAAAATTGAAACCATAATTCTCATCAAATAAAGGATATGTAATTAATTCGCGTCCATTATCTTGGCATATTTGCTTGTATGCCCCCCAGTACCAATCAGCGGTAATTACCTTATCACCTAGTTCTGTATAATTGTGAACTAAGTGATGAATACCACCTGTACCACCCGCTGTGGCTATCCCTTCAATATAGGCATCTGGCCGAGATTGTCCAAAGCATTCTTGTTTACATGCTTCTACAAATTCTTTTAACCCTTCAATCGGTGCATATGCAACATATTCATTACGTGGCAAATTACGAAACTCATCTTCTACCACTTTCAAGAAAACAATGTCGCCATTTTCATCTAGGATAGATCCGACAGTTCCAATTAATACATTTTCTTTGCCATATTGTTTCGCTGCCTCTTGAGCTTGTGAGTTTGTCGCGAAGATGACATCGTTTGCTTTTTTCCCACGTGCTTGTTTTGCTGCCATACTCATAGTAAACACCTTCCTATATTAGTTATATATATTTTATATTTATAATACTAGTTTACAAGAAAAATCATTCTCCTACAAGATATGTAGCTCATGTATACACAATAGTTTTTGGCACCATTCAATTCTTCTTATATTGTAATAAATGTCACCATACAATATAGCGTATGTAATCAAAATACTTTTTACAGTGATTATTCGTTATATAATAAAATCTATACACCTTTATATCCTAGATTCTGCACACTCTTATGATAGTATACATATCCCCCATTTCTATCGGCAACAACCACAAATTCAAAATGCTTACACTAAAAAGCAGATACACAACCACAATGGATTGTATATCTGCTAATTATTTTAGAGTATTCTATTCTACTTTACCACCTAAGTATGCTTCCATCACTCTAGGGTCGTGACGTATTTCTTCGGCTGGTCCTGAAAGAACGATTTTACCTGTTTCTAATACATATGCATAGTCAGCAATTTTCAAAGCTTGACGCACGTTTTGCTCTACTAACAATACTGTCGTTCCTTCGGCGCTAATCTCTTTGATAACTTCAAAGATTTCATTCACTACCAACGGCGCCAACCCCATGGATGGTTCATCTAGTAACAGCAGTTTAGGACGAGCCATTAAAGCACGGCCAATGGCAAGCATCTGCTGTTGGCCACCAGATAAAGTACCACCTAATTGGTAACTACGTTCGTCAAGAATAGGGAATCGTTTGAACACTTTTTTAATATCATCGTTAATTTCAGCATCCTTACGAATATAAGCGCCCATTTCTAAGTTTTCATAGACACTCATATCTTGTAATATTTGGCGACCTTCTGGAACGAGAGAAATACCAGATTTCACAATATCATGAGTTTTCATAGATGTAATATCTTTACCTTCAAAGGTAATGCGACCTTCTGTAGGTTTTACTAAGCCCATGATAGAACGCATGGTTGTCGATTTACCGGCACCATTAGCACCAATCAAAGATACAATAGAGCCTTGAGGAACTTCTAGGTTAATGGATTTCAACGCTGTAATGTGACCATATCCAGCCACAACATTTTCAATTTTTAACATATTATTCCTCCTTTCCTAAGTACGCTTCGATTACATCTGGATTATTTTGAATCTCTTGTGGTGTGCCTTCTGCAATCTTTTTGCCGAAGTTCAACACTGCTAATCGATCACAAATATTCATCATCAACGCCATATCATGTTCTATGACAACAACAGTGATACCTAAATCACGGATTTTGCCGATCAATTGACGCAATACTTCTGTCTCACTATCGTTCATACCTGCCGCAGGTTCATCTAACAAGATTAACTGTGGATGCGTTGCCAAGGCACGGGCAATTTCCAAGCGACGTTGCTTACCATATGGTAAAGACGTTGCTACTTCTTCTGCATCTTCTTCTAAGCCAACCAGTTTTAAAAACTCATAGGCAATACCACGGCAACGTTCTTCTTCAATGCGTTGGCGTTTTGTACGGAAGAAACTAGACAATACACCAGAACCTGTGCGGCAATGCATTCCAGTCAACACAGTCTCCAACGCCGTCATATTACCAAATAAACGGATATTTTGGAACGTTCTAGCAATCCCCATCTCCACTGTACGATGTGGCTTAATACCTACCACATTCATGCCGTCGAATACAATATTACCAGTACTTACAGGAAACACTCCTGTAATTAAGTTGAACAGCGTTGTTTTACCGGCCCCATTCGGTCCGATTACACCAAAGACTTCGCCTTGATTCACTTGGAAGGTAACACCTGTCAAAGCAGCCACACCGCCAAAGCTTTTACTTACATCATCTAATTGTAATAGCATGGGTTACCTCCTATTCTTGACCAGACTTGCTCTGTGCTTTATAAGCTTCAAAGCGTTCTGTTAATACTTGTGATTCTGGAATGTATGGTTTCTTTTTTACACCTAGTTTACGATAGATTTTGTCCATCAAATCTTCTGTCAAAATACCATCTGGGCGAACAGCCATCAAGATGACTAGTAATGCACCATAAATAATATCTCGGTAATCTGCTAAGAAACGCAATACTTCTGGTAATAATGTCAAAATGAAAGAGCCCAGTACGGAACCCCATACTACATTGGAACCACCAAACACAGGGAACAATAAAATTTGCACTACTTTGTGGTAGCTAAAATCTGTAGGGTTAATGAAGTTTGTAATATGTGCATACAAACCTCCACCAATACCGGCAATAAAAGCACCGATGACGAAGGCTAACATTTTGTAATACACCACATTGATACCCATCAATTCTGCTGCATGGTCATCAGCTTTAATGGCTTGGAATGCACGACCTACACGACTATTATGGATGCGTAAACAGAACAAAATAATCACCACTAAAATAACCAACAAAATGATGATGGTCAACAAGTTGCCCCATGTTAATGCGTCGATATCTAACAAACCGTCCATATCAAATTCATACACATAATTTGTCAATTCTTGGGCAATCGCTGGAATCCCTGAAAGACCCAACGCACCATGTGTCACTTCTAAGTTCAAAAAGATAACACGCACTACTTCACCAAAGCCTAATGTTGCAATAGCCAAGTACAAACCTTTCAAACGTGTCGTAGGTAAACCAATCACAATAGCCACTAAAGCCGCTACGATACCACCAATGAAGATAGCAATCGGAATCGGTAGCTCAGCTTTCAGAGTGAGCAAAGCACCTACATAGGCACCAACACTCATGAAACCAGCTGCCCCCAATGTCAACTGACCTGTCGAAAGGGTGAAGAAAATGGAAATACCCATGATAGCATTGATGATGAAGAACATCACAATTTGTAGATAATATGGATTTAAAATTTCACTCATGGTCGTCCCCCCTTATCTTTGGATCCGAATAACCCTTGTGGTCTCCAGAATAATAAGAGAATGATTAAACCGAAGGCTACGGCATCACGGTACGAAGATGCTCCATAGGCAACAGAGAATACTTCAGAAACACCTAAGATGAATCCACCTACCATAGCACCGGTAATATTACCAAGTCCGCCAAGGATTAACACCGCTAGCCCTTTAAATCCGATAACAACACCCATCATAGGCTCTACGGCATCGAAGGATAAGCCAACCAATACACCAGCTGCAGATCCTAAGGCAGAGGCTAACATGACTGTTACGGAAATAACTAAAGTTGGATTAATCCCCAACAAGGATGCTGTTTCTGTGCTCAAAGATACAGCACGGATAGCTTTACCGATTTTAGTTTTTTTAATGAGTACATTTAAAATCAACATTAACACAATGGATACACCAAGGCCAATGATTTGAACCATGGAGATTTTGAACATACCAAAATCGATAAGTCCACCGATAAAGTCTGGTGGGAATGAACGTGTTTGTGGCCCCCATACAAGCAAGGCTACACTTTCAATAAAAATAGAGACACCAATTGTAGAAATCAATGGCGCCAAATGGGATACGTTTTTCTTGCGAAGTGGGCGAAGTGCCACAAATTCTAATAGATATCCAAGAATTGCCCCTACGACCATAGCCACAAGGATGGCTACGAAGATATTAGCTTCAAAGACTGTCACCATAAATAAACCCACGAAGGCACCTATCATAAAGATGCCTCCGTGAGCCATGTTGATGATGTTCAACACACCAAACACGAGTGTCAATCCGATGGCTAATACCGCATAGAGACTGCCTAAAGTAAGGCCATTCACTAATTGCTGTAAAAACATCGTGTTACTCCTATTTTTGTAATGCGTCAAACTGACCGTTTTTAATTTGTAAAACTTGAACTTCCATAGATGGGTCACGTTTTTCGTTGAATTGGAATTTACCAGTTACCCCTACGAAGTCTGTAATGCCTTTTAGTGCATTACGGAATTTTTCGCGATCTGTTGTAGAACCAGCTGCTTTCAAAGCTGCTTCATACAAGAACACTGCATCATATGCTTGTGCTGCGAATTGATCAGGTTCATGACCATATTTTTCTACATAAGCTTTGCGGAAGTCGCGAACTTTTTGGTCATCTTTGTTAGGGAACCAAGGTGTACCTACGATCGCACCATCAGCAGCGGCACCTGCATTTTTAATGAACGCTGGGCTGTTGAAACCATTGGAACCTACTACTGGTTGATTCATACCAAGTTCACGCATTTTTTTCATAATCAATGCACCTTCTTGGTACAAGGAAGCAACGATGATGATATCTGGTTTTGCTTGTTGAATTTTAGTCAACTGTGCAGAAAAATCTGTATCTTTATCAGCGAATGTTTCTGTCGCTACAATTTGAACCCCTTCAGATTCCAATGCTTTTTTAGCAGTATTATTTACAGATACCATTTGGTCATTGTTGTTGGAGTACATAATCGCTGCTGTTTTGAAGCCTAATACTTTGTGAGATTGACGAATCGCTGCGTCAACTGCTAAAGATTCTGGTACAGCATTACGGAAAATGTAATCTCCAATATCAGTGATGCCTTCCGCCGTTGTAGAAGTACCCAATGCTACCACTTTATTTTTGTTAGCAATTGGGCCTGCCGCCATCATTTCACCAGATAACATAGGTCCAATGACAGCTACGACTTTATCTTTTGCAATGACTTTGTTCATCGCATTAATCGCTTCGTTTTTGTCACCTTTTGTATCTTCCACTAACAAATTAATTTTTACATTGTTAGCATCGCCGTTAATTTGCGCTACTGCTAACTCTGCACCATTCTTAATGGATTCGCCATAAGCAGCTGCTGCGCCAGACGTCGTAGTCAATAAAGCTACTTTTGCTTCATTTGCATTGTTTGTTGATGAACTATTGCCACCGCAACCAGCTATCGCCGCAGCTAGAATAGCCGTAGCACCCAATGCTAGTGCACGTTTGAACATGGATTTTTTCATGTTACAACCTTCCTCCTTAAAACTCTATCTTACGGATTTTCTGTTTCTGAAAGCCACCTCAATCTTTTTCTCTTTATCAGATTAAAACACAAATGACAATTCTATAGAAACCCTATTCTTATCTATTATGAATGTAACATGAGTAGTTTGTCAAATATAATTATAAGAATTTATATATGAGTTTATTTAGTAAACTAGTCACGTATATTTTTCTTATTTTTGTATTTGTACAGAGGACAAATATCTTTTTTGAAAAGTAAATAATAGAAATAGATACGTTCCGTTACCAAGTATATTCTTTTTAAAAGTATGCCTCGATCTACTACTTAAGCATATTAAAACTGACGATGAAAGTGATCATTCTCATCGCCAGTTTAGCACAGTTGCAATTGTATTTATTATGTATCAATAAAATTTCATCATTATTAGTTTACAGTATATAAATAATCATATTGTTCTTGTGTCAATGTATCTAAATCATATCCCATGGATTGCAATTTCAATTTCGCAATTTCTGCATCCACTTCATATGGTAATACATGTACATCATGTTCCATGTCTGCTCCATGGTGCAAGATATATTCTGCTGCTAAGGCTTGCATTGCAAAGGACAAGTCCATGATTTCCGCTGGATGTCCATCACCTGCTGCTAGGTTTACAAGGCGACCTTCTGCTAATACATACAATTGGCGACCATCTTGCATATGGTAGGCTTCGATATTTTGGCGTACTCGTTCATGAGATACTGCCATGGCTGCTAAGTCTTTCACATTGACTTCGCAATCGAAATGTCCCGCATTACAAAGCACAGCGCGGTCTTTCATCACTGCATAATGTTCTTCTGTGATGACATCCTTACAACCTGTGACAGTACAGAAAATGTCACCGATTTTAGCTGCTTCCACCATTGGCAATACTTTGAATCCGTCAAATACAGCCTCGATGGCTTTAATTGGATCTACTTCCGTTACATACACGTGGGCCCCTAAGCCTTTGGCACGAAGTGCCACTCCTTTACCGCACCAGCCGTAACCAGCAACCACTACATTTTTACCTGTTACTGTTAAGTTCGTAGTGCGCATAATACCATCCCAAACAGATTGTCCAGTACCATAGCGATTGTCAAATAAATATTTACAGTTAGAATCGTTAACAGCGATCATAGGGAATGTCAATTGTTCCGCTTCAGCAAGAGCTTTCAAACGGTGTACGCCTGTAGTGGTTTCTTCACTACCTCCTAATAGACGTTCTTTTGCATCTTGGCGTGTTGTGTGAAGTAAGCTTACTAAATCGCCACCATCATCGATGATGATATGTGGTTTATGATCCAGCGCTTTGTTCAGGAACATCGTATATTCTTCGTCTGTACAATTGTACCAAGCATAGACAGTCAATCCCATATCCACAAGTCCTGCTGCCACGTCATCTTGCGTAGATAATGGATTAGAACCTGTAACGATAACATCTGCACCACCACGTTTTAACACCGTAGATAAATAGGCAGTTTTTGCTTCTAAATGAACAGACACAACAATAGTTTGCCCTTTGAAAGTTTGCTCTTTTTCAAAACGGTCTCCTAATGTGTTTAATGTAGGCATAAAATTAGCTACCCAGTCAATTTTTTTACGACCTTCTGCGGCTAAAGAAATATCTCGAATTAAAGATTGCATTTGCGTTCTCCTTTTAGACTCTTCATGATAGATTATAATTGAAAGCCACCATACTCAGCCATACGATGATGCGCAGGATAGTCTGCATTCACATCGATGCCTTTGATGACTTCTTTCACTAACGATTGCAATTGTTCTGCCATTTGTTGCATCATATCTACTACTTCACCATGGGTCAAAGCAGATTCAGAAATGCCCGCTGCATAGTTAGTGATCATGGAAATTGTCATATATGCCATTTCCGCTTCATTGGCTAAGGTCACCTCTGGTACATTTGTCATGCCCACTGTTTGTCCACCTAACATAGCATACATACGAATTTCAGCAGGAGACTCAAAGCGAGGTCCCTCTGTACATACGTAAGTGCCACCATTGTGAACCGTTAATCTTAAGGATTTAGCTGCACTTTCTACAATACCTCGCAACTCAGGGCTATATGGTTCTGTCACATCCACATGCGCCACCGGACGATCGCCACCTTCGTAGAAGGTATTCACACGGTTTTTCGTAAAATCTAGGAATTGGTCCGTCAACACAAAATGACCAGGTCCAAAGTTCTCATCCAAAGAACCTACCGCTGTAGTAGATACAATGAACTTAACACCTAACTTTTTCAAGCCCCAAATGTTGGCGCGATAATTAATCTTGTGCGGTGGAATGGAATGATTACGACCATGACGGGCTAAGAAATATACCGTCTTGCCCTCATAAGTACCGCACACATAGTGAATTTCACCATAAGGCGTCATCAAAGACGATTCCGTCATAGTTTCAAACATATTTGGGTCGTACACACCAGTACCACCAATAATAGCAATGGATGACATATCGTTCCTCCTTGTGAAAGATAGAAAAATATCTGTATGAATTTATTATAGCATGAAATGGGCTATTTCTAATAAAATTTTAAGAAAACATCCCCACATAAGAATCGCTTCCATGTGGGGATGATGTTATATACGTATTATCTTTTATTCATAATCAATCATAACTTGACGAGGTGCTTGATATTCTATTTTTCTTGTACTATTGTTCCAATCTAATGGATACCAAAACTCTTCTTTATGATGTTCCATATCCGAGAATATTAACATAAAGTCAGCGTGTTTAAACCCTAAATCTTCAGCGAATCTTGTATAGATATTTTGCACTGTATACGGACTATAATAGTTAGCAGAGTCTACTAATTTCTCCCATATCTTTGCTTGTCGATTATATCGATATATAAAAGTACGGGTCGATGTACCTCTATTACCATTTTTTATGCCTGCATCAATCACATATAAAGTAATATCACGATTAACATCATAATAGGATCTAATCCGAAAAGTATCTTCCCCTAAAGTAGTAGGCACCTGTGTTTTCTTACCTTTAGCTCGCAATTCAAGCTTGCCATCATTGGGGTACATATACACTTCATCTGCATCGTTATTAAACCATATCTTATAATCGTTATCATAGTTTTTAAAATCAATTGTTGCTGAATCCACATTGCTAAACTTTGCTTCAGAAGAAAATCCCCCTAGAAAAGCTACGCCTAACCCTACGCATATTGTCGCTTTTATTAATTTATTCATATACATACGACCTCTCTCAAACCGAAACTATATGATTTTATTATACTTAATCTTTTAATTAAAAACTAGTATGCATCCCATATTTTTACGTTATGCCAATACACAATCTTTCATTCAAATACAGCTTATACCCACCATCTCCTCAATGACAACATCTCATATATGAGATATTTCAATTTTTCTTTATTTTCCGTTCCCCACTACAAATCCCCCATAAAATGCTATAATATACTCAACAACTATGAACACGTTAATCTATATAATAAAGGAGTTCTCCATGATTCGTATTGCTTTTGGTCAAATTCAGGTGCACCCTGGTGATCCTGCTACAAACTTTCAATCTATGATGCAAGCCATCGACTACGCCAAGGCGGTGAGCACGGACATCCTTATCTTTCCGGAATTGTGTCTTAGCGGATATATGGTAGGTGATATGTGGGACCAAGTGCCTTTTATAAACGATTGCCTCTACTATGGTAACGAAATTGTGAAAGCCTCCGCTAACACCAATCTTACGATCATCTTTGGTAATGTAGATATAGATAAAAGTCTCCGTAATCTAGACGGCAGTCTTCGTAAATATAATGCTCTGTATGTAGCATCCAAAGGACAACTGGTATCCAATCCATCCCAGCCATATCCGTTTACGATTAAAACACTATTGCCCTGTTATCGATACTTTAATGAACCTCGCCATTTCACTAGTGCCAATGTAGTGGCGAAAGAGCGCAATCTTTCTTTATCGGATATCAATCAACCTCTCACAATTTCCATGCGTCACGGATCTTTCACCATTGCTCCTGTTATCTGTGAAGATAGCTGGGATACGCATTACCCAGATTGTCCTACGAGTCTTATGGTGGAATCTGCAAAAGCGAAAGGCCAGCATATCGATTTAATCGTGAATTGTTCCTCTTCACCATATACAGTCCATAAGCAAGAACACCGTCACGCCCTGTTCAGTGCTCAAGCCAAACGATACAATACCCCTATTGCCTATACAAACCATGTGGGCATTCAAAACAACGGTAAAAATATCTGCATCTATGACGGTTGCTCCACGCTATATGACGTGAACGGTTCTATTGTGAAAGAAGTACCTGCTTTTGAAAACACTGTACGACCTACCTTATTAAAAGATACCTTATGGCAGCTGATTTCACATAATAACACTAATCATATTGAGCATTCCAAAGGTGACATAGTATCTACTCATGTACAAATAAATGAGACCATTAGTAAATATATTGCACATGATACAAACAGTACATATAGTACAAATGAACTATATGCAACAATGCCTAACTACATCCCTACTCTATTCAAAGCCTTGCAATACGGCATTCGTCAATTTTTAGCCCAAACAGGTATCAAGAAGATTGTCATCGGTGCATCTGGCGGTATCGACTCTGCCCTTAATGCTGCTTTATACAGCACTATATTGCCGCTAGAGAACTTATACTTAGTCAATATGCCAAGCCGTTATAACTCGGATATGACGAAAGATTTGGCTTACCAATTAGCACGAAATATTGGTTGCCATTACGGGGTATTTCCCATTGAAGAAGGTGTCAATGCCACCATTGAGCAATTAGAGAATACTAGCTTTACAAAGTATAACACCCCTGTCATCCCAGAATTACATGATGAATCCAACACTACATCATTCTTGCAGTTGTCTACGTTAGGTAAAGAAAACATCCAAGCTCGTGATCGTTCGTCTCGCATTTTAGCTGGTATAGCATCCGCTGTGAATGGGGCTTTCACGTGCAACGGGAATAAAACGGAGTTCACTGTCGGCTATGCTACGATGTACGGTGATTTGGCAGGTTTTCTCGCTGTGACGGGGGATGTGTGGAAAACGGATGTCTATGCACTGGCGCGCTATATGAATGAACACATTTTTCAACGAGAGGTCATTCCGCAAGGTTCTATCGATGTAGTGCCGAGTGCGGAGCTTTCAGATGCACAAGATGTGACACAAGGTCTTGGTGATCCATTGCAATATGAATATCACGACTGTTTATTCCGTGCCTTCGTAGAGGGTACAACACATACACGGGCTCATCAGCGTTTGACCCCTGAGGATATCTTATGCGCCTATGAGAACGGTACATTGGAACACCTATTAGGCTTGCAAAACCCTATTTCTCACTATTTCACATCTACAGAACAGTTTATCAATGACCTTGAACGGTGGTGGAAATCGTTCAATGGCTTAGCAGTGGCAAAACGTATCCAGTCTCCTCCACTGTTCCTTGTCAGTGAACGTGCCTTTGGGGCTGACCTAAGTGAAAGTCAATTAAAACCGTATATCTCACGAGGTTATGAGGCTTGTAAATCTAGATTGTTAGAAAAACAATAACATATACATGTAAAAGAGCTATCTGTCCGATGGTATATCATCGGTAGATAGCTCTTTTGTATATCGAGATAAAAATGTTAAATACTATTTACTATAACATATATAGAACGGCTTTATTCCGCAAGCTAATGCTATAGAAATATTCTTAACTATCGATAGGTATGCAATTAGTTACGGTTCAACAACTGCGCTGTGATTTGTTGCAATGCTTGAATTTGTTCATTCTGCACTTTCACTTGTTCAACCAATGCTTCTACTTGACCTTTCAATGTACCGTTTTCTTGTACCAAAGCTTTGATTTCAGTTTTCATCACTGGCACGATAGAAATTGGTCCATAATGTGTATGCTTCAATGCTTTTTGTTCTTTTTCTGAAAGCGTATCCACATTGACATTGAATGTATCTGTGTCTTGGTTATACAAGGTGGATTGGTATGCATCTGATTTGGATCGAGATCCAACTTTAAGGCTCATACCCACGTTGTACATTTTTTCAGAGTTTCCTACTGCCATACCGCCATGAAGTAATACATCTTCATTTGGATAATATCCAACACCTAGCGCAGTACCTGTAGAACCTTTGAAATGTCCTACACCAGCCATGATTTGGAATTTATCATCTGCATCAAAGGATAATGGTTTCAGAGCAGATAATGCTGCATTTAAAGCACCAGATGTATTTACTCTGTGGCCTAGTTGATCTAACTTAGTTTCTACAGAGTTCATACGTGTATGAACTTCTTTTACTAATGCTTCGTCTACACCGCCTTTAGGACCTTGCGGACCTGCTTCACCTTGCGGACCTTGTGGGCCAGGTACTCCTTGCTCACCTTTGTCGCCTTTGTCACCCTTTTCACCTTGAGCACCTTTTGGGCCTTGATCTCCTTTTGGTCCCGCTACTCCTGGGTCACCTTTTTCGCCTTTTTCACCTTGAGCACCAGTTGAACCTTGTGGGCCTGCTGGACCCGCTACTCCTGGGTCACCCTTTTCGCCTTTTTCACCTTGAGCACCAGTTGAACCTTGTGGGCCTGCTGGGCCGGCTACTCCTGGGTCACCTTTTTCACCCTTTTCACCTTGGGCTCCTGTTGCTCCTTGCGGACCTGCTGGGCCGGCTACTCCTTGGTCACCTTTTTCGCCCTTTTCACCTTGAGCACCAGTTGCACCTTGTGGGCCTGCTGGGCCGGCTACTCCTGGGTCACCTTTGTCACCTTTTGCTCCTGCAGCTCCGTCTTGTCCTTTTTCACCTTGTAGACCTTGCTCTCCTTTATCCCCTTTTGGTCCTTTAAAGTCTGGATCATTCTTTAAAGCCTCACGGTTCAATTCGATGGTAACGTATTTTTTATTATCTGTTGTTGTTTTTTCTACAACTTTAAAGTCACTAGATTTAAAATCTAATCCTTCAATCGTTCCTGCGTTTACTTTATTTCCTGGCGTAAATGCGTTTGTTTCACCAGATCCACCTGTGTAGATATTCCAGCTGTTTCCACCTGTGATATTAGCCAATTTATTGTTGATTTCACTTGCTACGCTATATAATTGGCTACCATTGATAGCATCTGTACTTGTCGCACTAATTAAACCTGGTGCTACGTGTTGGATACGGCGTGTTTGGTCGGATTTACCAACGCTAATTATACCTGTTACGGTGTTGCCACCAGCAAAGTTCAATGTATATGTCTTAGCAGATGTTCCTGTACCTAGGTTCAATGTATCAGTCGTATAGGCATTATCAGTACCTTTTGTGCTGTCCCCAGCTGTTGCTACCGTCTCTGCTTCACTGCCGAGAGCCACACTTTTTGCTACATTGGCAATGGCTTTATAGCCTAAAGCAAGACTAGATTCTTCTTGTGCTTCACTTTCATTACCGAAGGCAGCGGCATTTGTTTTCAGTGCTTTCGTACTTTTACCGATGGCAATTGTTGCAGTAGCTGTTAACCCACCATCAATGGTGTTAGCTTTTTTACCAATAGCAATATTATCATCACCTGTGATGGAGTTACCTGCTTCATGGCCCATAGTAACGTTATCATTACCAGTAATTGAGTTACCTGCTTTATAGCCCGCTGCGTAGTTATTATTACCTGTTACTTTGGTACCTGCTTCCGCACCTGCTACATAGTTACTATTACCACTAACTTTATTACCACTGTAGTAACCTAATGCCGTATTAAAGTTACCAGTTATTTCTTTACCTGATTCTTTACCTAATACTACGTTACTTTCACCATCTACCCAGCTACCTGAATTGACACCTGCTGCCAAGTTATCTTGTCCTGCAATCCATCGACCTGCACTAAAGCCCAATGCAATGTTGTGCTCCGCACCATCTACAGTACCGCCATCAGTCGTACTTTCCACACCACCATTTGCATTATAGGTATTTGTCCAGCGATGGCCTACATAGTTACCAGCATTTTCCGCAAAGGCAATATTGAAATTACCAGCTACATGAGAACCGGCCGCTTTACCAAATGCCATATTATTGGATCCTTTGGATTGACCGTATCGATCTGCTGCTTCAGTTGCAGCTGCATTCACAACATGTCCATCTACATCTTGACCTGCGTTCAGACCTAAGGCAATGTTATACACACCTTTTACATTAACCCCAGAGTTTTGTCCAATGGCGATGTTGCGGCTACCAGACATGTTGGCACCAGCATCTTGACCATAGATAAAGTTATGGTCACCAGTCACACCCTTACCAGCTGTATGACCTAATGCAAAGTTATCGGAACCCGTCATATTTTCACCAGCATGGAATCCAAAACTTACATTTCGATTACCTTTGTTGTTGTAGGCTGCGTTTTGACCAAAGCTGAAATTATGGTCACCTGTAGACACAGCGTCTTGAGAATAGGCATTTTCACCAAAACTAAAGTTATAGTTACCTGCAGTACGACGTCCTGCACTATCGCCGAATATAAAGGCATATGTGCCACTACCAGCCCAACCCGCTGCATCACCAAGAATAAATTTATGAGTGTTGGTTCCCCACATAGCTTCTCCAGCTGATTTTCCCATTAGCATAAGATACTTAGATGTACCTGTGCCATTGCTTGCATCATAGCCAGCACGTTCTCCTAAGACCAAACTGTAGGACGCACCAAACAATTTTGTCCCTGTAGTATTCATGATATTATTCTTCGCATTTGAATAAAAACTAACACCATCCCCTACGGTAAGGTTACTCGTGTTCGACGCATCACCTGTCTGCGCTCCTCCAACTACTAAATTATCCGTATCTGCTGCCAATCCCATTGTGGAAATGCTTGCCAATACTAAAGCTGTCAATACTGTCGATCGTTTGTGTTGCATAACTCTTCCTTTTTCCTTCATTGTCACACGCATCATATACTCAATTGTTTTTATGTAAAACATACTCATAATTTTACCCAATCTATACTAGTAAATCAATAGGATAATGCTCATAACTTATGCTGAAATTGCATACTTCCATCATAGCATTTACACTATGTTTAATCCTTTAGACATATACTACTTTCAAATGTTTGACCATTTATGCATACATCACTTTCAAAAATAATATAAGCCCATGCCAAAAAGTATATTGTAATGATAATCGTTATAGATTACAATAAAGTTAACCCTATGGGTTGCGTTTTAATGTGTATTTGGAGGTATATTATGCAACAAGCATGGAAAGACTTCAATACAGGTGTATGGGATAAATCCGTGGACGTACGCGATTTTATCCAACGAAACTATGTGCCTTATGTAGGCGATGATTCTTTTCTAGTAGGTCCAACAGAACGAACTACTAGACTTTGGCAACGGGTATTAGATTTATATGAGGAAGAACGACAAAAAGGTTCTGTCATCGATGCAGATACTGATGTAGCAACTCATATTACGGCGCATGCCCCTGGATATATTATTAAAGAGGATGAACAAATTGTAGGTCTTCAAACTGATTATCCTTTAAAACGTGCCATGTTCCCTTATGGTGGTTTACGAACTGCTAAAAGTGCTATCGAAGAGTATGGTTACAAAATGGATCCAACTCTTGAAAGTTTCTTTAAAACTCATCGTAAGACACACAATGATGGTGTATTTGATGTATATACACCTGAGATGAGAGCTGCTCGCTCTGCTCACATTATTACGGGCCTACCTGACGCGTATAGTCGTGGCCGAATTATCGGTGATTATCGCCGTGTAGCCTTATATGGTGTAGATTATTTGATCAAAGATAAAGAAGATCAATTCAACATCACCATGGGCGATATGATGCCAGATGTCATTCGTGACCGCGAAGAAATTCGAGATCAAATCCGTTCTTTAAAAGAGTTAAAAGAAATGGCTGCGTCCTACGGATTTGATATCTCCAAACCTGCTACCGATGTAAAAGAAGCGATCCAATGGTTATACTTTGGCTATTTGGGCGCTATCAAAGAACAAAACGGTGCAGCTATGTCCATCGGACGTAACTCCACTTTCTTGGACATCTATGCAGAACGTGATTTGAAATCTGGTAAATATACAGAAGAACAAATCCAAGAAATGGTGGATCACTTCATTATGAAATTGCGCATGGTTCGTTTCGCACGTATCCATGAATACAACAATTTATTTACTGGTGATCCTGTATGGACAACTGAGTCTATCGGTGGTATGGGCACTGATGGACGTACACTAGTGTCTAAAACGGCATTCCGTGTTCTACATACATTGCAAAACCTTGGTCCAGCTCCTGAACCAAACTTAACAGTACTTTGGTCTCCTTCCCTTCCTGAAGGTTTCAAAAAGTTCTGTGCGAAGCTCTCTATTGCAACATCTTCCATTCAATATGAGAACGACGAAATCATGCGCCCAAATTCTGGCGATGATTACGCTATCGCCTGCTGCGTATCCCCTATGCGTATTGGTAAAGAAATGCAATTCTTTGGCGCTCGCTGTAACTTAGCGAAAGCCTTATTATACGCAATCAATGGTGGCGTAGATGAAAAGCTGAAAAAACAAGTAGGTCCAAAATTCCGCCCTATTACTTCTGAATACCTTGACTTCGACGAAGTCATGGAACGCTTTGAAGATATGACGGAATGGTTAGCAGGTGTCTATGTGAATGCTTTAAATATCATTCATTACATGCATGACAAATACGCCTATGAAAAATTGGAAATGGCATTGCATGACCGTAAGGTGACACGTTGGTTTGCCACAGGTATCGCTGGACTTTCCGTAGTAGCCGATTCCCTATCTGCTATTAAATATGCAAAAGTAAAACCAATTCGCGATGAAAATGGTATTGCTATTGATTTTGAAATTGAAGGCGAATTCCCTAAATATGGTAATGATGATGATCGTGTAGATGAATTAGCAGCTACAGTCGTATCTGGTTTTATGAATAAAATTCGTAAACATCCTACGTATCGTCAATCTGTTCCAACCATGTCACTATTAACCATTACATCGAATGTGGTATACGGTAATGCTACTGGTGCTACTCCTGACGGACGTAAAGCAGGTATTCCATTTGCCCCAGGAGCCAACCCTATGCATGGTCGTGACGAACACGGTGCTATCTCTTCCCTAGCATCTGTTGCTAAAATGCCATGGCGTGATTGTTGCGATGGTATTTCTAATACATTCTCTATTATTCCAGATTCTCTTGGTAAATCCGGAGAGTCTATGGTTACATTAGGCGACTTAGATTTAGACTTAGACCTAGGCAATATTGAACATGCCTTAGCTGATGGTTGTGAAAATCTAGCTTGCCGTGAGCCAAATGTTACTTTCCCTGAAGAAAAGGAGTAAATATGACTAACGAACAACAAGTTGATAATTTAGTACAGTTATTAGATGGGTACAGCAAAAAAGGCGGCCACCATTTAAACGTAAACGTATTCAATCGTGAAACATTATTAGATGCTCAAAAACATCCTGAATTGTATCCACAATTGACTATCCGTGTATCTGGTTACGCTGTTCATTTCAACAAGTTGACAAAAGCACAACAAGATGAAGTGATCTCCCGTACATTCCATCAATCCATGTAATGCACTATGGTAGGTCGCATTCATTCCATTGAGACCATGGGTACTGTCGATGGCCCAGGCATGCGATTTGTCTTGTTCCTTCAAGGTTGCCCATTGCGATGTGCCTATTGCCATAATCCAGATACTTGGGATCCCTCTACGTATGCCCAAGAAATGACGGTGGCAGATGTGTGGACACAATTTGAAAGGAATCGAGACTTTTATATCACTGGAGGCATTACTGTCACTGGTGGCGAAGCATTGTTGCAACTCCCTTTTATTATCGAACTCTTTACTTTCTTTCACGGAAAGGGAATTCATACTTGTTTAGATACAAGCGGGATTTGCTACACACAAGAACAGGCTAGAGAGTACAAACTGCTTCTTGATGTAACGGATTTAGTCATTCTTGATGTGAAAGAGATCGATTCCTCTATACACGAAACACTAACCGGCAAACCTAATGATGCGGTCCTAGAGTTCGCTCAATTTGTAGACGATCATGGAACAGATTTTTGGGTGCGCCACGTGGTAGTCCCAACCATCACAGATAATCGCGATCGCTGGTATCGGCTTGGTTTCTTTCTAGGTACCTTCAAACATTTGAAAGCCGTAGATTGCTTACCTTACCACGTCATGGGGGTTAATAAATATGAAAGTCTTGGCATTTCCTATCGCTTAGATGGAATACCGCCCCTCTCAAAAGCTGACGCACAGCGTGCACTCCGCGTTGTCCTTTCTGGAATACGCGACTACCGCCGAGGTTTATGGTGTCCTCTTAAAACACCAGAAAGTTAAACTCATAATAATACTTTCCTGATCTTTCATAAAAGCGCACTATCCTTCGTGGACAGTGCGCTTTTTCTGTATACCTCCCTAGACATATCGGTATGTATATATTCCTATGTATCTGTTATATTAGCATTTTGTGTTCATGTATTGATATTCATTTCTTATGGATAGCTTTTACATATTAGATGTTTAGTTGTATAATAGGAGGGTATTATTTCAGACTATCTCACTATGATTTTGGTTCAAGTGAATCCTATGTGCACTACTGCACCATCATAGTCTTTTGTATCTAAAGTTAGGAGGCATTTCATGGCATCGTCGTACATGCTACAATTCCATCTTGGCGCCGTAGAAACGGTCATACTCTCACTGTTTTCCTTTTTACTGGGAACCTTTATGCACAAGCACATTAACATCTTGCATCGCTGGGCTATCCCAGTTCCTGCTATTGGTGGTTTAACTGTAGCAATGATTGTATTTCTATTACAAATTTCTGGTCTTATACTCATTACCTTAGACAAGGCTGTTCTTGTTCCTGCTATGGTGGCATTCTTTGCCACTATGGGGCTAGTAGCGCCCGTGCAAATTTGTACATCTTCGTTAAAAGCCATCCCTCGCTACTGGGGCATGAGTACTTTGCTTGTGATTATGCAAATCAGCATTGGCTTAGGGCTAGCTAGTCTATTTGGATTAGACAAACACTATGCAATTTTATTAGGCTCTTTATCTCTTGAAAGCAGCTACAACTTTGTGTCCGCCTTAGGTCATGACTTAGGGAATGCCTTAAATGGTGAAACTGTGGCACATGGTATCATTGCATTTACTACTATTATCGGTGTGTTCATCGGCGGTCCTATGGGACAATATTTAATCGAAAAATTCAATCGCTATGAAACAGCACCTCCACCACCAGATTCCCCAGCACCCACACCGGTTGGGATTATCGTCAACTTATTGTTGGTTCTAATCTGTGTCAGCATCGGCATCGGCGGTTCCCACTACTTATTAGATACCTTTGGTTTGCACATTCCTACGTTCATCGTATCCATGTTATTGGCTATTGCTATCCGTAATGGTGGTGATGCCATGGGCCAAACGTTCATCAATTCTAAAGCTATTGCCTTGTTCAGTCAAATTAGCATTACCATCTTCTTAACTACTGTATTCATGAGCGTACCTGTAATCGCATTACGGTCTCTTACAGGACCAATGCTTGTGATTCTTGTGGTACAAGTCATTGCGATTATTCTGTTTACACGATTCATCGTATTTCCTGTGCTATGTAAAGATTATGACGGCGTTGTCATCGGTGCTGCACTCCTTGGCCACGGTTTAGGCATCACACCAAATACGGTAGCAACCATCGCTACCCTCGGTGGTCGCTACAGAAAATCTGTAAAAGCTTTCCTAGTTGTTCCTATTACAGCTACTGTATTAATCAATGTACTTGGTATACCTATCTTGCATTGGATCATGCAGTTCTACTGGTAATCTAAGTGTTCACTGATTAGACTTAAAATTATTTATTAAATATACCCCATACTGCATCAGGTTGGGGTATTTTTGCTATCTACGTATACGAACATACTACTAATACATATATAAAAATAGAGGGCATTGATATATGACTATCAATGTTCCTCTATTTTTGTTATCTATTTACTTGTTATCTCATGATTGTAATTATAAGAATAAATTAATGATTTCTACACCAATTAATCCACATACGGCAATCACTGTTTCCACCATACACCAAGAGCGTAATGTTTGTTTCACAGATAATCCGAAAAACTCTTTAAATAACCAGAATCCTGGGTCATTTGGTGGGCTAAAGAATACAGAACCAGCACCTACTGCAATTACCATCAATTCAGGACTTACACCTGTTAATGGAATTAACGGCGCCACAATGCCGCCAGCTGTCATAGCTGCCACTGTAGCAGAGCCCACAGCAATACGAATCACCACAGCAATTAACCAAGCTAAAACTAATGGAGATACATTCACTTGCATCACTAGTTCACCGATGTAAGTACCTACACCACTATCGATCAATACTTGCTTTAAAGCTCCACCAGCCCCTACAACGAATAGAATCATAGCTACTGTTAAAATCGCTTTTTCGGAAGTAGCCATAATATCTTTCATAGATTTGCCACGAGCGAAGCCAAACGTATAGAAAGCAATAATAATAGAAATTGTCAACGCCACAGAAGGGTCACCAATGAAGTTAAGAATAACCATAATGGTAGATGTTTTTGGCAAATTCATCATTTTACCGATAGCTGTAGCTGCCATCAAGATAACTGGTACTAATGCTGTAAAGATAGATACTCCAAAGGATGGCATTTCCTCTTCTGTAAATACCTTATCATTATGAAGACCTTCAGGGATATCTGTTTTGATATCTTTCACAGTATTATACAATAATGGACCTGCCAAAATAACTGTAGGAATACCGATTAAAATACCATACACTAACGTTAATCCAATGTCTGCATTAAATAATACAGAAATCGCTGTAGGACCTGGATGTGGAGGCAAGAAACCATGTGTCACAGATAAGGCTGCTACCATTGGCATACCTACTTCTAACAATGGAATATCCGCAGATTTAGCAATGGTAAAGATCAAAGGAATCAATAAGACGAAGCCGATTTCATAGAATAAAGCAATACCTACAATGAATCCAGTTAAACATACAGCCCATCTTACATTATTACGACCAAACATGTTGATCAATGTAGTTGCAATACGTTGCGCTCCACCGCTATCGGCCATCAATTTACCTAAAATAGCACCAAAGCCTACTACGATTGTTAAACCACCTAAGGTAGCTCCTAAGCCTTTTTGAATAGTTGGGAAAATTTTGTCAAGTGGCAATCCTTCTCCAAAGGCTAATAATACACAGACCAATAGCAATGATAAAAAGCTATTCATCTTTACTTTTACGATTAGGAAAAATAGTAGAATAATTCCTAATGCCAGAATAACTAATGGCATTTCTAGTCTCCTTTCTAATTATAAACGACTAAATGGATGTTCCTTTTGGAACTGAACAAGACGTGCCAAATCGTCTTTCATATGAATATACAAACTTTCATAAATAGAGAAAAGTTCTTCATATACGGCTTGATGTTGCTTCTTAGGGTGATAGATACATTCAGGCTGTACCAGCTCTGCGGTATCCTTAATATCTGACAAAGTTCCATCAGAAATAAACCCTAACACAGCGGCGCCAAAGGAGGCACCTTCACTATTATTTGGTAAGGTGATATGTTCACCGAATATATCACTCATAATTTGTACCCATAATTCAGATTTAGTGAAAGAACCACTAATGCGGATATCTTTTACCTCTTCAAACTCACGTAATGCATCAAGAACAAACCGTAAGCTATAACAAATCCCTTCCATTGTGGCGCGAATCATGTAAGAGCGACTATGATTTAAGGATAAACCTACGAAAGCTCCACGCAGATCAGAGTTCCAATAGGGAGCTCGTTCACCAGTAAAGTATGGCATTAATAACAAGCCACCAGATCCAGCCGGTACATGTCTTGCTTTCATGGTCATTAAATCATAAGGATCCACCGATAATTGTTCCATTTGGGAGCCATGATAATGCAGGATACGATCTCGCATCCAACGCAAAATCATACCCCCATTGTTGATAGCTCCACCAGCCACCCACATGGTATCTGTTAAATTATAGCACCAAGTACGACCTTTAGAATCCATTTGCGGCTTTTTAGTGAGCATGCGTATAGCACCAGATGTACCTATAGTAGCACTTAACTGTCCTTTAGATACAGCGCCAATACCAACATTCACCAGTACTCCATCCGTAGCACCGATGACAACCGGTGTATTCACAGGTAAACCTAAACGCTCTGCTACGCCTGCTACTAACTTACCACTATATGTAGTAGATACAACCTTAGGCAGTTGTTCTTCTTGAATCCCTACATAGTCTAAAATCTCAGAATCCCAAGTTTCTGTAAAGGCATTAAATAAACCAGAACTAGATGCCACTGATTTATCTGTTACCCATTCTCCTGTCATCAATCGGAACATGTAATCTTTAATAGAGCCAATATGCGCCATACGAGCAAAGATTTCAGATTGATTTTCTTTGACCCATATGATTTTAGCCAATGGATAAGATGCATGTAAAGGGCAGCCTGTTCTAAAGTAGAATTGTTTGCACGTTTCGTCTTGTTCCATACGATGCACGATAGTAGAGCTTCTACTATCTGCCCAAGTAATCATATTCCCTAATAAATCAAAATGTTTATCTTGAGGAATAAAACTATGCATCACCGAGCTCAAAGCAATTCCAGATATGGTAACTAGTTTATATTGTAACTCTTTTACCACTCCAGCAATGACTTCTTCTGCAGCATCATATATTTGTTGAGGATTCTGCTCTGCTCGATCATATTGTGGTGTTTCTAATGGATAAAAAGCATCTCGTACAGCTACAGATTTACCTTGTGCTGTATATGCCATAGCACGTACGCCTGTGGTTCCCACATCAACGCCTATCCATACTGCTTCTCTAACTTCTGACATATATACCTCCTATCATCCAAATAAACTCATTTGCTCATCTTCTGGTAAGTCGCCTAAACAACCTAATTCCACCATACGATTCGCAATAGTTTGAGACATTTTTGTACGCCTCCGCAAATCTTTAATGGATAAGAACTCTGCTTGCTCTCGTTCTTCTACGATGGCATCCGCTACCTTTTCGCCTAAACTAGTAACAGCTACAAATGGCGGTAATAAAGAGGTTTCATCTTTAATCATAAACCGTCTAGCTTGTGATTTATATAATTCTACATTGCCGAAGGAGTACCCTCGCTGTTTCATTTCCAAGGATACCTCTAAGGCAGACATTAAATCTTTTTCCTTTGGTGATGCTTCATACTTCGCAGCTAGGGCTTTCAACCGTTTAAATTCTTGTTGCTGCTCTTCTAAGGAACCCATCATAATTTTCAAGTCAAAGGCTTTTGCCCGAATAGAAAAATACGATGCATAGAATGCTAATGGATAATTAATCTTGTACCAAGCAATGCGAAATGCCATCATAACATAAGCTACGGCATGGGCCCGTGGGAATAAATAAGAAATCTTTTTACAAGAAGCGATAAACCACTCTGGTACTTGGGCTGCTCGCATTTGGTCTTCATAATCTGTTTGAGCAATCCCCTCTTTATTACGCTTTTCGATTCCCTTCCCTTTACGCACATTTTCCATCACAGAAAAGGCTACATTATCTGCCACACCATGATTACGCAAAAAGTTCATAATATCATCACGGGTAGAGATAGCTTCATTCAATTTACATGTCCCTGTTTTAATCAAGGTCTGAGCATTATCTACCCATACATTGGTACCATGAGAGAAACCAGAAATCCGCACTAAGTCAGAAAAGGTTTGTGGTTTTGAATCTTCCAACATAGCCCGTACGAAGCCTGTACCTGATTCAGGTACTGCCAAGGTAGCCACTTTGTCTCCTTGTAATTGAGCCGGGGTCAAGCCTAATGCTTTCGTTGAGGAGAATAAGCTCAATGTAGCGGGATCATCAAAAGGAATACTCGTAGATGGTATACCCGTCATATCTTCTAACATGCGAATGATAGTAGGATCATCATGGCCCAGTATATCTAGTTTGGTCATACGACCTTCAATCGAGTGATAGTCAAAGTGGGTGGTAATAATACCACTTTCTTTTTTATTAGCTGGATATTGAACGGGTGTGAAATGATGTACATCCATATCTCGAGGGCAAACCATGATGCCTCCCGGATGCTGGCCTGTGGTATTCTTTACTTTTGTAAAACCTGTAGATAACTTTTCAATAAAACCTCGTCGTTTTTGTAAGTCATTCACATCTGCATATTTGTAGGCATAGCCAATCGCCGTTTTATCCGCAATGGTACCGATGGTTCCCGCTCTAAATACATTGTCTCGTCCAAACAATTCTTCCGTGTATTTATGGGCACGTCCTTGGTAATCTCCAGAGAAGTTCAAATCAATATCTGGGACCTTATCCCCATGGAATCCCATAAAGATAGCGAAAGGAATATCGTGACCATTCGCGATGAGTGGCGTACCACACTCAGGGCAATTACGACGTGGCAAGTCAAAGCCCCCCGCATATTCCCCTTTTAAATAGAACTCACTCCACTTGCATTGTGGACACACATAATGTGGCTCCAATGGATTTACTTCTGTAATATCCGCCATGGTGGCCACAAAGGAGGACCCTACGGACCCCCGGGAGCCTACTAAATACCCATCATCTAAAGATTTTTTTACTAGTTTATGGGCAATGTAGTACAACACACCGAAACCATTGCCGATAATACTTTTAAGCTCATAATCTAAGCGGTCCTGCACTGTTTTGGGCAAGGGATCTCCGTAAATCGACTTCGCTTTAGCATAGCACATGTCCTCCAAGGCTTTGTCGGCCCCTTCAATTTTGGGTGAATAGGTACCATTCGGGATAGGTATGATATAGTCAATACTTTGCTCAATAGCTCTCGTATTGGTCACTACTACTTGATAGGCCTTGTCTTCTCCTAAGTACGCAAACTCTGCTAGCATTTCATCAGTGGTACGCATATGCTGATCTGCTTTGTCTTTTGGATCTTTGACACCGCTGGCTGTGAGCATAATTTCACGATACAGTTTGTCTTTAGGGTCCATATAATGCACATTCCCTGTAGCTACTACAGGCATTTGCAAAGCATCTCCTAACGCAACAATACGAAGATTAATCTGTTGTAAGTCTTCCTCGTTTTTTAATACGCCTTCTTTGATGAAACCTTTGTAATTATCATGAGGTTGAATTTCTAAGTAATCATAAAACTTAGCAATCTCTTGCAATTCTTCATCGGTAGCACCATAAACAATGGCTTGAATCAATTCACCAGATTTACAAGCCGTGCCGATAAGAATCCCTTCACGATGGTCTTCAATGACAGCTCTTGGTAATCTAGGATATTCGTCGAAATAATTCAAATGGCTAATGGAAATCATCTTGTAAAGATTCCGCAACCCTACCATATTTTTTGCAAACATTATAATATGATGCGGTACAGTTTGGTCTTCTTTTTCAATTAAATAGGCTTCTACACCATAGAGAATCTTCACGCCTTTTTCCAAGGAATAGGCCTGTGCTTCTGGAAATGCTTGCACCACCCCATGGTCAGTAATGGCTACCGCTGGGTGCCCCCAATCTTTCACACGATTCACAATGTCTTTCACTGCTACTAGGGCATTTTTCTCAGACATTTTCGTATGTAAGTGAAGTTCTACTCTAGTTTCCTCATGAGTATCAGTGCGTTTCGTATTGTCCTTATCTTCTACAGGCCGGACCGAGTCCATATTTAACACATAGTCTCGTACAAATTGCTCATCATAGATGACTTCCCCTTTAATTTGTACCTTCCCAACAGATTTTAAAATTTTTAATAGCTTTGGTCCGTCTTCAGAAGGGCTGGTAAATCGCTTTATGTCCAAACTATTGTAATCATCCACAATATGACCTGTAATAATATACCGCTTTTTAGGCTCTTCACCTTTTTCACGTGCTTTTTGTACAGCCTTGCTATCTTCCTTAGGCTTGATTTCTCGTATATCTAAACCGTGAAAGTACCCAGAGATAACAACATTCTCTCCTGTTCTCACAAAGAAATCATCTGTGCGATGCGTATCTGCCTCATCAAAAGCAGGACCTAATAACATCCCATCTTCAGTAGTTAGCTTCCGTCTTCGCATAGAATATGGAGAACTACCTGTCGCCGTTGGAGCTGGCGTATTAGGACGATCTATGACCACTGGTGCATCGTACAAATCATCATAATCCGATGACATCTTGATAGTGCCATCCTTACCTACATAGAGCTCCATTTCATCGAATCGATTCTCTTCATCCATGTCCCAATAGATATCATAATCCGACAATTCGTTGGCTTGTTGCAAAAAGAGATACGCATCATCATCTGTCACACTAGGTTCTTGAACGTAACCAGTATAATCACACTCTTGCCTATGAGGCATCCGTGTAAGAACAAGCTGGTTCATGAAATCACCCGTATCCACAAATTCACAGGTGCAACCAATAGAATCGCAGATTTCCTCAATACGTGTTTGCACTGCCTTATCTAATGTTCCTGTCAACTGAGAACCAAATATATGCAATTTTCCGTTTTTCAAATAAAAGTGAAAGTCTACTTTAGACTCTCCCTTTAGTACCATATGATAATATTTCATAGTACATCTCCTTTACGGATTTGACTTCACCGGATTAGCTTTAATTTTTTTCACCACATTAGGACCTGTGACAATAACCGTATCTACAGGTTCATAATAAGAATTAAAGGTATACGTAGAAGACCTCCCATCTCCATATACTATGGTTCTCGTCGTATCTACAGAAACTCCCTCATGACCTGCTTCCTCTACAGTTTCCTCTTTCACAGCCTCATCGATTTTTTCTATCTTTTTATTAGGAATTCTTTGTTCTTTACCCTTTGTAATTGTTACAGACTGTGGTACATCTTCCTTAGCTCCTAATATAGTAATAGTCACATAGCCAGCACCTTCTTCGGCAATCACATAGATGGGATGAGAATAAGGGTTTTTAAACTGAAAGTCAATATATCCCCACGCCACAGTAGCATCTAAGCCTACTGGTATATAGGAAACAGGAGCAAAATGCGTATCACGTTCTACAATATCCATACCAGATAACAATGCAGTATTAAATAAAGTAGAACTTACTTGGCATATTCCGCCACCAATACCTGGCACCAAACGTCCTCCCATAAATACAGGTGCATCGTCATAACCCGCTTCAGCAGTCCGTTCTCCTACTACTTGATTAAAGGAGAAAATCCCCCCTGCCGGAATAAAAGTTTGATGAATTTTTTGAGATGCTAAATGAATATTATGGGCTCGGCTTGTATTAGAGCCATCAAAATAAGTCGTAAAGGACCCCAATATGGAAGTGATAGACACTAAATCTTTATCCGTTATCGTAGGCTGTGCAGACTCATTGATAACAAGTTCTAAAGTCTCTACCTTACCTTCTTGCAGTTGTTCTTGCAATCGCTTCATAGTAGCCGTCACATCCAATTTACGGCCTACCTTAGCGGGCTGATGTACGACTTTATCACCCTCAAGGGTAATAGTTGCATTAGTTCCTACTTGTCCCATGGCCTTTGCATAATTCATAAAGTAGGACTCAGCCACTGGTCCATCTACTTTATATCGAATGTTCATCTCTTTTCCATGAAGTAACGCATCTACTCGGTGCATGACATAGGTCATGACATCACTTTCATAGCCATAATCCATTACATCGGTTAAGGTTCCCACCCTATCTATGGTAATCCCTAAATCTGCTAAATTCATGGTCGTTTCTTTTCCCTTAGGATCTACTATGCGAATCCTTTGTGACTGTGTGTTCCGCTCTTGTAAATAGGTGTCTACTTCATCCATACTTTGATGAGAGATACTATGACCATCTATAGTTAATCCATAAATCGTATTTCCAGTAGGCCATACAATCCCTGTTACAGCTCCCCCAACGAGAGCTATGAGAGCCGCCACAGTGGCAATATACTTTCGTTTCATACTTCTCCTAATTTGCGCAATAGGCTAAACAAATATCTTGAAATTGGCTCATATCTGCTATACCTTGACGGCTTTGCAAAATTAAATGATACAGCTGGCTAATCAATGTTGCCACCGCTGGGATTTGAATTTTTCGACGCGCTTCAAAGGCTAATTTAATTGTATAGGGATTGGCTTTCATCCCTTTTTCCTTAAATAAGCTTTGAATCTCAGGTAATGTCATCCCATAATAGGCACATTCACTGACCATAAGTTGCAAATGCATTTGATTATGTACATAAGCCATCGCCATATCTACACTTTTATTCTTAAGCATAGAGGGGAATAAATCTAGTAATGTTCGTGCATCTTTTGCTAATAAAGCATCTTTAAAGCGAAAAATATTTTTCTCTCCAAAGTCTGTCATATGCTCTTTTAAAAATAGCCCTGTCATCGCTTCCCCTTTTTTTAGTAGTAGGAACAATCGATCAAATTCTGTGCGCAAAAATGCTAAAGGCACATCTTTCCACAAATCTACCAAATCACGTAGATATGCCATACCATCGGGATCTATCTTTTGCTTATGAGCCTTGCAATGTTGTTGTATCCACTGAAAGAGAGCTTCTCCCTCTACTTTTTCAAACTTAAAGGATTCTACAGCTCCCAAAAATGCTTTATTTCCTTGCAACCGTCCATCAATAGTTTCTGGATACACTACAATAATAGGATCCTCTCCAGTATAGCTTTGCAAATAGTCTCGCAATCCTTGCCACTCTGGAGCCAGCTTTTTCTTCGGTTTATCAAAGATAGGCAAATGGACAAGCAAAAATACTCGTGGCTCACCAAAGAGCGATACTTCTTGTAATTGCCCTAAAATAGAACCGGGACCTTGCTCCTCACGCAAGGTAAGCAAGGTCCGATCTGTATATTGATGTAAGAGATTCTGTTTTTTTTCTTCTAATAATTGTGGTTCATCTCCATAGAGTAATGTAACCATCTGTCACCTCTTATAATGTTACTACATTGTTTTCATCACTGCCTACAATATACACTCCTTCCTCCACATCAAATTGACTGTGCAGGGTATTCCACACGATAAACTGCGTTGCCCCTCGTTCTTGATAGTGCAATAGTTGATTGCTAGCGGTCAAGCCATATATTGTATTCGTTTCTCTTTTACTATTATACACTATTTCTTGAACTTTTTCTCCTTCTTTTCTAGGATGAAAGTGAAACTTTCTGTGTCCTTTTACTTTAATTTCATAGCCTGCTTTCCTGTGAATTTGTACAGATAGCCAATCTAGTGTTAGCTCTTTACCGGTTTGTCCTTTACTGTATAGATGCTCTAGGGTATCTACGTGAGCATAGCCCTTCTGATATCCCTCTACAAACACACCATTCCAATGACTAAATCCACGATGATGCAAGGCATCTATACATTGTTTCATCGCTCGTGGTGAAATATCGCCATTCTTAGCATCTATATATAGGTATGCCTCCCTATAAAAGCCTGTCTTACAGACCATAAAAGCTGGTCCTGAGGAGATAGCAATAGGGACCACTTGCACCATTGGTTTTACATACGATAGTCCTAAAGGCAACATCCCTACTACCAAGAGTGCAATACTTGCTATCCTATTCCATGCCACACGAATAGGCTCTTTCAGTGCTAACAACCAATATATATACGCCACGCCTAGATACCACACTACCACTAACCATAAAGGCATCGGCGGTGACCACAATAGACCTAGATTACGAATAGCAAATAAAAGAGACATGCTGGCTTTCAGAATGAAACCTAAGAGGGACCAACCTAATGTAAAAGTAAATACCATATTGAGCAAAGATAGACACAGACCTGCAATGATAGCTATATCTAGCAAAGGACCTACAATCAGGTTGGACAAAATACTAAGAAAGCTAAGGATATGAAAATAATACAGCTCTATAGGAAATATAAGAACTTGTGCAGAGATACATAAAGCCACACCTTTAGAGATAGGATTCGGTGGAAACAGTCGATACACATAGGGATATAATCCGATGATCCCCAAGGTAGACCCAAAAGATAATACAAAACTAATATCTACCGCGAATAATGGTTTCCATAACAGTAAACATAAGGCAGATAGTAGGAGCGCATGTAAAGCACGATACATCCCACCATGCATAACCACGTATCCACTTAGTAGTCCCATCATGGCAGATCGTAATACGGGCGGACTCCAACCCACAATAGTACAGTACAGCAAAATCAAAGTACAAGTGATGGAAAATTCTATACCTTTACGTAACTGTAACCGTTGTAATACGGTAGAAATAATGAGAAATAAGAGAGCAATATGGGACCCTGACACCGACAAAATATGGATAAGCCCTGTTTCACTGAATAACTTTACCATCGTTTCTGGCAGCATCGCGTATTGACCACCTAGAACCAAGGAGGAACCCAAGGTAGCAATGGATGGATCTAGATTTTCTTCAAATTGTTGTGCCACCCAATGATGGGCTCTATCTAGGTAAGCACCCAGTGCATACCCCGTATCAGCTAGCCATATGCCTAGGGTTCTCTCCACTGTATAGTTCCCCTCTATGGTACCTTGATACAAATTTCCTTGCAATCCATCATTGATATGTCTCGTTTTCATAGATAAGGCACCACTTTGCTCATAATAGGTAAAGCCTTTCACAGTACCACGAATGACGTATCGGTCTCCCATATGAATAGGTGGTTCCCCTGGCACATAAACACGAATACTGCCCTTCGCTGGTACATGTTCAGTAGCGCCATTCTTTTCTATATCCATACCTTCTACATCAGCATCTACCATGGTCATAATGCCATCTAGCGTCACAGTAGGTTGTGGATTAGAGGTGAATTGCACATAATAGGCACCATCGGCACCATAATAAAACGGTCTATCTTCAAAATAGTGTGTGATGACTCGATCTGTATGTACATATCCTATAGCCGTAAATACAGACATAATACCCACTAAGCCCATCACATATCGCATTATTTTATACATATGTTCATTACGTTGTTCGTATCCACGTAATCCTATTATCCCAAGGATACCAAATATCGTAATGATACTTAACCAATACATAAGATAGGTGTGTAATTCGTTTTCGTATAGACTCATACAAATTCCCAATAGCATTCCTAGCACACTGGTGATACCTAGATCTATTGGCTTGGGTAACCTTTTCATAATCGTACTTTCTCCACAATTTTTTTATACAATGCAGGTCCGATGCCCTTCACCTGTCGTAATTCTTCTAAACTTTTGAAAGGTCCATGTTCTTGACGATAGTCCACAATTTTTTTCGCCATCTTAGGCCCTATACCAGATACTTTTTGTAAGTCTGCTTCCGATCCATCATTGATGGATATGTTTTGTTTTCGTAATAATTCTTCCGGACTGCCGTGAAAGTTGAAATCTACATGAATATGTGCGCTTTCCTCTAAGGTATCTTCTAAATGTAGATGATTCACATCTGCATAGGGCAATAGTCCTTTACTGGCCTCAATAGCTGACTTCACTGTCGCAGGACTTTGTAGCTCATACAACCCTGGTTCTTCTACAGCTCCCGTAACATACACCAAAATCGTAGTTGCTTTTGTTTCCTTCTCCACTGGACCACCTCGGTCTCCTTTTTCAGAGGGTTTGACAATCTTCGGCGTATCAGATTGTGATACATCTCCATCGCCTTTCATAGGTGTATCTGCTATAATAAGATAGTATCCACATACACACAGTAGGAATAGGCATACAATGATGCCAATTCGTTTTCGATTTGTTACTTTCATTCTATCACATCCTTTCAAACAAAAGGTTCGTCATAGATGAGTAGTATCCTTTAAAATTCACTACCAGTATATATTTGGAGGTATTATGAAAGAAGATTTACAACAATATGCCCGCCTTTTACTACAAGAAGGTGTCAATTTACAACAAGACCAACTGTTGGTCATCAATGGAGATGTAGAAAATAAAGATTTTGTATACATCGTTGTGGACGAGGCCTATGCACTGGGTGCTAAAGATGTGCACATTAATTGGCGTAGCACTATCACAGCTAAGTCTCGTCTATCCAATGTGAAAGATGAAGTCTTATCTAACCCTGCTCCTTGGATTCAAGATATGTATCATCATATCCTTGATTCCAATGCCTGTATTTTATCCTTAATCAGTGCGAATCCATTTGCCTATGAAGGCGTGCCTTCTGAAAAAATCGCCCTCGCCTCTCGTAGCACGGGCAAGTTAACTAAATTTTACCACGAGGCCATTATGGATTCCACCCTTACTTGGTGTGTAGCCTCAGTAGCCACTCTCACATGGGCTGATTTGCTTGGTTATGAGGGCACAGAAGAAGAAAAAATCAACCGCTTATGGAATACTATCTTTACCTTATGTCGTATGAAACACGTACCAGAAGAAGAATCCTTCGCCAACCATTTAGATCGCCTTGCTAAGCGCACCAAAACACTGAATGATTTACAATTGGTATCCTTACATTATACCTGTCCAAACGGTACAGACTTAACTTTACAAATGCCAGAAGGGCACTTATGGTTAGGTGGTAAAGAATCATCTAAAAAAGGAATTATCTTTGATGCCAATATTCCAACAGAAGAAGTATTTTCTGCACCTCATTATGCAGGTGCCAATGGCATTGTGTACTCTACGAAACCATTAATCTATGATGGAAACCGCATCGAAGACTTCCATATGACATTCAAAGATGGTAAGGTCGTTGACTACGATGCCAAACAAGGTCGTGAGTATTTAACAAACCTCATTGAGACGGATGAAAACTCTTGCTACCTTGGAGAAGTAGCCCTTGTAGACCATTACTCCCCTATTAGCCAATCCAATATGATTTTCTTTGAAACCTTGTACGATGAAAATGCATCGTGTCACTTGGCTTTAGGTGCTGCGTACCCAACTTGCTTAACCCATAGCGATGAATTATCTCAAGAAGAACTCCATGCTCGTGGATTGAATACATCCTTAGCTCATACAGACTTTATGATTGGTCATGAAAAAATGAACATCATGGGCACCACTAAAGACGGCAAAGAAGTTCCTATTATGATTGAAGGACGATTGCAAGTATAAGAGCACTCTATCTAACATACTATTATGCATGTCCCCCATAAAATCATCAGAAGTCCACATCTTATGGAAAGGTGTATGAACTAACATATGGTAATGCAAAAAAGAGGTACCTCTCATGACCGCAAGGTGCCTCTTTTTATTGTGTCTATTTGTTTTCTGCCATATACCAGTAGTCTATTGCATGGCAGCCCTATGGTTTACATCTATTAAACTGTTGTACGATAAGATATTGATCTTATAACAATGTATCCACTGCAATATTCACTATTATATCTGATGGGCTTTCACAAATATAATCAGCACCAGCAGATTCTAGTTCTTCTACTGAGCCATAACCATAGGATACGCCCATGGCCACACAGTTTAATTCTTTCGCAGCTTCCATATCGTATTTACGATCTCCCACCATATACCAACGAGAGATTTTATATTTTAGTTCAGTCACCTTATTCATATCTTGTAATGCTTCTTGCAAGATATCTTTTTTATGTACTAACCCAATTTCTCGATTGGCCCCACGAATTACTTCAAAGTATGGATCTAGTTTAAAATGCTTAATAATATCCTTTGCTTGTTCTTCAGGTTTTGCCGTAGCAATCCCAACATAAGCACCTGTCTTACGAAGCGCTTTTAAGGCTTCTTCAATTTGGGGATACACTGCATTTTCATATTTTCCTACGGAATCATACCGTTCTTTGAAAAAGTTGTAGGCCTGCTCCACCTCTTCATCTGTCATATGGCAATGTTCTTTAAAAGAATCCGCCAACGGTGGACCAATGAATAATTGTAATGTGTCCTCATCAGGAATAGGATGATTCATACTCGTTAAGGCATGACGTATAGACTTTAAAATTCCTTCATGAGAATCTGTTAATGTTCCATCTAAATCAAAAATAACACAAATCATAATGACTCCTATCAAAAATAAATGCGTTGTTATATATGTTCTAATACATATAATAAATAAAAGTTAATTATTTCCCTATGTCAATTCCACTTTAAAAATATACTAAGTATATATCTTCTTAGGTACAAGATACATTTCTTGATGATAGAAAATACCTTTACAACTCATACAGTAAAGAGTATACTGTATATAGAAAAGTTTCTATATAGTAGGAGGACAGTATGGAAGATAATCAAATTCCTACGGCCATTTTAGATAAATTAACAAAAGTTTGTACTTGCCGTAGTATTACAAGAAAAGCAATCAAAGAAGCAATCTTAGATGGTTGCGATACATTTCCTAAAATTAGAGAGCGCACTAGTGCTGGTACTGGTGCATGCGGTGGCAAAGGCTGTGGCCCACGAGTGGTGAAACTTTTAAAAGAACACCAAGAAGGACAATGGTAAGCGTGACCAACATAAGAACCATAAGATAGGTGATATACATCACCTATCTTTTTTATATACACAAAAAAGGCTGCTCAAGAATGTACATCATTCTGTAGCAGCCTTTTTTTTATTTCTTTAATGCTTCACGCAATGTATGCCAAGCAAGCACTGCACATTTAACACGGGCAGGCATGTTAGAAATATTTTGCAAAGCAATCGCATCTTCTAAGGCTTCTAATTCGTCTTCATCAGTCACTTCTTTTTTGATCATTCCTAAGAAAAGGTCCACTAGTTGGAACGCTTCTTCTAAGGATTTACCAGTAATGACATCAATCATCATAGATGCCGATGCTTGGCTGATAGCACAGCCGGAACCTGTATAAGCAGCATCTTTTACAATACCCTCTACCACATTCACTTGCAATGTTAAATCATCACCGCAACTTGGATTATGACCATGTTCACTAGCAGTAAAGACCTCTAACAAACGCTTATTACGCTTATCTTGGTTATGCTCCAAAATCAGTTCCGTATACACTTGATCCATTTCCATGGTATTGTTCTCCTTACTCTGACAAGCCCATGGTTGGTCTAACTGTTTTTAGGGCTTCCAAAAATTGATCTAAATCTTCTTTTTTAGTATAGATATACATACTAATTCGACTGGATGCAGGTACTCCATAATACGCACCTAGTGGTTGCGCACAATGATGACCAGAACGTAAGCATACCCCATGGCTATCCATGATCGTTGCTACATCGTGAGGATGTACATCATCCACAGTGAAAGCAATAACTCCATGCTTTTCTTCTGGATTGGCACTACCTAATACATGAATATGTGGCATAGCCGCTAGTTTAGGTAATACATAGCGCACTAATTCTTGTTCATATTCATGAATAGCATCCATACCAAACTGTTCCAAATACTCAATGGCAGCTTTTAATGTAACAGCACCATGTGCATTGGGTGTGCCAGCCTCAAATTTATAAGGTACTTCATTGAATGTTGTAGTTTGTTCTTTCACATATTCAATCATGTCCCCACCAAATAAGAATGGATCCATGTCTTCTAATAAGTGATATTTACCATACACAACACCAATACCTTGAGAGGCACACATTTTATGACCTGAGAAAACGAAGAAATCACAATCTAATGCTTGCACATCAATAGCTTGATGAGGAGCCGATTGTGCTCCATCTAGGATAGCGATAGCACCAACAGCATGCGCACGTTCCACTAGCTCTTTCACTGGAAATTCCATACCTAGTACATTGCTTACATGGGCAAAGGATACAATTTTCGTAGATTCATCAATTTTATCCATTTCACCATCTTTAATGTGACCAGTTTCATCTAGGTACAAATATTCCAAGGTAGCACCTGTCATTCGGCATACATATTGCCAAGACACAAGATTCGCATGATGCTCCGCTACCGTAATGACGATTTTATCTCCCGCTTTCACATGCTTCACTCCATAGGAATGAGCAATTAAGTTCAAGCTTTCTGTCGTATTGCGAGTAAAGATAATTTCCTCACGTTTACGAGCATTGATAAAACGTTGCACCACATCACGAGTTCCTTCATAAGCCTCAGATGCTTCCATGGCAAGCACATGGGCCCCACGATGGGGATTCCCATTGTGATTTGCCATATGTGTTTCTAATGCTTTCATCACTTGCACTGGAATTTGTGTGGTTGCACCACTGTCTAAGTAAGCAATACGTTTACCACGATGGGTTCTTGTTAAAATTGGAAAATCTTTATATGCCTCTGCTATTGGTTTCATACTATCCCTCTCAATTATATTTTTTGTCGTAGTACTGCTAAGGCAGTTTCTTCCATTTCTTCATTGCCAATACGATCAATCAATGGTCGTAACATGGATTCTACGATGATGTGTTTTGCTTCCTCTTCGTTAAAACCACGGCTCATTAAATAGAATAGTTTAGCTTGGTCTAATTGACCAGCACTAGATGCGTGATTACCAGATACATTATCTTCTTTACATAATAACAATGGTAAAGAGATGGATTTAACTTGTGGTGTTAATAACAAGCATGTATCTTCTTCTGCACCTTCTGATGCCAAGCTACCACGCAAGAAATCTAAAGTACCACGGAATGATTTTTTAGAAGAACCATTCAATGCACCTAAGTTATTAATATTACTGATTGTTTTTCTACCAATATGTTTCATCAACATAGCGATATCAAATACTTGTGTATCAGTACCACAGTAGCCCAAGTCATGCTCTACTTCAGCATAGTCGCCTACTAAATCCTCTTGGTAATTCAAGAAGTTTTCAGATCCACCCAACTCAATATTGATGAACTCTACATGACCAGACTCTTCTACTCGTGTATAACGATGTTCAAATTGTTGTACCTTACCAGTTAGCAACTGCACTTTTTTGAACACTACCGACGCCCCTGTGTGGGACACGATTTCTGAAAGTAACCCCACATGACCATCAGTAGCTTCACCTTTCAAGCAAAGCGTTAACTCTAGGGTAGAGTCTTTTTCCGCTTCGATTTGTAAGAGTGTTCTTTCACTGACAGCACCTTGTACATCAAGAACTATGGTCAATGCTTCCTTTGCACCAGCTGGCACTTGAATGTGATAGCCATGTGTAAAGTGATGCGATGCATCACGCAAAGCACCTGCATGGACGCCTTCATAAGAAGGTTCTAATAGTTCTTTATTTGTAATATCTGTTACAATGTGCTTGGACCCTTCAACAGTCACTGTAGCACGTTCTGTACCAGCCCATACATTGCCTTCTGTATGATTTACCTTTAACCAACGGAAAGTCGGTCTAGGCAATTCATTAAAATGTAATGTGTTGCTCATCCTAACCTCCTATCCGATAGAACCTTCAAGTTCTAAGGTAATTAAATTATTCATTTCTACCGCGTATTCTAATGGTAATTCTTTAGAAATTGGTTCTACGAAACCACGCACAAGCATTGCTCTTGCTTCTTCTTCACTAATACCACGAGTCATTAAGTAGAAAATCGCTTCATCGGAAATACGGCCGATTTTTGCTTCGTGCCCTAAATCGACATTATCATTTTCAATAGTAATAGATGGAATGGTATCGGATTGAGACTCTTGGTCTAACATTAAGGACTCACAAGATACTGTCGCTTTAGAATGGTCTGCATTTTTGCCGATGTTCAAAACACCACGATAAATCGCTGTACCACCACTCTTAGAAATAGATTTAGAGTTAACATTACTTGTTGTATGTGGTGCGGCATGAACAACTTTTGCCCCTGTATCTAAATATTGTCCTTCCCCAGCAAATGTAACGCCTGTGAATTCACAATGCGCTCCTTCACCAGCCAAGATACTCATTGGATATAAGCAAGATACCGCAGATCCGAAGGATCCAGATACCCACTCGATTGTACCATTTTTACCAACTCGACTACGTTTTGTATTCAAGTTGTACATGTTTTTAGACCAGTTTTCGATAGTAGAATACCGCAAAGTCGCATTATCTTTTACGAATAACTCAACACAACCAGCATGTAAGTTAGCTACATTGTATTTTGGTGCAGAACAACCTTCAATAAAGTGTGCTTTCGCGCCTTCTTCTACAATAATCAAAGTATGTTCAAACTGACCTGCGCCTGGTGCATTCAAACGGAAGTAGGACTGCAGTGGAATATCTACAGTCACTCCTTTTGGTACATACACGAAGGAACCGCCAGACCATACTGCACCATGTAAAGCTGCAAATTTATGATCTGTAGGTGGCACTAATGTCATGAAATATTGTTTTACAATATCCTCATGTTCGTGTAGTGCTGTCTGCATATCAGTATACACAACGCCTTGACGAATCAAGTCTTCTTGAATACTATGATATACAACCTCAGAGTCATATTGAGCGCCTACACCAGCCAAAGAAGTTTTTTCAGCTTCTTGGATACCAAGACGGTCAAATGTCTCTTTAATATCATCTGGAACTTCGTTCCAGTCTTCTTTCATATCAATTTTAGGTTTTACATAAGTAACGATATCTGCCATATTCAAGGCACTAATATCTGGTACCCAATTAGGAACATCTAATTGATTGTAAATTTCAAGAGATTTTAAACGGAAATCTAACATCCATTGTGGTTCATTTTTGTTAGCCCACATTTCACGAATGATATCTTCTGTTAAACCAGCTTCTGATTTATAGGAGAATTCAAATTCATTACGAATGTCATAGACGCCGCGATCCATCTCCTCAATTTGAGTTTTCTTTCTCGCTTCCATGAAATCCTCCTATACTAAATTTTTATATGCGTCGTAGCCTTTTTCTTCGATTTCACGAACGAGTTCAGGGCCACCAGTTTTTACAATACGGCCATCGATTAAGATGTGTACATAGTTTGGATTTAATTTTTGAAGAATTTGATTATGGTGAGTGATGATTAGCACCGCATTCTCTTCATTATGGAAACGGTTTACACCTTCAGATACGATACGAACAGCATCTACGTCAAGACCGGAATCAGTTTCATCAAGGATAGCCAATTTAGGATTTAAAATAGACATTTGAAGAATTTCATTTTTCTTTCTTTCACCACCAGAGAAACCTTCGTTCACATAACGGTTAGCGTAAGAAGTATCGAAAGATAATTCTTCCATTTTCGCTTTCAATTCTTTTTTAAAAGCTAAAGCACGTACGTTTTCACCAGTAATTGTGTTTTTAGCTGTACGGATGAAGTTTTCTACTGTAATACCAGGTACGGAAATTGGATGTTGGAAAGACATGAAAATACCTTTTTTCGCACGATCGTTTACAGCTTCTTCAGTGATATTTTCACCATCAAATACGATGGAGCCTTCTGTTACTTCATAAGCAGGGTTGCCCATGATTACATTGGCCAATGTAGATTTACCAGCACCGTTTGTGCCCATTACTACATGGATTTCACCTTTATTAATTGTTAAATTGATGCCTTTTAAGATTTCTTTCTCTTCAATAGAGGCACGCACATTGTCTACGCGAAGTAATTCTGCCACGTATGTCACTCCTTATCAAATAAGCTACTATATACAAAAGAAGACTCGTTAGGTCTTAGCATATGTTGAATACCGTAAAAAAACGGATTCCACCAAAGTGTAATCCGCTGTTATATTCATAGCATGAGAACGCCACTTTGGCTTAAATCTAATTTAGTAAATATACTATTTATATTATACTGTGTATAGACTCGAACCGCAAGGTAATTTCTACTATTTTACTATGATTTTAATGATATATTAACATACCATCTATTCATTTATAGCATATTGAAATTTTAATTCTCTACCAAGAGACTCAACAATGTTTATTATACCGAACTTTCTCAATATTGTAAATGCTATTCCCATATTTTTTTAGGGATATAAAGCATTTTACTCTCTCTAGATAACTACACTCGATTTTTATAAATATAGTCTTGCAATTTTATCCTTCACGATTGTATACCAAGTCTAACAGATTGCCCTTCACGATTGGATGCTAATTATATATAAATAGACATATACTTTATTTCTCTGAGATGTATAACAATGTCTCAGAAGTAACTAAAGCATATGTCTATATTAGCCTAAATAACGATCGTAAGGGACGACCCTATACATTTCTACTTATAAATTAGAAAAATCTAATGTAGCAAAATAATCGTCTAGTGTTTCTGCTCGACGAATTTGTGTGACACTGCCATCTTCATGTAATAATAGCTCTGCAGAGCGCAATTTACCATTGTAATTGAAGCCCATAGCATGACCATGTGCACCAGCATCATGAATCACAATACGATCGCCCATGTCAATTTTTGGTAATTGACGATCGACGGCAAATTTATCGTTATTTTCACATAAAGATCCAGTTACATCATAAGTCATAGTCGCTGGTTCATTCTCTTTACCCATCACAGTAATATGATGATATGAGCCATACAAAGCTGGACGCATCAAGTTAGCCATACATGCATCTAAACCAATGTAATGTTTATAAATATCTTTTTTATGAATAGCCGTAGCTACTAAGTAACCATACGGCCCAGTAACCATACGACCACATTCATAGGCCAATTGAATTGGGCTATGTCCAGTACCCACGATTAAACGATCGTAAGCCTCTTTCACACCTGCACTTAACACTTTGTAATCTACTGGTGTTTGTTCAGGTTTATAAGCTACCCCAATACCACCACCAAGGTCAATAAAAGATACTTCTACACCAGTTTGTTCTTTTACGCGTAATGCTAGGTTAAACATTAATTCAGCTGTACCTACTAAACCATCGATGTCTAATTCATTAGACACTACCATTGTATGCAAACCGAAGTTAGTAATACCTTTACCTTTTAAGTAGTTAATAGCTTCCATGATTTGTACTTCCGTCATGCCATATTTTGCTTCTTCTGGAAGACCGATAATTGTATTACCGCCTTCTTTTAAAGAGCCTGGGTTGTAACGGAAACAGAAACGATTTGGTAACTCACCATGTTGTTCCAAATAGGCAATATGCGTAATATCATCTAGGTTAATAATCGCACCCAAATCCATCGCTTTTTTGTATTCTTCATATGGCGTATCATTGGAGGAGAACATAATATTATCTCCAATAATGCCTACTTTTTCACTCAAAATTAGTTCTGCCATAGAGGAGCAGTCTGCACCAATACCGATTTCTTTCATCATTTTCATAATATATGGATTTGGCGTTGCTTTCACAGCAAAATATTGTTTGAAGCCAGGGGCCCAGCTGAACGCATCTAAAAATGCGCGCATATTATCCATAATGCCCTTCGCATCATAAATATGGAATGGCGTTGGATATTGGGCGATAATCGTTTCTAATTGTTCTTTTGTAAATGGTGTTGTCTTTGCGTTCATCATAACTCCTCAATCTATTTGTAATGCACCATGTGACAGCCTCTTTCTGTAACATAGCAATATATTAAATAATAGGCACTCTTCATGTATTATCTCAATAAGAAGCGACACATTTTCGCCTAAACCTTAACGAAATATACCATTATCTGTGAAAGAAATACATAATACTATGTCATCAATCCAAAGGTAATCTATGAATACCGTAACGTATTGTAACATACATTCTATAGAATTGTAAAGATTCTATAGAATGTTCCATTTAAAAAGAACCGTATTCGATATACCATATACAATTTAGCTATTTCAAGCACTTGTATCTCCTATTACCACTAAACATGAAAACTAATACCTAGTACCACGCCCCTTGAGAAATGCTATTTCGCGTAGTAATCTCATAACAAGATATATTGCACTGAAACAGCAAACATAAAAAGAGCACGGCGTGCCCTCGAACAACCAGTATAAACTCCCCAAGGAATGCAGTTACGAGTATTAGACTTGTGGTGCTACTGCATATACTACAAAACCCAAAAGACCGCAATATACCTCCGAAGAAACATTATGAAATACCATTTCTGAAGAGGTCTATTACGGTCTTTCTTCCCACTGTATTAAGTAAGAACGCCACAGACTACATAGCGAATCAAGTTACTTCCCAAATAAAGACGCATCTACACTATATCGTCCACCACCCATAAAGAATATAGCCAGTGCAGCAAATCCCATTTGTGACGGATAGTCCCAAGCAAAAAATCCTGCATCTACATGAAGAAGAGTAGCCGTAAATAAAACTCCAGCCAACAATAAGGATCCTAGTCGAGTAAATAATCCAAATGCAACCAAAATACCACCTAAGAACTCGCAAATCGCAGCCATCGCACCAAAAAATTCGAAATATCCAGGTACTCCTAAGGCTGCCAACATAGCACCGACCTTATATAACCCAGATGCACCGCCTAAAAACTTCAAATATCCATGATAGGCCATAGAGATTCCTAGAGCTAATCTCAACACTAATATACCAAAGTTAACATACGTAGGTTTACCACGCAATAAAAAATGAACCATAATTATATCCTTTCCTAAATAAATCTTCCTACAATTAATTAACTAATATACATAAGTATACCATAACATCCTACCACCCACCTAAATACATATCTATTCATAATTCTACATCTTATATCATAGTAATAATAGATTATTATAATTGCCACATATTCTATAACCCGCCTTTGAAAGCAGATATGCATAGTGTTCTATGACCTTCCCTTCACCTAAATCATGCTAACACAAAAAGACTGTAACATGTTCCCAACCCCTCCTTTGAACGCACTTACACGTAGAAGTCTATGACGCTCCTTCCATCCAAATCATACTAACACAAAAAGACCTCAACATGTACCCGCCCCCTCCTTTAAACGCAGTTACGCATAGCAGCCTATGACATTCCCTTTGCCAAAATAATACCAACACAAAAAGAGTGCGACATGTTCCTAAATCTATCTTTGAACGCAGTTGTGCGTAAAAGTTTATGTTGTTCCCTCTGATGATAATACAAAAAGACCGCAACATGTTCCGCAGCAAACATCATGAAATGCAGTTTGCGAGGAAATATGTTGCGGTCTGTCTTTATACTATTTTCAAAGGAACGCCATAGACTGAATAGCGCTGCAAGTGTTACCCGATGTCAGCAGGTGTAGAGAAATCTACTGTAATACCCAATGCTTTCGCTACGCCTTCACCATATGCAGGGTCACATGCATAGCAATGTTTTGCATGGCGTTCTTGGATAAACAATGGAACTCCTGCCATATTGTTAGCAGTATTTTTGAACAATACTTCTTGTTGTTCTGGAGTCATGAGACGGAACAATTTACCAGGTTGTGTGTAGTAATCGGAATCATCTTCACGGAAGTCGTATTGGTATGCTTTACCAGATACGTCATATCCTGGATCTTTGTATTGCGGTTGGTTAGCCCATTGGCCAAAGCTATTTGGAGCATATCCAATAGTAGAGCCATGGTTGCCATCTACACGACCTTGTCCATCACGATGGTAAGAATTGAATGGGCATTTAGGCGCATTCACAGGAATGGATGGATAGTTTGTGCCTAAGCGGTAGCGTTGTGCATCAGCGTAGGAGAACAAACGACCTTGTAACATGCGGTCAGGGCTGAATCCAATACCAGGGATAATTGTGGATGGAGCAAATGCTGCTTGTTCTACATCTTGGAAGTAGTTTTCTGGGTTGCGGTTCAATTCCATCACCCCTACTTCGATTAATGGGAAGTCTTTTTTGTACCATACTTTTGTAAGGTCAAATGGATTGTATGGAAGGGCTTCTGCTTGTTCTTCTGTCATCACTTGGATATACAATTTCCAACGAGGGAAATCACCTTTTGCGATCGCGTCGAACAAGTCACGTTGTGCACTTTCACGGTCGTTCGCAATAATAGCAGATGCTTCTTCTTCTGTTAAGTTTTTAATTGATTGTTGGCAAACCCAGTGGAATTTTACCCATACGCGTTCGTCGTTTGCATTGATTAAGCTATATGTGTGGGAACCGAAACCATGCATATGACGATAGCCATCAGGAATACCACGGTCACTCATGACGATTGTAATTTGGTGCATTGCTTCAGGCAAGCTAGTCCAGAAATCCCAGTTAGCAGTAGCGTCACGCAAGTTAGTTTCAGGATTACGTTTTACCGCACGGTTCAAGTCAGGGAATTGCAACGGATCACGGATGAAGAATACTGGTGTATTGTTGCCTACTAAATCCCAGTTGCCTTCTTCTGTATACATTTTTACAGCAAAACCACGGATATCACGTTCCGCATCAGCCGCACCACGTTCACCAGCTACTGTGGAGAAACGTACAAACAAATCAGTTTGTTTACCTACTTCAGAGAATACTTTCGCTTTTGTATATTTTGTAATGTCATTTGTTACTGTGAAAGTACCAAATGCGCCAGATCCTTTCGCATGCATACGGCGTTCAGGAATCACTTCACGAGCAAAGTGGCCTAATTTTTCCATCAACCACACGTCTTGCATCAATACAGGACCACGTTTTCCAGCTGTAGCGCTGTTGTTATTGTCCGGCACCGGAGCGCCAAAGGCTGTTGTCAATTTTTCTTCTTTCATAACTTTCTCCTTTGTAAACTTATACATATATAAATAAAATTAAAACCTATATTTTTATAACGGATAATTATTATCCGTTAACTTATGGGTTAATTATAGAACTTTTTTTATATATTGTCAATAATGATTTTCCATTAATTTTTATTATTCTTCATGTTATAAACTATAACATTATCAAGTTATTAATTATATATTATCCATATATGTATGAAACTATAACTCAGAAAGATACCCCAGGCGCTCAAGGGCATTTTTATATTTTCCATATAACAAAAAGGGACTATGAAAGAATAGTCACCTATTCTTTCACAGTCCCCATAGTATTTATTTAGTCAATACTGCGATCCACGGATGCAATCTTAGATTACATCATACCGCCCATACCACCCATTGGAGGCATTGGAGGCATCATTGGTGCATTTTCGTCTACTTTATCCGCAACGATGGATTCAGTAGTTAATACTAATGCTGCGATGGATGCTGCATTTTGCAAGGCAGAGCGTGTTACTTTTGCAGGGTCCACGATACCAGCTTTTACCATGTCTACATATTCTTCTGTTAATGCGTTGAAACCGATGCCGCTTTCAGTAGATTTTACGCGTTCTACTACAACGGAACCTTCTAAACCTGCATTGTAAGCGATTTGGCGAAGTGGTTCTTCCACAGCACGGCGCACAAGGTTTACACCCGTCAATACGTCACCAGTAGCTTCGATACCGTCTAATGCTGGGATGATGTCGATCAATGTCGTACCACCACCTGCAACGATACCTTCTTCTACTGCTGCACGAGTTGCGTTCAATGCGTCTTCGATGCGAAGTTTTTTATCTTTCAATTCTACTTCTGTTGCTGCACCTACTTCGATAACAGCTACACCGCCAGACAGTTTAGCCAAACGTTCTTGTAATTTTTCTTTATCGAATTCAGAAGTCGCTTCTTCAGCTTGTGCACGAACTTGTGCAACACGACGAGCAATTACGTCTTTGTTGCCATTGCCATCAACGATAATAGTTTCGTCTTTTGTGATGCGAACTTGACGAGCTGTACCCAAGTGCTCTAAGTCTACGTTTTCTAATTTCAAGCCCACTTCTTCACTGATCACAACACCACCAGTTAAGATAGCAATATCTTCTAACATAGCTTTACGACGGTCGCCGAATCCAGGAGCTTTCACAGCTACTGCTTTTAATGTACCACGAAGGCGGTTCACTACCAATGTAGCCAATGCTTCGCCGTCTACGTCTTCAGCGATGATCACAAGTTCTTTACCAAGTTTTACAACTTTTTCAAGAGCTGGTAATAAATCAGCGATAACGGAGATTTTGCGGTCAGTGATCAAAATCAATGGTTCGTTCACAACTGCTTCCATTTTATCTGGATCAGTTACCATGTAAGGAGATAGGTAACCGCGGTCGAATTGCATGCCTTCTACTACGTTCAATTCAGTTTGTAATGTTTTAGATTCTTCTACAGTGATAACACCGTCATTACCTACACGGTCCATTGCTTCTGCAATCAATGCGCCGATTTCTTCATCAGCTGCGGATACGGACGCTACTTGAGCGATGTCTTGTTTACCGTTTACATCGATCGCTTTGGATTGAATTTCAGCCACTAATTTTTTAACGGCTAATTCGATACCTTTTTTAAGGATCATTGGGTTAGCACCAGCTGCTACATTGCGCATACCTTCTTGAATCATAGCTTGCGCTAATACTGTAGCAGTAGTTGTACCGTCTCCAGCTACATCGTTAGTTTTTGTAGCTACTTCTTTCACTAATTGTGCACCCATGTTTTCAAATGGATCTGGAAGTTCAATATCGCGAGCAATAGTCACGCCATCGTTAGTGATTGTTGGAGCGCCAAATTTTTTCTCTAACACTACATTGCGACCTTTAGGTCCTAATGTTACTTTTACAGCATTTGCTAATTGATCAACGCCACGACCTAATGCACGGCGTGCTTCTTCATTAAATAAAATTTCTTTTGCCATTGTATAGCCTCCTCTATGGGGTCGTCCCCTTCTTTGGTCAGATTATAATACTGCTAAAATATCTTTTTCACTGATAATTAAATGGTCAACACCATCAATTTTGAACTCAGTACCAGCATATTTGGAGAACATAACTGTATTGCCCACTTCTACTTCTGGTTTTACACGTTCGCCATTGTCACATAATTTACCAGGACCCACAGCGATAACTGTACCTTCAGATGGACGTTCCTTTGTGGAAGATGCTAAAAAGATACCACTTTCCGTTTTTGTTTCTACTTCTAATACACGAATAATGACACGATCGCCTAATGGTTTCATTGTTATACCTCTTCTCTTATACACTATAATATCGATGTTAGCACTCAAGAGTGGTGAGTGCTAATCACAAGTATTATTATAAATCATTTTTAAATTTTTGCAAGTCTTTTTTGACTTTTTGACTAAACACTTTTTCATGGCTAATATTTTACTTCATGGCTGACATAATCTTTTTATAATTTTGCCACATGGGTCATCACAATTTTTTACGATTTTGCCTCATGGGCTACGATAATCTTCTTACAAGTTTCCACGAGGCTAATGCGTTTATCCATACTGAAAGCTCGTATTTTCTCGTACGCTTTTTCCTCAGAAAATCCGTGTAACTCCATCAATATGCCCGTCGCTTTCGTCACATATTTTCGTTCTTCTAAGGAATTTTCCAGTCCTTTCACCTGTTCTAGTAAATCTCTTTCTTCTTGAAAGCGACACATCGCCATCTGTAGAGCGGGTCCTAAGTCCGGTTCTCGCAAAGGCTTAATTAAATAGCCATATACGCCCGATTGAGATGCCTTTTGGATTAAATCATCTTGGCTGTACGCTGTTAAGAGCACCACCGGCGCTAGTCGCTTATGACGAATTTGTCGCGCTGCCTCAATGCCATCTAATATTGGCATTTTCACATCCATGAGCACTATATCTGGCGCAAGGTCTTGGCATAGTTGGATGGCTTCCACTCCATTGGCACCTTCACCTATAACGGTATGGCCTTGGCTTTCTAATATATCTCGCAAGTCCATGCGAATGAGTGACTCATCATCTACTACTAAGACGCGCATACTCTTCTCCTTTATGTATCCATATATCTACCACAGTGCCCGTTCCTTGGGATGCCCAAGCAATCGTTCCATCTAATTCATTACGTACTAAGTTGTCAATAATTTGCAACCCTAAGCGACGTTGTCTAGTGTCTTCAAAATCCTCTGGTAAACCACAGCCAGTATCTCGAATAATAATATGCAACATATCTCGGTTTTCTTGAGACATCACCTCTCGCACCTCTACCTGCACTTGTCCTTCTGTTCTATCTTTGAAAGCATGTTTAAAAAGATTGGAGAACAGTTCATTCAGCACTAAGGACACATAGCTTGCCTTATGAGATGACATAATCATGTCTTCCCCTATATATTCCATATCGATGCGTTGATCAGAAGCCCCTAGCCCTTGTCTTAACAAGCGCCACAATTCTTCGATAATACTGCGCAACGCTACATAATCTTCATCAAAGTTCGACACAATTTCATGGACGAGAGCCATACTTTCAATACGATGAATACTGTCTTGTAAAGCTTGTTTCACATCATCGGAGCTACTGCGACGGCTTTGCATGCGCAGTAATCCTGCCACAGACTGCAAGTTATTTTTCACGCGATGATGCACTTCTTTAATAACAGAGTTTTTCACCAGGAGTTCCTGATCTCGTTTGCGCAATTCTGTTTTATCTTGTAACACTAAAATGCCACGTTTCCACTTCACTCCAAGTACGACGGGAATCATCACTTGTCGCAGAGCAATATCACCATATAACTCTTCATCAATAGTACCTACTCTATCTTCCAACGCTTTTTTGATACGACCTACTTTCAAGGTACTACTGTAAATAGATGTTCCCTGTAATCGTCGATCGATACCCAAAATATCTCCTAGTTTTTTCGCCGCTCGGTTTGCATAGAGTATGGTTCCGTCTTGTTCAAAAAAGAGAATCCCATCTAGGATGGAAATACCTTCATACAACTCTGGTTGCTGTAGTTGTGGTACCAACATACCTTGAAAGGCGGTTTGTGACACGATGGACATAAACTCGTCATAGCGACTGGAATACACTTCAGATACCGGATTCGTGAAAGCACAAGCCCCAATGCACTTGCCCCCATTATCTACGATAGGATACACGTAAGCATGGTACGATTCCTTTGTGATATCGGTATCAGTCGGTTCCTCCCAGTCCATGAGACCTGTATAAGGTTTGCCACTACGTAACATCTCCTGGATAGGATGGTTCATAGGCACTTCGTATTTCTGTACCATTCCTGTATGACCACTGTCCAGTGCGCCACTAAGTAAAAGGTGTCCGTCCTTAGCTTGCACTAAGAGGGACACCCCTTGTTCACTGATGGCTTTTCCAAAGCTTAATCGCTGAGAAAACTGTAATAGTAACGCCTGTTGTGTAGGATATAAATCTGTTTCTTTGTCTAGGATATCTTTCCAACTAGCCATGTTGGTTTCCTTTCCACAAATCGCTGCCCAATGGAATGGACGGTTTTGCATTCAATGTATAATTGCTGAATTTACCAGCTTGTGCCATATAGTAAGCTCGGCATCCAATCATAGCGGCATTGTCTGTGGCCAACATAGATCCTGCTGTGAGGTATATCAAACCTTCTGCCTCACACATAGCTTGTAAATCTCGTTGCAATCCACTGTTAGCCGACACGCCACCAGCTAGAGCAATCTTCGTTTCTCCTAATGTATGAGCCGCTTCTTTCATTTTTTCTACCAATACGTCCGTAATGGCCTTTTGAAAGGAGGCTGCTACATCTTCATGACAGATGGATTCACCTTTTTGTTGTTTTCCATTGATATAGTTAAGCACCGCAGATTTTAAACCACTAAAGCTAAAGTCGAAGTTTCCTTTTTCTAATAAAGGCCGTGGAAACTCTATGGCATCCGGATTGCCCTCTTTTGCCAACGCATCAATATGTGGCCCTCCTGGGTAAGGATAGCCTAGTACACGAGCGATTTTATCAAAGGCTTCACCTGCCGCATCATCACGTGTTTGTCCTAATACCTGAAAGCTTTCATAATCTGTCACATGAACGATCATAGTATGCCCACCAGAAACCACTAAGCACAAGAATGGCGGTTCTAACTCAGGATGCAACAAAAAGTTTGCAAAGATGTGACCTTCCATATGATGAACGCCAATCAAAGGAATATCTTTTGCAAAGGACAGAGCCTTCGCCGCTGACACCCCTACCAAAAGAGCCCCAACTAAACCAGGCCCATAAGTGACACCGATATGATCCATATCATCTAATGTCATATTCGCATCTACCAAAGCTTGGTCAATGACTGGCATAATCTGTTCTATATGATGTCGAGACGCCACTTCTGGCACGACACCGCCAAACTTTCTATGTATGGGTACTTGACTGGAAATTACATTAGAAACGACCGTTCTGCCATCTTGCAACACTGCTGCCGATGTTTCATCACAACTAGTTTCAATAGCTAGTGTGTAGATACTCATGCCAGTTCCTCCATTTCTTTCCTCATAATCAGCCCATCTTCTACTGGATCTGAATAAAATTGTTTGCGTACTCCTACCGCTGTAAAGCCAAGCCTACGATACATGGCTTGAGCTGCAATATTGGAGACACGCACTTCTAAAAAAATATGCTTCATACCTTGTTTACGGAGCATTTGCGTTAACTTACGAGTCATTTTAGCTCCATAACCTGCACGACGATATTCAGGATGAATAGCAATATTTGTAATCTGGCCTTCATCCAAAACTAGCCAAGATCCTGCATAACCAATAATCTTGCCATCTTCTGCTTCTGCCACAAGGTACAGCTTATCTGCTACTTCTAAATCATCTAATAGAGCTTCCTTTGACCAAGGTGTTGAAAAACAGGCCGTTTCTATTTGGTAGATACCTTCAATATCACTTCGTAAGGCTTCTCGTAATGTGACCATTATCGTTCACCTGCTGCTTCACGGACTACTACCGTTGGTTCCACGTAGGTACCAGTGGCTAGGATGTCTTTGTTTTTCTCATCCCACACCACTTCCGCTTCCGATTTACGAATATAGAATGGCTCAATAGACTGCGCATCAAGAATCGTACCACTCACAAATTGTGGTAATGCCACTTGAATGACATGAGATGCCCGCGGGCGTTGTTTCGATTCATGCCCTAGCACGAGTTTCATAGGATCTATACGTCCTTCCTCTACACCTAGGGCATATTCTTTTTCCAAACGCTTCAGACCATCCCCTACGATGACCACTGGATTATCTCCAGATAGTTGTACTAGTTTCTCTAACAACTCAGTTACTTGATGTACTTCTATTGCATCTAAAGCAATCATGTCCGCGCCATTCCACTCATACTGACGGCCATAGACCTGTTTCTTTTGTGCATCAATGACAGTGCATACCCGATAGTTAGAATACATAAAACTTTGGGCTAACACATCGGTGGTGAGCACGCCTACTACAGGTACATTCCAAGCATAAGCCAAGGCCTTAGCCGTCCCTAATCCAATGCGCAAGCCTGTAAATGAGCCAGGTCCGATGGTAACAGCAATACCAGATATCTCGGATTTTTGAACCTTTCCCGTCTTCAGCACCGTTTCAATATGTGGCACCAATTGCTCAGAATGAGTAAGGACTGCCTGTACAATGAGTTCACTCCGTATTTCTTTGTCATTTCCCACCGCCACGCTGGCAATGGCACTACTCGTTTCAATTCCTAAAATCATAGGTTCTCTCCTATGCGTTGTAATGTTTCCTCTGAAAGTATGTCCGTACGAACTGTAAACTGACGAGATCCATCTGCATTCACGTCGATAGTAATCCAAACCGTTGTATCTGGTAACTCCTCTTCAAATTTACTTGCCCATTCCACAACAGACTTTGTTTCTTCTGTATATTCGTAAAAGCCGATGGTTTCCAGTTCTTCTACTAAGTCCATTCGATACAAATCGAAATGGTACAGGTTAGAACCATCTACTTCATAGGTATTCATCAAGGCAAAGGTAGGGCTTGTCACTTCTTCTGTGACTCCAAAACCTTTTGCAATCCCTTGGGAAAAATGCGTTTTTCCTGCCCCTAGCGTGCCATCTAGAGCAATACAAATTGGGCTTTCATAGGTTTTCATAAATCTTCCTAGGTTGTGACCTAACGCCATCGTTTCCTCTACGGAATGGGTTGTATATACTATAGTATTCATATCATTCCTCTATCATTCTATCTCTTATAATTCGATTTTTAATACTTTCAACTATTTCAAAGCCTTCATGACAGCCTCGTTCTATTCTTAATCATACTGCTTAGCTCTAACTACTCAGTCATGAGATAAATGATTATATCCCTTAGGTTCCACTGTTACCCACTGTCCATCCCGTTCTACTAATACCTGTGCACTACCAGCTTTGACGCTTCCGATAATCGTGAATGCCTCTTTAGGCAATCGGTCTGCCTTATCAGCTGGAATGGTCCCCACTAGCTGAAAATCTTCGCCTCCTGTCCACATAGGAAGATAAGGACTCATCTGATGAGTTTCACAGTAGGCCTGCACCTCTGGATGGATAGGCAATGTCGATTCATCAATATAAATGGTCACCTGCGATGCTTTGGCTATCTCGTTGAGCTCGCTGGACAAGCCGTCGCTGATATCGTTCATAGACGTGGCACCTAAGTCTCTTGCTATTATACCACATTCTACATGAGGAATGGGCCGTTGATGGATAGACCTACTCACCGGATAGTCCTCGCTGCCCTCTAACAAACTATGGAGCCCCACATAGGATAAGCCTAGATAATTCGTGATGAATACTGCATCACCATCTTGAGCACCACTGCGCAAAACAGATTGATTTGTTGGAACATCTCCAAAGACTGTGGCAGAAATCACAAAAGCTCCCTCGGTTGACACCGTATCGCCGCCGATGATATTGACTCTATACTCCGCACATATGTCATGCAAACCTTGATACACTTCTTCTACATAGGACGTATGTCGCCCCTTAGGCACTGCAATAGACACCACCATATGCCGTGGGGTCCCACCCATCGCTGCAATGTCACTGATATTCGCTGCCCCTAGCCGATAGCCTACATCAAAAGGAGATGTAGTGCTTTCACTAAAGTGGATACCTTCCACCATCATGTCCGTGCTGACCAGTTGATCCACATCACGAGGCGTATCATAGACAGCGCAGTCATCACCAACGCCGACCTTTACGTACGTAGAATTGTAGATACTGTGTTGTGTTAACCTATCGATGAGGGCAAATTCGTCAGTCGATGTTATATTATCCTCGTATGTATTACTACTATTTTCTACATGACAGTGCATTTCCTTTACAGTTTCACTTCCTAAAGAAGTTTTATTACCCGAAGTAGTATCATAACCTACTATAGCATCCTCTGATATAGTGTCCATGTTTATAGTATACCCATCATCATTATATTGTATGCTTTCTTCCTGTATTTTTAGGCTAGCACTATGAATATGCATACTCCGATTCGATAACACATGGTCTTCGTCTAGCAGTAAATTCCGCAAAAAACATTCCAAATATTCCGTTGTTCTATACACCCCAAGTTTCAAATTTTGATAATTGGCTCGTACTAAGGAATTTCTAAAGTACCACGCATGGTTGGCGAACATATCATTCGTCACTGTAAAGCCTAGGGTGCGGAGATATTTAATAAAAAATACAGCGGTCGTTCTCGTATTTCCTTCACCAAATACATGAATCTGCCATAATCTGGCAACAAAAGTAGCCAAATGACGAATCGTCTCTGACATATCTAAACTGGCATAAGAAAACGTTTTTTCTTGCTCTATATCATAGAGTAAGGTCGCCCCTAGTTCAGACACACTACCATAGGTCACCGTATCACCAGCGAGAATCCATTCCTTTTTTGTAATATTGTAATCTCGTATACTGCCCGCATGGGCATAGATATCTGTAAACAATTGTCTATGAATTGATAGGTACTCATTCGGCGTAAAACTGAAAGCTTTCTCTAAGAGCAACTCCGACATACGAAGTGATACTATATCCGCCTCTGCCGTTCTATCTTCGTAATGTGGATAGGATTCATAATAATGTTCCAGTAATGTATGAAGCGCCTGTAGGGACATCTGCCCTTCAATATTTTTCTTCGCTAAGTCTATCAAATATGCAGATGGCGTCAACCCATCCACAGCTTGTAAACCAATAGCTGTCTTCCAGGCTTTAGCTTTTTCATATTGACTGGCTTCACCTTGGCGGATATATTCCTCAAAAGGATCCTTATGCATCGTACCACCTCGTTTCATTGTGCAATAACAAACTAACGTATCTATGCCGTTACGGATAATAACGATATACTATTGCAATTGAACTATAAGATCTGTATATCACTTTTCTATACACGTTGTTCTTATTGTACCATACTAGGAGGTAAAGATTAGATAAATTTATCTAAATAATAAAGGGGACTCCTATAAGAGTCCCCTTTTATTATGTTATTACAATGTATGTGCCCTACCTCATCATCTTCACCAACTAAGTATCACTAACGCGTCATCTCCACTAGCTGCTTCACATAGTCATTACTAGGATGATTCTTTACTTCATCGGTGGTTCCGTATTGTTGTATCTTCCCTTCATGCATGACAAGTATATGTGTGGCAAGCTTGAAAGCTTCGTGCATATCATGGGTGATGAACACAATGGTACAATCGGTTTGTTTGTGAATCTGTTTCAAATCTTCTTGCAGTTGATACCTCGTAATGGAATCCACTGCTCCGAATGGTTCGTCCATAAGTAATATCTTCGGCGAATTCGCATAAGCTCTGGCAATACCCACTCGTTGCTGTTGACCACCAGACAATTCCTTCGGATACTTCCCCCTACTATCCAATGGCAATCCCACTAGTGAAAGCATACGATCTACAATAGCATCTACTTCTTCTTTTGGCATTCCATCGAGTTTTGGCACATACCCAATATTCTCTGCTACTGTCATATGGGGAAACAGTCCATCCCCTTGAATAGCATAGCCAATCTTTCTCCGCAAAGAAATAATATCCTGGTCGATAACACGAGTTCCAAAAATAGTAATATCTCCTTCATCGGGCACAATCAATCCATTAATCATTTTTAAAAGTGTCGTTTTTCCTGACCCTGATGTGCCTACAATACAAAGAAAGTCACCTTCATTGATTCTTAGATTGCAATCTCTTACCACCCATTTGCCTTGATAGGATTTTCCAATATTTTTATATTCTATAATTTGATTCATCTATTTCACCAACCCTTTAGATTGCAAAAATTCCTTTGCCACTTGTTTCGGATCTTCCTTATCAATTTCTACCCTTTTATTCAACTGTGCCATAGTACTTTCATCTATGATACCATCCAAACGATGTAATACCTTTTCTAGCTCAGGATGTTTCTGCAACGTTTCCTCACGGACAACCATGCCTGCCATGTAACTTGGGTAAAAGTTTCGATCATCCTCTAACACTACAACCCGTGGGTCAGACAACTGACCATCTGTAGTAAATACTGTCATAGCATCAATCTTTTTATCAAACAAAGCTTGATATTTTAAGCCATTGTCCATATCTACTACCTTTTTGAAGTGATAGTTATAAGCATTAGCTAAGGCCTTATAGCCATCTTCTCGTTCAAAGAAATCATATTCTGCTCCAAATGTTAACTGTCCTGCATACTTCGCCAAATCAGTAAACGTTTTAATGCCATATTCCTTCGCTAGATCTGCACGAATGCCAATACTATAGGTATCGTTAAAACCAAACATGCCCTTCCACAAGAAATGATATTTGTCCTTGTACTCTGCACTCAACATAGGAAACTTGTCATTCTTGTAATCTTCCTTATGTTTCAACACGATTTGCCAAGATGTTCCCGTATATTCCGGATACATATCAAAATCACCACGTATCATGCCAGGATGGATATTAGACGTTCCGCCCCCTACGCCGTGGGTGTACTCAACCTTCAAATTCGTATCCGCTTCAATTAGGGTTCCCACAATTTCTGCCAAAATATATCCTTCTGATACCGGTTTGGATGCGATGTGAATGGTGTCACTTTTATTATACTGTTGCATTCCCACGACACCCAAGATAATCACTAGGAAAACACCCAATGCATAGCCTACTTTTTTATTCACAACCCTATGCATCTTGTGTTCTTCTACCAACTTCCCAATTATACTTAGTATGCTATCAATCACCAAGGCTAATACAGCAATGAGGATGCCTCCAATCCAGATGAGTACTTCATTATTCGTGGTAATCCCACGATAGATAGCAACACCTAGCCCACCAGCTCCCACAAAGGAGGCAATCCCTGTTAAGGCAATCGTCATGGTCACCATATTCATAATACCTGCAAAGATAACTGGGAATGCTAGTGGCAACTGTATCTTCCATAAAATTTGACGATCTGTACTACCCATGGCACGACTGGCCTCAATAATCTTTGGATCAATGGTAGTAATCCCTACATAGGTACTACGCACGATTGGTAATAACGCATAGATGGTGAGTGCAATAATGGCTGTCGTATTCCCTATTCCTGTGAAAGAAATCAGAAAGCCCAATAGAGCAATAGAAGGGATTGTATACGCAATATTCACCACGGATATAACAGAATTAGCCAATTTCTGTTTCTGTGCGATAAATATTCCAATAGCCAATCCCAAAATTGTAGCAATGATAACTGCTGTAAAAGTAATTCCTATATGCTCCAATAATAAATGTAAATAAAATGGCCCATTCTTGCCTAACTCTTCTAACAAATTTTGTATCATTAAACCCTCCTTTTCTACAATCTGCTTGTAGATTAATTATCATACTAAATTACCATGAATTTAAGGTATAAAAATGTTGGAGGCTCTTTGCTAAGAGTCCCCCAACATACTGCTTAATCTTTTACAATCTTATCTTTCATTTGTTTCAATGGATGTGTTAAATCTATATTACCATAGGTCGGCAAAGTCACACCTTTTACTTTCACATAGACCTTATGTACGCCATCAAATTCTACAGCCGTATTAACGATAGCTGCGATGCGCAGTGTGGCTGTTAAACCTGTTGCATCCTGCAAAAAGTCATCATTTAATACGACGGTAACTATATCATCATGTTTCGCCGTTTCTACTACTTTTGTGCCTTTTGCAAAGACTGGATACTCTGCCCGACCATCTTGTTCAATCATCAGATTTATGGCATCTTTTACCGTTTTACGTTCTTTGTCGATCGTAAGCGGTTGTGGCATAACACCTTTTCCATCTTGGCGCGGTACATAGACCACGATTTTTGTCATTTTATCTAGCGTCTTCTTATCTTGCGACACAGAAGATTGGCCTGTTGTTTGTTTCCCTAGATCCACTTTCAAATCTTGAGAATTACACCCCGCCAACGCAATGACACATACGCTCATCATAGCCACTAAGCCATAGCGTAATGATTGTTTCATGAATTAACCTCCAAAATATAGTTCCAAACCTTTTGCTAATTCATTAGCAAATTCTTGGCGTGTAGACGTTTCTTTCAAATGTCCTTCTTCCTTAGGATTTGAAATAAATCCTAGTTCTACCAAAATTGACGGCATCAAGGAATGACGTAATACATACAGATTTCCTGGTTGAATCCCTCGGTCACCATTGAATCCACTGTGTTCAGCAATCTGACCTTGTACAGCAGATGCTAATTTTTTAGACTGGTCCGATCCATCGAAATAATAGGTAGCAATCCCACCTACATTCGGATTCGAGAAGGAATTGATATGGATACTGATAAACGCATCAGCTCGATTACCATTCGCTACATTGACCCGTGCTTGCAATTCATCCACACCACTCGCATGTGGCCCATACACATCCACATCAGTAGTACGAGTTAAGATAACTTTCGCCCCCTTAGCCTCTAGGATAGATTTTAAATACTCAGCAATAGGCAAAGTCACTTGTTTTTCTTGTAAACCTGTTGGTCCAATGGCACCTGGGTCACTTCCGCCGTGACCTGGATCCAATACGATAGTTTTACCACCAATGCCCCCTTTGGTACGATAATTTACCACTTCTGGAACCGGCTTTTCTGGCATTGTGGGCAACACAATCGGATGATTGGGTGCCGCTTTAGATTCCGTTTTCGCTTGCGTATTCGCCTTCGGTTTAGCTAATGATTTTTCCACCACTTTTACAGCAGGTTTTACCTCTGCTTTTGGAGGTTCCTTAGCGGGAACTTTCGCCTCCGCTACCTTAGCTGTTGCTTTCTCAGCTACTGGAGCTACTGGCTTTTTACCGTAATAATTCTCCCGTGGGGCTACCCCTTTTTTCTGAATATCTACCACCATCCGGTACGGTTTATTGTTTACTGTATCCTTTTTTAGGGTAAATACTTTCAAATCTTCTACATCAATGGCCTTTGGTGTTTCAATTTTCACCACCGTATCTGATCCTGACTGTGAAAGTGTGGCACTCTTTGCAATACCATCATCCATCATAATTGATGTAGGTGCTCCTGCTAGAGTAGCATTTTTTAGCACTAATGTAGTCGATGTACCACTGGCACTAATAGATGCCGTCGCTTGAACAGGACTAGACAAGCTAAAGACCATTCTCACAAAAGGGATGGGCGCATCATTTCTCGTCACCCAATGAAGATCTGTCACATTTGCCGCTTTCGTGGCTCCAAACAGGACTGGTAACACCAATACTAACATACCCAATAGGGCAAATAACTTACGCAAATATCTCACTCCAATCTATGTTGCACTGGATAGTTTTCCTTTAGACAGTACCTTAATTATACCACATTTACCCAGTCCATACATGAAAAATCAGTGAAAATTATTCTTTTTTGCAATACTATCTAAAATCGCAGTTCTTACATGTATTTGTTAGCCTTCCAGAATCGTTTTCTTCTGTTCTGCATTGGCATTCCCATACTCAAATATACAATCTCCTTTTTCACTATCATACGCTGTATGGAGCACACTATACACTAGAACAAAAATTAGGCAAAAAATACAAAAGTATACCTTATGAGAAATAAAAATAAAAAAACATAAGCAAGCGTATTTGGAGCTATCTAAAGAGACTACACACCTATACTCACTTATGTTTCTTATATTAATTTGATTTATAATTGATAGACATTTTATCTTAACAAATAGCGGTACTATCCAGTACACTTCCCCTACTTGCTAATAGCTAAGCGTAATAGAATATCTGCCAATCTATTCTTAAGCCGTTTGTTTTCCGTTACGGTTCATAATGTAGTACAATACAGCACCCACTACTAAACCGCCAAGTCCCCAGAATACTTTTTCCAAGGAAGATTGAGTTAACAACCAGATACTAACTACAACCGCTAATACTGGAATCACTGGACCAAATGGTACACGGAATGTTCTCGCCATATCTGGGCGTTTGCTTCTGAATACAAGTACTGCTAAACAAGTAGGCAAGTATTGAGCAAAACGAGATACTACGGAAATCGCTGCCAATTTTTCGAAACTACCAGTCCAAGATAATGCCACTGCAAATACAACTGTTACAATGATTGCTACATATGGTGCATCTTTTTGATTACGTTTAGACACTACTTTAGGAATTAATCCATCATCCGCCATAGCTACGCCAGAACGTGGTGCCAAGAAGGAAGACGCTACGTTGATACCACCGATAGAAATCAATGTCCCCGCTGTAACAATAGCTTTTGCCAACGGTCCCATAAATACGAAGGCTGCATCTGCTACTGGAGTTTTAGAGGTCACAAGGGAATCCCCCATGATACCAATACAAATGGCTTGGATTAAAATATATACAATAGATACGAGTGTTAACACAAGAATAATTGCTTTTGGCACATTGCGCTCAGGGTTTTCCATATCTTCCGCTGCTACTGCAATGGATTCAAATCCTGTGAAAGCATAGAAAATAATCAAGGCCGCCGCACCAAAACTTGCTTGTGTCATATCTGGCACAGATTCCATCGGTTGGAAGTTAACGCCTTTCACATAGAAAATACCTACTAGGATAAAGAAAATAAGCGGTAATAATTTACCGATCGTTACCACATTGTTAATAATCTTGGAAATCTTAACACCCATGATATTCATGATACCAAGTACCACGATAATCAATGTAGCGATAATATTTTTCCCCATCTCTGTGCCAGCTGGTTCCCACACTGCTCCCAGTGCTGTGGCAAACCCTACTGCCATGGCAGACCATGCAATCGTTGCAATAGCCCATTTCATAAAACCAACTTCAAAACCTACAAAGTTACCAAATGCTTCTTTGGCATACACATAAGGACCACCGTTTTTATTGAACATGCCGCCCATCTCTGCAAAGCATAATGCAATCGACATAACCAATAGAGCATCAAAAACGATAACCCATAAACTGTTCACCCCTACCAAGGCAGCGGCTTTACCAGGCAGTAAGAAAATCCCGGTTCCAATGATTGCGTTGACCCCTAAAAGTATAATACTCAAAAGGCCTAATTTGTTAGTTGACATAGTACTTCTCCTTATACCCTTGTGCTTACTCAACTAATACTAAACAAATGCTATATACTAGCAAGGATAACTAAAATTATATAGGCTCATATATCTTAGTTATCCTCGTAAAAGTATAGCATTACTAGATTACTATTACCAATAGCTATTGACCGTTAGATATTCTATCTTCAATCTATATCTCATTAGAACATAGCATGGGCAATAAAGTAACCTACTACACAGCTCGTAAATACCCCGATGATACCAGGAATAATAAAGCTGTGATTAATAACAAATTTACCAATTCGTGTTGTACCAGAGCGGTCAAAACCAATACATGCTAAGTCAGATGGGTACGTTGGCAACACAAAATATGCATAACAGGCAGGAATGAAAGATAATACAATTAATGGATCTACACCTACGCTCAAGCCCATTGGTACTACGATAGCAAGTGCTGCTGCTTGAGAGTTAACCAATTTAGAGATGATAAATAATACAAGTGCATAGGTCCATGGATGCTCTACTACCACACTCGATAGAGTTGTTTTGAATTGTGGAATATAGGCACCGAAATAAGTTTCTGCCATCCAAGCTACACCGTATACAGATACAACGGCAATCATACCAGATTTAAATACAGAACCACTTGTTACATCGCTCACTTTTACCTTACATACAAGAAGAATCAAGGATGCCATCACAAGCATTGCAATCTGAATAGTAGGAGTCATGGATAATGGTTTCCATAGACCTTTTGCATTAGGAACTAATGGTAATAATTGGTTCGGGAAACTACCGAACAAGGCTATAACCAAAATACCTAGCAAGAAAATAATAGTTGCCCAGTATGCTGTGCGAGGAAGTTCTTTCACAACACTAGCCTCTTTATTCTCTTCATAGATATAAGCACGTTGTTCAGGATCTTGAATACGAGCTTGGAAGTCAGGGTCATTGGCCAATTCCTTACCACGACGCATACTCCAAAGACCTGCTACAATAACACCCACAAAGGTAGCTGGAATCGTAATGGATAAAATGGTTACCACACTCGCTTGGAAACTAACCGCCCCTAACATAGCCACCATAGATACTACCGCTACTGATGCAGGAGAGGCACAAATCCCCATTTGAGACGCCACAGATGCCACCGCCATTGGTCGTTCTGGACGAATCCCTTCTTTAATAGAAATATCATAGATAATTGGGAACATCGTATATACTACGTGACCTGTTCCGCATAACACAGTTAAGAACCATGTTGTGATTGGCGCTAAAATTGTAATTTGTTTTGGATTGCTACGAAGAAATTTCTCTGCGTATACAAGCATAACATCCAAACCTTTGGAGGCTTGTAAGAAACCAGAACATGTTACTACTGCCATAATCGTTAGCATTACATCAATTGGTGGTTTACCTGGTACAAGACCAATTACGAATACGTAAATAGCAAGACCGATACCAGATACAGCAGCTAATCCTAAGCCACCATGTCTTACACCCACAATTAAGCAAGCTAACAATAGAATAAATCCGAATAAAATAATCATGAAATTACTCAATCCTTTCTAATAAAAAAATCACTTGCCGTATACATTATACGGCAAGTGACGGAATAAAAACAGTGATAAACCGCTTCTATAGGATATATTTTACATGAAAGTTAGTTATTAATTACATTCATTTCCACTAATTCTTCACAAACTCGGTTTGCTAGATGACGATTATGCGTAATCAACACCAATGTCATATTGTGCTTATCTACCTCTTCTAAGATGACAGACCATAATTGCGCCTGTGTAATCGCATCTAAACTAGCGGTAATCTCGTCTGCTATCAATATTTTCGTCTGCGGTGAAAGAGCACGTAAAATAGAGATCCGTTGTAATTGACCACCAGATAATTCATTAGGCCAACGAGACAACCATTCTCTTTCGATACCCATACGATCCAATAAGGACTCTGGAATATCCCAAGCTTCATCTAAACTCTTTTTTAGTTTCCATCTAGGGTTTAAGGCTTTTTCAGGATGTTGATAAATCAATTGAATCGGATTGTATCCTTGTATCTCCCGAATATCTTGCCCATCTAAGGTGACACTACCACTTCGTTGTAACATATACCCTGCTAAAATTTTAGCTAATGTACTTTTACCATATCCACTAGGCCCCAGTAATGCAATACGCTTACCTTGTTCAATTTGTAAAGACACATCATTCAGCACCAGTTCATCCTCATGATACCCAAAGATGAGATTTTTAATGTCTAACATCATATCCCTCCTTTGTCATCAAAAATTGTTCAACTTCTGCTTTAGAATAGTCTCTAAACTCATTCTGTGGTAATGCATTAAATAAAGCTTGTGTATACGGATGTGTTAACAGCTCTGGACTTTGAAAGTTTCTTGCCTTTGTCACATCAATTAAGCGACCATCATAAAATACAGCTACGCGATCTGCCACATGAATGGCCAAATCTAAGTCATGGGTGATGAGCATACAGCTTTTTCCTTCATTCGCCATATCACGGAACATCTGTAAGGCTTGCACAGCATCTTTCATTTCCATACCAGGAGTTGGTTCGTCCGCTACAATAAACTGAGCATGACTAATCAATGCTGTCGATACTAGCACGCGCCGTGCCATACCACCAGATAGTTCAAAGGGATACATACGACTCACACCTTCACGCAATGCTAATTTCGCAAATACGGCTTCTTGTTCCGCCATATTCCCTGTTAGTCCAACAACTTGTTTTCCCACTTTCATAGTCGGATCCAAATAGGTGATCGACTGTGGTACTAGAGCCATCTCTGAACCACGATAGAGTTCTTGTTGCTTTGAAGTTAAAGTTTCTCCCTTATAAAAAATTTTTCCTTCCACAGTAGAGTTATAAGGCAATAATCCCATAATAGCATGCGCTAATAAGCTTTTTCCTGACCCGCTGGCACCGACCACGGCTAATATTTCTCCTGTATAGACGTTCAATGAAATGTCCTTAATCCCCTGTACATGGTGTTTTGAAAGTTTCCCTTGGTACATTTCAAAAGTGACTGCAAGGTTCTCTACCCGCAATAATTCTTCTTTCATGAGAACCTCCTATCGCTGTGAATGTGCAGGGTCGAATAACTCTTTTAAAGCTTCTCCCAATCGATCAAAGAAAAATACCACAACCATTAATGTCATACCAGGGAAAAAGGCCAACCACCATAATCCTAAAGAGATATGACGAATCGATTCAGACAATATGATACCAATAGCTGGTAAGTCTAATGGTAACCCATAGCCTAAAAAAGTAATGCCGGCTTCATGCAAAATAGCATGAGGAAACAATAACACAAGACCAATGATATATTGTGGTAAAATATGTGGCACAAAATGTTCTTTGGCAATACGGAAATAGGAATGACCATAATTACGCGCTGCCAACACATATGGTTCATTACGAAGTTGCATGACCTCTGCCCGTATCAATCGTGTTAAGCGAGTCCAATGTGTTGCCACCACGCCGATGACAACTCCTTTCATTCCGCCTCCTAAGGACACAGAAATCATGAGGATTAACAAAATATGAGGCACCCCCATACACAAATCAACGAGCCACAAGATAAAGGCATCAACTTTTCCCCCAAAGGTAGCAGATAAGGTTCCTAACACCAATGCTATACAAGAACTAACAAAAGCAGCCAATAAGCCTACTTGAATACTAATGGATAGACCTTTGATACAACGATATAGCATATCTCTTCCCATATGGTCAGTACCAAATATATATTGCAAGGAAGGCTCTGCATATTTATTACCATAATTGATTGCATAACTTTCTTCTGGCATAAGTGCCCCTGCAATGGTAATCAATACAAGGACAACAGATACAAAAGATGCTAAAAGTAACATTTTTTTACGTCTTGTCCAAGAATGAACAGTCGATACTTCTATTACATCGTCATTCATATCTCATGTCCCCCTTTCCTAATTTCTGGATTCACCACTGCATACAATATATTAGCAATTAAATTGCCAACAAATACAAAGATGGCACTAAAAAATGAAATACCTAATAATAATGGAACATCGCCTCGCAGACCTGCCAATGTCACCGCACTACCTAAGCCAGGATAGGAGAATACAACTTCTGTTAAAATGGCACCTCCGAATAGTTCAGCAAAGGATGCAAAATGTAATGTAATCGCTGGAATCATCACATTCCTCAACCCATGTCGTAACACACGTTGCCACAGTGTTTCCCCTCTAGCTTCCGCAAATAACATATAATTACTGCCTAAGCAATCGATCATCTTCTGTCTCGTATGTAGAGTGATAGCAGATACACCCGTAACCGCTAACGTTAATGCTGGTAAGACAACATGGTGTAACCGTTCTGCCCATGTGACATCTGACCCGATTTTACCGATTGGAGTAGATAAGGCAAAGGGAAACCATTGTAATTCCACTGCGAAAATAAATAGTACCACAATGCCTAACCAAAAGGTTGGTATAGATACGCACAACAAGGAAAACCCATTGATGATTTTATCAATCCATGTTCCCTCGTATACGCCACTGACGATACCAAAGAAAAATCCTACCAATCCAGCTAGTACCCATGAAAGTAGCATTAACAATAAGGTTTCTTGAAATTTCTCAGCAATGACATTACTAACAGGTTCATTGTAAAGAAACGATATCCCCCAATTACCTTGTAACAAATCTGCTGCCCAAATACAGTATCGTTCTACTGGTGGCTTATCAAATTGCCAGAAAGCAGCCATAGCCGCTTTTTGCTCCTCTGTCACAGATAACCCCGAAAAATACGCATCAATTGGGTCAATCGGAGAAATAACTAAGAGCAAAAAGCTAACTATGCTGACAGCAAATATTAAAAGTACCACACGAATAAGTTGTTGTCTAATAAAAGACCAAATTTGCTGATTCATATGTTATCCTTACTATACTATTTCCATTGCCATTGAGAAAGATTTGCTATAATACCCATGCCTTGTCCACGTTGATTAACGCCTACATTACCTAGGTCTAGACCATCACGAACTAAATATGGAACGGATACATTGGCAATCCATAAATATGGTACATCTTCTTTTATACCTGTTTTTCCATCCCATTGAGCCAACTTAAATTCTTTAATCGCTTCATCCCAGCTGTTAGCTGCCAATGCCGCATCAATATGAGCATCTACTGTTGGATTGCTATACATAGCTGGGTTATTAATTACGTTTTTACCAATTTGGGAACTATGGAAATACATGTAAAGAGACAATGGATTAAAGTCACTAGAAGCCCAAATTGTAGGTACATTACGAGCAATTTTACGAGCATCAGACCATGCCATAGATTCCGCAATCATATTGATGCCCAATTTTTTTGCATCCGCTGCTAGCGCTACTGCTGTATTATAACGTTGTAAATCGTTGGAACGACCGGAAATTTTAAATTCAGCTTTTACGCCATTTTTTTCACGAATTCCATCACCATCTGTGTCTTTCCATCCAGCATCTTCAAGAATTTTTTTCGCTTCTTCTACACGATTATCTGTGATATTTAATTCTGGATTAACCCATGCTAGCTCTTTGGAATACATGTATGTTGGTTCACCAAATCCATTCAATGCATTTTTGATAATTTCTGCACGATTAATACCAATATTTAAAGCTTTACGAATGGCTGGGTCAGACGTAATATTATTACCTACTTTCATACCATTTTCTTCACGTTCTGGTTGTGTTGGAAGATTCAATGTAAAAGAAGCTATAGTTTGCATCGTAAATACTTTCATATTATCTACTTTTGCATTCGCATAGTCAGAGTTCAAGAATAACACATCCACTTGACCAGATTTAGCCGCTGCTACTGCAGCATCTTCAGCAATATTTAAAACTGTCACTTTTTTTAATTTTGGTTTTTCACCATAATAATATTCATTTGGTTCCATAATTAACTGTTGCTCTTTTTGGAATGCCACTACTTTCCATGGACCAGAACCAATTGGTTGTGAACCGTAAGTTTCTTTATTATACGCATGGGCTGGTACAATCCCCAATGTAGAAGTTATTTCAAGAAATAGAGACCAAGGTTTTTTCAATGTAAATTCTACCGTATAGTCATCTTTTGCCACGACTGATTCCATGAAAGTAAGATCTACATAGCCACCTGCCTTTTGTGCTGTTTCATAAGTAAATACAATATCTTTAGCTGTTAGTGGTTGACCATCAGAGAACTTAACATCATCACGAATTTTAAATGTATAATGCAAGCCATCTGGAGATATGGTTACATCTTTCGCTAAATCCATTTCCAGTTCTTTTTTATCATTTCTTGTATATAACGCAGAGTGGAATGGATCCGCAGCCCACATACCCCATCCACTAGTAGGGTCATAACCACCATTAATCATATATTTCCCCATGGAAATAACAATTTCTCCCTTGGCTGCACGATCAGCTCTCGCCTGATCTGTATTGCCACCGCAACCAGCAATCATTAAAAATGCCATAATCGTGGTTACAAGCATAAATAATCTTTTTAACATAACGTACGCCCTTTCAAAAATAAAATATTTATACCCTAAACTTAAAACCTATATCCTCCTTTCGAATAAAACATAATGATTAAACGGATATATAATTAATCATCTTTATAAAAAATCCATAGTGCACCTATCGTATAAAAAAGATACCCTCTTCTTATATAAATTAGGTAACCACTATTGATTACAAACATCATAAAACAACTTTAGATATATTCTAAAAGACTTTATGAATTAAAACTTTCTAATATCTTATCAGTTCTTTATTTGATATGTGCCTTCATTTAATAATACATGATAAGATTATCATTCGTCAAATTACTTTCGGTTATATATAAAAACATTGATATATTGTCATTCTTTTTCAGTTTAAATATCATCTCCTATAATACGTTTTCTAATCGCTTCTCGTAGATTCTCTCTCCTATTTGTAATAAACTTTTCAAAGTCTTTAATATCTAGGCTTACTCCTTTCGACAGAAATAAAACTTTATGTCTCTCAGGATCTTTATGTACCCACTTTTCCAATGGCATATCCTTTTTCGAGATATTTAGGCTACCAGATAGTAACTGCAAATTAGCTACACTATTCCAATTTTTTGAGTCCTTTGCAAACTCCCTAACCCCTTCTGGTAATGCATCAATATTTTTTTCCCAGAAAAGACTTTTTGGATGCAAATGATCTTCATGAATCTCTTCACCATTAAAATCTAAATCTGAATACAACAAGCGCAACACATAGGTAGCTTTATCACTTCCCTTTTCAGAATCAATTAACTCTTCAATAAAGGCATCATCAAAACTATAATTAGGGTCTCTATCTTGAAACTCCTCTATCATTTCCTTGTACGGGAATGGTTCTTCATGTACACCTTGATATTCCGTTTTCAATGGCCATCCTAATGGCCCTCTCATCTTGCGTAATACAGAATCCGTACTGCCGCTGAAGATTTTTTTGACAAATGTTAGTAGCAACCATCTTCGTATCATCTCTTTATTACGACTATCTTTATAGTTAGGGTCATCAAGACTAATATCAAACTTATGTTTATAAATATAATAGATAATTGGCATGGCTGCATACTTGGCTCTGAATGTTGTATTAGTGAACCCTAGTGAGGCAAATAATTTGAATGCGGTCACAATACTCTCTTTTATGTTTGGCCAATTACATTCGAAGTATCTGACAGTATCCCTAGTAAAGTTTTTTAACTTAAATCGAATATTATCTTGGAATAAAAACAAACATGTTTTTAATACAAAATCTTTATCAATTCTAAATTGAGGTGCCGAAACCTCTGTCTCTTTATTTTCTCCTTCGATTTCACCAATCTCAAATACTTCTTTAATTACTTCTTCTATTTCATTTCGTGCATCCTTATCTTTCCAATTAGCAGATGCGATACTCATGAGCAAATCCGAAAAAGAAAGTTTCGTCCCTCCACTATTGGTTCGCACAAAAATCTCAAGTACTGTATCTATGTCCTGTCTATCTTCCAAGTAATAATTTAGACTCCTGCGTCCATGAATCAAATAATATAACTTGCGCAGTGTTTTTCTTGCATAGTCAGAATCCAATGCATATTTCTCTTCTAGGCGGGCCACTAAATCTTTTACTGATTTATAGTTTAAAATGAGGCCTACTGGAAACCAAACATTCTTTGTAGATTCCCCCTTAACTAATGCTTCTTCATCCGTAAGAAATTTAAAGTTATACTTTTTTTGCGTATCATATTCTTTAACAGACTCTTCTTTTAAGTTTATATATAATCTTCTTGGTGGCAAGCACTTATCATTAGGTTGCCACCTTTTATTAGGACGTTTATATGCATAAGTTCCTTTCAGACCTATATATAAACTTGATAACCTTTGTTGTCCATCTATCACCGCTTCAAAGTCATCATTTACTTCATACTCATCATTATCTTCGCCATATCGCTGCCTGTAGTTTTCAAGAAATTTGTAAAATTTATAATCCCTCTTGATATTTTCATCGGAAACTTTCCAAAACATCATAGCGTTAATCGGATATCCCTGCATAATACTATCAAACAGCATTTCTATTTGCTCATGAGACCAAACAAACTTTCTTTGAATCGCTGGTAATAACAGCTTTTTCTCATCAATTTTATCGATTGCCTTTTTAATCGTAATCGGCTTTTGAAATCCCCTACTCATTGCGCACTCCTTTTTCTTATGAGTATATAATAGATACTTTCTTTATTCATAGACTATTACCACCAAAATCTCTTCTATTTATTTTGAATCACATACAATTACAAGTGTTAATTTGACTATGTTGGTACCATATTTGTATCACTAGTTGCGCCATTCCAATATGAGCCAATTTAGACTCATTGTAATAGCGGGCATATCCTAGAGCCACCGCTCGCTTATTCTTATATGAACCTAGGCCCGCCATAAATTAATGTGGCTCTCTAGGATCATAGGTAAGTGGCTTTAATGCTGATAATGCTGCTTTTGATATACCTGACATATGTATCCTCCACCGATAAATACATGTAGTATAAAGCCGATTATTTGCCCCCGCTCAACTTTTCACACAACTCGAAATGTCAACATCTTATTCAGCCCACATGTTTCAATGTCACAAGGGGCACCACCACGCAGTGTTGCTTCCAAATGATAAAACAGCATACACCGGTTGATATGTTGAAGAAGAAAGGGAAAACGCCGCTGATAGCCATATTGCGTAAGCAAAGATCGCAGTTTGATTCTCACATACCCATTGCCCTTGCCATAGAGGATACGGATACGCACACTTTTAAAGAACAAATCCAAATCAGAATAGTCGCTTATATACTCTTCCATATTTACAGCGTGCTTACCGTATGTAAGGTCCTTTTGTATGGTGGGAAATTCCTGATCAAGGATGGTTTTTTCATGAAAATAATGCATCCAACAACGAATGTCCAAAATGAACTTTCGTTTGTTGCTGCGATACTTGTCAGCAAAAAAGGCCTTCTCACCTTCCCATATCAAATCAATGATATGACTTTCCTCTCTACAAGTAAGCTCCATACTACTTATGATGGCAGCAAGGTCAAGGGCTGAATATAAAAGCGCCCTCACTAGTTGTCACCCTTCATGCCGTTACACTGGCGGCACAGGATTTGAAGATTTTCCGCAACGCTTTTGCCACCACCGTTCATTGGAACGATGTGATCTACCTGAAAGTAAATCCGAGATTGATCCGTTTTACCACAGCGAGCGCACTCATAAAGTCCCTGCTTATTCCTTGACTTTTCAAAGGTCTGATCTCTTAGTTGTTTTTCCAGCATAGGGTCAATTTTCCCTATCTCATGAAGCGGCAGGTTCTCCAATGCTCGTGTGCCGTATTTCACATTACTTTCACGGTCTTCATACAGATCAGAAGAATGGGATAGTTTCATCAGCTCAATATCGAGTTGACGGAGAAAATATAGTTTCCTTCCAAAGAATAGTTTGAGCATAGTATCATCACCGGAGTCCCAGATAGAGTCAATATATTCCGACTTCTTGCGCTGTCCCATATCTTCATCCCAGATGTGTTGTGCAATAGCGGTCACATTCAACTTGCTCCTGTCTAACTCGGCAAAGGTATAAAACTGAGGGATTGCTTCATACTGTGCATAGTATTTCAGAATATTTAATACATCCTTTGGCTCATAAGGTGGTACAAGCTCTCCGCAGAAGAAGGAGTCTCTACATTGACGTTCCATTTCCTCAAGCTCTTCGTCACGCAGATATTCTTCCGTTGCCTCAAAGCTGGCGAACAGGGATGGAAGGGAGTCCATAAACTGCTTGTACGCCTCTTGTGTGCTATTGTAGACCATGACCTGATAGGCGTGATCCATACCGTTTTCCTCCAAATAAGAAAACGCATACATTCCAATCGGAATGCGTTGCTCAAAAGGTACTTTTTCTAATGCCGAAGTATCTACTGAATCATCTAGTATGGAAGCAAATTCTTCTATTTTGGAAATAGCAATCATGCGAAGATCATGCTTTGTCTGTTCAGTTTTAGTATCGCGGAAATCGTTACTTCCTTCAAAGAGACTCTCAGGATTTATCCAAGCGATATTTTCATTCCAATGGTCAATGAAAGAAACAATATAGGCACTGGATGTGCCGCCTGCTGCTGTTCCACGCAATGCACGACCAACCATTTGGGTCATCAAGATAGATGACACCGTAGGTCTAGCAAGAAAAACTGTCTTTGTTTGTGGTAAATCAACGCCTTCTGTAAGTATGTTCACATTGATTAAAACTTGTAGCTTTCCATCTCGATATTCATTTAGCTTTCTCTGGTTATCTTCACGGCTGATTGTTACGCCAGTAATAGCATCTTTCACAGAAGAAACGATAAAGTCAGCTGAAATGCCTGCTTTCTTGAACAAGGCGGTCAACTGAATCGCATGGACTACATTGACCGCAAAAAGGATGGTTTGCCCATACTCGGATTACTTCGCTGTATAAGTCTCTACAATCAGCTTATTTCGGACGGCGCTATCTGCCATCTGCTGTGCAATTTCATCCGGCAAAATATCCAAATGCTGGATACTCTCCCACGCATCCACGCCAAGGAGCTCCCCGTACTCTTCATCGGTATAAAAGCTTTCAAAAATTGGTTTTGCAAGTATCTGTCGGTTAATCAATTCCTTTAAGCCGATTTGATATGTAATACCCACATCGTCATGTACAGCTTGTCCACCTCTAATACCATCGCCGTATATACGGGCTAACAACCCCCGTTCGTTTTCTGCTGTCCGAAATGGTGTTGCAGTCAGCCCAATGAGCTTCAAATTAGGCACTTTCCCTTTTACATACTCAATGATTTTTCGATATGTTTTAGCCGTTGAATGATGGGCTTCATCTATGACAAGATACAGCTCGTTTTCATCTTTCAGCCATGTGTCCAGACGTTCAATATTTCTTCCAATACTGTCTTTGCTGACAATCAAAAGATTGTCCTCGGGACGAATGTCGCTAGTACGGTCATGACTAGACGCGCCGGAAATAATGCGGAAACAAAAGGATGAAATATGCGGTATCACTTCTGTATAAGCAAACTTTTGAAATGATTCCGCTGCCTGATCCAGCAACATTTGACGGTGACTAATCCAAAGTATCTTCTTTTTCTTGTCAATAGCATTCTTCAAAAGCCACATGGACACTGTATAGGTTTTCCCGCCGCCAGTAGGCAGTACTACCAACGTACTGTAGGACGGCTCTTGATTAATTTTGTCGAGACACCGCATAGCCTCTTTTTGGTGCTCGTATGGCAATCTTTCATTTGTCCCCTTTTTGAGAAAGACATCACCGTAGGACTTAACTTCTATACAATCAGAAAGATGTTTCATTTCCTTTACCTCACTTTATGATTCTTTGTCCACCCTTGTATGGTCCCTTATATGCTACTCCTTCCTTTCGCTTCTAGTAAGGAAAGATTCTGTTTTATAACCTCATGAATCACTGATTTGGGAAATTCAGGACAGCTTTTTATCCGAAATCAACGCTTCTAAGCGCGCAATTCTTTGTTCTTGTTCATCTACTTTTTTACGAAGCACTTGATTTTCCTCTTGAAGGACGTAGATGGAAGCAATCGGTCCCTTTGCATATTGTGGTAATACCTTAGATTGATTACCTAATCCAAACTTAAAGCTTAGCCCAGCATTAACTATCATACCATTCCCATTTGCATAAGCCATTCCAATATGAGCCAATTTAGACTCATTGTAATAGCGGGCATATCCTAGAGCCACGGCTCGCTTATTTTTATATGAACCTAGACCGGCCATAAATTGATGTGGTTCTCTAGGATCATAAGTTAGTGGCTTTAATGCTGATAAAGCTGCATTCATCGTATCTCGTGCTTTAGACTCCTCTTCCACTCTAATAATGGTTTGATTAGTGGCATATAGTTGGCTACCATTAATAGCATCTGTAGATGTTTCAGAAATTTCACCGGCCGCTACACCTTGTAATTGACGAGTAAATGTATTATATTTTTTAGGTTTTACAAAGCCATTATCATTGGAATAATAAAATCCGGTCCCATCATCTACAGAACCAATACTTACTATCCCTTTTGCATTAGTTACACCTGCATATTTACTGTCCACTGGATGTAGCACTGTAGCCTTACTAAAGGCTCCTAAGGCGACGGAACTTTCTCCATATGCTTTAGCACCATATCCAAGGGCTGTACCATGTTCATATTCTACCGCCGCGTAATCTCCTATCACTGTTGCCCCTTCTCCAGTAGCTTTACCTAAAGAAATTATCCTATGATTAAAATCTTCAGGATATTTCTGTGGGGCTGCGATACTATAATTTCCAACAACAACTAAATGGTCACCAGTGACTCGATTTTTATTTCCTAAGACATTTAAATAATCACCATAAACTAAATTGTTATTTCCAGATATATTATAAAAATTTGAATACGTTATATTATTGTTGTTACCAATTAAATTAGGTATAGAGTCAATCCCTCCGCTATTACTCTGTTCACCTTCAGCCAATACGATAGCACTAGTAGATAAGTTAATTAAGGAAAGGGTTGCAATTGTCATAATTAAATTCACTTTAAACTTCATACATATACTCCATATACTATATCAGAAAATTATATTCACGCTTCACTCGAACTCTTGGACATCCCTGACATGGCCCGCTCTAATGCTTACTGCGTCGCTTCACACCTTGTCAGCAACGCCACAGTCTCAACATGATACGTCTGCGGGAACATATCCACTGGTTGAACTTTCACCAATTGGTATCCCTGTTTTGTCAGTATTTCTATATCTCGTGCCATGGAGGATGGGTTACAAGACACGTACACAATCCGTTCTGGCGCCATGCCAACGGCAGCCTGCAAAACATCTTCTTTGCAGCCTGCGCGGATAGGGTCAAATACGATGACGTCTGGCTCGATGCCTTGTTTATACAATCTGGGCATTTCCACGGCTGCGTCGCCTACGATAAATTCTGTATTTTCGTATCCATTGCGGAGTGCATTTTTCTTCGCATCTTCGATAGCAGGTGCCACGATTTCAATACCGATGACATGCTTTGCTTTGTGCGCCAAAAACAAAGAGATTGTTCCCGTTCCACAATAAGCATCGATCACCGTCTCATGTCCTTTCAATTCTGTAAATTCCAAGGCTGTGTCGTACAACACAGTGGTTTGTTCCGGATTCACTTGAAAGAAGGAATGTGGTGACAACTGAAAGGATAAATCTTTAATATAGTCTGTAATTTGGTCTTTTCCATAAATGGTACGATTCGTAGGTCCTAAGATCACATTCGTTTGTTTCGGATTGTAATTTACAACAATAGAGGTGACCTTTGGCAAAGCCTCAACGATACGATTTACCAATTCTTGTTCACATGGAATCGTTGCTATTCTACTCACAAGGATAACCATCCATTCCTCTTTACCAATACGGCCTATGACATGACGAATCACGCCTCTTTCCGTATACTCATCATAAGGTTCGATACCAAGGTCTTTCATAGCCTCATAGCAAACTTTACGAATCTCATCATTGCCCACATCTTGGATTGGGCAATGTTCGTGGTTGATGATGCTATGAGATCCTTTTTGGTAAAAACCCATGCGGATATTGCCTACGGTGCCACCTACCGGCATTTGCATTTTATTGCGATACCGCCAAGGCTCCTCTGGGCCTATGCAAGGTAAGACCAAATTAGGGTCACATTTAGCAATCCGTTCAATGACAGCTTTCACAGATTCTGTTTTTAGTCGCAATTGTTCTGTATAAGACGCATGTTGTAATTGGCAGCCCCCACAATTACCATATACCTTACATTCTGGGGCCACTCGCTCTGCTGACGGTGTGAGCACCTCTACAATATCTCCTACGGCATAATTCTTTTTGACTATGGTAATCTTCACTTGTACCGTTTCATTCGGCAATGCATAGGGTACAAATACTGTAAACCCATCATATCTGCCTACCCCTTCACCACTACTACCAGTGCCGTGAATCTCTATCGTATATGTATGTCCAGCGCACACCGGTGCTTTCTGTTGTTTCTTCTTCTCACTCATCTATATATCCTTTAATCCAAGTAATTTGTTTCTATCAATATGTTATTATATCATTTTTTATCTGTTCCTAACACGTCTATATATCTCATACTACCTAGTATAATTCCCACATATTCACACCATTTATATCATTAATCTAAGTACCTTAGTAAATGTCTATTTAGCATTTGCTGAAATATTACTACAAAGCAAATAAAAAGCATATAGCCTTCATTGATGTACGACATCATGAAAACTATATGCCTATGTTATACATAAAAACCTATTTGTTGAGGGATAGCTATTGCCAATCTCCAGTTTATTTCACCAATCGATTACGAATCATTGCCGCACCTAATACCAATACGACACATCCAACATGGAATGGTAAGCTATATGGTTCAACATACGGTGTTGCCATTGGGTCGTGCTGAATCATGCTAGCAGATACCCAGCCTAAGATACCACCACCTACATACAAAATTACAGGGAATTTATCGATTAGTTTTACAAAGATGGTACTGCCCCAAACAATGATTGGCACTGTCACAAGCATACCTACCACAACAAGACCGAAATGACCTTCTGCTGCTGCTACAACACCTAATACATTATCAATTCCCATCACACCGTCCGCAATGATGATTGTTGCAATAGCACCCCAGATATTATCTTTTGCTTCAATGTTATGCTCATTGTCCCCATCTTTCAATAAGGAATAGCCAATCCAAAGCAACATAATACCGCCAACAATGCGTAATGCTGGAATATTATCTAAGGCTTCAATGAACAATATTGCCATAATTAAACGCAAGCCGATGGCCCCAGCAGTGCCCCAAAAAATAGCGCGCTTGCGCAACGTTTCTGGCAAATTTTTCGCAGCCATGCCGATGACAATAGCATTGTCTCCTGCTAATAATATATCAATAATAATAATTTGTAGAATTGCTAATAACCCTTGTGTTGATGTAATATCCACCATTTCCTCCTATATATACTACTTAGAATACATTTTATTATATCATAGAGAACCTGTAAAACAAAGGATAGCCGATTCAAATGAACCGACTATCCTTCTAGCATATTAGAATCTACACAACAGTAGTTTCCTATCTTTTATTTTGTGTAACTACACTTTGCAATTAGATGTTCTTTCTGTTTTACAACAAATCAATACTTTCTCTAATTTAAAATATATACTTTCACCGTACGACGACCAAATTGTATGGCCTCATCATAACTATCCATAGCCACATCGATGCGGTGACCTACAATATCGCCACCAGTATCATCTGCCACTGCATAGCCATACCCTTCTACATATACCTCTGTGCCCAATGGAATCACATTCGGATCTACCGATACATATCCTCGGCGCAATGCATGTCCTCGTGCTGTATAAGAACCTGATTCTTGACTGGTATAAGCAGTGGCCTCCATCTCTATGGTTTTTTTATAGGATGATGGCTTGCGATTTTTTTTGAAAGTACTATGTTTTGCGTTCGATAACTTAGACCATGTAGTAGCATCTAAGATACCAGTTTCACTTAATCCATGATACCGTTGAAAGCGAAGTAAGGCTTCTTTTGTGCCACTACCAAATACGCCATCAATGGAACCAGGAGAAAATCCACTATCTTCTAATTTACTTTGTAATTCTTCTATTTGTCGACCGCGATCACCAAACCGTGATACCTCGACAGTACGGGTATTTCGAGATGCTTGCTGCCCCTCGAATTGTTTTTGATTCTCTAGTAAAGCACGCATTGTTTCTTTGCCTACTCTACCATCTGGAGTTAACCCGTGTTCTTTCTGAAAGACGAGTACTGCGTATTCTGTATTATTCCCAAACACTCCATCTGCTGTATCAAGCAAATAGCCTTGGGCTACTAACAACGCTTGTAACTCTTCTACCTCTTTGCCGCGATCACCACGTCCAGATGTTGCCAAGGCTGTCACCATGGTACATACCATCAGGAGAATCGCTAGGAGAGTTATTTTTTTCACGATGTTCACCTCATATCTAAATGCTTATACATTTTACCATTTTTTGGGAGATACGTCAAAAAAACAGGGCTTTTTTAACACTTTAACACCACTTAGCACCCATTTTTATCGTATTTTTCCCACATATAGTATAAATTACTTCCCATGGGAAATACCACCTACTACATATATACACTAAAAATGTTAGTTTTCTTCAATTTCTATAGTAATTATGCATAAAAATAGGGTTGCTATACTAAATTGGCATAATAAAACCGCAGTAAAAGTGTCCTCTTACTACGGTTTTACTATAAAGACAATCGAATCCATTTCCTACTAGCAAAACTATTGTGGACCTTCTCCAGCAATAATCCGTTCTGCCTCTGTAGTAGACAACTCATAATGCATGAAGTGTTTATAGAAATCTTGTGTTTCTTTCACTAAATTAATATCTCCAAATAATTGTGGTTGGATGATTTGACCAGCCCACAAGATTTGCAATGCTGATTCAGCACTGTATCGATCCCACTTGAATGTTCCTACAGGGTTACTATATACACGACCCATTTGAACTGCTTTAATACCACTCCATTGTGGGTCATTCATAATTTTTTCAATGGCTGCTTTGGAGTTCACATCACCTACGATGATAATATCTGGGTTAGCTTTGATGATTTCTTCCATGGTCAATGTAAGCCCTCGACCTTTTTGTTCGATCGCATTAATCCCCCCGGCATAGTGAATCCATTCATCAATAATTGTTTTAGTACCATCTACTTTTAGTAAATTTTCACCTGTCGCAATATGCATCACTCTTGGACGTTCTGCATCAGTTAAACCTTTCGTTTTTTCTTCTGCTAAAGCAATATTTTTATCTAAATACGCATTGTAACTCTTAGCAATCTCTACCGCATTGCCACCAAGAATATCGGCAGTCATAGATACTACATTGCGAAGTCCTTTATAGTCCGTAAACTCCATGTGCACTGCTGTAAAGCCACCTTGACGGACTTGTTCTGCTTGTTTTTTACTATTTACAATAATCACTTGTGGTGATACTTTTTGTAATTCTTCTAATTGTAAATCAAAGCCAAAACGATCTGGTGCAGCAATATTTTTAATATTTGGATAAATATGTGAAAACCAAGGTAATGTTTGTACATATTGTGTGGTGGCAACTAATTTATCTGCCCCACCTAGCATCAACATAACTTGATTATTCGCTGGCCATAAGTCAGCAATCCGTTCCACATGTGTTGGTAATTGAACTTGGGTACCACCAATATCGGTGATAGTATGTACTTCTTGCGTTGCTCCTTTTGATGCATTTTCTGTACCACAACCAGCTAACAAGCCGATGGAAATCAACAATGCAAAGAGCATAGTAATAATTCGTTTCATAACGTCTCCTAACTAGCTTCCATACACAAACTAACTACTTCAAAATCATGTGTCTATACATTTAATTTGCAGGACTTTCACCATGGATAATACGTTCTGCATCATCACCAGATAAATCAAAATGTAAGAAATCTTTATAAAACTTTTGTGTTTCTTTCACTAGGTTAATATCCGCAAATAATTGTGGTTGAATGATTTGGCCTGCCCATAAGATTTGTAATGCCGCTTCAGCACTATACCGATCCCAGTTGAAAGTTCCTACAGGATTGCGGTATACACGATGATTTCTAACAGCTTTTAAGCTTGCCCATTGTGGATCATTCATCATTTGGTCAATACCTTTTTGCGCTTGTGTACCACCGATGATGATAATATCTGGATCTGCTTTGATGATTTCTTCTATGGTCACTACGATTTGTGGACCTGCTGCTGTAATGGCATTCTTGCCACCTGCATAACGAATCCATTCATTGATAATCGTTTTGTCTCCATCTACTTTTAATAAATTATCTCCACCTACGATATGCAACACGGTTGGACGTTCCGCATCGCTAAGATGTTTCGTTTTTTCTTCCGCTAATTTCACATTACCATCTAAATAGGCTAGATACTGTTTGCTAATGTCGATGGCTTTACCACCTAATACCTCGGCTGTAATAGCCACTGTTTTGCGCAATCCTTCATAGTCTGTAAAATTCACACGTACTGCTGGAAGACCTGCTTTGCAAGCCATTTCAATTTGGTTCTTATTGCTAGCCAATACCACCTGTGGATTTAATTTTTGAATTTCCTCCATTTGCACGTCTGTACCTTTTACCGGCGCTGGAATCTCTTTAATTCTAGGATATACTTTTACAAACCACGGCAATCCTTGTACATTTTTTGTAGTAGATACTAATGTATCTGCGCCCCCTAACATCAATACTACTTGGTTATTAGCATGCCATAAATCTGCTACTTGTTTGATATCTTTTGGAATCGTCACTTCCATTCCATCAATATCTGTGACAACCCTCGTAGAAGATGTATTCCCTTGGGATGCATTTTCTGTGCCACAACCAGCCAACATACAAATGGCGGTAAATAAGGCTAATAACAATACTACAATACGCTTCATAAAATCTCCCCTTTCTGACCTAACTGTGGGATTACGCAAACTGTGCGCTGTACCGTTTCGCTATAAAACAAACTAAGCTTCGTCCGGTAAATTCTCTCCAATACTTCCACAGTTACATCACTGACAGAATCGTAAAAATCTATTGTTCCACCACGACATAAACCGACACGGCTATTCAATAATAAAGCCTGTTCCGGTACATGCGTAGTAAAAATAATAGCGTACCCTTGTGTTCGCAATTGCTCTATCGTTTCTAGAACAATCACTTGATTGCGTATATCTAATGCAGATGTTGGTTCATCCATCAATAATAATCTCGTATCTTGCAATAAGGCACGTCCAATGGCTACTAATTGTCGCTGCCCGCCACTTAAATCGCGACACGGTTTATCTCGTAATTCTGTAATTCCCAGCATCTCTAGTATGTTATCCGTTTTTTGGAATTCTTCTTTTCCTGGCGAAGAAAACATCCCCGTTCGTAATGTCGCTCCAAAGGATATATAATCTCGTACCGTATAGGCTATATCTGCACCTATAATCTGTGGTACAAAAGCAATTAACTTCGCTCGTTCTTGAATAGACACACTCCCTAAATCTACACCATTGCAATATATATGTCCTGATTGCACCTGCTGAAAGCACATCAAGCAACTAAGCAACGTAGATTTACCTACGCCATTACGCCCTAATAAAGCTAAGGTATCTCCAGCTTTCACAGAGAATGATAAGTCCGTAAAAATATTAGGCTCACACTTGCCATAGGAAAAAGAGATAGAATCTACTGAAAGTTCAAAGGAATCCATTAGAAATACCTCCGTTGTTTATACAACACCCACGCAAAGAATGGCGTTCCAATGAACCCACAGAGTATTCCTAGTGGAATCTCTGCTGTTGTTAACGCCCTAGCAAATAAATCTGCTACCATCAAAAAGGAAGCACTAACTACAATCGTAGCGGGAATCAATTTTTTATGGTCATGTCCCACTAACATACGTGATAAATGTGGTATCACAAGACCTACCCAACCAATGGTACCGCTCAAACATACAGCTGCTGAAGTTAGCAACGTGGAGATTCCTATGATAACTATACGTTCTCTCTGTACATTGACACCTAAACTTTGTGCTTCTTGATCGGACAAGGATAAAATATTTAAGCGCCACCGCAAGGCTATGATTGCTATTGTTCCTATAACAATAATCGGTAATACATACAACAAATTATCCCATGTGACTTTTGCTAAGCTACCTAATTGCCAATACACAATATCTTGAAGTTCTGTATCTGGATCTGCAATGTATTTCAGCAGTCCAATAATAGCTGCCATAAATCCAGACACAATGATGCCACATAAAACAAGAACAATCCTAGATTGGTTTTGAATCAATCTAGGTAATAATAATGTGAGGCATACCGCTACAATCCCACCAATAAAAGCACACAGGGCTACCCCATATAATGACAAATGTAATAAGATACCTAAACAGGCTCCTACACTAGCACCGTGTGAAACACCTAATAAATCTGGTGACACTAAATCATTGCGAAAAACTCCTTGATAGGCTGTTCCCGATACAGCTAACGCAACGCCTACCAAAATAGCACCAAGTACACGAGGCAATCGAATCTCCATAACTACATTGTACATCGACGTATCCCAGGTGATGGGTAGTACTAAAAATTTAGACAGTAATATGTTCCACACTTCATGAACAGGAATAAAAAAGCGTCCCATCACTAAGGACAGCAAAAAAATTCCGGCACATACAAGGACGGATATCATCATAGCCCGTTTATAATGATACATAATAATCCTCCCATTCTCAGTTACACTTATACACTTACTATAGATAGTTATTTCAAAATTTGCAAGAAGTTTTTTTACAGATTGAAAACTTTCATAATAAAAAAAGCTGTAATGAAAGTTTCCTTTCACTACAGCTTATATAGAGCCTCTACTCTCTATGAAGTATGCAATTAAATATGTTGTCCTTTGATCATATCGTATTCAGACACACTCACTTGTTGTTTTCGTCCAGCAATTCGTAATACTGTATATCCCAAGATACCAGATACGATGGAGCCTACAAAGATACCAACTTTTGCCATTTCTTGGGCTTCTCCTGGAGGGAAGGCTAACAAGGATACGAACAAGCTCATGGTAAATCCAATACCACAGCAAAGAGCAATACCATACACATGCGTCCAATTAGTTTGAGCTGGCATTTCTACTAGTTTAGATTTTACTAGCAAAAATAAGGTACCAAATACACCTACTTGTTTACCTAATACTAAGCCTACTGCTACACCTAATACAACTGGATGAGCAAAGCTTTCTAAGGTAAATCCATGGAAGGATACCCCTGCATTGGCAAATCCAAAAATTGGAATAATCAAGTATGTAACCCAGTTACTTAATGTGTGCTCCCATTCCGATAAAGGAGATACATGACGTCCATCACGTATGCCATGGTATGGAATGAAAGCCGCTAGAATAACGCCTGCTAAGGTAGCATGTAGTCCTGACTTAAACACACAGAACCAAAGGCCAAATCCTAATGCTAAATACGGAATTGGTCTCGTATAGTTCATACGGTTTACGTATTGTAACATGAACACGATGATTGCTGCTACGAATAAGTAAAAGAAGTTTAACTCTGCTGTATAGAAAAAAGCAATGATAACAATAGCCATCAAGTCATCCATAACAGCCAAGGTAGTTAAAAATACTTTCATTGCAATGGGTACTCGATCACCTAAGAGTGAAACGATACCGATGGCAAAGGCAATGTCTGTAGCTGTTGGAATCCCCCAACCATGAATATATTCTGGATGATAACCGACAATGAAATAATAAATCAACGCTGGCATTAAAAGGCCAAAAAATGCTGCAATACCAGGCAAAAATCGTTTTGCATTGGTATTCAATTCCCCTGCAATCATTTCCCGTTTTACTTCAAGGCCTACAAATAAAAAGAAGACCGCCATGGCCACGTCATTAATCCATAATTCAATGGACAATGGTCCTAATTTAGCATGAAGCAAAGAGTGGTACAAACTTTCTACTGGAGAGTTTGCCAATAGCACTCCTACCACAGCAGCTACAAAGAGTAGTACGCCCCCTGCTGATGGTGATGTAAAAAAAGATACAATTCGATTCATACAATTACCCCTCTACTATGTAATATATATCATTAAATAACTAAAATATTCTTTTGTTATTATATCACTAATTATATTCTTTATCTATCGATTTTTTTCTATATTGCGCATGTATACAAAATCCAACACTCGATTCGCCGATGTCCTTACGATACTGTTGTCCCTCAAAGTCAATCATGGACACACGTTCATAAGCATGTTCTAAGGATTGTTCCAATGTATTCCCCAATCCTACAACACCTAATACACGACCACCTTGCGTTACATAGTGATCTGCTTCATATGTTGTACCAGAGTGAAATACCATTGATACAGTATCCATAGTATGAATATCTCCTGTGATTCTTTGACCTGTCAAGTTCTGCTGTGGATATCCTTTGGATGCTAAGATAACACAGGAAGCGTATTGTTTGGACCATTCCAAGGATATCCCCTCTAATTGTCCCGTAGCTGTGGCATACATGATGACTCCTAAATCACTCTGCAATAATGGCAATATCACTTGTGTTTCTGGATCTCCGAAGCGAGCATTGAACTCTACTACTTTCGGTCCTTCCTCGGTAAGCATTAGACCTGTATACAAACACCCTACATAAGGATTACCTTCTTCTGCCATGGCTTTCACGATAGGTTTTACTATGGTGTCCACAATATTTTGCTCCAATTTAATATCCAATTCTGGTACTGGTGCATAGGCTCCCATTCCACCCGTATTAGGGCCTTCATCATAGTCTAACAATCGTTTATGATCCCTTGCTCCTATCATAGGCAAGACGTGAGTGCCGTCCACAAAGGACAAAAAAGATAGCTCCTGTCCTTGCATATATTCCTCAATCACAACGCTTTCTTCCGAACTACTCAGCATCTCTTCCAACACTTGTTCTGCTTCTGTGAAAGTCTCGCAAATGGTCACACCTTTACCACCCCAGAGGCCATCCCTCTTTAATACAATGGGTACACCCCATTGACGAATAATGCTGTTTCCTGTTTCTACATCTTGGCAAACCTCATACTTTGCCGTAGGAATCTTATATCGACGCATTACATCCTTCGCAAACGACTTAGACCCTTCTAATCGAGACGCCTGCTGAGATGGTCCAAATACAGGAATCCCCTCTGCTCGGATCGCATCACTAAGTCCCTCGACAAGTGGCAATTCAGGCCCTATAACAACCAAATCAATCTTATAGTCCAATAACCAAGCTAATAAGATGTCTCGGTTCTTCCAATCTAGGTTGACTACAGTGGCTATGGAAGTCATTCCTGCATTGCCTGGCACTACATAGACGTCTGTTACAGATGGGCTATGATTCAATTTCCAAGCTAATGCGTGTTCACGACCACCATTGCCAATAATACATACTTTCATAGATACCTCTCAATATAAACTATTTTATAATAGCTTGTTTCTTAATGACAACACGAGATCCCAGTATATTCAAGGCATCCTCGCAAAATAAACGCACCGCCTCTGGGTAGATGCGATGCTCTTCATGCAAGATTCGTGTTGATAAAGTATCCACCGTGTCATCTTCATAGACAGGTACCACCGCCTGCGCAATGATAGGACCCGTATCCATGCCTTCATCCACAAAATGAACGGTACATCCTGTGTATTTTACGCCTTTTAGTAAGGCTTGCTTCTGTGCCTGTAAGCCTGTAAAGGCTGGCAATAAGGAGGGATGTATGTTCAAGATATTTCCTCTGTACGCTTGCACAAATGTAGGTGGTAATATACGCATATACCCAGCTAACAAGATGCCCTCCACTTCATATTCTTGTAACAAATCTAGCATAGCTTGTGTCCAGGCTGCTTCAGTACCATAGTTGGCAGGATCTACTATGTGTACAGGAATGTGCCAAGCACGTCCCTTCTCCACAATGCCCACATGGGGTCTATCACTAATGATAAAAACTATTTCACCATTTATATGCCCCGCTTCTATGGCCTTATAGATGGCTTCTCCATTAGACCCTCTGCCACTGCCAAATAGAGCCAATCGTTTACCCATGGAATGCCTCACCAAGAATCGTCACATCTCCCTGCCCTTCTGTAACAAGTCCAATGGAGTACACCACTTCCCCTTGCTCTTGCAACACTTCTACGACTCGTTCTACTAACTCTGGCTTCACTACTAGCACCATACCTATGCCCATATTGAAAGTATGATACATTTCTCTCGTTTCCACATGTCCCCATTCTTGTAATAGCTTAAAAATAGGTGGTACTGGCCAGGCATCACTATGAATAGTGACAGATAACCCTTTTGGTAATATGCGAGGAATATTGTCGTAGAAAGATCCTCCTGTTATATGAGCCATCCCCTTCACTAACTGTTCTTTCAGTAGTGATAGAATAGGTTTTACATACAGTTTCGTTGGTGTCAACACTTCTTCTCCAATGGTACGACCTAACTCGTCTACGTAGGTATCCAATGGCATTTGTTGTTTTTCTAAGATAATATGGCGTACTAAGGAAAACCCATTGGAGTGCAACCCTGATGAAGGTAAACCTAGCACCATATCCCCTACCTCGATAGAGGCTCCTGTAATGATTTGGTCCTTGTCTACAATCCCTACGGCAAAGCCAGCTAAATCATAATTACCATCACCGTAGAAACTAGACATTTCCGATGCTTCTCCACCGATTAAGGCACATCCGCATTCTTCACAAGCTTCGCCGATACCATCAATGATGCTTTCAATATGGTCATGCTCCAATTTGCCTACTGCAATATAGTCTAGGAAAAATAAAGGAGTCGCTCCCTGTGCTACCACATCATTCACACTCATAGCCACACAATCTTGACCAATCTGATGGTGCTCATTCATCAGGACGGCAAAGCGAATTTTCGTACCCACCCCATCCGTACTGGATACAAGAATAGGTTCTTTCATGCTATGTCCCGCTAAGGAATAGAGCCCACTAAAACCGCCTAAAGAGCCTAGTACACCCGGTGTATAGGTGCGTTCCACACGGTGTTTAATCTTTTGAATGAGCTGGTTCCCCGCTTCCACATCCACACCAGCATCTAAATAGGTAACAGGTGTATTATCGACAGACATAAGTACCTCCCTTGGTATACTCATCCCCTACAGGACTGGGATAGTCTCCAGTAAAACAAGCTACACACAAATGTTGTGCTTCTAATTGTTTCATAGACTGCATCAACCCTTCATGAGACAGATAATATAAACGATCCACGCCAATGTATTGGCGGATTTCTTCTATGGAATATCGATGAGCTAACAAATCCTTTGCATCGGATGTATCGATACCAAAATAGCAAGGATACCGAACTGGTTCAGAAGTTAAGCACAAATATACTTCTTTCGCTCCCGCTTGTCGCAAGATGGAAACGATATGTCGACTTGTGGTACCTCGTACAATGGAGTCATCGATGAGAACAATGCGCTTACCTTGCACCACATCAGAAACAACGCTAAACTTTCTACGCACCGCTTCCTCTCGGCTGATTTTGTTGGGTTCTATGAAAGTCCGCAACACCTTCGGATTGCGCACTAATCCTTCCCTATAGGGTATACCAGATTCCTCTGCATATCCCTGTGCAGACAAAGTTCCTGAATTAGGTATGGGCATAACAATATCTGCTTCATACTGTACTTCTTTTGCCAACTGACGCCCCATCGCCACCCTTACTTCTGATACACTTTGCCCATCGATAACACTGGTAGGATGTGCAAAATAAATATATTCAAAGACACAGGTATGTTGTTCTATCTGAGTATATACGTCCTGTTGTTTGTCACTAAGGACCGCCCTATCAGTCACATCCTCGCTGGCTGTCCTATCCTCTAATAGATCCGCTTTTATGATAGGTATACTACGTAGTCCTGTGGCATCTATGACAAGCATTTCACCAGGTTTCACATCACGCAGCAAAGTCCCTTCTATAGCCTCGATAGCACAACTTTCAGAAGCAAGTGCATATCCATGGTTCATATCCCCTACACATAGCGGTCGATATCCATGAGGATCTCGTACACCTATCAGCATCTCATTGGTGACAATTGTCAACGAAAAGGCGCCTTCCAATCGTTCACAGGCTTGTTGCACCGCTTCTATCATGGTTTGTGTCTGACAGCGCGCAATTAGATGTACAATGACCTCCGAATCCATTGTGGTCGTAAACACACAACCTTGTGATTCTAACTCACAACGCAATGCTATAGCATTCGTCAAATTGCCATTATGAGCCACTGCAAAAGCACCCCACTGCGCTTCCCCCACAATAGGTTGTATATCACAAGGATTCTCTATACCTGTGGTAGAATACCGCACATGTCCAATCCCTATATAACCTTCTAAGCTAGAAACATCCTGTAAGGCCTCTTTTACGAGCCCAGGCCCTTTCACTATATCTATCTGTGATTCATGAACTACAGCGATACCAGCCCCCTCTTGCCCACGGTGCTGTAACGCCATAAGACCTTCATATATAGTTGTCCCTGCCGGCAAAGAAGTATCATAGAGTCCAAAGACCCCACACTCCTCATACCAAGTATCTAACACACCATCATATTTCATTATGCCCCCTAGAGTCATACCCTACTCATATCGTGCACACTGACAAATTGTTAAATGTCATATTATCTTTATTATAACTTGCTACACAGCTATCTTCAATATAAACTCAGGGAATCAACAAAAAAACGTGGTATACTTAAGATACAAGAAGTCATATATGGAACACTAACAAACATACTATAGGATATATGAAGAATCCATCACCATCCTATTACCCTAAAGGAGGCTATGTATGCACATATTCCGTCTATTTGTCACTCCTCGCACTACCACATCACAAGAGTCACAGCAACTACTTACGACATTGCAACAAGACTTTCAGATTCCTCTCACCGACCTCACAATCTACGAACGATACGATATCTCTGGGATTACAGAATCAGAGTTTGAACGTGCCAAAACGCTCATTTTTTCTGAACCGCCCTTAGAAATTACCTGTACTACATTAAACCTGTCCGTCCTAGACCATCCCATTGCTATCGCCCCTATGCCGGGTCAATATGACCAACGTGCTGATTCTGCTGAGCAATGCCTAGCCATTCTTACTGGTCATAATAGTTGTACAGTCCGTACTGCACGAATCTATGTCTTACAGGGTCATCTAAGTAAAACACATATAGATACAGCTCGACAATATCTCTTGCAATCTATCGATGCCAGTGAAAGCTCCATGGACCTTCCTACTACACTAGACATAGTCACACCAGTGATACCAGAAACTTCTCACATAGAGGAATTCACCACGCTGTCGAAAATAAACCTAAACGAGCTCCTTCACTCTATGCAATTGGCCATGACCTTAGAAGACCTACTATGCATTCAAAGGTATTTTCAAAAAGAACATCGCAATCCAACGGTGACTGAAATTCGTGTATTAGACACCTATTGGTCAGATCATTGTCGTCACAGTACGTTCAATACCAAACTAACAGAGATTACCTTCGAAGATTCACCATTTACTAAACCAATACAAAAAACGTATCAAACTTATCTTGAAGCAAAACAACAACTGAACCCATCCACCAAGGTAGCATCCACATTAATGGACATCGCCACCATGGCGATGCAAGAACTCCGTCATCAAGGCAAACTAAATCAATTAGGTATATCGGACGAAATCAATGCTTGCACCATCATGGTTCCGGTACAGGTGGATGGTATAGAGGAAGAATGGCTTTTATTGTTCAAAAACGAAACCCATAATCACCCTACTGAAATCGAACCTTTCGGTGGTGCTGCCACTTGTTTAGGTGGTTGTATTCGAGATCCTCTCAGTGGTCGTGCCTATGTATACCAGGCTATGCGTATCACTGGATCTGGTAACCCTCTAGTCTCAAAAGAACATACCTTGCTAGGTAAATTACCACAATCCTATATCACTACAACCGCTGCCAAAGGATTTTCTTCCTACGGCAACCAAATCGGTGTTCCTACCGGGGAAGTACGAGAATATTACCATGATTCCTATAGAGCCAAACGATTAGAAGTAGGTGCTGTCATCGGAGCTGTACCACGATCTCATGTACGTCGTGAAAGCCCCGCTCAAGGAGATCTCATTGTCTTACTAGGCGGCAAAACAGGTCGTGACGGCTGTGGCGGTGCTACGGGATCTTCTAAAACACATACGAAAGACTCCCTCTCTACCTGTGGTACCGAAGTACAAAAAGGAAATCCTGTCACTGAAAGAAAAATACAACGTCTATTCCGCATCCCAGAGGTGACACAATGCATCAAGCGATGCAACGACTTTGGAGCAGGTGGTGTGGCCGTTGCTATTGGAGAACTCGCAGATAGCATTCACATTCACCTAAATGCGATACCTACAAAATACACTGGACTCACTGGAACAGAGCTAGCCATCTCAGAATCTCAAGAGAGAATGGCTTGTATCATAGATCCTATCTATTGGAAACGAATCCAATCCTATTGTGCAGAGGAAAATCTAGAGGTTACCATCGTAGGAGAAGTGACAAATACTGGACGCCTAGTAATGGACTTTCGAGGAGAAATTATCGTCAACCTACATCGTCAATTCTTAGCTACAAATGGAGCTACACAACGTGCTACTGCTCATATCGTATCTCCCAAAGCAAATCACACTCCTTCCTTTGTTACGAATCCATCTTCCCTCTCTACAACAACCAAATCTTCCATAGAAACACGATTTCATCAAGCCTTACAAGATTTGAACAGTACCTCGCAAGAAGGATTGCGAGCTATGTTTGACTCTACTGTAGGTGGGAATACAGTGCTCTTCCCTTTCAGCGGAACCTATCTGAAAACTCCGGTCCAAGGGATGGTAGCAAAACTTCCTGTGCTGCACGGAAACACCACAACCACAAGCATCATGACCCATGGATTTGATCCCTACCTATCAGAATGGAGTCCCTACCATGGCGCTCAATATGCTGTGCTCCTAAGCTTAGCTAAATTAGCCGCTTTAGGCGGAGATATCTCTAAAGCCTATCTAAGTTTTCAAGAATATTTTGAAAAACTCAGCAGCCCTACCTCTTGGGGTAAAGTGGTATCTGCTCTATTGGGAGCCTATGAGGCGCAACACCAATTAGGTGTGGCCGCTATTGGTGGTAAAGATTCTATGAGTGGTACATTCCAAGACCTGACTGTACCACCTACGCTCATTTCCTTCGCCGTCACTACCGAAGAAGTCCACAGGATTTTGGCACCTCACTTTCATGAGGCACAACACCACATCCTATTTCTCCATGTGCCAGAGCACGATGATGGGACACCTGATTGGGCAACCTTTACAGCGCATTGTAATACTTTGCGTTCTCACAATCTACAGCAACACGTATACAGTGCGTACGTAGTCGAACAGGACGGCATAGGTTCTGCTACGGTGAAGGCATGTTTAGGCAATAACATTGGATGTATCTACCATACAGAAGATCTACAACGATTAGCTACCACTATATCTGCTATGCATAAAAAACGAAGAACAGAGCAAACGGTCACAGCTCAATCCCGGGCTACTCCATCAAAAAATCATAGTGCCCATACATCCGAGATTCATATCCCCCATGCCTCATTAACTCCTAAAGATATATTGTTCTACCCCCTCCGTGGTTCCTTCCTCATAGAGGTAGATACTGTGACAGCTCAAACATTACAAGCACTACCTCACATCTATCACATTGGCACTACTCATAAGGACCCTACGATCGTCATAGACGATGCTACGATGCCCTTACATGACCTGTTTCAATCCTATGAAAGTACCTTAGCCCCTCTCTTTCCTATCTATCCAAAGGAAACCTTCTCTGTCACAAAAGATCTCTCAGCCTCAGAGATAGAAACACATACTTCAGAATCTTATGTATCAAATGAACTACAGATTACAGAATCTAGTGCTTTGTGCAATCACCTTGATGTATCAAATATATTAGACAGTAGCAGTAGAGCAATGCGTTCCTCCTCTAACAACAAACCACTACACACTACACAACCCAAACTAGGTAGTAAGTATTCCTCTCTATCTCACCCGAAAGTGCTCATTCCTGTATTCCCCGGCACTAATTGTGAATACGAATCTGCACGGGCTTTCACAGAACATGGTGCTAAGGTTGAAACCTTTGTCATTCGCAATCGAAATAGCCAAGAGTTACAAGAATCCATACAAGCATTAGCACACAATATAAATACAGCACAAATTGTATGTTTCCCTGGTGGATTCAGCGGCGGTGATGAACCTGCCGGATCGGGCAAGTTTATAGCTACCCTGTTTCACAATCCATACTTGCAAGAGTCTTTAGAAAATTTATTATACACGCGTGATGGTTTAGTGCTTGGTATATGCAATGGGTTTCAAGCACTGATTAAGCTTGGATTAGTCTCAACAGGCCATATCCAACCACTGGAGCAAACCAGTCCTACCTTAACCTACAATACAATGGGTCGTCACATTTCTACGATAGTCCATACAAAAGTTGTATCCACAAATTCACCATGGCTCAGTACTTGTCAAATAGGCGACATCTACACAGTCCCTATTTCTCATGGAGAAGGCCGTTTTCTTGCTACAACAGAACAAGTAGAAGAACTCTATGCACAGGGGCAAATTGCCACACAATATGTAGACCTAGTGGGTAATACTACCTATGATCCACGATGGAATCCTAACCAATCTATAGGTGCTGTAGAAGGATTATTAAGCCCTGATGGCAGAATATTAGGAAAAATGGCTCATATAGAACGCATGGGCCATGATACACATAAAAATATAGAAGGTAATCTTGTGATGCCAATCTTTGCATCAGGGGTGCACTACTTTACAGACTAATACATCAATAGAGTACTCTCTCGTTAAACTGAACCAAACTATAACAAAAGTTGGGAAACACAAATAGAGGAAGATGGAGTAAAGGCCTTCATCTTCCTCTATTGGTATATTGCTTGACAAAAAAGGCTATGACAACATGTAACACATGTTAGCATAGCCCTTTATATTAATATATGCTGTAGGAATTATCATTAACCCACTTCTGGTTCTAACAAACCATATTTACCATCATGTCGACGATATACAACGTTCATGATTTCGGTATCTTCATTGAAGAACATAAAGAAGTCATGTTCCAATAGATTCATTTGTAAAATTGCTTCTTCCACGCTCATAGGACGTACAGTAAAGTTTTTGCGACGTACTACTTCCAATTCCTTTTCTTCTGGAATCGCTTCCACAGTTGTCACATCTACATGGAATCCAGTTTCTTTACGGAATCGTTTCGCTAACCGTGTTTTATGTTTATGGATTTGACGAACAATTTTATCCACTACTAAATCAATAGCGGCATACATATCTAAGTGGTTTTCTACACCACGCAATACTACACTTTCTACAAAGCATGTCACTTCTACTTTACGTTCTTCTTTTTCCACGGATAATACAACTTGCACTGTCACTGGAGTTTCAAAATAACGAGATAACTTTTCTACCCGTTTTTCAATATATTCACGTAACGCTGCTGTCACTTCAAGATTTTTGCCTCGTACTGTTAATTTCATAGTGCTCATCCTTTCTGTATTACCTATAAATAAGTACCATATTTATATAGTTCTACAGAAATTCTTAAAACCCTTTTTAATTTTTCAAAAATTTTTCCTACTCTAATCTCCCTTTGTTGTTCTACAGTCCCTTTGTCAATACCCTTAGTACTGCTTTTGCCTTTACAAATACAAATTAAAAAGCTTAGGATCTCCTACTAGGAATATCCTAAGCCTTTTTGTTATGAACTAAGCTTTATATACGTTAGCCGCTTGAAGACCGCGGTTGCCATCTACGATTTCAAATTCTACTTGTTGTCCTTCGGATAAAGACTTAAAGCCATCTTCTTGGATTGCAGAAAAATGAACGAATACATCGCTGCCATCTTCTCTTTCAATAAATCCATAACCTTTTTCTGCGCTGAACCATTTTACTTTCCCAAGCATGATAATTCCTCCTACCTTTAATACTGCAAGCGATTTAGAGTATCTAAATCTTGCTTTCATGTTATCACTATATATGTATGTTGTCAATCAAAATATTATTTTATTTTCAAGATTATAGTAGATTGATATAATTCAACGAAATTATTAATCAATTATTTCATTTTATCCTTATAATATATACATTTAGGATATATTTTACACTTTATATATTTACTATATAAATCAATTTATATTCACATTATGTTTTATTTTTATGAATTTATGAAATCTATCAGTTATCAAGACTGTGTTAATCATTTTTATTCAAATCGTTTTGTTTTTTCCTCATGCATATCATTTTAATAA
>NZ_RQVK01000002.1 GCF_003992015.1 Veillonella sp. VA137
ACGAACTGGATACCAAAAGAGTTATCTGTAAGTTAGAACTTGCATAAGTTTATCAATTACGAGAGGTAAAATATGGCACCGACGAAAGAAGAATTCTGAAAATTAAGCAATGAAGACAAGTTGAAATGTATTCAAATATAGAGGAGACAAATGAAATGGGTGAAACACAAACGAAATTAAAATACGCAAAGATTACCATAGAGGACATTCTAAATATTGAGGAGTCTTGGGATATCTGTGATCCCATGTTCAATATGATTAAGGGTTATGAAGGATATGATAAATATTTAAAAACGTCAGAGAGATTTACTTTAGAACAAAGATATTTATGTGCTATTCATTGGTATTTTGGAGAAGTAATGAACGGGGGGCATCATCAATTTTTCTACAACTCTACAGGAATTGTTTGGGAAGATGTGTTAAATGGTTTTAAATATTTTGAAATGCTAGAGCTTGCAGCTAATTTCCAAAAAGTAATTAATTATTGTGGTGGAAAAATTTCCTTTGATAGAGAAGAACGATGGGATATGCTAGAAATGTTGGAAGAAAAATACGGAGAAGAATTTTTTAAGATATTGGATGAAGCCGATGATTTCATTTATGATTATACAGGTGAAGAAAACGAACTAAACTACATCAAATCTCATCCTGAAAAGTTTGTATTTGAAGGGGAATACGAGAGCTTTTACAATCGGCGTTAAAAAAGAAAAAGTAATGCTATTTTTGAGCGAGTGATTGGCGAGTTATTAGGCTTGAAAATATGGTATATTCCTGATGAAATTAAAATTTGGGACAGACGATTTGGCAGTTTATTTGAAACAAAATAATGGAATGAATGAAGTAGTATTTGAAAGAAAGATGAAAGAGTTATTTGAAATCAAGAAAACGTTTATGGAAATATAGAAACTTAATACAAAATTTGAAGTTTATGCGATCTACATGCATAGTGAAAAGGTAAAGTAGCAAACTGAGAAACAGGAGAAACTAAGTATGAGTTATGATTTAATGGTTTTTGAAAAAACAAAAGCACCTAATACAAAAAAACAATTTATGGTTTGGTATGATAAGCAAACAGAATGGGAAGAAGAACATGATTATGAAACGATAGGGGTATCTTCTTCTGATTTGCAAAATTGGTTTATGGAAATGAAAGAAAATTTTCCACCTATGAATGGAGAATATGCACCTAATTTTGATAATCTTGATGATGATGAAGCTGAAAAATTGGAAATGCGTATGGCTGATTACTGTATAGGATATGATGTAATTTATGTAGCTTTTCCTTGGTCTGTAGCAGACGAAGCGTATGAAGTTATGCGAGATTTAGCTAAAAAACATAATGTGGGATTTTTTGATGTGAGTGGAGAAAAAGGCGATATTATATTACCAGATGGCACTAGGATTAAGTAGTTATATTAATAAGCATTTCTTATTTAACTTCCTGAATGATAAATCGGAAACCACAGCGTGCAAGCATGAACTTTCTTGAGTGGCTTGATCTTATGTGTTAGTTAAATAGATAGTATAGAATCAAAATTGAACTTGAGTGGGGGGATTAAAATTGAAAAAATACAAACAAATGACATGGCAATTTGAAATTGCAGGTGTGGAAGGGAATGTAATTCTGTTTGATACAAATATTTTTGAGTATGACTGGCATGAAACAGGGGAATACGTATCAGTAACGGAGCCACTATATCATCAGAGTTGTAGGTTTCCTATTTATGTTGTGTATATTAACGATGAACTTCATAAATTTGCTGCTGGTGAATTTAGTAATAATGTATGGGGATTTTATATACTTAAGTATTAAAGTGATAATTTCAGTTTATTGGGAGATGGAAACAAATTTGAATTTGTGAGGGGATATGATGATGGAAGCTATAAATGAGAAGCTACTTTCCTTGGTAGAGGGCAGGGAAACCCCTGAAAGCTATCAAAATTGGTGGCTAAAACACGAACATGAATTAGAGAGGGTTTTAAATAGGGGAGAATTTTTAAGACTTAAGCCAAAAGACCATGATTTCCTCTGGGTGCCGATTTTAACAAGCCAAAAAGGAGCCATAGCCATACTGGAGAGGAAAGGGCTACCTTTTTCTAAAAGCAATCTGTATCAAGAGAAATATTTAGAGGAGCTGGATGTCTATTGTAAGGATAAGAAAAAAAGAGAGCAAGAAAAGAAAAAGAAGGTTAAAGAAGAGCATCCAAATTTGTTTGAGCATTATCCAAAGTTTACAAATGCTTTAGTGAAATCTCTTGATGAAAATGACGTTATAAAACAAGGTGCTACACAAGAGGAAATTCGGAAAGCAGAAGAAAAATTAAGTTTTGCCTTTCCTGAACAAGTACAAAGGTTTTTCTTAATCACAAGCGGCATTGATCTTTCAACTGGCATAAAAGTTGTGCTAAACGAAATGTTTTCAATGGAAATAAAAGAGAAGCAATATTTGGTTCTTGGAGAGTTTTGGAAAGAGGCAGACGGAGATCAGCTATTGCTTTGTCATGATGAAGAAACAATTTGGTACTATGCCCATGAACAGAATAAAGTAAAGAAGCTTTGCAATGATATGAATGAATTTCTTGAGAAGAAACTATCTAGGTATCTGAGCAGGTAAAGACAAATATGGAGGAATTTATGGAAATCGTAAGAGTAGGGTCTAAATCTAAACCAGTTAAAATCATTGATGTAGACTTTGATACACTCGTTGATATTAACAAGGACCATAGGTTTTATGATCAAGAGGAAAAGGCTATTTTGCATTATTGGTCTGATGGAAAAACAGTGTACTGGAGGCATAGACTTGTCTCTAAAGATGTAGAACATTTTCAAGTGTTTAATGGCACATTTGCAAAAGATAGTAAATCTTGTTATCTATATGATACCAAACTACGCGGTGCTAACAATGAGACATTTAAAGCCTTGAACTATAGCTATGCTTTTGATGGAAAGACTGTATGGACTATATCTGGCCGTTTTGAACCAGCAGATCCTAAAACTTTTGATGTGTGCGACGATGGTTTTTGGCTATCTGAAATTAAAATTACATTGACTGATGGCAAGGAATATACTGAAATTCTTCATATTCCTTATGGCTTTGCGAAAGACAGCAAGCAGGTTTATTACGAAAACTATGAAGGTAAGATTAAAATTTTAAAGAAAGCTGATCCTGAAAGTTTTGTGTCTAATAAGGATGGATATTTTGGTTGGGACAAAAGCAATGTCTATTATGGGAAAAATCTTTTGCCAGGGGCTTCGCCAAAGAACTGGCGGGTCATTGATGATAAGAGAAAGATTTCAACTGATGGAAAGTATTTTTATAGATTGAATAAAAAGATTTCTGAGGAAGAGGCCTATGAGTGGATAAATAATCCACGTTTGTGAAATCATGATTTGAAAAGGATAAGAGAAAGAGATGTAAAACAGGTTTAGAATATCGTTCAAAAGTTGAAATATCACCGGATGATGTAGAGACTATTTGGGAGGAATTTAATACATTTTTTGAAAAAACATATACGGCAGATATTGAGCGTATTTCGACTAATGAAGAAATAGGACGATATGAATTTATGGCGACAAATTCTAAGGGGGATAGAATTCAATGTATGATTTATTTATCTGGTGAATGGAATATACCTTTGGTGTATCTTTCGGCTTTTGTTACAGCCAGATATAAAAATGTGGATTATGTATGATAAATCTCAGCTTGTTGAGCAGATAGCAAAGCCAGCCGAGCCAGTCAATGGCAATCTGAAAAATCCAAATCCACAGCGGGGACGGAAGTAAAGAACAATACGGTAAAATATGGAGGAAAAATAAATGGGATTGATTGCAAATTATCAGTCAACTACTGACATTGAATTAGAAAAATGTATGTGTCTTGATGATGTGGAAGAAGCACAGGATAATGAGAACTTAGAAATATGTGATATAGATAAAATGTGGGACGCACTTCATTTTTTGTTGACAGGAAAATCTGCCGGCGAACCGATTAAAGATAATTTAATCAGCGAAGCGATTGTAGGCCAGTTCAATATTTCTGGGGAAGAAATTGAAGAATTTATATCTGGAACGAAAACTGATAGAGTGAAAGAAATTGCAAAGGCATTGCAAGAGCTTGATTTTGAAACATATATTGATAAATTTGATATGAATGCGTTTCACCAAAACGATATTTACCCTAATATTTGGGAATACGAAGATGAAGCAGATGAAATTAAAGATGATTTAAGAACCTCATTTGAAAGTTTGAAAAAATTTTATGAGAAAATGGCGGCACAAGAGAGCGCCGTTTTAGTGTCAATCTATTAACTGTTCAACTTAGAAAAATTTGTATAGGGAGGGAGTTGCAATGTTTGAAAACAGCAAAGACAGGTAATGTAAATGTAAGAATCCATGAGCATATCAAACAACAAGCGGAACAAATTTTAGAGACTATAGGCATTTCTCGTGCGGCCGCTATTGATATGTTTTATAGACAAATTATTTTAAATAATGGTATTCCGTTTCCCTTAACAATACCTAAAGAGTTACCGATACATGAGAATATGGATGAAAGTACATTTAATGCTTTAATGAAAACAGGGTACTCCCAGGCACTACGAGGGGAAACGTATTCTGTTGCAGAAGTATTTGAAGAGCTAGAACGAGGACTATAATGGAAACGTATAGAAGTGGTTATCATCGCTGTAGTTTATGTAAGAATGGATCAGCTGAAATAGTTAGAAAAATAGAACTTGATAATTAGTTGTGGTAGATATACGATTTAGTCATGAAACTAGTTCAGGAAACATTTGAGGCTTTGGGTATCTGAGACATTCTGTAGAAATGATGACGTATTTAATAACGCTATGATAATTAAGCGAGCAAACAAAGTGAGAGTACCAACTTATATTAAAGAAGAAAATTACAATATAATAAATATAGATGATACATTTACAAGTATTAGTATTTGCAACAACTTAGAAAGTGGAGATACCAACGAACTGTATGAAATTTATTTTTATGGTTCACTTTTTGAAGAACATATGATTTGTGGTATGTATGATGAAAAAAATGAGATTAGCGATCCTTGCATGATAGTAGCAAAATGTATACATACAGGAAAAGAAATTTTACTCTATGATGGAGGTAAATATGGATACAACCCTATGTTCTGTGATGAGATACATTTAGAAGATATCAAAAAACGTTCACTTTCTAAATTAGAAATTCCAAACTCTAACATTGAAATAGATTTTGCCTATAGCATTGACTTTGATGAAGAGAAAGAAGATTTTGAATTTGATGAAGATGACTTTACAGAAACTATTAACGGAGAAAAAATTTCTTTTGAAGAAGTGAAGAGAAATGGATTTGATTATATAAAAATTACTGCTATAGACGAACTGGATACCAAAAGAGTTATCTGTAAGTTAGAACTTGCATAAGTTTATCAATTACGAGAGGTAAAATATGAAACCTCCTATTTTAACAGAGAAATATTTTGAATATATTAATTAAGAAAATGAAAATATAGAGGAGACAAATGAATGGGCGAAACAGAAAAGAAATTAAAATACGCAAAGCTTACCATAGAAAATATTAAAAGTTTAGATGAAAACTCTTATTATGATGTTGTTGATCCAATGTGGGAAACAATTAATATTTATGATGGATATGATGAGTATATTCAATCAGCGCAGACTTTCACTTTAGAGCAAAGATATTTATTAGCCATTACTTGGTATTTTGTAGAAGTAAATAATGGAGGTCATCATCAGTTTTTATATAATCCTACAGGGATAGTTTGGGAAGATGCAATAAAAGGTTTCAAACATTTTGGAATGAACGAATATGCAGGTAATTTTCAAAAAGTTGTAGACTATTGTGGTGGGACAATATCGTTTGGTAGAGAAGAAAGATATCATATGCTAGAAATGTTGGAAGAAAAATACGGAGAAGAATTTTTTAAGATATTAGATGAAGCCGATGATTTCATTTATGATTATGAAGGTGAAGAAAACGAACTAAACTACATCAAATCTCACCCTGAAAAGTTTGTATTTGAAGGAGAATACGAGAGCTTTTACAATCGGCGGTAAAAAAGAAAAAGTAATCTTCTAAAAAGTTGAGAGAATGGCGCTTGAATGAAGAATCTTAGCGTGTGAAAAAGAGAAATAATGAGAGAAATGCTTGATGGAGGAAGTGGATAAACGATATGGATGAAGTATTTGAATGGTTAACAGTACATTACCAGTATGTCTTGATAGCAGGTGGATTACTATTTTTAATCGGTGCTATACGAGATTGGAAATGGGTGTATCAAGCTACAGTCGGAGATAAGGCAAGGCACGCATTTATTTTTGAAGTGTGGGGTGAGAAAGGATATAGAGTCTTTATAGGAATATGTGGATTGTTGCTTGTCATTTGTGGGGTTATATTTTTAATGTTGGATAAACGATAAAAAGCGGAGGTAACTTAACATGAAATGGAACTCAGAAAATCGTGAAGAATTTTTTGCGTATATAGAAAAGCTTACAGATGAAGATTCATATACGGAATGTATGACAGCATTGGAAAGCATCCCTATGGAAGAACGGGATTACCAAGTATGGTATCAGCTTGCTCGTGCGTATCAAAACTTTGCGATTATCGGAAATGATGATCAAGGAACACCTAGTTTTATTGGCGATAAATTTTTATTAAAATCGATAGATATTTTGAATTCAGTTAGAGATGAGGGGCAAGATAAAGCTGAATGGAATATGCGTATGGCATATGCCTATCAATATTTAACTCATGAGGAAGAAAAAGCGATTCCTTATGCCTTGCGTTGGGCGGAGTTAGATCCTGAGGATGAAAATGCATTGGAAGTAGTAAAAGAGTGTAAAGAAGAAATAGAAAAAAGAGTAAATGTGGCTACGGAGAAAGTGATCGTTCAAGAAACTGCTGACATTGATGAAGACTGGGGCGTTTATCTATGCAACGCATTTGCTTACAACTTGCCGGCTGTGATTAGAGTCAATTTAGCTCTTAGGGATTTTGAATATACTGCAAACTATCCTAAAAGATTACATTTACAAATATTATATAAGAATGCTGATGACAGCGGGTTTCCTACAAGAGAAGAAGGGGAATATGTATATCATATAGAAGACGCTGTAGAAGAGATTGTTGAACAACATGGAGATATGTTAGTAGGCGTTGTGAAATGCGATGAACGAGCACATATTTTTGCGTATGCTAAGAATGAGTTGGGGTACGACAATGCAATTTCTAAGATGATGTCAGAAAACTTCCCTGACTATGCCTATACATTGGCAGTCGTTGAAGATGAGGACTGGGAACTGTATTTTAATGGACTGTATCCTGACAGATATGAATATCAAAGCATTATGAATATGAGGCTCATTGAGGATATTAAAAATGATGGTGATAGTATGGTGCCGAGAGTGCTTGAACATTGCCTACTCTTTAAAACAGAAGAAAATGGAGAAGCCTTTTTAGCCAAAGTAATGGAAGACGGTTTTATAAAACTTTCATCAGAAGATCTGAGCAACAATGAAGTTATAGATAAGGAACATCCATATGTACTTGTCATTGGTAGGGAAGAGGCTTTTGAAAATATCGATGGAATTGTCTGGTATCTTATGGATCTAGCAGAAGAGTTTGACGGAGAATATAGTGGCTGGGGATGCCATATTGTGAAGTAATCTATTGTCACAAATGTTTGACTACCGTAGAGATATTGCCATGAAAGTATAGCTATTTCCTTGTAAAATCCTAAAATAAAGTATATAATAGACTGTCGTAGTACGATTTGTACAAATGTTAGGAATATCCTACTTAAGTAGATAAAGGAGTATAGAATGATTCGTGAAAATCTTCGCAATGTGGCGATTATCGCCCACGTTGACCATGGTAAAACAACATTGGTAGACGCATTGCTTAAACAAAGCCATATTTTCCGTGATAATGAAAAAGTTGCTGAGCGTGTAATGGACTCTAATGACCTAGAACGTGAAAGAGGGATTACGATCCTTTCCAAAAACACAGCAGTTATGCATAACGATGTAAAAATCAACATCGTGGACACACCGGGCCATGCTGACTTCGGTGGTGAAGTAGAACGTGTATTGAACATGGTTGACGGCGTATTGTTATTGGTGGACTCTTTTGAAGGCCCAATGCCACAAACTAAATATGTATTGCGCAAAGCTTTGGAACAAGGTTTGAAACCAATCGTGGTTATCAATAAAATTGACCGTCCTGACCAACGTGTTCATGAAGTTGAAGACGAAGTATTAGAATTGTTCATGGAATTGGAAGCAGACGATGATCAATTGGACTTCCCAGTGGTATACGCATCTGCTCGTGATGGCATTGCGAAAGCATCCATGGAAGATGATTCCACAGATATGACTGCATTATTCGATGTATTGATCAAAGAAATTCCTGCTCCACAAGGCGACATCGATGGTCCATTGCAATTCATGGTAACTACCCTTGACTATGATGATTTCGTAGGTAAAATTGCAGTAGGTCGTATCGTTCGTGGCCGTATGAAAACTAATCAACAAGTGGTGTTGATGAATGGTGAAAGTACTCGTAAAGGTAAAATCGGCCGTGTGTACACATACAATGGCTTAAATCGTGTAGAAACAGATGAAGCAGGCATGGGCGACATTATCGCTTTTGTAGGTATCGATGACATCAATATCGGTGAGACTGTAGCGGATGCAGAAAATCCAGAAGCACTACCAACAATCTCTATCGACGAGCCAACATTGTCCATGATGTTCTCTGTTAATAACTCTCCATTCGCAGGCCGTGAAGGTGATTATGTAACAAGCCGTCATTTACGTGACCGTTTGTTCAAAGAAGTAGAAACTAACGTATCCATGCGTGTAGAAGAAACAGATTCTCCGGACTCTTTCAAAGTATCTGGCCGTGGCGAATTGCATTTGGCAGTATTGATTGAAACGATGCGCCGTGAAGGTTATGAATTACAAGTGGGTAAACCTCGTGTAATTTTCAAAGAGATCAATGGTCAAAAATGTGAACCATTGGAGCATTTAACTATTGACGTGCCACAAGAATTTATGGGTGCTGTAATGGAAAACTTAGGTGTTCGTAAAGCGGAGTTGATCAACATGGTTGAATTAGCTGGTTACTTACGTATGGAATTCGTAGTCCCTGCTCGTGGTTTGATTGGTTTCCGTGCACAATTCTTAACAGCTACAAAAGGTAATGGTATCATGAATCATGTATTCCATGGCTATGCACCATACAAAGGGGATATCCCAGGCCGTACTCGTGGTGCCTTGGTAGCTTTTGAAGATGGTGAAACTACACCATATGGCTTGAACTCTGTACAAGACCGTGGTACTTTATTCTTAGGTGCTAACGTACCAGTATATACGGGTCAAGTTATTGGCGAAAATGCTCGTGAAAATGACATGGACGTAAACCCTAACAAAAAGAAACATGTTACTAACATGCGTTCTAGCTCCTCTGATGAGGCAGTTCGTTTAACACCTCCACGTATCTTCAGTTTGGAACAAGCTCTAGAGTGGATCAACGATGACGAATTGGTAGAAGTAACACCAGAAAATATCCGTATGCGTAAAGCTATTTTGGATCGTTCTGCTCGTGCGAAAGCAGCAAAAGCAGCAAAATAATTACATATACTAGACTAGGAATAGTCTATGTACATAGAAATAGAGAAAGTAGTGGGATACCATGGCTTTCTCTATTTTGTTGTGTTTTATAGGGGTGAAAGCCTATAATAGATATATAAGTAATACATTAGTAATGATATAGGAACTACAGGAGATAGGATGAAAGAACTTCGCACACTGCCAGATGGCAGCATTACTTATGAACTGCATAGAAAACGCGTGAAGAACATGAATCTTCGTGTCACCACCAGTGGTGTGGTGCGAGTGTCTGCCTCTCCTCGTGTCCCCTTAGGAATGATTGAAGAATTTATCTGTCGTCATCGAGCTTTCATTGAAAAAGCACTGCAAAATCGAAAGGACAGAGGTGGACATCCGATGGTACCAGATTTAGATACAGAAATCATTGTGATGGGTAAGATGTATCGAGTAGTACTAGAAAAGCCTCACACAGTATCTGCCTACTTGGAAACATCTTCGCAGGATGGTCAATTAAGTGATACTCCGTCAGATTCTCCATTGAAAGGTAGTTCATCAAAAAGGAAGGGCGCACAAGGAAGCCTATCACAAAGAAAACTGTCGAGAGGGAACGCCTCTACCTATGCAGTAACGGTGGTAGACGACATATTGTTGGTACGCTACCCAAGTAATCACGAGACCTTGGATGCTAGCAAAGTAGAACGGATGTGGCTTAATTTTTGGAAATCTATAGGTCAGGACTTTATGGAGAAGTTATCGCAACAAGTACATGGTGAATTTCAACAAGCGGGCTATACCGTGCCGATACCGACCTTACGATTGCGGTACATGACAAGCCGCTGGGGCTCTTGTATGCCTGTAAAAGAAGTTATCACCATGAATACACGATTGCTCTTAGGCCCTACAGAGTTTGCTCACTATGTGATGGTTCATGAATTTGCCCATTTTATCGAGGCGAACCATTCGTCACGCTTTTACAAGGTTATGAGCGATGTGTTGCCAACGTGGCAGCAAGTGAAAGCGGAGATGAAGGCATATTATACATAAGCAGAGTTAGGTAATGTACAATTATAGAGATAAAGAGGTTCCTATGAAATATTTTAGATATGCCATTGATAGAGGTTTATTGCAGGTTAAAAGTCACATATATCGTATTTCTACCTATCATTATAATTGGCATAATCATATTGAGTTATTATGGGTATTAAAGGGAGCTTTAGAAGTGTGTGTAGAGGGGCAGACCTATACATTACAACGAGATGACATGATTTTGTATTCATCACAATGTGGGCATGCTACATTGGCTTTAGAAGAGGATACGATTGCTCTCGTCTTTCATGTAGAACCACAATGGTTTTTGCAGTATGATCAGGATTTTATGAAGTATCGATTTGTGTCAGTCTCCACACAAGATATAAATATTGCTGAAAGGTATAAAGAGCTTCGCCAATCGTTAGCGTATATTATGAATCATCATACTGCAGAAATAAGCATTAGTGCGCTAGAAACCATGAAGGTAGATGGTGTTATATATACAGTGTTGTCAAATGTGTATGAGATTATACTGGCTAGTCGATACGAGAATCAATTATCCACTAAGATATTGCATCAAGAAGAAAATTTTGAACGGATGGTTCATTTTATCGATGAACATTTTCGCGACCGTCTTGAGTTAGCAACGATTGCTGATGTAGGCGGATATACTGAAAGCTACACCTCTCAACTATTTAAACGGCAGCTGGGGATTACTTTTTTAGAATATGTGTCACGTATGCGATTGCGTGAGGCAGCGATACGATTGGTAAATACGGATGATATGGTTATTCATATTGCAAGTTATTGTGGGTTCCCTGACGTAAAAGCTTTTAATAGTGCATTTAAAAAGCATTTTAAACTAACTCCTTCTGCCTATCGTGAACGGGCAAAGAGAATTGAGCGTCATACAGTGTTAGAAGATTGGAAAGAATATATTAGCTCTGATGATACAGAAATTAAGGGGATATTAACAATGTATGGAAGCTGCCTTGCTAAGGAAAATATGAAGTATGAGGAAAATGAATATACGAAACAAAGCCTTGTTAGTAAGGTTCAGAGGGTTAAAGAAGAATTACAGCAGCTATTGCAGACACTAGAATGAGGTAGGTATACTTTGCTTGCATATATGCAATAATATGTATGTAGGTATATTTTTATATAATAAAAATAATGTAAATATATTAAATGATGAAAAACACTGTATTATTACATGTAATAACATGGTGTTTTTTTATATATTCTATGCTTAAAACTATAAAAATATAAGAAAAATCTACAGTTTTATAGTTTTGTATGATGATGAATATTGGATAGAGAGGAGTTGTGTAAATAGCTATAATGAGGGCATACATTGATACGGTACTAGAGATTCAGGAGGAATGGAATGGATGCAGTTAGTATTACGTTATGTTATTTAGTGTTTGCCATAGTCATGTTTGTATGGGAGAAGATACCTTTATCGATTACGGCGATGTTAGTATCAGTTGGTCTAGTCTTATCTGGAGTTTTATCTCCTAAAGAGGCCTTTGCAGGCTTTGTAGATGGTAATGTTCTTTTATTTATGGCTATGTTTATCGTGGGTGCAGCATTCTTTGAAACTGGTGTGGCACAAGTGGTAGGTAGTGTAGTTACAAAAATGGCTAGCACTGAAAAAATGCTCATTGTTGCAGTTATGCTAATTACAGGATTATTATCTGGCTTCTTGTCTAATACGGGAACTGCAGCGGTATTGATTCCTGTTGCCATTGGGATTGCACAAAAATCAGGATTTAATCAATCAAAATTTTTAATCCCCTTAGTATTGGCATCGGCTATGGGTGGTAATCTTAGTTTAATTGGAGCTCCAGGGAATATGATCGCACAAGCAGGATTAGAAAAAATTGGCTTATCCTTTGGATTCTTTGATTATGCTTTAATTGGTGGGCCAATTTTGCTGGTAGGTATTATTTACTTCTTGTTATTGGGATATAAATTATTGCCAGACAAACCAAGTCGTGCTGTAGATTCTACCTGTGATACAGTGGAAGATTATAGCCATGTACCAAAATGGAAACAATGGATGGCGACATTGGTATTGGTAGGTACTATCTTAGCAATGATTTTTGAATCTCAAATTGGTGTTAAGCTGTATGTATCTGCATGGATTGGGGCACTTATTTTAGTGGCTACGAATGTGGTGACTGAAACAGAGGCGGTAAAATCTATTGATATGAAAACAATATTTTTGTTCGTTGGTTCCTTATCTATTGCTACAGCTCTTGTGAAAACAGGTGCGGGTTCTGTAGTAGCAAATACAATTATGGGGTTATTAGGTAGCAATCCAAGCCCATACATTGTGATGGCAGTGATTTTTATCTTATCCGCTGTGTTAACAAACTTTATGTCTAATACGGCAGCCACAGCACTGTTGGTGCCTATCGGTTTGCAATTAGCACAGTCTATGGGAGCAGATCCCAAAGCGGTGTTGATGGCTACTGTTATCGGTGCATCTTGTGCATATGCAACACCAATTGGTATGCCTGCCAATACCATGGTGTACAACATTGGAGGATATAGTTTTATGGACTACGTGAAAGTAGGGGTTCCTCTCATTGTGATAGTGACAATCGTGTCATTAATTATTTTGCCAATATTCTTTCCCTTTTACCCATAATTTAGGAGGTTTCTATGAATAAAGAAGAACAAGTGTTACGAATGACAAAGATCGTTAGTGATTTTGTAGGCCATGTTGCTAAAGTATTACCTGACGATGTGCAAGAAAAAATTACAGAATTAGCAAATGATGAACGAAATCCGCTAGCGAAAACAATTTATGCGACTATGAAAGAAAATATGAAGTTAGCAAAAGAGTTAAGTCGCCCATCCTGCCAAGATACAGGGGTATTGCAATATTGGGTGAAAGTAGGTGCTAATTATCCATTGCTTGGTGAATTGGAAAGTATCTTGAGAAATGCAACGTATCAAGCAACACAGGAAACTCCGCTTCGACATAATTGCGTAGAAACATTTGATGAATATAATACTGGAAAAAACATTGGTACTTTAGCACCTTATATTTTATGGGATATCGTGCCAGATCGAGATGATGTTGAAATTTTTCCTTATATGGCAGGTGGTGGGTGTTCCTTGCCAGGTAGTGGTAAAACGTTGATGCCTGGAGAAGGCTATGAGGGAGTAGCAAAGTTTGTCTTAGATTTGATGACATCCTACGGATTAAATGCGTGCCCACCATTGTTAATTGGTGTCGGTGTGGCTACGTCTATTGATACAGCGGCATTACTTTCAAAAAAAGCGTTAATGAGACCAGTAAGTTCCGTAGCACCTAATGAACGAGCAGCAAAAATGGAACAATTGCTAGAAGATGGGATTAATTCCTTGCATATTGGCCCACAAGGTATGGGTGGAGATAAGTGCTTGCTAGGCGTCAATATTGAGCATGGGGCTCGTCATCCATCGGTTATTTCTGTTGCAGTTAATGTGGGATGTTGGAATCACCGCAGAGGTCATATGGTATTTGATAAAGATGGACAATGTACAATTCTATCGCATAGTGGGGTGACATATTAATGGAAAAGAAAGTATTAACAACGCCGATTCAGCGGAAAGATTTAGAAGGTATTAAAGCAGGGGACATCATTTATTTAACAGGTCATATTACGACCTGTCGTGACGTAGCGCATCGTCGGTTGATTGAATTAGGCCGTGAATTGCCTGTGGATGTACGGGATGGCGCCATCTTACATGCGGGGCCTATCGTCCGAGATCTGGGAGATGACACATTTGAAATGGTGTCTGTAGGACCTACTACAAGTATGCGTATGGAAAAATTTGAGTATGACTTTGTAAAAGAGACCGGTGTACGCCTTATTGTTGGTAAAGGTGGTATGGGACCGAATACAGAACGTGCTTGTAAAGAGTTTGGAGCCTTGCATCTAGTATTTCCTGCGGGCAATGCTGTACTAGCGGCTACAGAAGTGGAAGAAATTGAAAGTGCTAACTGGCGAGAGCTAGGTATGCCAGAAACACTTTGGACATGTCGTGTGAAAGAGTTTGGTCCTTTAATTGTATCCATTGATACAGAAGGCAATAACTGGTTTGAACAGAAAAAAGTAGAGTATAATGCGAAAAAAGAAGAAGTATTAGAATCTATCTACCAAGAAGTAAAGTTTATTAAATAATGTAAAGCCTATGTAGTTTGTTATACAGATTACATAGGCATTTTTATTTTGTAAGTATCCATGGATTGATAGATGACAAACGCTTTCACGGTACACTGAAATATGCAAATTATGATATAATAAAGGGAATGAAAGCATACCGTGTTACGTTAGTAAGGAGGGCCCATGAGACCATTTGTACATCTGCATAGTCATAGTGAATATAGCCTCATTGATGGCATTAGCCGATTGCCACAAATGGTGAGTCGTGCGAAAGAACTTAATATGCCTGCCCTAGCGTTAACGGACCATGGTAATATGTATGGTGCTATTTATTTTTATAAAGAGGCTATAGCACAAGGTATCAAACCCATCTTAGGATGCGAAGTATATGTGACCGAAGGCAGTCGTTTTGACCGCCCTGAAGGTAAGACCTATGAACGATTAAAGCATTTAATTCTCTTAGCAGAAACCATGGAAGGATACGAAAATATTGTAAAAATCGTGTCTAAGTCTTCTACAGAAGGGTTCTACCGCAAACCTCGTGCAGATAGAGAATTATTGGCAACATATAACAAAGGAATTATTGCCTTAAGTGCTTGTATTGCAGGAGAAATTCCGCAACTGATTTTACAGGACAACATTGAGGGCGCTCATCGAGCCCTCGAATGGTATATTGAGACTTATGGGAAAGAGAACTTTTTCTTAGAAGTTCAGAATCATGGAGACCCAAAAGAATTGCGTGTCCAAGATGTGCTAGTAGAGATGGCGGAGCAATATGGTGTAGGTCTAGTATGCTCCAATGACTTTCACTATGTCTATGCAGACGATGCGGAAGCTCATGATATTAAGGTATGTATTGCTACGGGTGCAAGGCGGAATGATGTAGATCGCATGAAGTTTTTCAGTAATGAGTTTTACATGAAAAGCGGCGATGAAATGGAAGAACTCTTTGGTCATATTCCAGAAGCTTTGGATAATACTTTGAAGATTGCGGAACGTTGCCATGTAGAGTTCAATTTTGATGCGCACCATTTGCCGAAATTTGATGTACCAGAAGGGGAAACAGCACATTCTTACTTGCGTAAAGTGTGTGAGTCCTATATTCCTCAATTCTATCCGGAGGTAACACCGGTATTACAAGAGCGACTCGATTATGAGTTAGGTGTTATTAGTCGCATGGGTTTTGAAGATTACTTCCTCATCGTTTGGGACTATGTTAAATATGCACGTGAACATGGGGTACTAGTAGGCCCAGGCCGTGGTAGTGCAGCAGGGTCTGTAGTAGCTTATTTATTAGGGATTACAGGTTTAGATCCTATTAAATACGATTTGCTCTTTGAACGGTTCTTGAACCCAGAGCGGGTAAGCATGCCCGATATCGATATCGACTTCTGCTATGAAACTCGTAATAAGGTTATCGACTATGTGACAGAAAAATATGGACAAGAGCGAGTGGCTCAAATTATTACTTTCGGTACCGAAGCGGCTCGTGCTGTTATCCGTGACGTAGGTCGTGTATTAGATATGCCTTTACCAGAGGTGAATCGATTAGCTAAGATGATTCCTAATGAATTGGGCATTACATTAAAAAAAGCCTTAGAAGTAAAAGAACTCAAAGACTTGTATGATACAGACGAATCCGTAAAAGAATTATTTGACCTTTGCTTGCGTTTAGAAGGAATTGCTAGAAACTCCTCTACCCATGCAGCGGGGGTTGTAATTTCAGCAGCACCATTAGATGAGTATGTGCCGGTACAAAATTCCAATGAAGATGGATTTGTGACACAATATGATAAAGATAATATCGAAGAACTAGGCCTATTGAAGATGGACTTTTTGGGACTTCGCACGTTGACTGTAATGGGCGAGGCACTGCGCTTGATTAAAGAAAATCACGGTATCGACTTAGACTTGGATGCCATCCCATTAGATGACAAGGCTTCCTGTGAAATCTTATGTAAAGGTGAAACCGCAGGGGTCTTCCAGTTAGAGTCAGAAGGGATTACAAAATTAGTAATGGATTTGAAGCCAGAACATTTTGAAGATTTAATTCCTTTAGTGGCCCTCTATCGGCCGGGACCGTTGGGATCGGGCATGGTAGAAGATTTTATCAAGCGCCGTCATAAAGAAAAAGAAGTGACCTACTTGCATCCTATATTAGAGCCTATTTTAGAGGATACATTTGGGGTTATCCTATACCAAGAACAAGTTATGCAGATTGCCTCCGCCATGGGCGGATTCTCCTTGGGACAAGCGGATTTAATGCGCCGTGCCATGGGTAAGAAAAAGGAATCTGTACTAAAAGCACAACGAGACTCCTTTGTGACTGGTTCTGTGAATAATGGTATCGATGAGAAATTGGCTAACGAAGTATTTGATCTCTTGCTATATTTCGCAGGTTATGGATTTAATAAATCCCACTCTGCTGCTTATGCCTATATTGCGTATCAAACGGCGTATCTGAAAGCCCATTATTTCCCAGAGTTTATGGCAGCTACTATGACTAGCTTTATGGGTAATATGGATAAAATGACGAATTACATCAATGTGTGTAAAGCGAAACAAGTGGCTGTATTAGGACCAGATATTAACCATTCAGAGCGTATGTTTACCGTACAAAATGGACAAATTCGTTTTGGTTTAGGTGGTATCAAACATGTAGGTGATAATGCGATCGAAGAATTACTAGCAGAACGTAAGGCAAATGGGCAATTTACATCCATTGTTGATTTCTGCGAACGTATACCATACCGTGTGGTCAATAAGCGTTTGTTGGAAAGTTTAATTCGATGCGGGGCTATGGATTCTTTCAAAGAAAATCGAAATCAGCTGTTACAGATTTATGAACAAGCCCAAGGAATTGGTTCTAAAGGGCAAAAAAATAGTGCTTTAGGGGCGGTGAGTCTCTTTGCGGAGGTAGAGGAAATGGAAACCATCCATGTTCCAGACTTGCCAGACTTGCCTAAAGAACTAAAGCTGAAAGATGAAAAGGAATATACTGGTTTTTATATTACGGGCCATCCTTTAGATGCCTATCGTGATGAATTGGAAGGACTATTTCAATTAGGTCGGTTAGCAGAAAATCCAGAGGATTTTGATGGCAAAACTGTTACGATTGGTGGATTGATTACAGAAAAAGTGGATCGATTAACGAAGGCGAAACAGGAAAAAATGTGCACTTTAACCTTGGAAGATTTCACAGGCACCGTACAAGTAGTAGTATTCCCACAAGGGTATCAAAAAAGTCATATGCTATTGCAACGAGATGGTGTGGTAGCTATTGAGGGACGCATTGATGCAGATGAAAAAGGTGTGCAATGCATTGCTAGTTCCGTACAGTTATTGAAAGTAGAATATGATAAAGTACGACAGATTCGTATTCATATTGATACAGCTCATGATACACCGCAAGTGAGCCAACAATTACAAAAGCTGTTGCAAGAATTACAAGGAGATATACCAGTTACTCTATTCTTGCAACGTCAAAAGCGCAGCTTAGCGGTGAACCGTAGTTTTTATTTCACCCCATCGAAAGAGTCTATTGGGCGTGTGCAAGCCTTACTAGGGGCCAATGCAGTAGAGTTACTATAAGGAGATAGAAATGAATAAAAAGACAAAGATTGTTTGTACCATGGGACCCAGTACAGATAGTTTAGAAATGGTAGAATCCTTATTGCGAGCAGGTATGAACGTAGCACGTTTTAACTTCTCTCATGGTTCTCATGAAGAGCAAGCAAAACGTATGGAGCTCGTTCGCTTAGCCTCTACTAGAACGGGGATTCCAGTGGCATTAATGCTAGATACAAAGGGACCTGAAATTCGCCTTGGCTTATTTAAAGAAGGCAAAGTGTGCCTAGAAGAAGGACAAGCTTTCACGTTGACGACAAGAGATGTGGAAGGAACGAAGGAGATTTGCTCCGTGAATCATGCAGGATTGCCAGAAGATGTGAAAGAGGCAAAACAAATTCTCTTATCTGATGGATTAGTGACATTGCGTATTGATTCTATCGAGGGTACGGAGATTCATACGACTGTTATGAATACAGGTATGATGAGCAATCGCAAACGAGTGGCTGTGCCAGGAGTATCCTTATCCTTGCCGCCAGTGTCGGAACAAGATGAAAAAGATTTGGTATTTGGTTGTGAAATGGGTGTGGACTATGTAGCAGCTTCTTTCATGCAACGGGCCAGTGATGTAGTGGCAATTCGTCGTATTTTGGAATCCAAAGGGGCAGATGTTCGAATCATTTCTAAAATCGAAAATGAAGAAGGGCTTAATAATTTAGACGACATTTTAGAAGTCTCTGATGGATTAATGGTGGCTCGTGGTGACTTGGGTGTAGAAATTCCAGCCGAAGAAGTACCTGTATTGCAAAAAATGATGATTCAAAAATGTAATGCCGCCTCCAAGCCTGTTATTACAGCGACTCAGATGTTAGAGTCCATGGTAACCAATCCAAGACCGACAAGAGCAGAAGCTAGTGACGTTGCGAATGCCATATTAGATGGTACGGATGCGGTCATGTTATCTGGGGAAACTGCAGGTGGGGACTATCCATTGGAAGCGGTGACCACTATGGCTCGTATTGCTAAAGTAACAGAAACATCTGATTTATATGTGAATAGTAATCATACAGTACCGTTAGAAGAAGCGAAAACCACAGATGCTATTTGTTCTGCTACTGTTGAAGTGGGACGTTCTTTGGGAGCTGGTGCTATCATTACTTGCACTGAATCTGGCATTACAGCCATGAGCATTTCCCGTCATCGTCCAAACTGCCAAATCATTGCGGTAACACCACATGAGAGCGCCTTACGCCGTATGCAGTTATATTGGGGTGTAACAGCTATCCAAGGACCATCTCACTCCAATTCAGATGAAATGGTACACTGCGCTATGAGTGCCGCTTTAGGAGAGGGATTGATTCAATCTGGTGATTTAGTAGTTGTGACAGCTGGTGTGCCATCTGGCTTATCTGGCACAACGAATATGATTCGTGTTCATGTCACAGGTAATGTATTGATTAAAGGTCGCGGAGTTGGTAAACTATCTGTAACAGGACCAATCCATCACGCTGACTCTAAAGAGCCTATGGTAGATGGAAGTATTCTAGTAGTTCGTGATTTAGAACCAGAATATATGGAACTAGCAAAACGAGCTGGTGCTATTATTACAGCAGAAGAAGGATACACATCGACAGCAGCGATTGCAGGTATTCAGTTTGGTATTCCTGTTATTTTAGGTGCTCATGATCAATCGCAATTGACAAATGGTCAAGTGGTAACAGTAGATGGCATTCGTGGTAATGTCTATGAAGGTATTGCAAACGCAAGATAGGAGGTAATTATGGAGTATCGTATTCCTACACAAGCAGATACAGTGGTAGTAGAAGAAATTGTAAATCGTAAATTACGCAATTCTATGCTTTGGATGGTATGGGGGTTATTGACTACAGCCATCATTGGATTTATGGCGTTGACGAACTCTAGTTGGTTGCGCTTTGCCCATTCCAACTTTAATATCATTTTGTTAGCCGAAGTGGCGGTGGTGTTCTTATTTTCCTTCCGTCAATACACAGCGTCTAACACATTTTTGAAAGCTATGTTTTTCCTCTATTCCATCATGAATGGATTGACCTTGACCGCCATCGCGTTACACTATTCTTTTGAGGCGGTAGTATATGCTTTAACAGGGGCTGTAGCGGTGTTTGGTAGTTTTGCCTTTTTAGGTGTAGTGGTAAAAAAAGATTTGTCTGGATTAGGCACATTTTTAATGGGTGCAGTGATTGCGCTACTCATTGCTAGTTTGATTATGATGTTCTTCGGTGCTAGCGACTTTGGATTATTAGTATACAGCTATATAGCCGTAGGGATTTTCTCCTTATTTACCATGTATGATGTATATCGCATTAAATGGACCATAATGGAAGTAGCTTATGAAGATGAAAGTGTCTTGGAACGTGTTGAATTGATTGGTGCTTTAGGTTTATATCTAGATTTTATCAATATTTTCATCAATCTACTTCGCATTTTCGGTCGTCGATAATGTATCGTTAATTTGTGAGTGCACATTTATATAAGGGGGGAGCTATCAGCTCTCCCTTTTAGTATGCAAATCTTTCGATATATGAGATAATATATAATAGAATAACACAAGTAAGGAGGTTGTATATGGAAGCAAAAGAATGGCAAACCTTCGTCACAGTGGTGGAAGAAGGCAATATTACGAAAGCAGCAGAAAAATTATTTCTTTCACAGCCTGCACTAAGCTACCGATTAAAACAAGTAGAAGATATCTTAGGGCGCCCCTTATTAATTCGTGCTAATGATGGCATTGCGTTAACTGCAGAAGGTGAGCTGTATTACGATTATTGTCGACGTATGATTCGGTCACGGGAGGAATTGCGACAAAATATTGGAAAGGTGACAGGAAAAATACAAGGCACCTTAAAAATTGCTGCATCCATTAATTTTGCGGACTACGAGTTGCCTCATTTACTCAATAATTTTACAAAACAGTATCCCAAGATTCGCATCGAAGTGAAGACAGGTTATAGTTCTCACGTGAATAAAATGTTTAATTCTGGAGAAGTGATGATTGCTTTTGCCAGAGGAGAGTATAATCATGTGCCCAATGGTGTGCGTCTTTTTGATGAACCCTATTGTTTAGTGTATAAACATCCTGTGGATTACAAGGAATTACGGGATATTCCGATGATTAACTATCGCACGGATGGATCCATTGCGACAGTGGTAGAAAATTGGAAGAAAGAACATAGCGTGGGAGATGTGAGACCAGCCATGGAACTGGACTCTATGGTGACTTGTCGTCACTTCGTACGAGAAGGACTAGGTTGGGCTATTTTGCCGTATTTAGGATTAGGTAGTTGCCGTGAACATGGTATTTATGTAGAACCTTTACGGATGAAAGATGATCGTCCATTGGTACGTTCTACCTATTTGTTCCATGATGAAGTAAGCACAAAGCTAATTGCAGTGAAAACTTTCATTGATTATGTAACAGAGTATTACGAAAATCACCAAATCGTTACATTACCGGGATATACAAGCTAAAGGGGGAGGATCAAAATCTCCCCTTTTAGTATGTCCGAATGTTTTGCAATGGACAGATTGTTCTAACAGCAATTTTGATTAGTTTAGAATACTATTAACGCACCGTTAATGTATATGAAAGTAGCAATTATCATAGATATATATCATGAAAATAGGAACAATTTAGTAGGAATAATATAAAAACCGCATGATACCTATGTTTACAATGTATTCTCTAAATGCATACATGAAGACTTTTTGAGGATAATAAAATTTTTATAAGCCTTATAAAGGATTTTTATTTTTACCTTCTGAAATGATTGGATATAATGAGAGCGTAAAAAGACCTAGACATTTGCACGTTCTAGTATTCTAGTAAGTGGTGAACCGCCCTTATATACATTCATATATATATATTAAGTTTCACGTTTATAGAAAGTAAGAGTGCAAGCAACATAGGCAATGTATTTATATCTTATGTAGTAAGGAGACACAAGATGAACAAAAAAGTAATCAATGCTTTGATTATGTTGTTAATCCCAATCGTGATCTGGTATAGCCCAGCTCCAGAAGGATTAGCAGATGGTGCTTGGAAACTATTTGGTTTCTATTTAGCAGCTATCGTAGGCTTAATTTTGAAGCCATTTCCAGCTCCTGTTGTAGTATTATCCGCTATCGCAGGTTCTGCATTATTTTTAGGTAACACAAAAGCAGTTCTTTCTGGTTATGCAACAACAACAGCATGGTTGGTATTCTCTGCATTTGCTTTATCTGTAGCATTTGTAAAGACTGGCTTAGGTCGTCGTATTGCCTACCATCTAATCAATGCATTTGGTGGTACAGTACTTCGTTTAGGCTATGTAACAGCATTGCTTGACTTTGTTGTATCCCCTGCAACACCATCTAATACAGCTCGTTGTGGTGGTATCGTATTCCCAATTATGAATGCAGTGGCAAAATCCTTAGGTTCTGAACCAGGTGAAACAGCTAATAAAGCTGGTCGTTTCTTAATGGTTAATACGTACATGGTAACAAAAGTTACGTCCTTAATGTTCTTAACAGCCATGGCACCTAATGCATTGGCGGGTGACTTCATGGCTAAAATGTTAGGTGTACATTTAGATTGGGGCTTATGGGCTCTAGCGATGATTGTACCAGGTATTGCTATGTTATTAGTAGTTCCATACATCACGTACTTGTTTAACAAACCAACTATGACAACAGTAGACAATAAAAAAATTGCTGCTGAAGGGTTAGCGGAATTAGGACCTATGTCCCGATCTGAAAAAACATTGGTTGGTATCTTTATCTTCGCTTTATTAGGGTGGGCATTGCCTTCCATTTTGGCAGCATTCGGCATTAAATTCAAAATTGATGCTACAGCTGTGGCAATTGTATCCATGGTAGCTTCCTTCTGCTTGGGTGCTATTAAATGGGATGATATGGTTGCTAATAAAGGTGGCTGGAACACATTGATGTGGTTCGGTGGTATCATCGGTTTATCTGATGCATTAGCTAAAGCTAAATTCTTCGAATGGTTAGCAGATGTAATGCAAACACATCTTCATTTTGGAGACAATGGATTTGTAGCACTTGTTATTATCGGAATTATTTCCGTAGCAATTCGTTACTTATTCGCATCTGGTTCTGCTTATGTAGTAGCAATGCTTCCAGTATTCTTGGCAGTAGGCCCTGCAGCTGGTGTAAACCCTATGGCATTAGCATTAGTATTGTGCGCATCTAATTCCTATGGTGGTGCATTAACACATTACGGCGGCGCGGCAGCACCTATCGTATTTGGCGCAGGCTATAACGATGTAAAAGATTGGTGGATCACTGGCGGTGTAGTAGCAGTCATTTGCTTAGTGCATACATTCGTAATTGGTTATCCATGGTGGGGTATGTTAGGTATCCTATAATATAAATTGGATCATGTGAGTCAGGATCTACAGGGGTATTTCCTGCGGACCTGGCTTTTCATGATGTTGTTATGCATAGAAAGGATTAACTATGAAACATCTAGTGAAAGCAGCTATGGCTGGCTTTGATGAAAAAAATGATGTATTGGTGACAGTGGAACCAATTGCATCTGGTATCGAAGTAGAATTAAAATCAAAAGTTGAGCGTGCCTACGGTAAGCATATTCGTGCTTTCATTGAAGCCACTGTAAAAGAAGCAGGCTTCGATGGCGTGAAAGTAACAGCTATCGATAAAGCAGCTTGGGATTATACGATTAAAGCCCGTGTATTGGGTGCATTAGAAAGAGGGAGCGAAGCATAATGAGCCAATTAACTGAATTAGCAAAAAAACGTTTATCTCGTTCCATGATGTTCGTGCCTGGTAACACGCCTAAAATGATCAACAGCGCTGATATCCACGGTGCAGACTCCATCATGTTTGACATTGAAGACTCCGTAGCAGTCACTGAAAAAGATACAGCTCGTTTACTAACAGCAGAAGCTTTGAAAACTTTAAAATTCAAAGGTGAAACAGTGGTTCGTATCAACCATCCAACACAAACTCCATATGGTTATGCTGACCTTGATGTCATCGTACCAGCAAAACCTGACTTGATTCGTCTTCCAAAAACAGAAGATGTATCTGAAGTAGAAATTGTTGCTAAGAAAATTGAAGAAGTAGAAAAAGCGAACGGTTGGGAAGAAGGTACTATCAACATTATCGTAGCTATCGAATCCGTAAAAGGTCTATACAATGTACGTGAAATCGCACAAGGTCCTCGTGTAGTAGCGATTGCTCTTGGTGCAGAAGATTACCGTGCTGACCTTCGTACAGGTAAACATAAACCAGCTCATGAATTGTTATTTGCTCGTCAAACCATCCTTCATGCAGCTCGTGAAGCAGGTATCCGTGTACTTGACACAGTATTCTCCGATGTGAAAGACCCACAAGGCTTCCGTGAAGAAGTAGAATTCATTAAAGCCCTTGGTTACGATGGAAAATCTTGCATTCACCCAAGCCAAATCAAAATTATCCATGAAGTGTTTACGCCAGATGAAAAAGAAATTGCGCATTCTGTAAAAGTATTGAACTCCTATGCAGAAGCACTTCGCAACAATAAAGGCGTTATCGCTGTAGATGGTAAAATGATTGACGGTCCTATCGTAGTACGTGCACAACGCGTGGTAGATAAAGCCCGTGCAGCAGGTATCAAGGTAGAACTTGAGGAAGGAGCAGAAATCGATGTTAAATAAAATTGGTCGCGACATTCCTATGGAATTAGAATGCCTTCAAGGTCGTCGTGTATATGAAGGTCAATTCGCTATGACAGAAACTGGTACACGTGCAGGTAAACCAGTGAAACTTCACACTCCAGGTGAAAATAAATTACTAGGATCCATCGATGAAGCTATTGAAAAAGTAGGCTTGAAAGATGGGATGTCCATTTCCTTCCACCATCATTTACGTAATGGTGACTATGTAATGAAACTTGTAATGGACCGTGTACAAGCCAAAGGAATCAAAGATATTACAATCCTTAACTCTTCCTTGGCTCCTTGTCATGAGTTCTTAATCGATATGATTAAAGATGGCACAGTAACAGCCATCGAAACATCTGGTCTTCGTGATGCATTGGGTAAATTCTTAAGCTTGAACCCAGGCGTATTAAAACGCCCAGTAGTGATTCGTTCCCATGGTGGACGTGCTCGTGCCGTTTGCACTGGGGAAGCTCATATTGACGTAGCTTTCATGGGCGTACCTGCTTGTGATCGCCGTGGTAATGCCACAGGCCGTAAAGGTAAATCTGCTTGCGGTGCTTTAGGCTATGCTATGGTTGACTCTCATTATGCAGATCAAACTGTATTGTTAACAGATAATTTAATTGACAATGTATACCCAATCTCCATCCCTCAAACAGATGTAGATTACATCGTAGAAGTAGAGGCTATTGGTGATCCAGAAGGTATCGCATCTGGTGCTGTGGGAATTACGAAAAACCCTGTACAAATTAAAATTGCGGAAATGGCAGCAGAATTCCTTGATGAAGCTGGTATTATCCAAGAAGGTTTCTCTTTCCAATTGGGCGCTGGTGGAGCTCCATTGGCAGTAGCTAAATTTATCGGCGAAAAATTAGAGAAAAAAGGCGTTGTTGGTGGATTCGGTGTTGGCGGTGCTACAGGCGTACTAGTAAGCATGCTTGAAAAAGGTCACATCAAAGCGATTTATGATACACAAACATTTGATACAACAGCAGCGGCATCTTTGGATACAAATCCAAATCATATCGAAATGAGCGCATCCATGTACGCAGACCCTACAACAGACTGCATGACAAACTACTTAGATGTAGTATTCTTGGGCGCTACAGAAATCGATACAGATTTCAACGTAAACTGTATGACTGACTCCAACGGTATCTTGATGGGTGCTTCTGGCGGTCACTCCGATACAGCGGCAGGTGCAAAAGTAACTGTTATCACTTGCCCATTAATTCGTGGTCGCTTACCAATGATTCGTGAACGTGTGGAAACAGTTATCACTCCAGGTGAAAGTATCGACGTGTTGGTAACAGAACGTGGTATTGCAATCAATCCAAATCGCCAAGATTTGATCGAACGATTCAAAGATTCTAACTTACCAATTTATACAATTGAAGAGTTACAACAAATGGCGTACGACATGGTTGGTAAACCAGAAGGTATTGAAGTATCTCAAGACCCTAAAGATGTAGTAGCCATCATCGAATATCGTGATGGTTCTATCATTGACGTAGTACGTAAACCATTGCTATAAACTGCATAAACAAGTACATGAAAAAGACTAGGCTTTCGAGCTTAGTCTTTTTTAGTATTGCCTAAATATGATATAGTGAAAGTATAGGACATATCAGGTTTTGGGATGTGGTCATTATGTAATAGGGGTATTGCTATGAAAAAAGAAAGAAGAAAGAAGGAAGAAAGAAGTTTTTACTTATAAAACAACCTATGATGTGGTATATAAAATTGATGAAATTATTTTTATTGGGTGATGAAGAATGCGAAAAGTGTATGTATGGTTTTTAATAATTATGTCTTTAATGGGTACATTTTATCTATATATCAATATTCATCGGTATATGACTACAAAAACTTTTTTTCGATATGAAATAACCTATCTTTATGAATTGAGAGATTACTTTAATAATCTAACTATAGAAAATGATATGTATACGTATATTGTAAAAGGTGATAATTTATATACTTATGGATTATCAGGATATACAAAAATAAAATTGGGATTAGATATACATATTATTAAAATCTTAAATGGTGAATATGAAAAAAATTATATTACTGATGTAGAAGGAAGAGGCTCATTTTATTCGAGTATTGAGGAATTAAGATATGGGTATTTAGATGATATTACTCTTTTAACAAATTTTGAAGATATAGATGATGAAGATATAAATACCTTTTATTTGTTGTATAAAAGAAGACCAGATATTGAAGTCTTTTTATCTTCTATAGAAAAATCTCGTTTCTCCTATAAAGATGGAAAAAAAGTAGCACAAGGTCTTCGGGAATTAAATGATTCCTTAATTAAAGAATATATGAAGAGGAATGGAGAAATAAACGATATCTCTAAATAATAGTGAAAATCTAGATATTATGTAGAAATTCATGAGTATCTTCTAAACAATCTACTACTGAAACAGCAAGCTCTACTACAAACACAACAAACTTAGCTGATAGTCCAGATGTTTATCGGAATGGTGAGCAATATAAACCGGGAGTGAAAACAAGAGAATTAAAAGAGAATATTGTATATGAGAGCAAAGGGTATTATTACCAAACGGATGAATTGGGTCGTATAAAGGCTGCCCAAGGTGATTTGCGATTAGAAGATGGTGTACGAAATAACGGAGATCAATTAAAAGCAGGTTATGAAGACCGATTACCAAACGACCATGGTGGACATCTGATAGCTAAAATCTTTGGAGGATCAGGAGAGTTAGATAATCTAGTTGCTATGGATAAGATTGTGAACACTGTAGAATATAGAGAATTAGAAAGGGTTTGGTATAAAAGATTAAATGAAGGTAAAAAAGTAGAAGTTACAATTGATGTTAAATACGAAGAAGTTAATAAGCGACCAACGGGATTTGATGTTATATATAAAGTAGATGACAATCCTGAGGTTATTCAGTTTCTTCCTAATGGAGGATGAATATATGTTTGTAAAAGAAATGAAAGATGAAGTAGCAATTAAGTTGACTGACTTACTAAAAGCTAGATTAAATATTTTGTTACAAGATAATTGGGAAAGTTTAGTTTTTTTTGGACAGTGCTGGAGGTCAAGTTTAGCACCAAGATACATAATTACTTTTGAGGATGGAACATATATCATGGAGGGAGAGCTATTTTGTTTTTCCTCTGAACGTATTGGAGATAGGTCATTTTTTAATATATTAGTGGATAATTTTCTCAAAGTATATAAGTTTAAGAATAAGGATAATGTGCACACTCTTAATATACTGAATATTGAGATTGGAAAAAATGGAGATTCTAGATATACATATAGCGAAGATTTGTATGGTAACTATGAATATCCACATACACCGTATATTTTATGGTCATATGTAGAGGTAGGAAATACAAAGGGATTTATAAGGGAGGAGGAAATAGAAGCAGAAAAGTATATTGATAAGTACAGTTTACAACCTAAGAGGACATTACAACGTAGAATAAAGACTCTTAAAATATCTGCTTTACTAGAGAACTTACTTTATAAACAAATTATGTATATTAATGGGTATTTGCCTACTAAAACTAGAAAGATATACTTTCATTTAGATGTGCTAGATAAAAAATGGAAACTTAGTCTTTACATTAATACTGCAGATAATAAATGGATAAGAATTAGAAACATACAATCTACTTATAATAGATGTATATATCAAGAGTTAATTGTCACATTAAAAGGTTGTATTGATGAAATTGATGAATTACATCGCATTTGCAGTAAAAAATATACAGCTATAGACTATGTCTACGATATTTCCACAGGCGAACTCTCGTATGTATATGACAATATAACAGAAGATAATTTTACTGACGAATTGGCCTTAGTAAATGCTTGGGAAGAACGGTATTTTTCCAAAGATGGGGAACCACTGCTTACGCATGCAGTAGCACCTCATGAGGGATGTATCACAGGGACTATGCACATAGATATGTCTCAGTTTATTGAAGAGGAGGAAGAAGAAATGGTTAGTGTAGATCCAGCTATAGAATTTACAGGGGAAGATATTCACGAGTTGATTCCACAATATCTTCAAAATAGTTACGATATTTTGTATTCTATCTTGCCAGGTACATATCATCGGGTATACCTATATGTAGAGAATGATGGAACAGTATGCCGTCAACTAGGGTATATCATTGTCGACGGTGAATACCTTACTTTTGAGGAGATGATAGACCATAAGGTGGTTTCTAAGGCTACTTATGATGCTACGATGGAACAACTAGCGCTGTGGTCGAATTACATGCGAAATGCATTTATTGCATGTCATCTTGAACCGTGGACGGTGTTCTCCTATATGTTAGATGAAGAACTGCATATTTCCAATAACTTTGGTTATGATGTATTAGCGGATCAATCTTATGACAATGAACTCTTTGACCTATGGTCTTATGAAAAATTAGGAATTAAGAGTCCTAACTTACCTGAGGATAAGATAACAACTATTGTACCAGAGAATGAATATACAAAATTTTAATAAGAAGGAAAATGGGATTGATAGTGAATAAAGTAAGTCCATCTTTTAAGTATAGTATACAGATTAATACAGTGGTGTATCGATAAAAAAGGAAGGTATAGATATGATTGGATATATTAAGAAATATGGTGTAGAAATTATTTTAATACTTGCCTATATAGGCATTATGTCATTAGTGACAATAGTAATGTATACACCAGATAACCCTCCATCCTTAAATGTTAAAAAAAATACGATAACTGGAAAATATGTAGCTGTCATGGAATCTGGAAATTATTCAAGAGTGATAGACCCTTATGTGAAGGCACAGTATTTTACTAGAAGTTTTCAATATACGTACGGATCAATTGGATTTATGAGTCAATTCGTATTTAATGGCGATACTACCGTGGTATTAAATAAAAGTATGACAGATGAGGAAAAAGAAAAGCTAATCCAATTCCTAAAGGATATACGGAAGGATAAAGAATTAGGTCATCCTAGAATTTCTATTATTGAAGAAAAAGATTTGGATGAACGTAAGTATGAAATTATGAAAAAATTAGAAATGGAGGCACGAGAGAAGCCATTAGAAAATCGTTCCGAGAGATATAATAGATTGTGATGTGAAGGAGTCTAGGATTGACAGCACATAAAATATTTGTAGGTCTCTTTACTAGCGATGATCTACGGTGGAAGCATGTAGTACATAGGAATAGCCAACAGATTACAGAATTAGTGTAAGGTCTTACACATAAGACAAGGAATTCTTATGCTGGCATTTATTTTTAAGTAAAATAATAGAGGAACGTTGAGTGTTAGATATCAACGTTCCTCTATTTTAGTCTATATTATTTTTTATATACGAAATAAATGTTTGAACAGCTCTACGTTGTAGTGCATTTGCTTGATAATAAAGCTTTGTTTCTCGCAATAGAGGTGTACCATCTTCCCATAGTAAAGGTTCAAAGGTAAATTCATCAGAGAACCTTCCCAATCCTGTTTCTGGGAGAACAGACCATCCTAAATTTTTTCTGATGAATTGTCGACATGTAGCCATGGTATCAACTTTTATACTATCGTTGGGAGGGACTTGGTAATGCTGTTTCCACCATTTATCGATGATAGTATATAAATCATGGGCTGTTGCATATCGTATAAATGGCAAAGTTAAGATGTCTTCTCTGGGCATAGGTTTAGAAGGTAAGGATGTATTGGTTACTAAACCAATGCGATCTGTGTGAATTAACAATGATTCACTATCAATGGATTGAGGGCCGCGAATAATGGCGACATCTACCTCATTAGATTGAAATAATTGAGCAATTTTAGAACTAATACCAGTATAAACCTCTAACTTTACCTTTGGATAGGCTCGGGTAAATCCTGATAAAATATCAGGTAACATATAATTGGCATAGATGCTAGAGACGCCAAGCCGTAATGTCCCCGTTATTTCTTCACTATAATTGGATAGAGTGTTTTCAAATTCACGTTTTCTATGTAGCATATCTAAGGCATAGTGATAATATAATTCCCCTGTTTCTGTTAAGGTAACACCACGAGATGTACGTATAAATAAAGGTTTATTGAACTGTTTTTCTAGTTGCTGTAGACGATACGATAACGCAGGCTGAGAGATATATAAACGATTGGCTGCCTTTGTCATATTTCCTTCTTCTGCAATAGCAATAAAAAAATGCCAATCTTTTTCCATAGTTTCCCTCCTTTTATAAAAATATTTTATCATATAAGATAAATGTAATCTATTTTATTTATTTCCTCACAACATATATACTTAAACTATAAGAGCCTTCAAGTAAGGTAAAACCGTAGTTAGTCATAAGTAGGAGGACTAAGATGGCAGGAAAAAGTTTAATCTATAAAATATTAGAAACTCATTTAGTAGAGGGAACACTGGTTGCAGGTGAAGATATTGCAATCAGCATTGACCAAACTTTAACACAAGATGCCACAGGGACTATGGCATATTTAGAATTTGAATCTTTAGGGTTAGACAGAGTAAAGACCCTATCTGTATCCTATGTAGATCATAATACATTACAAGATGGATTTGAAAATGCAGATGATCATAAATATTTACAAGATGTAGCAAGTAAATATGGTATTTATTATTCGAAAGCAGGTAATGGGATTTGCCATCAAGTACATTTAGAACGATTCGCTAGGCCAGGTCAAACCTTAGTAGGTGCAGATAGTCATACTCCAACTGCTGGAGGTTTAGGGATGTTTGCTGTCGGTGTTGGGGGTATGGACGTGGCAGCATCTATGGCAGGAAAGCCATTCCATTTAACTTGTCCTAAAGTTACTAATATAAAATTAAATGGGCGTTTACAACCTTGGTGTGCAGCAAAAGATATCGTGCTAAAAGTATTAAGTATTTTAACCACTAAAGGAAATGTTGGAACAGCCATCGAGTATACAGGTGAAGGTGTGGCATCTTTAACAGTACCAGAGAGAGCAACCATCACGAATATGGGTGCAGAAATGGGAATTACTACATCGATTTTCCCAAGTGATGCAAAAACAAAAGAGTTTTTACGCGCTCAAGGTCGTGAAGATGTATGGGTAGAATTACAGACAGATGAAGATGCACAGTATGATGAAGTCATTGAAATTGATCTAAATACATTAGTGCCTATGATTGCATGTCCACACTCTCCAGATAATGTAAAAACAGTAGCAGAATTAAAAGATGTTGTAGTAGACCAAGTACTAGTAGGAAGCTGCACCAATTCCAGTTATCGAGACTTAATGATGGTGGCATCTATGTTGAAAGGACGTAAAATTCATCCAGATGTGAGTTTTGGGGTAGCTCCTGGATCCAAGCAAGCATTAGCTATGATTACAAAAAATGGAGCCTTAGCAGATATCATTGCTTCTGGAGCACGTCTGTTTGAAAGTGCTTGTGGATTCTGTGTAGGTTGCGGACAAGCGCCACGAACAAAGTCTATTTCTTTGCGTACGAATAACCGTAACTATGAAGGTCGTAGTGGTACCAAAGATGCCTTAGTGCATTTAGTTTCAGTAGAAACAGCGGTAGCCTCTGCTTTAACGGGAACGATTACGGATCCTCGTGAAATAGGCTTAGAAGTACCAACAATTGAGCTTCCTGAGGTGTATGAAATTGATGATTCCTTGATTGTTGCACCAAAATGCGATGTAAACCAATCTATTTTACGAGGTCCTAATATTGGAGAGCCTCCTAGCAATATTGCCTTACCAGAAACAATTTCTGCTAAAGTGACGATTAAAGTAGAAGATAAAATTACAACAGATCATATTATGCCAGCTGGACCATATTTGAAATTTAGATCCAATGTACCTAAATATAGTCAATATGTATTCAGCCCTGTAAAACCAGATTTTGCAGAAGAATGTAAAGAAAATGTTGAGCATGGATACTATAATGTGATTGTAGCTCGTGAAAGTTATGGACAAGGATCTTCTCGTGAACATGCCGCACTTTGCCCAATGTATTTAGGAGTAAAAGCAGTGATTGCAAAATCTATTGAACGGATTCATATGGATAATCTTGTTAACTTTGGTATTTTGCCTTTATTATTTGAAAATGATGCAGATTATGAGAGTATTCAAGAAGGTGATGAATTATTCTATCATTGTGATGATGCTTCCTTTGCAGCTGGTGTATTTACCGTAGAAAATAAAACAAAATCTACGACCTACACATTAAGAACACCATTAAATGAACGACAATTAGAAATTGTTCGAGCAGGAGGTAAATTGAACTTCTTGCGTAATGGTGGACAATAATTAGGAATAATAGTTAATAGATACAGTAGGAGATGGCACAGTGGAGACTGTGTCATCCTCTATATGCGAGGTATATGATGAAAGATTATATGAAATTACCCGTATTATATATGCGTGGCGGAACTAGTAAAGGAGCTTATTTATATGCTCCAGACTTGCCAACAGATCCAACAGAACGAGATGCAATGATCCTATCCCTCTATGGGAGTCCAGATGTACGACAAATTGATGGGATTGGAGGAGCAGACCCTTTAACGAGTAAACTGGCTATTGTGGGACCTGCTTCGGTGGAAGGATGTGATGTAGACTATACATTTGCTTACGTAGGTATCGATACGGCAGTTGTCGATTATGAAGGTAATTGTGGTAACATTTCATCTGGAGTTGGCATTTTTGCTATGTTGCGTGGTTTGGTGGAACCAGTAGAGCCAATAACTGTAGTTCGCATACATAATACGAATACCCATAAAATCATAGAAGCGCATATACCTGTACAAGATGGATTACCAGTGGTAACAGGGGACTTTGCCATCGATGGAGTTCCTGGTACAGGGGCACAAATTATGCTCTACTTTCAATCCCCTAGTGGGGCTAAAACGGGGAAATTACTGCCAACGGGGAATGCGCGAGATACCATCACTTTGGAAGTGGGAAATGCGCATACAGCGAAGAATAATCATAGGATAGACGTAAGTTTTGTGGACTCTGCCACACCGGGTGTATTTGTGAAAGCAAAAGATTTAGGATATACAGGAACAGAAATGCCAAGTGATATCGAAGCAGATGCAGAGGGTCTATTAGATATATTAGAGGATATTCGTAGGACTGCCGCTGTCAGAATGGGATTAGCTACATCAAAAGAAAGCGCTAGTCCAGCCATTCCAAAGGTATGTATGGTGGGTACTGCTTCTACGTATACCGATATACAGGGTCGTGTGATTGAAGGTGCCTCCATAGATATAGTAGCACGCACAAAAGCATTACAAGTGATTCATAAGGCCTATGCAGTCACTGGCGGTATTGCTACTGCAACAGCAGCACTTATTCCAGGGACGATTGTCAATGATGTAGTCAGTGAAGCAGCTAAGTGTACAAAAACAGTAACATTAGGTCACCCAAGTGGGACTTTCACATTTAATATTGATATAGATACAGAGAGTTTATGTGTTACCAAAGCAGGGGTAGCAAGAACTGCTCGCCCGATTATGGATGGCATTGCCTATGTTAAGGTTGGTACATACTAATAGAATATAGTAGAAACAAGTTATTGTAACAGATATAACCTGATATATGGAGGAAAGCCCATCTATAGTATGGACTTTCCTCTAATTTTATTTTTGTAGTATGGCGGGAATCAAAAAAATATCTATTTTTGTGAATAGATGTATGTACACCTTGTAATGAAGGATAAATTATTTTATTATATAGCTATATATACTCTGTATTTTTAAGGAGAGGTGTTACTTATGAAACAACCATTAATCGGTATCTCAGGTTCTCATATGATTGACCAAGGCGGTCCATTTCCGGGATATAAACGATCCTATGTGAATGATGATTATGTGCAGTCTGTATTAGAAGCAGGCGGCATTCCTGTGATTATTCCATTCCAAGAAGATGAAGCAACATTGAAAGCATTGGTAGAACGATTAGATGGTCTCATTCTTTCAGGTGGTCATGACATTGCCCCACAATTTTATGGAGAAGAGCCAGAGCGTGGATTAGGTGCTATATGGCCAGAACGCGATATCTTTGATATGCGTTTATTAGCTTTCGCAAAAGAATGCAAGCTTCCTATCATGGGGATTTGCCGTGGACATCAAATTATCAACGTTGCTCATAAAGGATCCTTATATCAAGACTTACCTGCCTTTGCTACGATTAAGCATTCGCAAAACCAAACAGCAGGATTGCCAACGCACTCTATGGTGATTGAAAAGGATTCTAAACTATTTGGTATCTTAGACTCTGAAACAGTGATGGTTAACTCTCATCACCACCAAATTGTGAAAGAAGTAGGAGAAGGCTTGCGTGTAGTAGGCCGTGCTAAAGATACTGTAGTAGAAGCTATGGAAGGCACAGACTACCCATACCTACGTACGTACCAATTCCATCCGGAAATGATGCGTCATACAGAGTTGAATGCAGCGATTTTCAAAGACTTTGTAGAGGCAGCTAAGAAAGAGGCCTAATATGGAACAAAAAGATAGTAAATTTGGCTTTTGGAGTATCGTTCTCCTCGGCATTAACGCTATTGTAGGAACAGGGATTTTCTTATTGCCGAATAAAGCATATGCTCTTATGGGGCCAGCGAGTTTAGGGGTGCTGTTATTTGATGCATTCCTTGCCATTTGTATTGCCTTATGCTTTGCTGAAGTAGCGGGATTCTTCACTCGTAATGGAGGACCCTATTTATACGCAAAGCATTCCTTAGGTGACTTTTGGGGATTTGAAGTAGGTGTTCTTAAATGGATTGTTGTGCTCATCGCTTGGGCAGTTATGGCAGTAGGATTTGCGACAGCCTTGGGGGCAGCCATTCCGGCGCTATCTGGGGATTTTATGAAAGATGTCATCGCCACGATCATCATCGTCTTATTAACGGTGATTAATATTATTGGCGTTAATATGACTAAAATTCTGAATAATTTGATTACCGTATCTAAATTAGTGCCTTTATTTGCATTCATTGTCATCGGGTTGTTTGCCATTAATGGAACAAACTTTACACCGTTTGTACCAGATTTTGTGGAACTTTCAGATGGAGGCGTATCGGGAGCATTCGCAGCCACTGCGATATTGCTATTCTTTGCGTATACCGGATTTGAAGCCATTGCAGTAGCCGCAGAAGATATGGAAAATCCTAAAAAGAATTTGCCTCGTGCCATCATTACGGTCATGATCATCGTATCTGTGTTATATATGTTGGTATTGGCAGTATGTATCGGTATTATGGGTGATAGCCTTGCTAATGATAAAGCACCATTGCAAACGGCATTTGGTCAAATTATGGGACCATGGGGCATGTACTTCGTGCTAGCCGGTACGTTGTTATCTATGGGTGGTATTAACATTGCTCAGTCATTCCTAGGACCTCGTATTGCAACGTCTCTGGCAGAAGATGGTATGTTACCAAGTATCCTAGCCAAACGTACTAGTTGGGGCACGCCAGTTGTAGCATGTATTGTGACAGGTGTATTTAGCTTATTACTAGCATGGAGCGGTAGCTTTGTTCAATTGGCAGCCATCAGCGCCGTATCTCGGTTTACGCAGTATTTACCAACTTGTGTTTCTGTCATTATTTTCCGTAAAAAATGGGCTCATAAAGAGCGTCCGTACAAAATTCCAGGAGGTATTATTATACCTGTGATTGCCATCATTACATCTCTTTGGATGTTGGCACAAGCAAAACCAAATCAATTGATTTGGGGTCTTGGTGGTTGTATTATTATCTTGCCACTGTATTTCTTATATCTAAATAAGAAAAAACGAGGCTTAATCAAAGAAACAGAAGAATTATAATTGGATATGAAAAAAGGGTCCTTCGGGACCCTTTTGTATTACTATATTATTCTCCACCAGAATGTGCTTTATAGAACTCTAAAAACTGTTGTGCCACCATGGACAAAGGTTGTCCTTTGATGGTGATAAAGGCTTTATAGAATGTATTTGTTAGCTCTGAAAGTCTAATGCGTGTCATATCTGGATGGGATACGGTTTCCTGTCCGTCCATTGGGATAATCGCTATGGTACGCCCAGATTGAGCCCATTCAATAGCGGAGCTCTTCGTAGTCGTTACAGAAATGACATTAAGAGAAGAGAAGTCGTTGTGGTGAGCTTGCATGAGCATACGTACAGAACCACCAGATAAGCTGAGAGGACATTTGGAAATATCTTTCCAAGAAATACTTTCCAAGTCACGGTCTGTCCAAAATAAATCTTTTCGGAACAGCGCATATAAGTCCTCTGTTTGCGTGTAGAGAACATCAAATTTGTTGGTATCTACCATTTGCTCATTGCATAGACCAATTTCAGCGCTACCATTTAATAAGGATTCCGTTACATCTGTCATTAATCCTTCATAAATTTCATAACGCACTACAGGGTATTGGCGGGAAAAGAAATGCAAATATTGCTGAATTAAGGCGGTAGACCTTGAGGCAGAAGAGGCAATGCGTAAGGTGCCTTCTACTTCAGAACTAAGACGTTTTACATCAGCGTAGGTAGACTCTTCAATGGAACACAATTGCTGTGCTTTTTCATAGAAAATACGGCCAGCTTCGGTCAGATGAAAACTAGCTCCACGTTGACCGCGTTTGATGACTAATAGGGGGGTACCAAATTCTGCTTCTAAGTACTTGAGTTGCTTACTTAAAGCTGGTTGTGTAATATGCAGTATCTCTGCTGCTTGCGTCATATTCCCCGTTTGTACTAAGATGATAAAATTATAATAGTAAGATGTATCCATGGTATCCTCCTAAACATACGTAGTCAGATGTCATGTTAGTTCGTTTCTATTCATGGGCGCACATCATCGTACAATAGATCTCTTATTGTTAACCTTTACTATTCTATTGTACTATAAATTTTATAATTCGTCTTCTATATTTATTGGTTAATGGTATTAAATTATAGTATTTTTCATGCTTATAACTCATGAATATAACCCTATATAATATGTAGGATATAGACAAAGGTATATTGAGAATGATATAATAAAGCGTATTGTTGCCTGTATAGTACAGGGACGTAAAAGTAAATTGGACTATAGTTTAGTCTGGAAAGGAAGGAGAATTTGTATGGATATGCCATTTTTTACACAATTTCTCATGATTAGCGATCCTATGACGATAGGTATACTCGTGTTATTCGTTATCGCCTTAGGATATGTGTATTTTCTTCAGAAAAGAAATATTCACTTCGGTACATTAGTAATGGTTGCCACTGGAGTAGGTGCTGTACTAGGGGTTGCGGTGCAACTGATTGCAGGATTCCCTAACAATCCGATGGATGTGGTATTCATCAAGGAAAGCACGAAGTGGTTCTCTCTTATCGGGGGAGGATTCATTGATTTAATTCGTATGCTCGTTATTCCTGTGGTATTTATTTCCATTGTTCATGTTATCTTACATATGGATACGAATGCGAACTTAAAGCGTCTTGTATCCTCCACAGGTGTGGTAGCCTTAGTCATGGTTGGTATTGCTGCTATCGTAGGCTTAGTGCTAGGTACAGTAACTGGATTAGGGGAAGGTACCTTAGCAGTGGCTGGTGATTCCAAAATGCGTGAAGTAAAACCAGTAGTAGACACATTGCGTGCCTTGATTCCTTCCAATCCTGTGAATGCTATGGCGCAAACGAATGTTATTGCTATTGTAGTATTCGGCGTTATCATCGGCGGTATTGCTAGACTGGTTAAACAACATGGTGCCAGTGATTTAGAAGTGATGACAAAACTATTTGATGAAGCCTATACCGTGATTTTCTGGGTAGCTGATTTCATCATTGGTTTGATGCCATATGGTGTTGTTGCATTGTTGGCTACTACATTAGCGCAAAAAGGCTTTGGCGCTATTGCTGATATGGCATTGTTCATCATCTTGATCTATGTAGGCGTAGTGATTATGTTACTTGTACAAGCCGTATTATTAACAGTATTCGGTGTGAGCCCTATTATGTACTTCCGTAAAGCAAAAGAGGCATTAATCTTAGCTTTCACATCTCGTTCTAGTATGGGTGTGTTACCATTGACGGTAGAAACATTGACTAAAAAATTAGGTGTTAATCCTGCCACTGCGAATACAGTAGCAAGTTTTGGTACCACAGCAGGTATGCAAGGTTGTGCAGGTATCTTCCCAGCGTTATGTATCATCTATATTGCTCGAGTATCTGGTGTGCCATTAGACTTTACAATGTATGTAATGAGCGTTATCGTTATCGCTTTAGGCTCCTTGGGAATTGCTGGTGTACCTGGTACAGCGACGATGGCAGCCTCTGTTTCCTTGTCTGGTACTGGTATGGGTGCTTTCTTCGGCTCCATTTCTCCAATTTTAGCAGTAGATCCTATCGTTGATATGGGACGTACAATGTTAAATGTAAGTGGTTCTATGACAAATGCTATCGTAGTAGATCGGTTGCAAGGAACTTTCGACCAAGAAGCATTTAACGACACAAAAACAATTCGATAAGGTATAAGTAATGTATTAGATGCATCATGTATCTATGATGAAAGTATTAAAAGATATACGGCTGCAACCTACAGATATAGGGTAGGTTGCAGCTTTTTTCTATCATAGAGTTGAAGAAAATAGGCTATTCCTTGAGTGTGCCATGACAGATGTAAAATAAGGACCTCTATCGGGGAATAGAGGTCCTTATTTGTGTGGGGTATATGTTGATATAGGGAAGGGAATATAAAAGAATATAGGTAAGGGTAATATAAGGGTGTTTAAGGGTATATATAGGAAACCTTACCAGCGATCAACGCCAAGGTGTTTTTCCATGCGGCGCATCATGCGTGCGAAGGCATCATCTTCCTCTTTTTTCTGGGATTTTGTCTCCTCAGCTGCAGGAATGATATTATCAGATGTGATAATCACTGTATCTCCGAAAGAATGATAGGTATGACCACCTACACGTTTAGTTTGGGAGTAACTTTCATCATAGGAGTAAGGCTCAACACGGTCTTTGTGGAAAAAATCATCCTTGTTATATTCGCGTACACCGGCATTGTAAGTATCGATAGCAGCACGTTTTTTAGTAATCAACATTTGAATCACTGCATCTGTATCAGCTAGATAATTTTCTAAGTCATTTGTATAAGCTTTCATCTCTTCCGTAGATGCCATTTTAAAGGATACCGGTTTATGGTCTCCTTGGAAACTAGGGTAGTTAATGGATGAAGCAAAAGCGGAAGAACCGATAGTCATGGCTAGTGTCGTTAATAGTAATGTGCGTTTCATAAGTGTCTCCTTCGTATTATCTAGTTTATAAACGTTAATTAGGTACACCCTATTAGTAGCTTACCACATAGCGTATTATATGCTGTTTCAAGGCTTTTATAGGGAGAAACTATGAATTAAGCATATAGTTAGAAGTATAAGAGTTAAAACTAATGTAGTGTACCCTGTTATCTGTATCTAAAGTATATCTTACGAATATGAAGAGAAGATGATGAATACTACAAGATAGTTATATCGGTTAGGTAGATGATAGTCATAAGCTTGTATAGGTTAATATGCAAAAAAGCGACTGTTTTCACAGTCGCTTTAGTATACTTATACTAGATCTAACCCACTTGGGATAACGTATATGTAATTTGACCCACTTGGGTAGACATCATTACTACTTAGTATATTATTTGTTTCGGGTACATACCCTTAGAACTACTTAGTTCTTAATGTAGGTTGTTTGTATCACTTGATACAATGTTATAGTACTTATCTAAGAAACCACTCGGTTTACTAATTAGATAAGAGTTTCTCCGTGTTGAGAGAAGAATGCTTGTGGATGAGCACATACTGGGCAAAGTTTTGGAGCTTCTTCGCCGATGTGGATGTAACCACAGTTAGCACAGATCCAAGCAACTGGTTGTTCACGTTTGAACACTGTACCGCCTTCAACAGCTGTTACAAGGTCAAGGTAACGTTCTTCGTGACGAGCTTCGATAACACCAACTTGTTCGAATAAGTAAGCGATTTTAGCGAAACCTTCTTCTTTTGCAACTTTAGCAAATTCTGGGTACATTACAGTGTGTTCGTAGTGTTCGCCAGCAGCAGCATCTTTTAAGTTGATTGCTACGTCAGCGTTTACATCGCCACCGTGTAACAATTTGAACCATACTTTAGCATGAGCGGATTCGTTGATTGCTGTTTCTTCGAAGTAATCAGCGATTTTGTTCATACCAGCTTTACGAGCTGCACTTGCATAGTATGTATATTTACGGTTAGCTTGAGATTCACCAGCGAATGCTGCTTGAAGATTTTTTTCTGTTTGAGTACCTTTTAATTCTGGCATTTTCTTTCCTCCATGTACTTTACATTGTTGTAATAAAATAAATACTTATTTGTATATGGGGATCACTCACTTGAGTGATTCCCTATCGATTTCGTTACTTAACGAATAATCATTGTTGATTACATTATAGACTATGAAAATGAGAAATGCAAGTCTTTTTTTAGAAAAATTTAAAAATTTTTTATAAATGATAAAGTCTCTCAATCGGCTATAATATCGCATTTATAGCTATTTAATTCCCTATAAAAACAAGGGGATTACACAGAAAAGGAAATTGAGAATCGAACTCAAGAGATAAAGCTGTAATGATAATACATAGAAATCCCTCTATTTATAGGTTTTCTTAGTTATGAAATAGAAAAGGGTAGTTGTCAGTTGCTAACAAGTGATAGCAGTCATCAGTACTGATGAGAGGGTTAACAGACTTAGTGCAAACTTTTAGTAATACCTATACGGCCCTATAGAGAAATATAAAGTTAGATGATATACTATAAACATAATCATGGAAATAGGAGGTGCCTATGGGATTTATAAAATACCAAGTAGGTGATGTGGTACAAATGAAGAAACCCCATCCTTGTGGTAGTCAGAATTGGGAGATTAAACGAACTGGCGTTGATTTCGTAACAGTCTGTGAAGGCTGTGGGCATCAAGTGATGATACCACGACCTAAGTTTGAAAAAAATGTAAAAAAGATAGTATCCAGAAAAGAAGCAAGAGAAGGATAAGCAGTGATTCGTACATCATGATAGTTTTCTAGGAGAGGGATACCTATGGTTGATTTAACGAAATATGCAGCCAAGGGCGGTTGCGCCTGTAAAATTGGGCCGCACATCTTAGAGGATGTGTTACAGCATATGAAGATGCCCACACATCCAGCTGTATTGACTGATGCATCTGGTATGGAAGATGCAGGGGTGTATCAAATTAATGAAAGTCAAGCCATTGTACAGACGGTGGATTTTTTTACACCTCCAGTGGCAGATCCGAGACTCTTTGGTCGTGTGGCAGCTTGTAATAGTTTAAGTGATATATACGCCATGGGGGGCACGCCTATATCGGCATTGAATATTGTAGGTTTTCCTGTGCCTTTAGTGAAAGAAGGTGTCCTTCGTGACGTTTTAGAGGGGGCTAATGAGGTTTTACTGGAGACGGGAGTGGCTCTTCTTGGTGGTCACAGTATCGAAAATGAAGTGCCTATTTTTGGAATGGCTGTGACGGGTCTCATTGATCCACGTCATATTTGGACCAATGGAGATGCTCAAGTGGGTGATGTCTTAATTCTATCTAAACCGATTGGAACGGGCATTATGAACACGGCTGCAAAAGGTGGCGTATTCCCTGAAGGCGTGCAGGAAGCTGTGCACAGTATGGGAACGATTAATAAAGGAGCTCGAGATGTGGCTGCGCAGTTTACCATTCATGGTTGCACAGATATTACGGGATTCAGTCTGATTGGTCATGTATCTGAAATGGCAAAAGCTAGTGGAACATCTGTGGAACTCTATGCGGAGCAAATTCCTCTCTTTACCGATGTATTAGAAGCTGCTCGTATGGGCCTAGTCCCAGCGGCTACCTATGGGAATCGTAAGGCATTAGGCGATCAAGCTGAGTTTGCTGACCATTTAGATCCAGTATGGAGCGATATTTGCTTTGATCCACAAACATCGGGTGGTTTATTATTTGCTTGTTCTGAAAGTGAAGGAAAGCAGTTACTTTCAGAGTTACAAGCAAAGGGTTTACAGGCCGCACAGATTGGCCGTGTTATTCAGGAAGGAAGGAGACAAGTTTATGTCAAATAAAGAAGTAACGATAGATATGCGAGGCCAAGTATGCCCAGCACCTGTGATTGAAGCAAAGAAGGCTATGGATGCGGATGCAAATACGTATGTAAAAGTCATTGTCGATAATGATGTGAGCCGTGACAATGTGGTGAAATTAGGGGAATACCGAGGCTATGAAAACCATGTATTAGAACAAGAGGGAAATTATATCGTTGTATTGATTCCTCCTACAGCGGTGAAAGCGGAAGTGGCTACAGCTAGTGCTGCCAACATTCAAACGTCGAATGATTTAGAGGACCTAGATTTGGAAGCTATTTTTGAAAATGAATTTGCCGCACCTTTAGGAAAGGTTGTGACGAATACAACGATTGCCGGTGGAGAGGCCCCATTTTATATGACAAATGGAACAGGTAGTTTGGAACGTAGTATCGCAGCTTATGAAAAAACAAAAGCAGAAAAAGCTGCAATGGGTGCGCCGATTAGTCAAGATACAGTTCCCCTTGAATTGATGGGCGCTGTAGTACCATCTGTGCCAACCTCTTCTATGGGTGGCAAAGTACTACTATTCACGAAGGATTATTTAGGCGAAGGTAGTGAAGAGTTAGGCCGTAACTTGATGAAAACGTTCATCTATGTATTGACGGAAACAGATGTGAAACCCAAAGCCATCTATTGCATTAATAGTGCTGTAAAAATGCTCGTAGAAGGGTCTGAACATATTGAAAACTTCAAAGCCTTAGAAGCAGCAGGGGTAACTGTTAGTGGCTGTGGCATTTGCTTAGACTTTTATGAAGTAAAAGACAAAGTGCAAGTAGGCACTATTACGAATCTGTATGCCATTACCGAAAGTATGATGCAAGAACCCTTTGTTACATTGTAATTAGATACGTGGTAACATTGGCAGATAGAACTGGAAAGATTGCATGAGGGGAGACAGACATGAATGTTTTTGAGGTAGATAGCAAGAAACTAGACGTATGTAGAGATAAGGAACTACAAAAAATTCTTATTCTATTTAGTTCTTACTATTTTGCAGATAAAGCAGATAAAATGTTAGGGCAATATAAAGTGCCTCATCAGTTGATGCCAGTTCCACCAGAGCTATCTAGCGCTTGTGGGCTCTCTATTGGTGTGCAAGAAGAATACATAGAAGAAGTGTTGCGTATCTTTGAAGTGGAAAAAATAACCCCTTCTCATATGTATTATTATGAAAAGGGAAAAGAACCGATAGAATACAAGCATTGATGTTATTAACATAGGTGCTGAGAAATATTTTTGACATAGGTATATATAGAAAAGCTAGGCGCACTCAAAGAAGTGTACCTAGCTTTTTGCTATGGATAGCGTCGTGGATATGTAAGAATTTTATAATAGCTAAGCAGATTATGTGAAATAGCATATAAGGTGTTGCATCTAAAAAGGCATATACAGGTGTATTCTGATCAGGGGAATACTGTATATGCCTTATGTGTTAGTATGGTAATTATACGTTGAAACGGAAATGTGTTACATCGCCGTCTTTCATGATATAGTCTTTACCTTCTAGGCGAACAAGACCTTTTTCTTTGGCAGCATTTTGACTACCGCAAGCTTCTAAATCATCAAAGGATACGATTTCTGCGCGAATGAAGCCTTTTTCGATGTCAGAATGGATTTTACCAGCTGCTTGAGGGGCTTTTGTGCCTTCTACAATAGTCCAAGCGCGAGCCTCCATTTCGCCAGCTGTGAAGTAGTTAATTAGACCCAATAAGGAATAACTAGCTTTGATTAATTTTGTTAAGCCACTTTCTTCTAACCCAAGGTCAGCTAAGAAAGCCGTTGCTTCTTCGTCGGATAATTCAGCGATTTCAGATTCAATGCGAGCAGATACTACAACTACGCCAGAGCCTTCTTTGGCTGCGTATGCTTCTACTTGCTTTACAAATTCGTTGCCAGAGTAATCGGATACTTCGTCTTCTCCTACGTTGGCTACATATAAAGATTTTTTTGCTGTCAATAGTGTTAAATCTTTTAAAATATCTAATTCATCTTCTGTTAAGCCTTGGGCACGAACAGGGATGGCATCTCCTAATGCAGCAGATACTTTTTCTAAAATCGGAGCTTCCACACGAGCATCTTTGTCGCCAGATTTTGCTAATTTAGCAATACGTTGTAAGCGTTTGTCTACGCTTTCAAGGTCAGCTAAGCAAAGTTCAGTGTTGATAATTTCAATATCACGAACAGGATCTACAGAGCCTGCCACATGTGTGATGTTAGGGTCATCAAAACAACGGATAACTTGGGCGATGGCATCAACTTGGCGGATATGGCTCAGGAATTTGTTGCCCAAACCCTCCCCTTTGGAAGCGCCAGCTACTAAGCCTGCAATGTCTACAAATCGCATGGCAGCAGGTAAGATGCGTTTAGAACCGAACATCTCGGCCAACACAGCTAATCGAGCATCTGGTACGTCAACAACACCTACATTTGGTTCAATCGTACAGAATGGATAGTTCGCCGCTTCTGCGCCAGCTTTTGTAATAGCGTTAAACAATGTACTTTTTCCGACATTTGGAAGGCCTACAATGCCTACTTCTAAATTTGTGCTCATTGGTGGGTAACTCCTTTTATGATTGCAATAAATTATCAAAATAATATAAATGCCTAACGATATAAGGTTTCGCGTACCTTAACACGTTAGGCATTTCGATTTTTGATACGTTTCGAGATGAGCTTAACGCCTAGTACACGTTATGGGCTCTCTTTTTTACAGTCCTAGTATACCATAATTGCATACTACCTGCCAATAGATTTATAGAAAATATAAAAATAGAGGAACGTTGATAGTATTTGACCAACGTTCCTCTATTTTATTTTGGCTAATGTATTACAGCCTCGTGTATCTCATGAACGAAGATACTATTATCAAACGTATATCTTATAGATAATGTGCACGTAATTCTTCAGCAGATTTTGGAGATAACCAAGCTGGTGCGATGTCGAATACTGTGAAAGCACCACGGCCACCATGTGCTGCTAAGCGGTGTACGCCACGAGCGAAGGCTACCAATACAGCACCAGTAAATTCAGGGTTAGAATCTAGTTGTAAACCGAATTCGTAGATGTGTTTTGTACCTGTTGTAGTTTCGCCGCTGCGAATCACAAGACCACCATGTGGGATGCCTTTGTGATTAGCATCTAATTCTTCTTGGGAGATGAATGTTACAGCTGTCTCATAGCCAACGAAGTAGTTAGGCATTGTTTTAATTTCGTTTTCGATGCGAGCTGCGTCAGCGCCTTCTTCAAGGACCACATAGCATTCACGAAGGTGAGAAGAAGTAGCTGTCACTTCTGGTGTTTCACCATTGCGGATAGCGGAGATGATTTCTTGTTTAGGCACAGTGTATTGGCGAGCATCTGCTACGCCTTCGATGCGACGGATAGCATCGGAATGACCTTGGGATACGCCGCGGCCCCAGAATGTGTAAGAATCGCCTTGCGGTAAGATACTTTCAGCATACACACGTTGCAAAGAGAACATGCCAGGGTCCCATCCACAAGAAATAAGAGCAGCAGTGCCAGCTTCTTGTGCTACTTTGCGCACGTTTTCGAAATGTTCAGGGATGCGAGCATGTGTGTCGAAGCTGTCGATCACATTGAAATGCGCTGCAATAGCAGGAGTTTGGTCGATTAGGTCTGTCGCACTACCGCCGCATAATACCATGACATCGATTTTGCCTTTGAAAGATTCTACTTCTTCCATTGTGTAGCTAGGTACGCCACTAACAGTTTGTAAACCAGAACGGCGAGAGAATACGCCTACCAATTCCATATCTGGTTGTAATGCTACAGCCGCTTCTACACCGCGGCCAAGGTTACCGTATCCAACGATACCAATACGAATGTTGCTCATGTTACTTCCTTTCGTGAAAGTTGATACTTTCAATACGATTACTATTATACGAACTGTAATGAGAAATTACAGTATATGATGACATAAAATAGGGCACTGTGTCCGCTATTTTCGCATGTACCATTATAGCGAAAAATTCTCATAGAGAAAAGGGGGGGATATTAAAATTGTAATGTTTTAATGCGATCGACTGCACGAATGGTGTTTTCTCGGCTGCCGAATGCAGTGAGACGTAAATAGCCTTCGCCTTCTGGACCAAAGCCAGAACCAGGAGTGCTTACAATGTGTACCTTTTCTAATAAGGTATCGAATAAGTCCCAGCTAGTCATGCCTTTTGGTGCTTGAATCCAAATGTATGGAGCATCAACACCACCAAATACAGTTAGGCCAATGGCTTCTAAGCCTTCACGGATAATGCGAGCATTTTCCATGTAGTAAGCGATGTGTTCTTTAATTTGTGCACGACCTTCTGGTGTGTAAACAGCAGCAGCACCACGTTGAATGATGTAAGGAACACCATTGAATTTTGTGGTTTGGCGACGATTCCACATAGGATTTAGAGGAACTCGGTTACCCTCTGCATTTTTAGCAGTTACTTCATGAGGAACGACTGTATAAGCGCAACGAGTACCAGTGAAACCTGCCGTTTTAGAGAAAGAACGGAATTCGATAGCCACTTCACGAGCACCTTTGATTTCATAAATAGAACGAACTGTATCCGTAGAAGTGATGAAAGCTTCATAAGCAGAGTCAAACATCAAGATTGCTTCGTTATCTTTACACCATTGCACCCATTCTGCTAAGCGAGCACGGCTTAATACAGTACCAGTTGGATTATTAGGGCAGCAAAGATATACGATATCTACTCGTTCTTTTGGGAATGCCGGAGAAAAATCATTTTCCGCATTGGTTGGTAAATATACCACTTTTTCATAGATGCCGTCGATAGCTTTACCAGTGCGACCACTCATCACATTAGAATCTAAATATACAGGGTATACAGGATCAGTAATAGCGATGATGTTGTCTTCGGAGAAAATTTCTTGGATGTTACCCACATCAGATTTTGCGCCATCAGATACGAAGATTTCGTCGGCTTGAATGGTGATGCCTAGGGGAGCATAATCTCCTTCAGCAATAGCATTGCGCAAGAAATCGTAGCCTTGCTCAGGACCATAACCTCGGAATGTATCGGCAGAACCCATTTCTTCCACAGCGGCGTGCATAGCTTCAATGACAGCTGGCACAAGAGGGCGAGTCACATCGCCGATACCAAGGCGAATGATGTCTGCCTCAGGATGACTTTCTTTGAAAGCTTCTACTTTACGAGCAATATTAGCGAATAAATAAGAACCTTGTAGGTTTTCATAATTTGGATTTACAGTAGCCATAGGAGCTCCTTCTTTTACAAAATAATAAAGATACATGTATATAAAGACATCGAAGCGGTATGTATATTTCAGCATAATAGATATGTGTATATGCCGTGAGTTGGTTATGCAGACACGCAAGACGAGGAACATTTATATATAGATGTAATAATAATTAATGAATATAAAAGGGGGTTGAATAGATCCCTTAAATTACATTTCTATATTCTATAGTATTTATAACAATATGTCAAAAGCAAAATGGAGGTATAGCGTGCTTGTTATACTAGTCAATTTACCTATCGAGGTTTCGGTTGGTGCTATATGTTTTGTGCCAATGGTTGTGTCTAATTACCTGTGTATGTCGTTATCACATAAAAACGAGGCTGTTCATGGAACGCCTCGTCATTTAAAAGGTTTAGTTTTAATTAATGACTTTAGAATGACATGTTCAGTACATTGCGCTGGACTTTACGTAATCGATACATATAGCAGAGTGCAGCCGAAGACGTGCTTGATAATAATCCAATCCAAACGGAGTAAGGCCCGAAGTCTGTGAATAGGTAGCAAAGGTATGCAACGGGTACGGTCACGCCCCAATAGGTGCCGATGGTAATAATAGAAACGCTAGTTACATCACGATAGGCTCGGAGAACTCCTTGTAAAGGGGTGCCTACAGCATCGATAATTGTGAAAAATACGGCGTAAGAAATGAAACTTTCAATAAGTGGAATCATGTGTTCTTCCTTGGTATATAGGCTGGCTAAGAAGTCGATATGAGTGAAAGAATAGGTTCCAATGCAAAGTGCTATGAAAGCTGCTACGCCACGAGTAATCCATGTGTAAGTAATAGCATTTTGATATCGTTTAGCTCCTAACTCATAGGCGATGACGATGGTGGATGCCATACTTAAGCTGAGGGGGAAAGAAAATGTTAATCCAAGGAAACTAGACGCTGCTTGATGGGCCGCTATAATTTCTGCGCCGAACTTAGTCATAGCAATCCCAGCAGCACTAAAAATGCTGATTTCTGCAAAGATAGATAAGCCAATAGGAATCCCTAGAGCTAATTGATCTCGAATGAGTATCCAACTAGGACCAGTGAAAGAAGACCAAAATCGATACTGTTTGAAGTGTTTATGGATTGTAATGAGCCCGAGAAAACATAACATCATATACCAATAGGCGATGGCCGTTGAAATACCGGCACCAAAGCCCCCAAGAGCGGGGATGGGGCCATAACCTTGTATGAATAGTACATTGAAAATAGACTGAAATAACACACTACTGCCAATGATGTATAAAGAGTAGCGAGTATTTCCGTGAGCGTCGACAATGTAGCGGAATCCAGACATAATCATCATAGCTGGAAAGGCGACGCACATGGCGTTCATATATTGGATGCAAACAAATTTTGCCGCCGGTTCTAATCCCAATAGATCTAACAAAGGAGATAAACCAAATAGGGTGGCAAGTATGAGAACTGTTGCAAATGCAAGCCCTAAATAGATATTTTGCCACATAGTAGCAGCTACCGATTCAGTTTTTTTAGCCCCTAAGGCATGAGAAATAATCGGGGTCACACCAAGGAGAATTCCTGATAGACCAAAAAAAGCGGCGACCCATAAGTTGTACCCCACACCAATAGCTGCTAAATCTATAGTACTGTATTGCCCCGTTAATGTGACTGCTATAAAACTACCAACAATGATAGAAAATTGTGTAGCAATGACGGGGGCAGCTACAAGTAGGAAATGTTTAATCATAGAAACTAAAGACATACTACCTCCCAAAACTAACTTACCCATACAATATGATGTTTAATAACTTTTAATTTTACCACTATATATACTATATGTCTATAGCTACTAGGGGCTATTGTCTCTTAAAAGAACATGGTGTATAATGATGACAATTCAGTTATATCAATGGATATGACATAGTATATTGCGAGAAAAACTACTAAAGTATATAATTTTTGCATATATGGGAGACTGCTCTTGCGTGGGTGGTCTCCTTATTTGTTATGGACGCTAAAAAAAAGAACCTGCCCGCCGGCAGGTTCTTTTTAGGATGATGATGTACGCCCATACAAAATCATGACAACTATATCAACACTTTGAGTGCTAATACCATAAGGTAATTGTACTTGACCAGATAAGGCAATCATCAATATGTGACGTATCCCATACAACGCATATTGTAATAATAAAAAATCCTTTTTCTTGTGTTTTGGAGTATCAGAAAAAGGCCTTTGATTCTCCTCCCTATCTCTCGTAGGTCAAGTGGTGAATGATGAATAGGCAGTTCTCCTGACTCAGCTTCAACGCGCCTCCAGCCTTCCCAGTTTCCCAGTGACATAATTTGGATTTGCTCTGCTTTACAGTGGCGGGACCGTGCCAGACTTTAACTGGCTTCTCTATTATGCTTTCGCACCTATTCCCGAATGTTTGATTGTATGTGTGTATTGTACTCTTTTGGTTTTTCAATGTCAAGAACAAGATGAATAAGTATGACTATTTTGTAATTAGAACGGCATAATTGTGACTTTTATTACTAATTGTCATGATTGAGATCGGAGTACTCCTTTTCTTGCTAAATGGATAGCATTAATTTATAATGAATGAAGATAATACAATATATTGTGAAACATAAAGGATGAAAGAATGAAGTATACAAGTACGCGCAGTCATGAAACGGTAAGTGAGACCTTTGCATTGCTCCATGGATTGGCGAGTGATGGTGGTTTATATGTGCCGGCAGAGTTTCCGGAACAATGTTTGTCCTACCGCGATGTGGCAGACAAAAGCTATGAAGAAATTGCACTGGTGGTATTGAGTAAGTTATTTACGACTTTCACAGAAGCAGAATTAGAAACGATGATTCGCAGTGCCTATAATACAGTGAACTTTGATACTCCAGATATGGCACCAATGCATTCCTTGTTAGAGTGCGTGTCAGTGTTGGAGTTGTTCCACGGTCGCACTCAAGCCTTTAAAGATATGGCATTATCCTTGTTCCCATACTTACTAGTGGCAGCAAAGGAAGCGGAAAAAGAAACAAAAGAAGTGTTGATATTGACGGCTACCTCTGGTGATACTGGAAAAGCCGCTTTAGAAGGCTTTAAAGATGTGCCAGGAACGCACATTCAAGTGTTCTTCCCTACAGACGGCGTTAGCCCAATGCAACAAGAACAAATGCAAAAGCAAGAAGGGGCGAATGTCAATGTAACAGCTATCGAAGGTAACTTTGATGATGCGCAACAATTCTTGAAACGTCTCTTTGTGGATGCAGAGGTAGCAAAGGAAGTGGCAGACAAAGGCGTGAAGTTCTCGTCTGCTAACTCTATTAATATCGGCCGTCTAGCGCCACAAGTAGTATACTATGTGGCAGCCTATGCTGAATTGGTAAATACAGGGGCTATCCACGAAGACGAAGCGTTCAATGTGGTAGTACCAACAGGTAATTTTGGAAATATTTTGGCTGCTTACTATGCAAAACGCATGGGTATTCCGGTTGGTAAATTAATTTGTGCATCCAATCAAAACAATGTGCTCGCAGATTTCTTCAGCACTGGTACCTATGATATGAATCGTCCATTCTATACGACTATATCTCCGTCCATGGATATTTTGGAAAGTTCTAACTTTGAACGCTTTATCTATTATGTGAGCGGTGAAAATGCAGAATTGACAGCTGAGCGCATGAAAGCGCTGAAAGCAGATGGTAAATTCTCTGTCACTCCAGAAGAACTACAAGCGGTGCAAAAAGAATTTGCTGGCGCCTACGTAGACGATGACATGACAAAGGCTGTCATCGAGCAAGTGTACAACTCCTATGGCTATGTAATGGATCCGCACACAGCGGTGGCGATGGGTGCTTACATGAAAGAATTGGAAACTCATCCAGAAGATGGTCATCGTCACACGATAATTGCCTCCACGGCACATCCTTTCAAATTCCCAACACCGATTTGTGAAGCTTTGGATATCAAAGTAGGGGCAACTCCTTATGAAAGCTTAGACAATATTTCCGCTGTCACAGGCGTAGGTTGCCCAAAACAATTGGCGGAGTTGCAACATAAACCATTGCGTTTCACTAAAGTGATTCCAAAAGAATCTATGAAAGAAGAAATTCTATCCTTTGTGGATACGTTCAAACAGTAGGTGGCCTATGGTACAAGCATTTTTCTTTTCCCTCATGTCCTCCTTCGCCTTCAGTATTATGAATTTATTTGTGAAACTCTTAGGTGATGGTATGCCGGCGGCAGAGGTGACATTTTTTAGAGGATTGATAGGAACAATTGCCGTACTCATAGTGATGCGACAAAAAGGAATTTCTTTTTCTACAGAACATCGAGGGTTATTAACCTTACGTGGTATCTTTGGTGGACTAGGGAATTTGAGTAATTTCGTGGCCCTCGTGTATATGTCCATGGCAGATGCATCTATTTTATTCCAACTGTCGGGCATATTCGTGCTGATTTTCAGCAACATTGTATTGAAAGAAAAATTACCCAATGGATCTGCTAAATGGCTTGGGTTAATTTTCATAGCCGTTGTGTATATGATTCAGCCTTGGAATTTATCAGGCTTACATTGGTATTCTTTTATTGCCATTGCAGGCGCAGCCTTATCGGCAGCGGCCTATACAACGATTCGCACCATTAGCTTAAAAGGTGGTCACAGTTCCTATGAAATCATGTTTTATTTCTTAGTCACCACCATGCTAGTAGGCGGTATCGTGATGATACCAGACTTTGTGTGGCCGAATGCAACGCAAACGCTCTACTTAGGGGTTATTGGTGCCATTTCCGTAGTGGCACAATTCTTCCTAACTGGTGCATTTGTGGCGACGAATGCGGTGGTGGCACAATTTATGCAATATGTAGGGGTATTTTTTAACTCCTTCTGGGGATTTATCGTCTTCGGAGAAAACCTAGCTTTGGCGACCGTCATAGCAGGTATTATTATGTTTAGTTCATCAGTGATGTTGGCTCGTTTGAAAGAAGAACAAGCTCACACACGGTAGTCAATCAAGAAAGAGGTATGACGATGAGTGAAAAATTATATCAATTTGGTCTAGTTGGTTTGGCTGTTATGGGACAAAACTTGGCCCGCAACATTGCCCGTCATGGATTCAGCATTGCTGTGTACAACCGTACACCACAAAAAACAGACGATTTTGTAGCCAATTATAGCCACGAAGGAACCATCGGTGGGGCTCATACACCAGAAGAGTTTGTAGCGATGTTAGAAAAACCTCGCAAAATCATGTTCTTGGTAAAAGCAGGCCAACCTGTGGACGACATGATTGAAGCATTTTTGCCATATTTAGACCAAGGAGATACATTAATCGATGGCGGTAACTCCCATTACCCAGATACGATCCGTCGTACAAAATACTTAGAATCCAAAGGTTTCCGTTTCTTAGGCGTTGGCGTATCTGGCGGTGAAGAAGGTGCCTTGAATGGCCCAAGCTTGATGCCAGGCGGCAATGAAGCATCTTATAACGAATTGGCGCCAATCTTCACATCCATTGCAGCCCAAGTGGCAGATGGCCCTTGCTGCACATATGTAGGCGATAATGGTGCAGGTCACTACGTAAAAATGGTGCATAATGGCATCGAATACGGTGATATGCAATTAATCTCCGAAGCTTACTTCATGATGAAAGAATTACTTCGCATGAGCGATGATGAAATCGGCGATGTATTTGCGAAATGGAATACAGGATTATTAGATTCCTACCTTATTGAAATTACTTCCAAAATTATGAAAGTCAAAGATACTGATGGAACTCCATTAGTAGAAAAAATCTTGGACAAAGCAGGTCAAAAAGGTACTGGTAAATGGACTAGCCAAGAAGGTTTAGACCTTGGCGTGCCAATCCCAACTATTGCTGAAGCGGTATTTGCTCGTGCTATGTCTGCTTATAAATCTGAACGAGTGTTGGCAGAGCCAGTGCTAGCAGGCCCTACAGAAGTCTTTGAAGGCAATAAAGAAGCACTAGTAGATGCTATCCATTCTGCGTTATATGCGTCTAAAATCTGTTCCTATGCACAAGGTTTTGCGTTGATTAAAGCGGCTGCAAAAGAATATAAATGGAATATCAACTTCGGTGACATGGCATTGTTGTGGCGTGGTGGTTGCATTATCCGTGCAGCTTTCTTAGAAGATATTAAACAAGCGTTCACGAATAACCCAGAGTTGAACAACTTGATGTTGGATCCATTCTTTGCAGAAGCATTGCAAACACACCAAGCAAAATGGCGTGAAGCCATCATTGCTGCGAAACGTTATGGTATCCCAACACCAGCATTTAGTGCATCCTTAGATTACTTCGATTCCTATCGTCGTGGCGTATTACCAGCGAACCTAATCCAAGGACAACGTGACTTCTTCGGCGCTCATACATACGAACGTACAGACAAAGAAGGCACATTCCATACAGAGTGGGCGGAAGCGTAGGAAATATATAGCTAGATTCTGTGAAATAAATATATAGCAAACATCCCTAGGTGGAGGTCTAGGGATGTTGACTTTTACAGTACAATGATTTACTATATACATAAGAAGAGCAATTGATGTCTAACAGCGTCAAGCTCATCTCGGCTAACAAGATGAGGCCTAACGTGCAGAGTACTAGGAATACTCTACATATACGTTAGGCCTTAATACTTATATATTACTTGATCAATGTAATGATCATGACAATACATGTGATTAAAAGTACCACTAAGGTACATGAAGTTAATGCGATCATTAAAGCTTCAAATACAGTCATGGCACTCACCTCCTTTCGAGGGGGATTTAACAAGTAAATCCGAAGTCTACTAAGAGATGAGCCAAACGCATATCGCCCCTAGGGGCAACATCAATTGCTCTACGTTTAGTATAGCACTTTATAACTGGATAATACATAGCGAAACGACTACTTCTTACAGGTAACTGTGAGGGGTGGTCGCTTTTTACTTTGGCGATTATATATTCTTGCTTTAGTGTTGACTTTATGTAAATTTGTTTTTTATAATTATGCATAGGTTCAGCAATATAGAGGATAGATTTTTATATTGTGAAGATGGTTTACAGTAAGGGGGACGTGTTATGAGTGTTTTTTTCTTTTTTCTTGTTTTGTGGATTATTCTTTGGCTATTTACGGATAGTCCGTGGACATATTTGTTGTATTTTATAGGCGGGAGTATTGGGCTATTTATAGTATGGGAAATTTTACAAAAACTCTATTATTACACTAAACAAGTGGTTGTTTTCACGTATAGATATTTATTGTTGCCAGCAATAGTTATAGGGACTCTAATTTATTTTTGGGATGAAGTTTTCGAAGGACTGATGTTTATTCATCAAAGTATAATGGATCAACCTTATAATTATGGATTTATTGCTATCTTAGGTGGTATATACTATTTATTTAAACCAAATGAGGGGTCAGTAAATAAATATATTTCTAGTAAAACGATATCTCAAGTAAATATGTTGTGGATGTTTCTAGGTATAACCATTCTAAATTATGCCGTAGTTAGTATACTTACTTTGGATGTGATAACTGTTACATTTAATGATTTTATATCTGTTCTACATGTTGGTAGTATAGATAAAAGATTTGCTATATTAAGGCATTTGGCAAATGATTTTAGCGTTTTATTTGTGAAAGAATACATTAAAGTAGGGACGCTTTTTATATTGTCAGGCATATTCTTTTATAAATTGTTGATACGTGCTCAGTATGATTCGACCTTAGAAGATACTGGATATATCACAAAACTAAAAGAAACTAGATGTGCAAATGTTCTTAGTGCAAGTATAATGTATTTAATTTTTAACGTCTTGGATATTCCAATATTAGCTGAAAATATTGCGTTTTCTATAGCAAGTATATTATTGGCTATAATACCACCAATGAAAAAACCAGATAAAATATTACAGTTAATTTTAGTTAAGTTAGCTATGGATACAAGAAGCACAGTTGATGAGATTCATAACTATCTGGTTTCTAAAAATATAGAGCTTTTAAAGAGTGAGTTAGAAGTATTTTTAGAAATATTGATATTAGAAGGTGGAATTATAAATTTATATGGGAATCTGTATCATGTAAATACAATATCTAATGTGCTTAAGAAATTAGAAGAAGAGTATGACTGTGTCGGGTTACAAAAGGTATTAGAACGGCTAAATATCACTAGTGTTTATGGTAGTGATATAGATAAAAATAAGGTGCCTGAAGATAACAGTAATATTGATGCACTTGCATGTTTGCTTATTTCAGATAATTTTGCAGGTGGATATATAAAGAATAGTGCTCAGTTCACTTTAGTAAATACGGCGGGAGCATATAGTGTATGTGAGTACTGCGAAACAGCATATAAAAAAGAGGAAAGATCTGATAATTACTGTTGTGATGCGTGTGCTACGGCTGATAAGAATGAAAAGAATCTTGCAATAACTTTATCGAATGATATAAGTAGAAAGCATATTAGTAGTGCAGGGTATCAAATACCAGCTGAGGTTCATGATGTGTATTTAGAGGAAGAGTCTAAAATTCCCGATAATGGTGGTGTATATGCGACGGTGGTAGAGGAAGTTGATCGTACACGCCATATGCTTTCAACGCCTCAGGGACATGGATTTGCTGCAGAAGAGGCGAACACTCTTATTGATACGGTGACAGGAAATGATGCTCAAGTTGTAGGATATGATAATGCTAAATCTGGTGCAGATAGATGTGTTGACGGAATGTTGATTCAAACTAAATACTATAAAACAGTGAGTGGTAGTATAGGAGCGTGTTTTGAAAATGGTGCATATAAATATCTAAAACCTAATGGAAAACCAATGCAAGTTGAGATTCCAGCCGACCAATATGAAAAAGGCGTAAGATTAATGCAAGAACGCATCAAAAATGGTGAAGTTCCAGGAATAAAAGATCCTAGATATGCACGCCGACTTGTTAGAAAAGGGCATGTTAGTTATGCTCAAGCTAAAGCAGCAGCTCAATTTGGTACAATTGAATCCTTATCTATGGACTTAACTAGCGGTGCTATTCAGGCAACAAATACGATGGGGATTACGGTCGCTATGGAACTAGCTAATTCTTTGTGGAGAGGAGAATCAGTAGATAAAGCATTGGAACGGGCATGCTCAAGTTTGGTATCAGTAGGTGGACGTACATTAGCAATTTCTACTATAAGTAGTCAAATATTAAGAACATCAGCTGGATCATTTGTTAGACAAAGCGCAGGTATTATCGTAAAGGAGACGGGTGAAATATTTTTTTCTAAAGCGACATCTCAAATGTTGGGAAATATAGCTAAGAATAATATCATTACTGGAGGCATAACCCTTGCTGTAATGAATTTTGATAAATTTGACCAATACATGAGTGGAAAAATATCTGGACGAGAATTTGGTAATGCAGTTGGTAGTAGTGCACTTAGTTTAGCTGGAGGTCTTGTAGGAGGGGAAGCAATTGGGGGAGCAATCGGGACATTAATCCCTGTTCCGGTTGTAGGAACATTGATTGGAATGACAATAGGAGGTTTTGTTGGTTCTGCGATAGGGAAATTATTTTTCAATAACGAAAAATATGAAGAAGAACGAAGACGAGAGGCAGAAAGAGAATATTTGGCTGAAAAGCAGAGGATTGAACAAGAAAATCGAGATGTACAAACTTTTTTTGAAGTTTTGAATAAACAACTTTCTAAATGGTCGAATGTGTATATTTTGAGTGAACGTGAAATCGAGGAAGTTATACAAAAGGTCAGTGAAGGTTATGGTTTGGATGGCTATGACCTACGGTTATCATTTTTAAATAAAGCTAGATCATCAAATGGACAAATAGCAGAAGCTACTATATATCTAAAACAATTGATGGTAGAAATTGTATCGAATCGTCCAGTTGTTGAAACTATAGAGGCAGATGTAGTAGGAAAGAGTTTGTTGGGGTATATTGATAAAGCAGAAGCATAATAATTTATAATTGATATACGGAACTTTTATAACTTATCTTAAAACTCTGTTGGTTGCATTTAAGTATTAAATTAAAAGATGACTGCTTCTTACGGGTAACTGTGAGGAGTAGTCGTTTTTATGTATACACTTTCAATATCTTGCGACTTACTTTCCTTGAATGATATAATTTACTTAATAAATATGATATATAAGTATATATAAGGAGGTATTCTTATGAGTAATGTAACGTTAACGTATTATGGTCATGCTACATTTGCTTTGAGCAATGGTGAGGTCACTTTGGTGTGTGATCCGTTCTTTACAGGTAATACTTGGGATGTGGTAAAGGCAGAGGATATAGAGTGTCAATATATTTTTGTATCTCATGGTCATGATGATCATTATGGTGATACAGATTTGATTGCAAAGAAAAATGATGCCCTTGTTATCTCTACGGCAGAGGTAGCAGGTAAAGCGGCGTCAGCAGGTGCTCGCACTCATGCAATGCATTTAGGCGGCAAGTTTGACTTCCCATTTGGTTCCATTCGTTTGACACCAGCTTTCCATGGTTCTGGTGTACCAGGTGGTCATGCGGCAGGTGTGGTGATTGAGTTCTTTGGTAAACGAGTGTACTTTGCAGGTGACACTGCTTTGTTCAGTGATATGAAATTAATTAGTCGCCATGGTGAAATCGACTATGCTTTGTTGCCAATCGGTGATAACTTTACTATGGGTGTGGAAGATGCTGTGACAGCAGCTTCTTGGATTCAAGCGAATACAACTATTCCGATTCACTACAAAACATGGCCTGTGATTGATAAAGAGCCAGCAACCTTCGTGGCGTTGCTAGAAGCAAAACATAAACAAGCTGGACTTGTGGTGGATCCAGGTCAAACTATTGAACTTTAATTACATATCGCTAAGCTTATATTCATTTGGTAAGATAAAAGTATCTTTCCGTGATGAAGTGAAAAAGAAAAGAGCTATCCTTAAAACATTTTGGACTGGTTCTTTTCTTTTTGCATTATTTTCTAATAAATGTACTGCTTGTAAATAGATTATATGTGGAAGTTTTATAAATATTTTAAATCCTTTGTATTGCCGACATATGTTTTGCTATCCATTTACCCATTACGAGTGATTCAAATATCGCTATCTTTCACTGTATAGATTACTGACGTCAATCCCTTCTCTATGGTATAATAATCTTCACATGGAGGTATCTATGAAATTAACACATTTTGATGAAGGCGGTAATGCGCATATGGTGGATGTATCCGCTAAGGATCACACAGAGCGCGTGGCTGTAGCAGAAGGGTTTATTACGCTCAGTGAGGAAGCTTTTAGTATTGTGGCTAGTGGAAATGTCAAAAAAGGTGATGTTCTGGCAGTGGCACAATTGGCAGCCATCATGGGAGCGAAGCAAACGTCCAACCTCATTCCGCTCTGCCATCCATTGGCGTTGACGAAGGTGAGTGTAGACTGTTCCTTAGTAGAAGAACAACGTGCCGTGTGCATTCGTAGCACGGTGAAAACTACGGGCCCTACAGGGGTGGAAATGGAAGCGTTAACAGCGGTTCAAGTGGGTCTATTAACTGTCTATGATATGGTGAAAGCCGTCGATAAAAGCATGACCATTGGTCCAGTCTATCTTGTGGAAAAACAAGGTGGTAAAAGCGGACATTTTAAACGGTAAGGTGGTAGGAGACTTATGGAAATTGTATTAGTAGAACCGGAAATTCCTGGTAATACGGGCAACATTGCACGCCTTTGTGCGGCGAATCATATGACACTACACTTGGTAGAACCATTGGGGTTTTCCATTGAAGATAAGTATTTAAAACGGGCGGGCCTTGATTATTGGCATCTAGTAGATGTAAAAATACATAAGTCCTTAGATAAAGTGTATGAACAATATAAAGACCGGCGCTTTTGGTATGCTACAACAAAGGCAGCCCATACCCATGCAGAAGTGCAATATGAAATTGGAGATATGCTCGTATTTGGTAAAGAAACGAAGGGCTTGCCAGAAGAAATTGTGGCTGCCAATCCAGATACTTGCATCCGGATTCCTATGATTGATGAGGCGAGATCTTTAAATTTATCCAATGCAGTGGCAATCATTGCCTATGAAGCTATGCGCCAACTGGATTTCCCAGATTTGCAGGCTGTTGGACCAGGTGTATCTATCGAGGTGTAAGCTCTTGATATCCGGCGTTGCCCTCATAGAAAATAGTGTATATAGTCAGTCTAATCATACGGCATAACCTAGTATGGTGAAATACGATAGACTTTCACGGGACGAACGAAGATTAGATATGGTAGACTGTATGGCATACACAATATATGAATGTATATAAAAATGAAATCCGTACAGGATTGAGGAGGAATTATGAATTACGATGTAGCTTATGAATTACAAAAAGCAATGCGTGACAGTGAAGAGCATAAAGAAATGATGGCAGCCCAAGAGGCAATTAAAGACGACCAAGCAGCAAAAGGCATGGTAGAAGAATTTATGTCTTTACAAATGCAATTGGAATATGCAAAAATTGCAGATGCTCCTGAAGCGGAAGAATTGTTGAAAAAATTAGAAGGTTTATTGCCGATGGTGCAAGCTAATTCTGGTGCGAATGCGTATTTAACAGCCCATGCACGTTGGACACAAGTGGCGAATGATATTTATCGCATCATTAGCGAACCAATCACTGAAGGTATGAAAATTTTAGAAAAGGCACAGTAATATGAACGCTGTATGGGAAGCATTGCAACAGGTGGTTCCATCGGATCGTATCCAAAGAAATGCCTTGTTGGCGCCTTTTACGACCTTTCAAATAGGAGGACCTGCGGATTTACTTGTACTACCTCATTCTGTACAGGAATTGCAAGATTGTATGCATGTATTGAGCGAACATGGTATTGAACCTTTTGTACTAGGTTTAGGATCTAATGTGCTCATCCAAGATGGTGGTATGCGTGGTGTCGTTCTTTGCTTGAAAGAATTGCAAGAGGAGCAACACCGCAACGGTACAACCATTACTATGAGCGCTGGGTATACTTTGAAAGAAGTGTCCGAATATGCCCAACGTGAAAGTTTAAGTGGCTTGGAATTTGCCATCGGCATTCCTGGTAGTTTGGGTGGCGCTGTATTTATGAATGCAGGTGCCTATGATGGTGAAATGGATCAAGTAGTAACCGGTGTGGATGCGGTAGATATGCAAGGGAACTTGCACCACTATAGTCGCGAAGAATTGCAGTTTGCCTATCGCCATAGTCGCTTTCACGATGAACATGAAATCATCGTACGGGTGACGATGGAATTACAGGAAGGAAATCCTGTTGATATTCAAAGCCGTATGGATGAACTGACGGAAAAACGAGAGTCTAAACAACCATTGGGGCATGCCAGTGCAGGGTCTACTTTCAAGCGCCCACCGGGATATTATGCAGGAACTTTGATTGACCAAACAGGCTTGAAAGGATTATCTGTAGGGCCTGCAGAGGTATCTATGAAGCATGCTGGATTCGTGGTCAATCGAGGTGGCGCTACTGCGAATGATGTGCTAGGTGTGATTCATGAGGTGCAAAAGCGGATTCATGCAGTTCATGGAGTGCAGTTAGAACCAGAGGTGCGCATTCTAGGGGAATCTCGGGAACAAACGGGTTCTGTTGTCACCATTGTAAGAGCTCAAGAGACAGATATTCCAGCATTGTCTAACTTGTGTGCCGACACATTTAGAGAAACTTTCAGGCATGACAATACGGAAGAGGAATTACAAGTCTTCTTTGATGAGGCCTATAACCATGATGTATTGAAACGTGAGTTGGGCCATGACGAGAGCGAAACATATCTAGCTTACGTAGATGACGCGTTGGCAGGGTATTTGAAAGTAAACTGGGGCGGCGCACAAACAGAACGTAAATTAGAGAATGCCTTTGAAGTGCAACGCATATATGTGCTCAAAGAGTACCATGGACAAGGCGTGGGCAAAGCCTTGTTTGAAAAAGCCTTGCGCATCGCTGAGTCTGGTGACTTTGATTGGGCTTGGCTTGGCGTTTGGGAGAGAAATTATAAAGCACAGCATTTTTATAAACGTTATGGGTTTGAAAAATTTGGAGAACACCAATTTGTTGTGACTCCAGAGAAGACGGATATCGATTGGTTGTTGAAGAAATCTTTACGATAAACCTTGACATATCCATTGTATTTTGAGTATAATATTTCGGTAAGCAATTTGTACGGACTTCCACTAGCCCCGGAAGGTGGCAATTGCTTCTGTTAATACATTCTTGTTATTAGGAGGAAAGCAGCATGAAAACTACATTTATGGCCAATGCGGACAATATTGAACGCAAATGGTATGTTGTTGACGCTGAAGGTAAAACTTTAGGACGTCTTGCTGCCGAAGTTGCTAAAGTTCTTCGGGGCAAACATAAACCAACTTTTACACCACATGCAGACACTGGTGACCACGTTATCGTTGTGAACGCAGAAAAAGTTCGTGTAACAGGTAAAAAATTATTACAAAAAGAATACTTCCGTCATTCTGGTTATCCAGGCGGATCCCGTTTCACTACACTTGCTATGATGTTGGAAAAACATCCTGAGCGCGTAATCGAAATGGCAGTTAAAGGTATGCTTCCAAAAAATAAATTGGGTGCACAACAATACCGTAAATTGAATGTATACGCTGGCGCAGAGCATCCACATGCTGCTCAAAAACCAGAAGTTTTGGAATTAGATATCCGTTAATACCGGGAGGAGGAACATATAATGGCAGTAGCACAATACTACGGCACTGGTCGTAGAAAATCTTCCGTTGCTAGAGTTCGTCTGGTACCGGGTACAGGTAAAATCACTGTAAACAAACGCGAATTAAATGAATATTTCGGTCGTCAAACTCTTGAGTTGATTGTTAAACAACCATTGGTATTAACAAACACTTTAGAACAATACGACGTTGTGGCAACTGTAGCTGGTGGCGGCCCATCCGGTCAAGCTGGTGCAATTCGTCACGGTGTGTCCCGTGCATTATTAGAAGTTGATGGCGAACTTCGTCAAGGTCTTAAAAAGGCTGGCTTCTTGACTCGTGACCCACGTATGAAAGAACGTAAAAAATACGGTCTTAAAAAAGCTCGTAAAGCATCTCAATTCTCCAAACGTTAATTTGGCGATTACAGAGCCCAGTATCCTTTGTGGTGCTGGGCTTTTTCTTGTCTATGAACCTGTGTAGAAAGTGGAAAGGAATGATACTACATGGATAAACTACTAAGATTATTGGGCGTTGTAGCTGTAGCGCTTGTGATTTGGTTTTTGCCACATACACCAGAGATTTCTGATCAAGGATGGCATTTATTAGCTATCTTTACGGCTACTATTGTGGGATTTATATTGCGACCATACCCGACAGGGGTCATGGCCTTTATGGGATCTGCGGCGGCAGTAGCTACGAGCTCCATTAAGATGAATGAAGCGTTATTAGGCTATGCAGAGCCTAATGTTTGGCTTATCGTGTCGGCTATCTTCTTTTCTAGAGGAATCATCAATTCAGGATTAGGTCGACGCATTGCGTATACCTTAATTCATTGGTTTGGTACAAGTACCTTGCGCTTGGCCTATGCCTTAGCTATGACTGATTTAATTATTTCTCCAGCTACACCATCGAATACGGCTCGTGGAGGCGGTATTATCTATCCTATCGTGCAGAATATTTCTATGGCATTTGATTCGAGACCAGGAGAAACAGCTCGTCGTATGGGAGCTTACTTAATGACTACGGCTCACACAGTCAATGCCTGTACGGTGACGGTATTCTTGACAGCGTGCAGTGGTAACCTGTTAATTACATCTTTAGGGGCAAAATTATTTGGTTACACTGTGACATGGTGGGAATGGTTTTTAGCAGGGGCCTTGCCTGGGCTGCTCAGTATGGTCATCATGCCTTGGTTCATTTACAAAATTTATCCACCGGAAATCAAGGAAACGCCAGAGGCTCCAGCTATGGCTCGTGAAGAGTTGGATAAACTAGGTCCTATTACGACGATGGAGAAAAAGGTGGCAGCTATCTTTGTGGGGGCGATCCTACTCTGGTCTACTACGACAATTACTGGCCTACATGCGACGGTCATTGCGATTATGGCGGTATTGGCCTGTGTCATTAGTGAATGTCTTACATGGGATGACATTTTGAAAGAAACTACAGGTTGGGATATTTTAATCTGGATGGGTACTCTAGTAGGTATGGCTGGATTGCTTGGTAAATTAGGTGTAGTAGCTGTTTTTGCAAAATTTGTCAGCACTATGTTAGGCGGTATGTCTTGGGAGTGGGCAGCTTTGATTATTTCCTTAGTCTTTGTATACTCACAGTATTTCTTCGCCAGTGGTACAGCTCGTATTACCGCATTATTTTCTGCCTTTGCGTCTATCTTAATTGCCTTGGGAGCACCAATTCCTTATGCAATTTTGATGTTTGGCTTGATGAATAGCCCCGGCTGTACGTTGACACATTATAGCTCTGGGGTAACACCAATCTTCTTTGGTAGTCACTACGTGCCACAAGTGACCTGGTGGAAAGTAGGATTTTATATTTCTGTATTGAATTATATCTTCCATTTCTTCTTTGGTAACCTAAGTATGAAGTTGTTTGGAATCATCTAAGATGATGTAGATACAGAAATAGTTTCGGTGTAGTCATCGTAGTGCATGAGTAGATGATTTCTCTGTAATGATGATAGTATATGACTCCATAGAGGTAATGGTAGTATATGATTCTATAGGAATAATGGATGTATATCCTTTATAATTAGAACTAGAATAGGTTTTATAGAAGGTTGTGCTGAAATGCCATAGGTGCATTTCAGTGCAATCTTTTTTTTCGCTGTTTTAAATGTGGTGGCTCATATATGCGTAGTTCTGACATTTGTGATAGAGAGTTTTAGAAATGAAAATAATAATTAAGAAATAAAGAATTATCATTATAAATTCTACTTTTATCATAAGCAATAATAATGAAAATAAATTAATATATTTTTAATAATGATACTTATTGAAAATGCTTGGACTTTCATGTATAATAATGATAATGATAATGAAAGAAAAATCCATCCAAGAGGTACGCATGAAAAAATATAAACAAAAAGGCAAACGTTGGGAAATTGCCGAACATCAAGAAGAAGTAGAATCTCAATTGACCTCTGGATTAGCAGTGCACCCTATTGTTTCTCATTTATTGGCAAATCGTGGGATTACCACTGTAGAAGAAGGTCGAACATTCTTATATAGCACAATGGATGATTTATTAGATCCTTTTATGTTAAAAGGTATGGCACAGGCTGTGGAAGAAATCGAAAGAGTCTTAGCTATGAATGGATCCATTGTCATTTACGGAGATTATGATGTGGATGGTATTACTGCTACATCACTAATGTACCGATTTTTTTCGCGCTTAGGAGCGAATGTAACTTATTATATTCCAGAGCGACAAAGTGAAGGCTATGGTCTCAACTTAGAAGCTTTGGAATATTTGATTGCTCAAAAAACAGATTTAATTATTTCTGTAGATTGCGGTATTAGTTCCTATGATATTGTAGAAGCTGTGAGAGATCGCGTGTCTATGATTATTACGGACCATCATACATCACCACCGCAAATACCAAGAGCTACAGCGGTGGTTAATCATAAACAGCCAGAGTGTCCCTATGCAGATAAAAACTTATCTGGTGTAGGTGTGGCTTTCAAAGTCTGCCAAGCTTTATGGAAACGTCGTACTGGTGAAGAATATCGAGAAGACTTAGATATTGTAGCCTTGGGGACGGTAGCTGATGTAGTTCCCTTAGTAGGAGAAAATCGGATTATCGTCCGTGAAGGTTTGCATAAAATGACAGAGTCCCCTAATGTAGGGATTCAAGCTTTAGTGCAAGTTGCTGGTTTAGAAGGTAAAGTGTTATCTGCAGGTCATATTGGATTTACCTTAGCACCACGATTAAATGCAGCAGGTCGTGTGACACATGCGACGCGTGCTGTAGAATTGCTGATTACCACAAACCCAGCTGAGGCCATGGACATTGCAGAAGAGTTGCAAGAAACAAATGCGGAGCGACAACAAATTGAACGGGCTATTTTTGAAGAAGCGTATCAATCGGTATTAGCACAAGGAAGTTTGGCGGATCAATGTATTGTAGTAGCAGGGGAAGGCTGGCATCCTGGTGTTATTGGTATCGTTGCGTCCCGTTTGGTAGAAGCCTTTTATAAACCGACCATGGTGATTAGTATCCATGATGGAATTGGTAAAGGCTCCTGTCGTAGTATTGATCATTGTAATATGTATGATATGTTAACCTATGCGGGAGATACATTAATTCAGTTTGGTGGTCATGCACAGGCGGCAGGATTTAGTGTACAAGCAGAACAGATTGATGCTTTGCGTGAAAAAGCTAGCGAATTTTGCCGTAAGCAGTTAACGGAAGAAGATTATATTCCGATTGTTACCATTGATGGCGCTATGCATAGCGATGATATTAGTATTGACCTGATTGATCAAATTGCTACCTTGGAGCCTTATGGTATGGGCAATAGTACGCCTGTGTTTGCCCTTCCTAAGATTCGTGTACAGAATCTGTATCCTATGGGCTTTCAAAAAAATCATTGTAAGATTATTCTACAAGGTCAACAGGGCCCTATTGATGCGGTGGCTTGGCAAGGGGAACATTATATGCAAGAAATCTTTGCTGATGACCCTGTAAAAGTAGCCTTTTCCTTGCAGAAAAATGAATGGCAAGGTGTGGTGACGCCACAGCTTATTGTGCAAGATTTGGAGCCACTTTCACAGCAACGAGAACGGTTAGAAGTAGATAGTTTGCGGAAATTGTATACAGTGGTGAAACAAATTTTCCGATCTCCCACAGCACCGAAATATATTGTAGAACGGGAAACCTTGGAAAGCCGACCTCAAGAGATGACTTCTCGAGAAGCTATTCTTGCCCTTGAAGTGTTTAAGGAATTAGGCATTTTGAAAGAAGAAGTATTAGAAGATGGACGTCATGTATATCGCTGGGTGAATGTGCAACAAAAGTTGGAACTTCACACATCCTTGACGTTTATGACATATAGTCAGGAGGGAGCATAATGGTAAGTACTATAAATACCCCTCAGGAGCATACATTTAATAAAGAACGAGAATATGGACAATTTATGGACCGTGTTCGGTCCTATTTACCAGAAGAAGACTGGCCAGTCATAGAGCGTGCGTTTGCACTGGCAGATAAAGCCCATGCGCCACAAAAACGGGCTTCTGGAGAACCGTATATCTTGCACCCATTAGGGGTTGCCACTATATTGAGCGAACTACAAATTGATCGATCTACCTTGGTATCTGCTTTATTACATGATGTAGTGGAAGATACCGAGATAAGCTTAGAGGAAATAGAAGAACAATTTGGACCAGAAGTGGCGTTCTTGGTAGATGGGGTTACAAAACTAAATCAATTTCAGTACCAAACAAAAGAAGAACAGCAAATTGAAAATTATCGGAAGATGATTTTAGCCATGGCAAAAGATGTGCGCGTAGTGGTCATCAAGCTAGGGGACCGCTTACACAATATGCGTACCTTAAAGCATATGCGTCCTGATAAACAACAACGCATTGCTCAAGAAACATTAGAAATTTTTGCGCCATTAGCACATCGCTTAGGTATTTTTAATATTAAATGGGAACTAGAGGACTTATCGTTCCGTTATTTAGAACCAGAAAAATATTATGACCTAGTACAACAGATGAGTGAAAAACGACAAGCTCGTGAGGATATCGTAAATGATACGATGAATACTTTGAAAGATGCTTTGGAACATGCTCATATTAAAGCAGATGTAAAAGGTCGTCCCAAACACTTTTATAGTATTTATAAAAAGATGAAAAAGGACAATCGAGATTTATCTCAAATTTACGATTTGTATGCAGTGCGTGTCATCGTAGATACAATTCCAGATTGTTATGCTGTGTTAGGTACAGTACATAGTTTGTGGAAACCGTTGCCGTATCGCTTTAAAGATTATATTGCGATGCCGAAGTCGAATATGTATCAATCCTTGCATACCACCGTCATCGGCACAAAAGGTCAGCCGGTAGAAATTCAAATTCGTACTTGGGATATGCATCGTGTGTCTGAATATGGTGTAGCCGCTCATTGGCGCTATAAAGAGGGTAATAAAGGCAAGGCAGAAGCTGATTTTGATGCAAAGGTAGGCTGGATTCGTCAAGTTCTTGAGTGGCAGGATGCCAGTGATCCAAAAGAATTGTTGAATGCATTAAAACTAGATGTTTTTACAGGAGAAGTATTCGTCTTTACTCCAAAAGGTGACGTTATGAAGTTGCCAAAAGGCACAGTGCCACTGGATTTTGCCTATCGCGTTCATACCGATGTGGGGAATAAATGCGTAGGAGCCAAAATTAATGGCAAGATTGTTCCACTAGATTATGAATTGCAAAATGGGGACATCGTTGAAATCGTCACTTCTAAAAATGGCAAACCACGGTTAGACTGGTTGAATATTGTGGGCTCTACAGAAAGTAAGACGAAGATTCGAAACTGGTTTAAGCGTGAAAATAAAGAAGAAAATATCGTCAAAGGTCGCGAACTGTTAGAAAAAGAAGCGAAACGCTTAGGCTATGATTGGAAGGACTTAACAAAAAATGGTCGCCTAGAAAAGATTGGAAAATCTTTGAATGCTGGCGGCGAAGCTGAGCTGTACTCTGCCGTTGGATTTGGTGGACTTTCAGTGAATACGGTACTCCTCAGATTAGTGGACATTCATAAGCAGGAAGTCGCTAAGGAAGAGCAACGAAAAGATACGATGGCTGTCATCGATCGCCTTAAAGTACATCAAGGAAAATCTAAGAAAAATAGCAGTGGTGTTCTAGTGAAAGGCGAAGCCGGTGTGATGGTTCGTATGGCTCGTTGTTGTAACCCAGTACCAGGTGACGATATTATTGGTTATATTACGAGAGGCCGAGGCGTTTCTGTACATCGTGCAGATTGTACCAATATTGGTCATACCCCAGATGATTTGAATCGCATGATAGAAGTTGATTGGGAGGGTGCTACACAGGATCAATTCCAAGTAAGTGTGTCTGTACATGCCTATGATCGCAGTGGCTTATTAATGGAAGTGATGGCAGTATTGTCAGAAATGAAAATTAACATTTCCAATATTAATGCAAAAACTGACGATGCAAAAGATGTAACCATTCATTTAATGTTAGATATTAAAGATCTGTCACAACTGGATTATGTGATGACGAAGTTGCGTCGAGTGAAAGATGTATATTCAGTCCATCGAGGAGGGAAAGCATGAGAGCTGTTGTACAACGTGTAAGTTCTTCTTCGGTTACCGTAGATGGGTCTGTCATTGGTAGTACGAAGCAAGGTCTTTTAGTGCTAGTAGGTGTAACAGATACGGATACAACAGAGGATGTGCAATATATCTGTGATAAGGTTAGTCACTTACGCATCTTTGAAGATGAACAGGATAAGATGAACCTATCTGTATTAGATGTAGGTGGTGAGGTGTGCGTAGTGTCGCAATTCACCCTCTACGGAGATGCGCGCAAGGGTCGTCGACCGAACTTTATGAAAGCAGCGCCACCAGAGATGGCAGAGTGCTTATATCTGGAGCTAGTAGAGGCTTTCAAAGGAAGAGGTTTAATAGTGAGTACAGGTCAATTTCAAGCCCATATGCAAGTGGAATTGGTCAATGATGGACCTGTGACGATTCTATTAGATAGTAGTAAAGAGTTTTAATGGAGTTAATAAATGAAGCTATATTATATGCCCTTAGGGGCGTATGGAACAAATTGTTACATTGCGCATAATGAAGCAGATAATACGTGCCTTGTAACGGATCCAGGTGACGAAGGAGAGAAGTTAAAAGAAATTCTAGATAGTCACAAATTCAAAGTGCAAGGTATTTTATTAACACATGGTCATAGTGATCATATTGGGGCGGTAAAAATCTTGGTGGATGCGTATCATGTGCCAGTATATATTCACGAAGGTGATGCGGAGTATCTGACGAATCCAGAGGTGAATTTAAGTGCCCATTCTGGTCGGTATATAACGGCAGAAGTGGACGATGTTCGCTATGTGAAAGAGGGCGATACGATTTCCTTAGGGGATACTACTTTTACTGTGCTCGAAACGCCAGGTCATACACCAGGTGGTGTGTGCTATTATACAGAGGGAACCTTGTTAGCCGGTGATACCTTATTCCAAGGGTCAGTGGGTAGAACAGATTTTCCGAATGGTGATTTTGAACAGTTGAGTAAAGGGATTAAAGAAAAACTTTATACGTTACCAGATGATACAAAGGTGTATCCAGGTCATGGCGGACAAACTACCATTGGTGACGAAAAGCAATCTAATCCATTTGTACGGTAGGTGATAGGATGGGACATAAATCTATACAATATTGGCTACGCTGTATTTTACTGATTTTAGCTAGTATTGGCTTGTTAATCGCCTTACCAGTAGTTATTCCTTTGATTATTGCGGTCATATTAACATTGCTATTATGGCCATTAGTCAATATGACGCAAACGTATGCAAGACGGTATTGGAAACAATGTCCACGATGGATTGCTATCATTCCATCTTTTATCGTGGTAGCATTGATTTCTACGTTGTTGGTGCGGTATGTAATGGTACCAGTAATCGGCGAATTAACTAAATTATTAATCAATTTACCATATGTATTAGATCAATTTGTAGCAGTGGTGAAAGGGCTACAAGGTATCGATGGGGAAAGTATTATACCTCATCAATTTGAAGGAATTATCAACACTACCTTGATAAAAATTGGCAATTATGGTGTAGACTTGGCACAACGTGGTGTACTGGCCATCGTGTCCTTTGCTAGTACCTTATTACAATTATTATTGGTACCGATTTTAACATTCTACTTATTGAAAGATGGACGCACCATTAAACGAGCTGTGTTAGATATTTTTTCTAGCCCTACATCAGCTCATTTAGAGGAAGTGGTGAATGACATTCTTCGCACGTTAGGTGGATATTTACGAGGACAATTATTGTTAGCAAGCAATATGTTTTGTCTTACCTTCATCGTGTGTTATGTGTATGATTTACCATATCCCCTTGTGTTGGCGGTGCTAGCAGGTATTGCGGAATGGATTCCAATTATTGGACCCTTTATCAGTGCGGCTCCAGCCATTATTTTAGCTGCTGTTATCAGCGGCCCTCTAGCGGTGAAAGTGGCCATTACCTATGGTGTATTGCAAGTGCTAGATGGACAAATCATCATGCCCAAGATTATGGGGCATGTCATTAATCTTCCTCCATTAGTGATTATTACTGCTATTTTTGTAGGTGGTTATTTCTTTGGTATGATCGGCATGATGACAGCCGTACCATTGACAGCTATCGCGCAAATTATAGCGAAACGCTTATGGTATTTTAATAGATATTATGTATTACAGAAAGAGGAACATCATGGATAAAGCAACAGAAGTACAAGCAACAATGGAAAAATTGAAAGAACGTATTAAAGATAAAAAATACAAATTGACAACACAACGTCAAATTATTTTGCAAACTTTCATTGAAGCAGAAGAAAAACATTTAAGTGCAGAAGACGTATATATTTTGGTGAAAAAGAATAATCCAGATATTGGTTTAGCTACGATTTATCGTACATTAGATTTATTTACTGAGTTAGACTTAGTGAAACGTTTGGATTTTGGTGATGGTCGTAATCGCTATGAGTTGAATAGCGATGAACTAGCTCATTTCCACCATCATTTAATCTGTGTGAAATGTGGTTGTGTGAAAGAATTTGAAGATGATATGTTGGAAACATTAGAGTCTATTATTGCTAAAAAACTAAACTTCCACACAACAGATCATCAATTAAAAGTATATGGTTTCTGCGGCGATTGTCATGAAGCGGCAAAGGCTTTAGAAGCTGAAAAAGAACATGCATAATACATACTGGTATGACGGGCCTCAAGAGTTAGGGTCCGTCATAGCACACCAGTGCGGAGCAGTGGGACTATTTTCATCGAAAGAAAATCCAGACTTTATCATCCATGTATCGTATAGTGGAATAGTGGCATCTCTACTATGTGAATAAGAGCCAAGATCAGCTATGCAAAGTGGAGCTATTGTGAGGGGCCGAGACGATTCTAAATCGACAGGTACTGAAGGAATCTTAGACCATGTTGATAAGTGTATGATAGTCAAGATGTTCTGCCATACGACTATACAGCATGAATTGTTAGAGACTAGTATACAAGGACCATCAGAATTATACCCAGAGTATGTCCATATATGGTCTCTTTCAGGAAACGATACTGTGGAAGGGCGCAAAGTGATAGGCAGAGAAGTCTTATCAGAGCTTAGACGTATATTGGGCGTGAAGACTAGTTTATGGGGTACCTTAGTAGGCGTACGTCCTACTAAGTTGACCCATAAATTATGGGATTCTTTAGGTGATATAGACCGAGTTCGGCAAGAGCTGGAAAGTACCCACAGTATTAGCCATGTGAAGTGGAAATTATTAGAGCAAGTGGCAGTGTTGGAACGCCCGTATGTGGCACATGTACAACAATCTCCTAAGGAGATTAGTTTATACAGTGGCATTCCTTTTTGTGAAACACATTGTACCTATTGTTCTTTTCCCTATGGGCTCATTCAGAACTATGGAAGGGTACAGGACTTTGTAGATGTCTATCATCGTGATATAGAACATATGAAAAGACTTGTTAAAACACATGGTTTAGAGGTACAATCGTTATACATGGGTGGAGGAACTCCCACTAGTTTAGGAGATGGAGACTTTCACCATATTGTGCATGCATTGGGAACTGTGATTCCGAAGGGCCGTGAGTTTACTGTAGAAGCAGGCCGTCCTGACTCATTGAATGCTAACAAGGTTCAATCTATTGTAGATGCTGGTGTGACTAGGATTAGTTTGAATCCCCAAACGATGCAGGATGAGTTGTTACGTATCATTGGCAGAGGCCATAGCGTAGCAGAGTTTCTATCTATGTATGACTATGTGGCAAGACATACAGATTGCTCTATTAATATGGATTTTATTGCAGGATTACCACATCAAACAGTAAAAAATATGGTGGAGAATGTGCGGTATATTGAACAATTACGTCCTCATAATGTAACGATCCATACGTTAGCATTGAAAAAGGGGAGCCCATTATATGGGAGTCGCTTTGCCAATGAAATTCCTTCTGAAGCGGTGGTGCAAACCATGTTAGATGAAACTCATGAAGCTTTGCTGCAACTAGGCTATATACCGTATTATATGTATCGTCAACAATACATGGTGGGGCAAATGGAGAACATTGGCTACACCTTACCAAATTATGAAAGCATCTATAATATACAAATAATAGAAGAACGTCAGTCCATACTTTCCATAGGACCTGGTAGTGTGTCTAAATGGATAGGTGGCAGTGATTTTAGGCAACAAAAACAATACATGCCGAAAGATGTAGATACGTATATTCAAGATATACAACGACTATTAGAGAAACGTACTTTACTAAGTAATGAACATTGGAGGGACAGCTAGTGGCTATTCAAAAACCAAGAGGGACACAGGATTTACTGCCAAGTGTTCTTGGAAATTGGCACTATATTGAAAATACCATTCGTCGATTATGTAAGACCTATGGATTTGAAGAAATTCGTACGCCTATGTTTGAAGAAACGGGCTTATTTTTACGCGGTATTGGGGAAACTACAGATATCGTGCAAAAAGAAATGTATTCCTTTCCTACAGGGGATAAAAAAGATCAATCCTATACATTGCGTCCAGAAGGAACGGCGTCTGCGGTGCGTGCCTATTTAGAAAACAAAATTTATGGTCAAGAATCGATTACAAAATGGTTCTATATTGGCCCTATGTTCCGCCACGATAAACCACAAGCAGGTCGCTATCGTCAATTCCACCAATTTGGTGTGGAGCTGTTAGGTACACAAGCCCCAAGTGCTGATGCGGAATGTATCTCTTTGGTGCTGCAACTATTGCGTGACTTAGGTTTAAAAGATTTGAATGTAGAGGTAAACTCTGTAGGTTGTCCAACGTGTCGCCCTGCGTATAGAGAGAAATTAATTGCTTTCTTTGAACCAAAAAAAGAAGAACTATGTGAACTGTGTCAAAGCCGTTTATACAAGAACCCATTGCGTATCCTTGACTGCAAAGAAGAAAAATGCCAACAATTGGCAGTAGGTGTTCCGGAGTTAAGTGAAAATTTATGTGAAGAGTGTCAAGATCATTTCCATCATGTGAAAGAATACTTAACAGCAGCTGGCGAGAAATTCAGTTTAAATCCACGCTTGGTTCGCGGTTTAGACTATTACACGAAAACTGCTTTTGAAGTACAGTACACTCCATTGGGGTCTCAAAGTGCAGTCGCTGGTGGTGGTCGTTATGATGGTTTAGTAGAAGAACTAGATGGACCACATACCCCTGCGGTAGGCTTTGCGATGGGTATGGAACGCTTGTTGCTGGCTCTAGAAAAACAAGGATTATTACCAGAACCAACACAAGAAGATTCCGTCTTCGTAGTGGCATTAGGAGAAATGGCACAAAAAGAGGCTTTCAGAATTACAAATACCTTGCGTAATACCTATGTAAAAGCAGAAATGGAAGGTTCTGGTAAATCTATGAAGAGCCAAATGAAGTATGCTAACAAAATTAACGCAAAATATGTTATTATAATTGGTGATAATGAATTAGCTGAAGGTAAGGTCATCTTAAAATATATGGATACATCTGAACAAGAAACAGTATCCTTAGCTGAGATTACAAACCGTATAACTGAGTTAGTGAAAGGAAATTAGAATGGAAACTATGAAAGGTTTACACCGTACACATCATTGTGGAACTATCGGTGCAGAACAAGTAGGAACAGAAGTGGTTCTTTGCGGTTGGGTAGAGCGCCGTCGTGATCATGGTGGATTGATTTTTATTGATTTACGTGACCGCTCTGGGGTTGTGCAAATCGTGGCATCTCCTGATCACAATATGGAGTCCTTCCATAAAGCAGAGGATGTACGTAATGAATATGTATTGTGCGTACGTGGTACGATTACAGAGCGTGATGCAGCGGCTGTGAATCCTAATTTACCAACTGGTAAATATGAAATGTACTGTGAAGAGTTACGTGTATTGAATGCAGCGAAAACACCTCCATTCTATATTCAAGATAATATCGATGTAGATGAAAATATTCGTTTAAAATATCGCTATTTAGACCTTCGCCGCCCAGAAATGCAAGCAAACTTGATCTTGCGTCATAAAGTGACAAAAGCGATGCGCGATTTCTTTGACAACAATGGCTTCTTGGAAATTGAAACACCAATGTTGACAAAAAGTACACCAGAAGGAGCTCGTGACTACTTAGTTCCATCTCGTGTAAATCCTGGTACATTCTATGCATTGCCACAATCTCCACAAATTTTCAAACAAATTTTGATGGTTGCTGGCTATGAAAGATATTTCCAAATTGCTCGTTGTTTCCGTGATGAAGATTTACGTGCAGACCGTCAACCTGAATTTACACAATTGGACATCGAAATGAGCTTCATGAACCAAGAGCAAATCTTGAACATGCAAGAGCAAATGATTGCCCATGTATTTAAAGCGGCACAAGATGTGGAAATTCCATTACCAATGCCTCGTATGACTTGGGATGATGCGATGAATCAATATGGTTCTGATAAACCGGATATCCGTTTTGATATGAAGTTTACAGATGTAACTGACTGTGTGCAAGATACAGAGTTCAAAGTATTCCGCTCCGTTATCGACAATGGCGGTCAAGTAAAAGGTATTGTCGTAAAAGGCTATGCTGGCATTCCACGTCGTGAATTAGATGATTTGACAAACTTCGTAGGCATCTATGGTGCCAAAGGTTTGGCTTGGGCTTGTTTCAATGAAGACGGCACGATCAAATCTCAAATCATGAAATTCTTAGGTGAAGATACAGTGCGCAATATCGGTGCGAAAATGAACGCAGAGCCAGGTGACTTGGTATTGATGATTGCGGATAAACCAGCTGTAGTTGCGAAAGCTCTTGGTGAATTACGCCTTGAAATGGGTAAACGCCGTGGTTTAATCGATGAAAATAAATTGGCATTCTTGTGGGTAACTGACTTCCCTATGTTTGAATACGACGAAGAAGATAAACGCTTTGTGGCAATGCATCATCCGTTCACATCTCCGCGTGAAGAAGATATGGACTTGTTAGCCACAGATCCAGGTGCTGTGAAAGCCATCGCTTATGACATGGTATTGAATGGCGTGGAAATCGGTGGTGGTTCCATCCGTATTTACCAATCTGATGTACAAGAAAAAGTATTCAATGCGATCGGCTTAAGCACAGAAGAAAGTCGTTCTAAATTTGGCTTTATGTTAGATGCCTTTGAATACGGTGCTCCTCCACATGGTGGTTGTGCTTTCGGTTTAGATCGTTTGGTAATGTTGATGGCGAAACGTCAATCCATTCGTGACGTGATTGCATTCCCTAAAACACAAAGTGCATCCGACTTGATGAGCCAAGCTCCATCTGAAGTAGCGCCAAAACAATTGCGTGAATTACATATCAAAACAGATGTAACAAAAGAAAAGTTAGTATAATCGAATTTGTCCAATAGAAAATTATTATACTTGTAAGGAACGGAACGGTGTATTTCTTCTTGAAATGCCCGTTCCTTTCTGCTATACTATGGATAAAGAAATTCCTGCTATGTGCGTGTTATATCGCAGTTTTGAGCCAACATTTTAACTTAGGGATTCTCGCTCTTGTAAGGGCGCTCTGCCTCTACGAGGACTGTAATCTTACAAGGAGGAAACCCACCTGCCTTTGCAGGATCAAAACACGGTATGGATACGGCATAGTGGGGTCTTTATAACCGCCTTATGGTGGTTTATTTTTTTTGGCATTAATGAGAACATATAGACTATATAACTGGATGCATGTATAATAATGTATAAGTATATATGTTTGTACTACTGCATGCACGGTAGTAGTTATCAATATATGATGGTAGATATAGGGAGGTGTAAGGATGAATTTGTTTGAGAATATGGAACCAGTAGATCCATTTGAACCCTTGGCAGTTCGTATGCGGCCACGTTCATTGGACCATTTCTTTGGACAAGAACAAGTAGTAGGGCCTGGAACATTTCTCCGGTCTATGATTGAAGAAGATAAGGTGCCCTCCTTATTGCTATATGGGCCATCTGGAACTGGTAAGACTACGTTAGCTAAAATTATTTCAGAGTTAACTAGCAGTCGATTCGTTATGCTCAATGCGACCAATGTGGGGATTGGTGAACTTCGTAGTACTATCGAAGAAGCGATACGGATTCGTAGTTCGTTGCAACAACGGACAATTTTATTCCTAGATGAAATTCATCGGTTCAATAAAAGTCAACAAGATGTATTGTTACCTTCTGTGGAAAGTGGTCAAATCATTTTAATTGGTGCCACCACAGAGAACCCTTTCTTTGAAGTGAATCGACCTCTTTTATCTCGATTGCGTTTGCTTACTCTAGAGCGATTAGATGCTACGGCATTAGTGGCAATCTTACGTCGTGCTTTAACAGATGAAGAGTATGGTCTAGGTAAGAAAGCGCTGATTGTGACAGACGATCTATTAGAGGATATTGGTCGTTTTGTAGATGGAGATGCCCGTATGGCTTTAAATATTCTGGAGCAAGTGGGAGCTATGGTTCGATCTGGTGGAGAAATTACCATAGAAATTATAGAAAAAGTACTAGGTCGACGAGTGTATCGATATGATAAGAAGGGGAATAATCACTATGATGTAATTTCTGCTTTCATTAAAAGTATGCGTGGCTCTGATCCAGATGCGGTGCTATATTATTTAGCTCGTATGATTGAGGCAGGAGAGGATCCTGTATTTATTGCTAGACGCATCGTTATTTGTGCGGCAGAAGATGTAGGACTGGCAGATCCACAGGCGTTGGTGGTGGCTAATGCAGCAGCACAAGCGGCTCATATGGTGGGCCTACCAGAGGCGCGCATTATATTATCAGAGGCTGCTGTATATGTAGCTTTAGCACCTAAGAGCAATAGTGCCTACCTAGGAATTGATGCAGCTATCCATGCGGTGCGCCATAAGGAGCAAGGTGAGGTGCCGAAACATTTACGAGATGCTCATTATGGAGGTGCTAAACAATTAGGACATGGAGTTGGCTATCGCTATGCACAGGACTATCCGAATGGCTATGTAGAGCAACAATATTTACCAGATGCATTGATAGAGGAGCAATTTTATAACCCTTTGGAACGTGGTCGAGAACGTGAACTTGTGAAAGACTGGGAAGACCGTAAACGATGAGGATTACCACAGGGAGAGCAGTATTGTTTTTGAGAATATTCGATATACTTTCATAGGCGGAAATGGTATAATAAAGTGCTAAGGTATATGATAGAAACGGAATTTTGGAGTTGGAAATGGCAGAGGAAAAGAAAGGCAAGTCTTCACGAGGAGGGCAAAAGGTACAATCGAAACGATCTACTCCCCTAAAGGAAAGTAAAACAGGTAAAACGAAAAATACCAAGACGCAGGCGAAAGGCGTTCGGAGCGAAATTAAAGGCCTAGTTCTTATGGGCTTTGCTGTACTAGCTCTTATAGGCATGGCTGGAGTAGACACTGGCATATGGGGTAGTATCATTAGTGGTATTTTTTCCTATGGGTTTGGCCTAGGTGGTTGGGTGGTAGCCCTATGGGTCCTCTATAATGGATGGTGCTGGTTATATAGAGGCTCTTTAGCAGCGATTACGAGAAAAGGATTACTATATACAGGAGTACTATTCGTTGTATTAGTGCAACTAGTGTTGTGGAAGGTAACAAGTGGTGATGAATTAAGTACCACAACTCTAGCAGAAAATGGTGGTGTAGTTGGTGGTCTATTAGGCTCTCTATTTAGAAGTTTAGTAGGAGACATCGGTGGTATTTTACTATCCGCTATTATAGGCATTGCCTGCGTACTAGGAATTACTAAATTGTCTTTACGTGAAGGCTTACATAAAGCGAAAGACAAGGCTAGTGTGGGGCTCGAAATAGCACAAGAGAAAGCAACGGAAACAGCTAGTGCTATTCGTGAGCAAGTGCATGAATGGCAAGAGGAGTGGCGAGAAGAACGTCGTAAGGCCTATGATCGTGAAAAAGATACAAGATACCCTAAAATAGAAGACTCATCTGATGAAATAGAAGTGGAAGCAGATGCGGTGATAGAAACTCAGGAGGCAATATCCCGTGCAACGGCGGTAGAAGTATCAGGAGCTAATGTAGTCGATGTAGAGTCTATGGAACCATCAGAGTCAATGATAGATACAGAAGAATTAGAAGCCATGGAGCCTAGTAAAGATGTGACTATTATGCAGCCTCCTATGGAAGACTATGAGGATGAAGAAGCGTATATTCCGGAGCCTCACATCTGTGAAGATGAAGTAGTGACGAGTACTTCCGAAGTAGAATCAGTAGTGGCACCTCTGATGGTAGATAGTGCAGAAGAAGCTGCAGAGGATACATCAGGAGAGATATATACTACAGATGTAGATGAAGAGCCTCATGTTACAGACGTATCTACCGAGTTGGAACCTATAACTCCACCATCATTTTTGCAAACTACTAATTATGTAGGATCCTTGGTAGAAGTACCAACTATTGAAACGACGAAAGAAGATACAGCAGCAGTGGCTGTGAACACGGATGGCGTGGCGCGTCCTAGGGCGATAGAAAAGCCTTACCAATATCCTCCGTTGACGATGCTTTCACAGGGGAAATCCAATCCTGTGACCAGTGAAGAAGTGGCTCATAATGCAGTCTTATTAGAAGAAACATTAGATAATTTTGGTATTACAGCAAAAGTGGTGAATGCTACCCAAGGTCCAACGGTAACACGGTATGAATTAGAACCTGCGAAAGGGACAAAAGTAAGCCGAATTATGGGTTTACAAGATGATTTAAAAATGAGCTTGGCAGCCGTTGATATTCGTATGGAAGCACCTATACCAGGAAAGTCTGCAGTAGGCATTGAAATTCCTAATAAAAATGTATCTGCTGTTCATTTACGAGATGTATTGGACTGTGAAGAGTTCCAACAAGCGAGTGGTGGTATTCCGGTAGGACTTGGTAAAGATATTGCAGACATGCCGGTTATTACGGACTTGGCTAAAATGCCACATCTATTGGTGGCTGGATCCACGGGGTCTGGTAAATCTGTTTGTGTCAATACATTGATCTCTAGCATCTTGTTTAGTCGTAAGCCAGATGAAGTGAAACTGATTTTGGTGGATCCTAAAATGGTAGAGTTATCCGTGTATAACGGTATTCCACACTTGATGTTGCCAGTGGTAACAGATATGAATAAAGCAGCTGCTGTATTACGGTGGGCAGTTCGTGAAATGGATGCCCGCTATATGACATTAGCCACAGCAGGCGTGCGTAATGTGGCTAGCTATAATAAGCAAAATCCAACCAAATCTATGCCTCTCATTTTAATTATTATCGATGAGTTAGCTGATTTGATGATGACCAATCCAGATGTGGAAGAATCCATTGACCGATTAGCCGCAAAAGCACGTGCGGCAGGGATTCATATGGTATTGGCAACGCAACGTCCATCGGTGGATGTGATTACAGGCAAAATTAAAGCTAATGTGCCGAGTCGTATTGCTTTCACAGTGGCTACTCAAATTGATTCTCGCACCATTCTGGACCAAGCAGGAGCAGAACGCCTATTAGGTCGTGGCGATATGTTATTTAATCCTATAGGAGCGAATAAACCAATTCGTATCCAAGGGGCCTTCATTTCTGATGAAGAAGTGGAAGAATTGATTGCTTTTGTCAAAGGACAAGGTCAGCCAGAATATGATGAAGTGATGATGGCAGAAACAGATAAAGGTGCTGAAAGTTCTGATGCCGTTGGCAGTGATGAGGAACAAGATGAATTGTTGGAACGAGCTGTACAAATTGTACTAGAACAACGTAGTGCGTCAGCCTCTATTTTGCAACGTAGATTGCGAGTTGGTTTTTCTAGAGCCGGTCGTTTAATTGATACCATGCAAGATATGAAAATTATTGGTCCTCCTACGAATAGTAGTAAAGGTCGCGATATTTTAATGGGAGAAGATCAAATTAGAGAACTATATTTCCCAAATTTTACAGTAGATTAGAGTAGTGTGCCATTTGCGTTATGTAGATGGCACCTATATGTATAGGAGGTTCTATGGCATCGATTGGCGAGGAACTTAGACGTGAGCGTCAACGACGCGGATTAACATTAGAACAAATTGAAGATGTATTACATATAAAAGTAGCTTACCTACATGCCTTGGAGCATGATGAGTTTAGTCGTATTCCAGGTAGTGTGTACACCAAAGGGTTCATCAAAAACTATAGTGAACTACTAGGCTTAGATAGTCGTCGATTGGTGGATACTTTTAAAAATAGAATGGGTGAATCCTTGACGATTCCCAAACGCAGAATGGTATCAAAAGAACAAGAGAAGGCTGATGCCTTTCGAGAACAGGAATTGATTGAGGCGCCGAAACAACGGTTAACCTATGAAAGTCGTAAGGCAAAACGACAAAAAACGATGATGATAGAACGATTTGTAGTAGGTGGTATTTTGCTGCTGATTATTCTGTTTTTAGGTTGGCTATTTTTTGTGTAATACAGTATAAGGAATACAATGAAAGAACAATATTTAATTACTACAAAAGCAGAAATGGACGAACGAGGGTGGGCTGAACTTGATTTTGTCATTATCAGCGGAGATGCCTATGTGGATCATCCTTCCTTCGCACCTACTGTAATTGGTAGATTATTAGAGTCCTATGGATATCGAGTCGGTATCATAGCTCAGCCAGACTGGAACGATGTGAATGCCTTTAAGGTTTTGGGAAAGCCTCGATTGGCGTCCCTAGTGACAGCAGGTAATTTAGATAGTATGCTCAATAAATTTACAGCAGCCAAGAAACATCGCCGTGATGATGGATATTCTCCAGGTGGTGAATCTGGGCGGCGCCCAGACCGAGCTACGGTGGTGTATGCGAATCGTATGCGAGAGGCTTTTAAAGGGGTTCCTGTTGTTATTGGCGGCATTGAAGCTAGTTTGCGACGATTTGCCCATTATGATTATTGGTCCGATACGGTGCGCCGCTCTATTTTGATGGATAGTAAGGCAGATGTCCTTATCTATGGTATGGGAGAAAAGCAAATCCGTGAAATCGCCGAAGCTTTAGATAAAGACCAATTACAAAAACGATTACCTGCCATCAAAGGGATCTGTTATGTTGCCAACACCGTGCCAGAGAATGCTATTGAATGCCCATCTTACGAAGCGATATCAGCAGATAAAGAAGTCTTTGCTAAAGCCTTTAAAATGCAATTTGATGAGCAAGATCCATACTATGGGAAAGCAGTGGCGCAAGGGCATGGTAATCGGTATATAGTACAGAATAGTCCAGCCTTACCATTAACACAGGAAGAAATGGACCATGTCTATAGTTTACCCTATACGAGAAAATGGCATCCTATGTATGATGCGGCTGGTGGAGTACCTGCCTTAGCAGAAGTACAGTTCAGTATTACTAGCCATCGCGGTTGTTTTGGTAGTTGTTCTTTCTGTGCTATTACAAGCCATCAAGGGCGAATTATTCAAAATCGTAGTCATCAGTCGATTTTAGATGAGGCTCACCGCATGACTACCATGGATGGTTTTAAAGGGTATATTCACGATGTAGGAGGCCCTACGGCAAACTTCCGTCATGTTGCTTGCGATAAACAGTTAAAAGTAGGAGCTTGTAAGGGGAAAACATGTGCTGCGCCCAAAGCATGTCCTCAGTTAAATACGAATCATGATGACTATGTGAGCATTTTGCGAAAAGTACGTAATGTAAAAGGCGTAAAAAAAGTGTTCGTTCGCTCTGGGTTACGGTACGACTATGTATTGGATGATCATAACAAAGACTTCGTTCGAGAATTGTGCGAACATCACGTGAGTGGTCAATTAAAAGTTGCCCCTGAACATGTATCCGAGCATGTAACGACCATCATGGGGAAAGCTAATAAAAGTTACTTCTTAAAATTTAAATCTTGGTTTGATGAGGCGAATCGCAAATTAGGTAAACAACAATTTTTGGTGCCTTATTTTATGAGTTCTCATCCAGGCTGTACATTAGAAGATGCTATTGAATTGGCAGAATTTTTGCGAGATCAAAATATGACTCCAGAACAGGTGCAAGATTTTATTCCTACCCCAGGTAGCTTATCGACTGCCATGTATTACACAGGAATCAATCCCCTTACAGGTGAGCCTGTGTATGTGGCTAAAAAAGGCAGAGATAAAGCTATGCAACGAGCCTTGATGCAATATAAACGAGAAGATAATTACGAATTAGTAAAAGAAGCCTTAATCAAAGCGAACCGACGAGATTTGATTGGTTTTGGACCTCTATGTTTGATTCCGCCGCGCTGTATAAAAAGGAATACAACAAAATCTGATAGTAGTAGAATTTCAGTTAAGGGTGGAGTGAAACCAACAGGTAGAGGAAAAGGATCTATGCAAGGGGAACGACATACAAATAGTGGTTCTAAAATTGGTATAGGAAATCGAAAAAATAAAGGCACGAAAAAAAGGAATTTTGGTTAGGTATCTCTAATAGGTAAAGGAGGTGAATCTATGAAACGGTTACGATTGCTTATGGTGTATGTACTAGTAGTAGTAGGTATGTTTAGTGTAGGCTTGTGGCTTAATGATATGAAACAAGATCAAGTGGATCAACGTGTGATTTCTACAAGAGCAGAAATTACTATCTATACAGATGGGGACTCTGAAGTCATGACGGCTATAGGTCAGGCCTACGAAAGAGAGGCACAAGTAAGAGTACATGTTATTCCCATACCGCAGAACCAAATGGGTACACGGTTAGCTTTGCCAGAAGCAGAACAACAAGGGGATCTTGTGATTTCCACAAAGTCCAATCTCAGTGAAGGGGTTGAGCATGGAGCCTTTCGTAGATTGCCAATTACTTTAACGTATTCGGTAGATACAGTATTCCACGGTCCGGATGAGCAATGGGTAGGGATATGGTATGATCCTTATGTCTTAGCCTTACACGATACTTTCTATAGCAGTCAGGGAAAATATGTAAACACTTGGTTTTCCTTAGCTTATACGGGCCCATGGCGTATAGCGGTCACTGATTTTGTAGCCGATGCATCGTCCACTACTTTATTGAATAGTTTTGGTGCTATCTATGGACTAGATGGTGCCATCTCCTATTTTGATAGTTTGCGGCCACGTATTGTGCAGTATGCAAAAGCCTTGCCATCTTCAGTGCGCATGGCTGCTATTGGAGATGTACAGGTCAGTGTAGGACATTATTCGGATGCCAAATTGTATGAGGTTCATAAATATCCTTTGACGATTTTATATCCTAGGGAAGGCACTCCTTATGATTTGATGGGCGTGGGGATTCTAAAAGGATCCAGTAATGTTGGTGAAAGTGAAGCGTTTGTAAGTTGGCTACTTTCAGAACGGGTACAAGCTGTATTGAAAGAGGGGGATAGGTATTATTTGCCAACCAGAGAAACGGTGGAATCTCATAAAGACCGACAGGGCAATCATCTTGTGTTATGGAATGCAGGGATTGTGAAAGAAGAGCAAGATAAGATATTACAAGAATGGATACGACAAGTGCGTTTTAGAAAGGATACACCATGAGTAAGTTGTTAGGTTATATTAGTTTAGGTTGCGCCAAGAATTTGGTGGATACAGAGGTGATGCTAGGAGCTTTACAAGATAATGGCTATGAAATCACAGAAGAGTTAGAAAAAGCAGAAATTATTATTATCAACACATGCACATTTATCGAAAAAGCAAAAGAAGAATCGATTAATACTATATTAGAGGCTGGTCAATATAAACAATATGGAGACTGTAAAGGTCTTATCGTAGCGGGCTGTTTAAGTCAGCAATACCAAGAAGAATTGTTTACTGAAATTCCAGAAATTGATGCCCTCATTGGAACAGGATCTTGGAATCGTATTATGGAAGCTGTGGAGGCCATTCAACAAGGTCAACGTATTTGTATCATGGATAGTATGACAAATATGTATGATGAAGGCATGCCACGTATGATGACAACACCGGACTATAGTGCGTATGTAAAAATTTCTGAAGGATGCAATAATGGATGTACGTTCTGTATCATTCCGAAAGTGCGTGGGGCCTATCGCAGTCGATCTATGGAGTCTATTGAACGAGAAGTACAACAGCTTGCAGAAGCAGGTGTGAAAGAAGTAGTATTAATTGCTCAAGATACAACGTATTATGGAGCTGATTTGAACAATGGTACACCATTACTTTCAGAGTTATTGAAACGATTGGCGAAGATTGAAGGCATCGAATGGATTCGCATGTTGTACTTATATCCAAAACACTTCTCTGATGAATTGCTAGAAACAATCATGACAGAGCCAAAGGTGTGCAAGTATATCGATATGCCGCTACAGCATATTAACAATACTGTGTTACAACGTATGAACCGTAAGGATACGCGGGAAAATATTGTAACTTTGTTACATAAAATTCGTAATCGCAGTGAGCATATTACATTGCGCACATCCCTTATTGTAGGGTTCCCTGGAGAAACAGAAGAACAATTCCAAGAATTGGCAGACTTTGTAAAAGATATTCGATTTGACCACATGGGTGTATTTACATACTCTCAAGAGGATGGTACACCAGCAGGTGTGATGGATGATCAAATTCCAGAGGAAGTGAAAGAAGAACGGTACCATACATTAATGGCTATTCAAGCACAAGTTTCAGAAGAACATAATCGTGATCTAGAGGGGACGATTCATCAAGGCCTAATTGAAGCCATCGATGAAGTAGAGCCGGGAAAATTTTTGGCTCGTGGACGTTTGCAAATGCAGGCTCCAGATGTAGATGGAAATATGTATGTAGAAGATGTAACAGGACTTTCTGAAGGCGATATTGTGACTGTAAAAGTATCACAAGGTTTCGCTTATGACGTGGTAGTAGAAACTGTATAGGATGGTGATAGCATGATCGTAGAATTAATCTCTACAGGATCAGAATTATTACTAGGACATATTGTCAATACAAATGTAAAATGGCTTAGCGAAGAACTGAACAATCGAGGCTATTCTGTGTCATATCAAACGACGGTGGGGGATAATCCTGAGCGTATGAAAGAGGTATTTCAACGAGCAGGGGAGCGAGCAGATATTGTGATCAGTTCTGGAGGCTTAGGTGCTACCCAAGGAGATATAACTCGAAAATCCTTGGCAGATGCGCTAGGATTACCTTTGGTATTTCACGAAGAAGCAGGTCGTGAGGTAGATTCTTTTTATGAGAAACAAGGACGGGTGAAACCTTACGAATCTGACCGAGATCGGTATTTGCCAGAAGGGGCAAAAGTACTACATAATCCAGTAGGGGTGGCACCAGCAGTAGTAGTGGAACAGGATGATACGGTATATGTATTGTTACCAGGTCCTCCATTAGAATTACAGGGAACTTTTATAGAAAGTGTGAGCCCCTTTTTAGAGCAACGTTTTGGACAGCAAGGGATGATTTATTCTGAACGGTATGCTGTGTATGGATATCGTGAAATGCAACTAGAGGCTCTATTGCAAGACTTGATTCAGAATCAGCAGAATCCAACCATAGCATTATTGATCAAACCAGGATACATTGAAATTCGCTTAACTGCAAAAGGCGAATCAAAAGTAGACTGTCAGGAGAAATTAGGTCCATGGAGGTCTATCCTATTAGAACGCTTGGAAGATATCCGTAGTTTAGATACATCGGTGTTGGAAGACTTTCACAAGGTGGCTCTAACAACAGGCGTTACCATAGGAACTGCTGAATCTTGTACAGGCGGCCTAGTAGGAAAAATCTTGACTGACTTAGGTGGTAGCAGTGGATATTATCAGGGTGGTATTATTTCCTATGCAAATGCGGTGAAAGAACAAGTATTAGGTGTATCATCAGAGACATTGGCAACATATGGTGCTGTCAGTGAAGAAACGGCTAAGGAAATGGTTGAAGGTGTATTTCGTGTATTACGTACAGACTATGCCATTGCGACCACAGGGATAGCAGGTCCAGGTGGTGGCAGTCAAGAAAAACCAGTAGGTCTTGTATATATTGGTATAGGTACACCACGAGGAATAACTGTATATAAAGAGATATTTATAGGGGATCGTACTAGTATCCGTAAGAGTGTAGCGGAACGAGCGATTCAATATGTATATAAAGAATTAATAGAAAGGTAGAACAATGGCAAAGGATAAAGCAAAAGAAGCAGCAATTGATATGAAAAGCGGATCTCAAGAAGATCGTATGAGAGCTTTAGAAGGGGCTTTAAAACAAATTGAAAAAGACTTTGGTCAAGGCGCGATCATGCGCATGGGCGAAGCGGCAGATAAAATGAACATTGAAGTCATTTCTACAGGCGTATTGGCCTTGGATTTGGCAGTTGGTGTAGGTGGATTCCCACGGGGCCGTATTATTGAAATTTATGGACCAGAATCTTCTGGTAAAACTACGGTGGCTTTACATGCAGCAGCAGAAGCACAACGTAATGGTGGCGTTGTTGCCTTCATCGATGCAGAACATGCCTTAGACCCTGTATATGCGAAAAAATTAGGCGTAGATATCAATAGCTTGTTGATTTCCCAACCAGATAATGGTGAACAAGGCTTAGAAATTACAGAGGCTTTGGTTCGCTCTGGGGCAGTAGACTTAATCGTTGTGGACTCCGTAGCGGCCTTAACACCTAAAGTAGAGATTGATGGTGAAATGACAGATGCTCACGTTGGGGTACATGCGCGTTTGATGAGTAAAGCATTACGTAAATTAACAAGCTCCATCAGTAAAACTAGAACGGTTATTATCTTTATTAACCAATTGCGTGAAAAAGTGGGCGTTATGTTTGGTAACCCAGAAACAACTACAGGTGGCCGTGCTTTAAAATTCTACTCTACTATTCGTTTAGATGTACGCAAAGGGGAAGCGTTGACTTCTGCTAAAGAACATGTCGGTAACCGTACAAAAGTAAAAGTTGTGAAAAATAAAGTAGCTCCTCCATTCAAAGTGGCAGAATTTGATTTAATGTTTGGGGAAGGCGTTTCCTACGAAGGTACATTGATTGACATCGGTGCGAATATTGAAGTGATCAAAAAATCTGGTGCTTGGTATTCCTATAATGGAGAGCGTATGGGTCAAGGTAAAGAGGCTGCCAAAGTATTCTTGAAAGAAAACCCTCAAATTGCTCAAGAAATTGATTCTATTATTCGTGATACATTAGCAGCAGAACCATTGAATGTACTTGGTCATGATGAAGAAGTGGATGAAGTAGCAACTACTGAAACTGTGGATATGGAATAATGGCATTTCGTACATCGAAAGAGCAGGAATGGACATTTGCATCGGTCATGGAACAAGCTTTGCGGCTATTAGGACCACGGTCCTTAAGTACGCTAGAGCTGAGACGAAAACTGTCTCAACGTTCTGTGCCTAGTGAACTGATTCACGATGTAGAAGAAAAACTTCTATCCTTATCGTACTTAGACGATGAAGAATTGTCGGAAGAAGCGTTGCGTGCCTATATGGAGGCAGAAAAGTATAGTATCTATTATATTCGTGAAAAAATGCGGGAACGAGGTCTTGCTGTATCTTATGTATTAGATGACTATGATGAATGGTCGGTAGCGGTAAAACTATTAGAGCAACGATTTCACATATCCGATGAGGAGCGGTTAGCAGCCATCGAAGAGGGCGAAGAAGATAAGTTTAGCAAGAAAAAAATAATTTATTTTCTAAAGAATCGTGGATTCGCTGTGAGTACAATTCAATCTATTTGTTATGAATGGGGCCCCTACTTAGAGTAGGGGCTTTGTCTTGACATTCCACGGTGTATGAACTAAAATTAAAATAGCCTTAATAATAAACAAAATAAAATTTGAAAGCAAAATGGGCGAGAAACCGGGGAAGCGGATGTATCGACTTCTCCTTTTTTTATGCAAGTGGGAGGTGAACACAATTTTAGAATACAGCATTATTGCCGTAGTCATGGTATTAATTGGTCTTGGAGTAGGCTATTTATTGCGCCGCAATATTGCAGAAGGTAAGCTAAACAAAGCGGAAACAGAAGCTGCACGTATTGTTGCTGATGGCGAGCGCTTAGCGGAGTCTAAGAAAAAAGAAGCGTTACTGGAAGCAAAAGAAGAAATTCATAAATTGCGTGCTGATGTGGATAAAGAAAATCGTGACAGACGTAATGAATTACAACGTCTTGAACGACGGATTTTACAAAAAGAAGAGCAATTAGACAAAAAACTAGACAGTATTGAACGCAAAGAGGAGTCCTTGCACCACAAGGAACGCAATCTAGAAAAAGCGGAAGAAAAAATCGAAGTATTGCATCAACAACAAATGGAAGAGTTAGAACGCATTTCTAGCTTAACCTTTGATGAAGCAAAACAAATTTTACTGACAAAAGTAGAACAAGAGATTCGTCACGACACTGCTGTGATGCTTAAAGATCTTGAGCAACAAGCAAAAGAAGAGGCGGAAAAGAATGCCAGAGAAATTATTTCTATGGCCATTCAACGATGTGCGGCTGACCATGTAGCAGAATCTACAGTGTCTGTTGTGACATTGCCAAATGATGAGATGAAAGGCCGTATTATCGGTCGTGAAGGTCGTAATATTCGTGCGTTAGAAACGTTGACTGGTATCGACTTAATTATTGATGATACACCAGAAGCAGTTATTTTATCCGGATTTGATCCTATTCGTCGCGAAGTAGCACGAATTGCCTTGGAAAAACTCATTGTAGATGGACGTATCCATCCAGCTCGTATCGAGGAAATGGTTGAAAAAGCACGCCGTGAGGTGGAAAATACCGTTAAAGAAGCGGGCGAGCAAGCTACTTTTGAAGCAGATGTACATGGCTTACATCCAGAAGTAATTCGTACTTTAGGTAGACTAAAATATCGTACTAGTTATGGACAGAATGTGTTAAAACACTCTGTGGAAGTATCTCATTTAGCAGGTATGATGGCAGCAGAATTAGGTTGCGATGTAGTGCTGGCTAAACGAGGCGGTTTATTACATGATTTGGGCAAAGCCTTAACACATGAAATTGAAGGATCTCACGTGGAAATTGGCGTAGATCTTGCTAAAAAATATCATGAAAGTGCATTGGTACAAAACTGTATTGGCGCGCATCATGGTGATGAAGAGTTTAAATCTGTAGAAGCTGTATTGGTAGCGGCAGCAGATGCTATTTCTGCGGCACGACCAGGAGCTAGACGTGAAACATTAGAAAATTATTTAAAACGATTATCTAAGTTGGAAGAAATCGCTGAATCCTTTGAAGGCGTTGAAAAATGCTTTGCAATCCAAGCAGGTCGAGAGATTCGCGTTATGGTAAAACCAGATAAAGTGGATGATGTGGAAGCGAACTTATTAGTGCGTGACATCATTAAACGAATCGAAAATGAATTAGAATATCCAGGACAAATTAAAGTTGTGGTTATTCGTGAAACACGAGTCGTAGATTACGCGAAAAAATAGTCTACATAAGTGGTTGGAGCAGCCTTTGGCTGCTCTAACTTCTTTTTTTTCACACTATATATGAATTGCATATATAATGTGAAGAAAAAGAAAGTATTTCCAAGTAGGAGTTTTTTTGTTTATGTAGAATAGTATAGATAGAGAACGTATACATAGACGCTATATTTTGATGCATACACGGTAGTACATAGCTTAGGAGAGGGACATGAGCAAGTTTTTCAATGATGACATAATTGAACAAGTCAAAAATGCCAATGACATTGTGTCTGTCATTTCTGAGCATATTCCATTGAAGAAGAAAGGGAAAAACTATTGGGGTTGTTGTCCATTTCATAACGAAAAGACGCCTTCCTTTAGTGTGACCCCTGAAAAGGGCTTTTTTTATTGTTTTGGTTGTCGAGAATCGGGAAATGTCATCAGTTTCTTGATGAAGTATGATAACTTAACATTTCCTGAGGCCATTGAACGGTTGGCCAATCGTGCCAACATTGCTTTGCCAGAACGAACTGTATCGTCAGCTGAGAGGAAACGTATGGCTCGGCTAGAAGCTATGTATGAGGTGAATGAACTAGCTACGAATTTCTTTCATAATTGTTTGGTGAAAACAGAATTTGGAAAAGAGGGGTTAGACTACTTATTAAAACGTGGACTATCCATGGAGACCATTACAAAGTTTCGCTTAGGGTTTGCTCCCGATGGATGGGATAAGCTATATGGTGCTTTTACGGGTCGAGGTGTGGACCCTAATGTATTGCTAGAATTAGGCTTGTGTCGTAAAAATGAGCAAGGTAAGATATACGATTATTTCAGAAAACGCGTGATGTTTCCTATCATGGATGGAAAGGGGCGTGTGTTAGGCTTCGGTGGTCGTGTTCTTGACGACAGTAATCCGAAATATTTGAACTCCCCGGAAACGGAAATATTTAATAAAGGACATTTATTATTTGCCTTTTATCAATCCTATCGCAGTATTCGTGAAAGGAAACAGGCTGTCCTTGTTGAAGGTTACATGGATGTGCTGAGTTGTCATAATGCAGGTATTACGAATGTAGTGGCATCGTTGGGTACAGCCTATACGAAAGACCACGGTCGGCTATTGATGCGTCAGGCAGAAGAAGTTGTTCTTGCCTATGATATGGATGGGGCTGGTCGTACGGCAGCTAAGCGTGCTATCGAGTTGTTGCAAAATACGGAATTTTCTGTTAAGGTAGTATCTATGCCTGATGGAAAGGACCCAGATGATTTTATCAAGAATCATGGTCCTCAAGCGTGGCAAGAATTGGTAGATACATCGCCAAGAGATTTTGAGTTTTTATTAAATGAAAGCTTGAGCAGCCACGATACGAATTCAGTAGAAGGGAAGCGGGCTGTCTTGGCAGATATATTCCCCTTCATTGCGGGTCATGAAAGCCAAGTGCGTCGTGATGAATATTTAAAAGCCTTGGCACTACCATTATGGTTAGATGTGAGCACCATTATTACTTACTTTAGACAGTTTCTTCGACAAGGAAACATAGAATTAAAACAGCAGGCCATGAATGTGCCCAAGGAGACTTTCACAGATGAAGAAGAATTGCTGTACTGGGTAGGTAAGGATAATGATATATATAGCCTGGTAAGCCAATATATAGGGGTGGAAGATTTTACCCACCCAATGTATAGTGCTTATTATGAAAAGATAGGCGAGTTGGTAGCCCAAGGGGAAAATTTGTCAGATGTCCTATTAGAGGAATCCTTAGATGAGGAATCTTGGCATATGTTTGGCAAATGGTCGGTCTTGATTGGCCGAGAAATGGATGAGGAATTGTTGCACAGTTTAATTCGAAGCGTGCGATTAAAATCCCTTCGCAATCAATATAAGGAGCATAGTCGCTTAGCAGATCAATTGAGTCGGGCTAATGATCCTAGGTTTATAGAAGAATTACGAATGTGTCAGGATTTACAGGAATTAATTAGACAGTGGTCTTGATGTAGTGAAAGGAAGAGCACAGTGGCAAAGAAGAAAAAACAATCGCAAGTGGAAGAGATTATAGCGGTTTTATTAGAAACGGCAAAACGAGATGGTGTCATTACAGCGAGACAAATTTCTGATGCACTTTCAGATCAAGTAGAGGTAACGGCAGAACAGTTAGATAGCATGTATGCAGTGTTTAATAATTTGAATATTGAAGTCATTCCAGATGATGGTCATGAGTCAGAAACTGAGTTGTCTTTACATGATGATGAACTGTTGGATAAAGATCTTGAAGTGGAAGTAGAAGTAGATGTAGATGTAGATGTGGAGCATTTAAGTAGTGACATCGATATCACTGAGGAAGATGACGATGAGGAAAAAGAGATTAATCTTGACTTATCCATTCCTGAAGGGATGAATATCGATGATCCAGTACGCATGTACTTAAAAGAAATTGGTCGTGTTCCATTGCTATCTGGTGATGAAGAAATTATTTTGGCGCAACAAATTGAGGCAGGCAATGCAGAAGGTGCTACCTATAAAGAAGTGCGCTTAGGAAATAGTGCAAAGCAAAAGTTGATCGATGCTAACTTGCGTCTGGTGGTTAGTATTGCGAAACGCTATGTGGGCCGTGGTATGTTGTTCTTGGACTTGATTCAAGAAGGTAACTTAGGCCTTATCAAAGCGGTTGATAAATTCGACTACACAAAAGGATATAAATTCTCTACGTATGCTACATGGTGGATTCGTCAAGCTATTACGAGAGCCATTGCTGACCAAGCTAGGACAATTCGTATTCCTGTACATATGGTAGAAACGATTAATAAATTGGTGCGTATTCAACGTCAATTATTACAAGACTTAGGTCGCGAACCAAGTCCAGAAGAAATTGCAGCTGGTATGGGTATTACCGTAGAACGGGTGCGTGAAATTCAAAAAATTTCTCAAGAGCCAGTTTCTTTGGAAACACCGATTGGGGAAGAAGAAGATTCCCATTTAGGCGACTTCTTAGAAGATAAGGATGCAGTGGCGCCAGATGATGCGGCTAGCTTTATCTTACTACGTGAGCAAATTGTAGAAGTATTTAGTTGTTTAACAGACCGTGAGCAACAAGTGCTAGAATTACGCTTTGGTTTGAAAGATGGCAAACCACGTACATTGGAAGAAGTCGGTCAATTCTTTAATGTAACACGGGAACGGATTCGTCAAATTGAAGGGAAAGCCTTAACGAAGTTGCGTAATCGTGGTAAACGAGATAAAATTAAAGACTTCTTATAATACTGAATACTGTATATCAATAGGTATTACCAAGGGTAAGGCTCTGTCACAAGGTCTTAAGTAGGATATATGTTATATCCTCTATAGATAACAGAATGTTAACAGAGGAAAGTTGATGCTTTGTTTCAACTTTCCTCTGTTTTATGAGTAGTTATTACATGGGATTCCTTTTCTAGAGTGAGACAGGTATACTTATAAATAGGAATTTTATAAAAGATACTTGCTATTTAATATTTATGTGGTATAATTTATGTATAAATAATCATAAGTAGTGAATATATTATGGGAGGTAATTATGATTAGCATGAAAAAAATAGGTCTTATCCTATGTACGGCTGTTCTTAGTGTAGGTTTACTAGCTGGTTGTGGTAGCGATAAAAAAGAAGCGCAACTAACACAAACAGCAGGGGTGTTGAAAGTTGGTTCTGAAACCACATTCCCTCCATTTGAATTTGCAGAAGAAAATACGAATAAATACATTGGTTTTGATGTGGATTTAAGTGAAGAAGTAGCAAAACGTTTAGGTTTAAAATTAGAGTTTGTTAGCATGGGGTTCGATGCGTTAATTCCAGCCACACAATCTGGTAATATTGACATGATCGCAGCGGGTATCAATGCTACACCAGAACGTGAAAAAGCATTGGCATTCTCTGAGCCATACTTTAAAGAAGGTGGTTTTATCACTATCGTTCGTAAAGATAATACAGATATCAAAAAAATGGATGACCTTGCTAATAAACGTGTAGGTGTTCAAATTGGTACAGTTCCTGTGGAAATGGCGAAAGCAATCCCTGGTACAGATGTAAAAGAAATGGATTCTAATAGCAATATCTTCATGGCTTTGCAAGCCGGCACAATTGATGGTGCTATCATCGACCAAGCGGTGGCTATGTACTACTTGAAACAAGGTGCAGATAAAGATCTTAAATTAGTTGGAGAAGGCACTGATGCACCTCCATTCGTATTAGGATTCAATAAATCTAACACAGCATTACGTGATAAAGTTAATGAAGCTTTGAAAGCAATGCGTGAAGATGGAACGTATGATAAAATTTACTCCAAATGGTTCGCTAAGTAATTCCGCTATGTAGCCTGTAGCGATTTTAACTGAATATTGCAAAGGGAAGAGCACGGTATACTCCTCACAAACGGTATTTCATAATGTATCGTCTCTTGTAATGCTATCTACTCTGTGGCGGCTATAAGAAAATATGGCAAAGGGAAACGAGCAACACATTCCTTCACAAACGGTATTTCATAATGTTTGTTCAGGAACATGTTGCTCGTTTCTGCATTTCTATAATTTAGCTAGTAAGGTCACCACAGGGTTACTAGGCATGACTGCGTTCCTCAGAGGGTAGGGTGTATAATTCTACATAGTATGTGCTAGTTTAATATATTCCCGAATGCGTTCGCAAGAGTTGTGGAAGGCATCTTGTTCGTCTGAGGTTAGGTGCAATTCCAAGATTTCTTCGATGCCGTTTTTGCCGATGATGGCAGGGACGGAGGCAAAGACATTGTGTTCGCCGTATTCGCCTTCTAGTTTGCAGGATAGAGGTAATACTTTTTGTTCATCGTGGAAGTAAGCGCGGATAATTTCTGTAACGGATGCAGCGATGCCAAATTCGGTGGAGCCTTTTCCAATGAGGACTAGGTAGCCACCGTATTTCATTTGTTCTACTAAGGCATTTTCATCAAAGGTTGGGAAGCGGTGAGGAAGTTCCTGTTGGAGTTCTTTTAAAGGTTTGCCAGATACTGTGACGTGGGACCAAGGGACCATAGCGCTACCACCGTGTTCACCCATAGCATAGCAAGATAAAGAACGACGATGTACGTGGATTTGCTCAGCTACCAATCGTTGCAAACGAGCGGAGTCCAAGGATGTGCCAGAAGAGATGATTTTATGTTTTGGGTAGTCTAAGTATTCTTGCACATAGGCAGCTACTACATCGGCAGGATTGGAAATGCTAACGATAAAACCGCTGAAACCAGAGGCTTTCACACGAGGGAGGAATTCACGCAATACTTCTACGGTGGACCCTAGTGTATCTAGTCGATCTTGTTCTGGGGATGGTAGAGGACCTGCAGAAATAACGAGAATATCGCAGTCTCCGATATCTTCAGGTTCGCAAGGGATAGCTTCTACACGATGTGGTAAGTAACTTACCGCATCATTAATATCGGTGGCTTGAGCAATGGCTTTGTCTTTGTCGATGTCTACCATGTATAATTGGTCAACCTCACCTTGTGTGGCAAGGGAAAATGCCACGTGGGAGCCCACATGACCAGTGCCGATAATGGCAACTTTACGTAGTTCTATAGACATATTGTTCCTCCTGTGTTGAATGATAAAAGTAATTAGTAATATGTTATAGGATAAAACTTTTGAGTTCATTTAGTCAATACGTCACTTGCTAATCTATGCAACTTGTAGGTCGTCACTTATTCTGCTATGTAGCCTGTGGCGATCTATACTAAATATTGCAAAGGGAAGACCGCAACATATTCCTTCTCAAACTGATACAGTGGTTAGGTTTGTTCAGGAACATGTTGCGGTCTTCTTGTATTTGTGCAATTTAGCTAGTAAGGGTCGCCATAAGGCTGCTACGCTTAACTGCGTTCCTCATGGAGTATGTGTAGTATTGATAAAACATTAACATTTTGTGTGATTTTAAAGTGTAATAAATAAGAAGAGTCAACGGCGTGTTGTTAGGCTCATCTCTTCCTATTAGGGGAGGAGGTGATACTATGACTACATATGAAAAGTTATCTTTATTGATTCAATTTTCTATGTTGATTGTAGAAGTTCTTCGTTGCTTTTATAGTTAACGAAAACGCCTAACGAATAAGGTTTCCCAGACCTTACACGTTAGGCGTAATCAATTTTCCACTTTTGAGATGAGCCTAACGCTAGCAGACGTCGATGGCTCTTCTTTTGTTGTTTTAATTATAGCATAGTATATAGGCCATGACAATGTCTCTTGTTCTGCTACGCTTAACTGCATTCTTTAGAGAGCGGGATTGGTTTTGAGTTTTTGATAGTACTTCCAGAGAAAACTATAATTTAAAATAAAGTTTCCCCAAATGCATAGTCTTTGTTCGTAATTGGCATGATATATGAGTGGCTATTTATATATAAAGCCTATGGATTGTATAGTATAATGAATGCATGACAAATTTAAAACTTGAAGAATTAGCGATACAATTAAATATTCCTGCGGTGGGGGTGGCACCTTGGCCATTGCCGGCGGAAGCGTCGTTACATTTGGATACGCCCTATCCTTGTCCGTTTACGAATGGAAGTATTGAAGAACGATTGCAGGGGTCCACGACTATTGCTTCACCGAAGTCCGCTATAGTCTGTTTGTTTCCTTATTATATGCTTAGGGAAGGAGTGACGAATTTAGCTAGGTACTGTTGGGGCGATGATTATCATGTTGTAGTACGACAGTATTTGGAACGACTGGTGGAAGTTTTGCGTGAGCGCTATCCTGACGAAATATACGAGATTCATTGTGATACGTCACCTTTAGCGGATCGGTATATGGCATACTTGGCAGGCTTAGGGTTTTATGGGTGGAACCAAACGTTTATCAATCCTACGTGGGGATCCTATACGGTGATTGGAACCATCATGACGACTTTGGCATTACCTCCTTCTTCGCCATTGAATCAGACCTGTTTACAATGTGGTGCTTGTTTGCGTGTTTGTCCTGGTAAGGCCTTACAAGGAGATCATTTAGATTATCGAACTTGTAAAAGTTATCTCACTCAGTGTAAGGGGGATCTTTCAGAGGAAGAAGAACGAATTATTGGTAAAACACCTCTCATTTTTGGGTGTGATGTATGCCAAGAGGTGTGCCCTCACAATCGAGATATTCCTATGACGCCTATACCAGAGTTTCAACAGGTTACATCCTACATTGAGATGGAGGAATTAGAAGGAATGACGAATAAAGAGTTTAAAGCGAAGTACGGCCACAAAGCATGGGCTTGGCGAGGAAAGAAAGTGTTGCTTCGGAATGCGGAGATCGTTAGAAAGGAAAAGCATGAAGGAAAGTAAGTCTGTTTCATTGTTTTTAATTATATTCTTAGGATTGCTCACAGCGGTAACGCCATTGGCGACGGATATGTATTTGCCAGCCTTGCCGATTATGCCTGGAGAACTAGATACATCGGCATCGAATATTCAAATGACCATCGGCATTATGACCATCGGTATTGCAGTGGGACAACTCTTTGCAGGACCTATCAGCGATGTGCTAGGTCGTAAGAGACCGCTCATTGTGGGAAACCTACTTTGCGTAGTAGCTACCATTGTTTGCGCTTATGCACCAAATATTGAAGTACTCTTGTTGGGCCGATTTTTGCAAGGTGTGACGGGTTCCTTTGGGGTAGTTATCTCTAAGGCTATCGCTCGTGACCATGCATCGGGGCCGGCTCTGATTAAACTGTTGGCATCGTTGATGATGGTCAATGGCTTGGCGCCTGTTATCGCTCCATTAGTGGGAGGACAAATTTTGGCATACGAAACGTGGCGATTCATTTTCGTCGTTTTAGCAGGATTTTCCCTAATATTATTGATAGGTTCCATTCTATTTAGTGAAAGTTTACCAAAGGAGCAACGTGTAGTAGGTGGTGTTCAAGTGGCGCTCAAAAATTACAAGACGTTGCTGAAAGACAAAGCTTTTTTAGGGCAATGTGGTATTCAATGCTTTGCTTTTGGAGCCTTCTTTTGTTACATTAGTGGATCATCCTTTGTGTACCAAAATATCTTTGGGCTGGATGCACAACAATTTAGTTACATATTTGGTATTAATAGCTGTGGTATTATTCTATTTAGTATGATTAGCTCTCGTTTGAGTAATGTCATTAAGGATTATCAATTATTACAAGGTAGTTTAACTGTGCTCTTCTTAGGATCTTCTTTGTTCTTAGGTGCTATGGCACTGAATATGCCATTCTTAGTGGTGACCACAATTTTATTCTTTACCGTAGGGATGGTGTCTTTATTCGGGGCGGCTAGCTTTTCTATGGCGATGGCACATTACGGTCACCTAGCAGGTAGTGCATCTGCCTTATTAGGCTTTTTCTCCATGATGTCTGCGGGTATTGTGTCACCTATCGTGGGGATCGGAGGGTCACATACGGCAATTCCTATGGGGATCACTATGGTGTTTTGCTCTTTAGTGGCGTTACTCTGTTATTATCGATTTGCTCGTCCGGTTATATAGGTATGCTTTCATAGTAGTGAAATCCTAGGTGAATATAGTGTATAGTCAACTTTTGGCATCGTATTGTATCCTAAGATCATGCGTGTATCTGAAGGAGTGCCATTGTATAGTACATACAATGGTGTATAGATGAAAGATGATAACGATATAGTAGTGGTATTCTATAGTACACAGAATAGTATATAGATGAAAGGGCGTGCTAGTGGATGACTTAATGATTCAAGTTGCTTTTATAATAGATGCAGCAAACTAGGCTTTCATAGGTGTAGATAGAAAAAATTAGTCCTATTTCGTTGACATAAACAGTGCTTGTCATGTATAATAATTGAGTCATAGTTTGGGTACGCCCAACTATTGCAAGCCGCATGAAGAGGTCAATAATATTTGGCTTCGGCTAGATAACCGCATTCAGCGAGTACGAATACAAGGAGGTGTCATAATGTACGCAATTATTAAAACTGGTGGTAAACAATATCGCGTTTCCGAAGGCGATGTAATCACTATTGAAAAATTGGATGTAGCAGCTGAAGGAACTGTTTCTTTTGACGAAGTTGTAACTGTAGTTAAAGACGGTGATGTTAAAGTTGGTACACCACTTGTGGACGGTGCAAAAGTTACTGGTACAGTACTTGAACATGGTAAAGCGAAAAAGATCTTGGTTTTCAAATACAAAGCGAAATCCAACTATCGTCGTCGTCAAGGCCATCGCCAACCATTCACTAAAGTTCGCATCGAAAAAATCGAGGCGTAAGTATCATGACTCACATTGATGTGAAACGCAATCGATTAGGGCAAATCATAGAATGTCATTTTCGAGGACATGCTGAAGCAGGTCCTTACGGAGAAGATATTGTATGTGCCGCTATATCCATGCTTTCACAGACATCGATCTTAGGTCTTCATGAGGTGGCTAAGCAATCCATGGAGTACCAAATAGAAGACGGTGAGTTACATATCCTACTTTCAGAACCCATTACTGAAAGAGGACAAACTATATTAGAAACGATGCTTCTTGGTATCAAGAATGTGGCGGATCAATATAGTGATTTTGTTAGAGTGAGTGAACAATAGGAGGTGAACTACATGTTATTCAATATCCAATTACAACTATTCGCATCTAAAAAAGGTGCTTCCAGTACAAAAAATGGTCGTGATTCCGAGTCCAAACGTCTTGGAGTTAAATGCCATGACGGTTCTACTGTAAAAAGTGGTAACATCCTAGTTCGTCAACGTGGTACACATTTCCATCCAGGCACTAACGTAGGTATCGGCAAAGATGATACTTTGTTTGCATTGGTTCCTGGCCGTGTAGCATTTGAACGTGCTGGTCGTTATAACCGTAAAGTTTCTGTATACCCTGTAGAAGCTTAATCATAACACATATGAAAGGTCACTAGATAGTAATATCTGGTGGCCTTTTTTGTTTGTTTAGTATAGGATTTTGCCGTTATTGCAAATAGGACAACAAGATTTTGTAAAAATGATGTTATATCAGATATGCAGTTTAAGGTTATAGGTTGTAAAAGGACATGACGGTTTCAGAGTGAACAAATGAATAGATGTATATTTCTGTTTATGCATACATAGTATTAGTATTTGCTTTCATAATGCACACTAATTTTATATACATTGATTCATAAGTGGAGTATAATAAAAGAAAGACTATATCTAATAAAATCGGTATAGCGCTTATGTTAAGACAAAGCCTAGAAAGATGTAGGCTATCATAGATCTACTAAGTCAGTAGAAAAGGAGTTTACTATGTATGATGTACACTCTTCCAAGGCGGAAGAATTTATTAATCATGAAGAGATTCTAGCCACTTTACAATATGCAGAAGAAAACAAGGAAAATCGTCCTTTGTTGGATGTCATATTAGAGAAGGCAAAAACTCGTGTAGGATTAAACCACCGTGAGGCGATGGTACTGTTAGAATGTCCTTTGCCAGAATATAAGGAAAAATTATTTGCTTTAGCAAAAGAGATTAAACAAGCGATTTATGGCAATCGTATTGTATTATTTGCTCCTTTGTATTTATCAAACTATTGCATCAATGGTTGTGTCTACTGCCCATACCATGCAAAAAATAAAACCATTACTCGCAAAAAATTAAACCAAGATCAAGTCCGTGAAGAAGTGATGGCCTTAGAAGCCATGGGGCATAAACGGATTGTTATTGAATCTGGCGAACATCCATTGGAAAATCCACTGGAATATATTTTGGAATGTATTGATACGATTTACTCCATCAAAAAAGATAATGGAGAAATTCGTCGTGTCAATGTCAATATTGCGGCGTGTGAAGTGGAAGATTATCGAAAATTACATGAGGCAGGTATTGGTACGTACACATTGTTCCAAGAAACATATAATAAAGAAAACTATGAAGCCCTTCATCCAACAGGCCCTAAGAGCGATTATGCATACCATACAACGGCTATGGATCGCGCTATGGAAGCAGGTATTGATGACGTGGGCATTGGCGTCCTTTATGGATTGGAACACTATAAATATGACTTCGTAGGCTTGTTGATGCATGCAGAACATTTAGAGGCAAAGTTTGGTGTAGGTCCGCATACGATCAGTGTGCCTCGAATTTGTCCAGCTGATGATATCGATGTAGATGATTTCAGTAATGCTGTACCAGACGATATTTTTGAAAAAATCGTAGCTTTGATTCGTGTATCTGCGCCGTATGCAGGTATGATTATGTCTACTCGTGAAAGTCAAGCTATGCGTGAGCGTGGCTTAGCCTTAGGTATCTCGCAAATTTCTGGAGGGTCTCGTACATCTGTGGGCGGTTATGTAGAAGAAGAACCAGAAGAAGAAAATTCTGCGCAATTCGATACGAGTGACCGCCGTTCCTTGGATGAAATTGTGGAATGGTTATTGCAATTAGGATATGTACCAAGTTTCTGTACGGCTTGCTACCGTGAAGGACGTACAGGTGACCGCTTTATGGCACTGGCTAAGAGTGGACAAATTTCTAACTGTTGTCAACCGAATGCGTTGATGACATTGAAAGAGTATTTACTAGACTATGCAGATGAGGAAACAAAAGCTGTTGGTGCGGCTGTTATCGACGTGCAATTAGACTCCATTAAAAACGATCTAGTGAAAGAAAAATCTAAAGCTTATATTGCGCAAATGGAAGAGGGAGAACGTGACTTCCGATTCTAGTCAAAACTTAGTGCATAGGGTATAATATTTAATATATAGTGTTTATATATTGAAGTTATAAACAGAAGATTGTGGGAGGACAGAATGGAACAAAAAGAGATGGTTGTTGTCGTTGACTTTGGTGGTCAATATAATCAACTGATCGCGCGTCGTGTACGTGAAAATAATGTGTATTGTGAGGTATATCCGTACAATAAAGCATTAGAAAAAATTAAAGAATTACAGCCAAAAGGTATCATCTTTACAGGTGGTCCTGCTAGCGTATACGAAGACAATGCTCCTAAAATGGAAGCGGAAGTATTTGAACTTGGCATTCCAGTATTGGGTATGTGCTATGGTATGCAATTTATGGCGCATACATTGGGCGGACATGTAACGTCTGCGGAAACACGTGAATTTGGTAAAACACCAACTCAAGTAGATGTGTCCTCACCATTATTTAAAGGACTTTCAGAAGAAGAAATCGTATGGATGAGCCATGTGGATTATGTGGCAAAAGTGCCAGAAGGTTTCAAAATCGTGGCACATACAAAAGATTGCCCTGTAGCAGCTATGCAAAACGAAGAGCGTCGTTTATATGCGATGCAATACCATGCAGAAGTATTACATACAGAACATGGTAAAGAAATGTTGCACAACTTCTTGTATGAAGTATGTGGATGCACAGGCCAATGGACGATGGCAAACTATGCAAAAACTGCTATTGAAGAGATTCGCAATACAGTAGGCGATGGTAAAGTATTATTGGCATTATCTGGTGGTGTGGATAGCTCTGTAGCAGCAGCGTTAATTTCTAAAGCCGTAGGCGATCAATTGACTTGTATCTTCGTTGACCATGGTTTGATGCGTAAAAACGAAGGTGATGAAGTAGAAGCGGCGTTTAAAGATTCTGGTATGCACTTCATTCGTGTGGATGCAGAAGAACGTTTCTTGACGAAATTAGCAGGTCTTGAAGATCCAGAAGCGAAACGTAAAGCTATCGGTGAAGAATTTATCCGTGTATTCGAAGATGAAGGGCGTAAAATTGGTTCCGTTGATTACTTAGCACAAGGTACAATCTACCCAGATGTAATCGAGTCTGGTACTGGCGAAGCTGAAGTGATTAAATCTCACCACAACGTAGGTGGCTTGCCTGCAGTAGTAGATTTCAAGGGTTTAATCGAACCTCTTCGCAACTTGTTCAAAGACGAAGTTCGTCAATTAGGTGTAGAACTTGGTTTGGCAGATTACCTAGTATGGCGTCAACCATTCCCAGGTCCAGGTCTTGCGATCCGTGTCATGGGTGAAGTGACAAAAGATAAACTAGACGTATTGCGTGATGCGGATTACATTTTCCGCGATGAAATCGCAAAAGCTGGTTTAGATCGTTCTATTAACCAATACTTTGCTGTGTTAACAAGCACACGTACTGTAGGCGTTATGGGTGACTTCCGTACCTATGATTACACATTGGCATTGCGTGGGGTGACCACAACTGACTTCATGACAGCCGACTGGGCACGTATCCCTTATGATGTATTGGATACGATCTCCCGCCGCATCGTGAACGAAGTAAACCACATCAACCGTATCGTGTACGATATTACAAGTAAACCACCAGCAACCATTGAGTGGGAATAGAAAATTAGATATACTGAAAGCCAGCAGAACTTGGGTTTTGCTGGCTTTTGTGTTGTATAAAAGAGGTATGCTAATACTAGTGGAAGATATTTATTTTAGCTAAATAAAGAAATTGATAGCATGGTTGACACCATCAATTATTATATTTTATGTTAGGATAAAATGTGATATGATATAGATAAAAGTTTTAATCTTCTAAGATGCGGAATAAGATTTTTATATACTTTTGCTGTCATCAATTGAATCAGTTTATTATTGGGGCATACTTATAAATAGGGAGAGACCAGTGTGTATAGTAAGATAATAAAACGATTAATACGGTCAATGTATTTTTGTGCGCTGTCGATATGTTTATGTATGGTGTTGGGATGTGGCTTTTCGGCTAAAAGTAGCACTGAAACAGAAGGCAGAATAGAGGGCGCTTCGTATCATCTGGAGCATGATAGAATGTCTATGGGGGAAGCTAGGAATAAATTAAGTGTTATTGAAAAAGAAATACAGTTGTTTCCTTATGAATCTATATATGTAGGATACCATAATGAGTCCATTGTGAAACAATCTAGACCTGTTCGTGCAGCTAGTATGATTAAAGTATATATATTAGGATATTTATTTGAAGAAATAGAAGCAGGTCATATCAATTTAGGTGAAACTATGGAATTAGAAGAATCCGATAAAGTTGGTGGTGCTGGAGTATTGTCTGGTTATGCTGTTGGTACAAAATTGACTGTTGATGAATTGGCGAAGTTAATGATTACAGTTAGCGATAATTCTGCAACTAACATACTAATACGTCGCCTTGGAATGGAATCAATTAACCAATACATCATAAAAAATGGATTTATGGATACGAAATTACAACGGTATATGATGGATTTAGAAGCTATTCGGCAAGGACGTGAAAATTATACATCTGCTAACGATTTGGGACATTGGTTTATGAATTTATTAGAAGGAAAAGGAATGTCAAGCTCTTCTAGAGAGAAAATGTTGATGTACTTGTTGGGTCAAACAGATACTGAAACATTTAATGAGGCGTTATCTAATCGGTTTATTGCACATAAAACAGGAGAACTTGCTGGAGTGTATCATGATGGTGGCATTATCTTTCAGAGTCAAGACTATAAAAAAGGGGAGGCCTATATACTTATAACACTCAGTGATTCTTACGAATTAAGAGAATCTGAAGTGTATCATTTTAAGAATATAGCTAAATATATAGATAGTGTGCTATTCGAACGATAAGTTTGTATTACTATTTGTGAAAATAGTAGGTATATCATGTGTTAATAATGTTGACATTATATTAAGGAGGAACTATGAAAGTTTGTGGATCATGTCAAGCAACAAATAAAGATACTTCTAAATTTTGTAATTCTTGTGGAACTAGCCTAGAGAATATTTGTGAAAAGTGTGGTGAAAGTGTACCATCAACATCACAGTTCTGCCATAATTGTGGTGCGGCAATCTCGAATAATCGGAGAGTTAACAGTTCTGCTCAAACAATAGAGGGTCCTCAAATTATGACAGACTTAAGAGATCAACAATTAGAGGGAAATAGTGAGGTTAAAAATAAAGATGATTTTCATAAAATATTGAAAGTGGTTGGACTAGTCTATGCACTCGTAATTGTAGGAATTTTGGGATGGTATTTTTTATCTGATGATATAGAATATACTGGCACTAAAATGTCGCCAGAAATCACTGCCAATGAGACGAAGGTTACAGAGAACAATGGACAGGATAAAGCTGTTGATGCACCAAAAAAACAAGCACAAAATGCAAAAGAAGCACAACAAGCAGCAGTCAATCGATTGATGGAGTTTGAATCTGTACTGAAATCTATGGCAGATGATATTAATGCTGGCTCTATTACTCCAGGTATGGCAACTGGTTCATTTAGAACGAATAAAGTTCAACAAATAACAATAGATAATGAAACGTTAAATAAGTTAGATACTGCGAGCCGTACCGGAATTCAAGATATGAACAACCTTCAAAAAGAACGAATGAATGCTATGTTTGATGGATTACGAGGAAATACAAGTCGCTATGAAGATGGTGGTAAAATGTATGATTTGTTCTACTCTAAATTAAACCAATACAAATCTACTTATGGATTGCAATAGGAGGTAAACAGATGAATGTGATAAAGACGATAACTACGGCTACATTGGGAGTATGTTTGTTGCTAGTATCTGGTTGTTTTAAAGCAGAAATTGGAACGACTATACGACCAGATGGTTCTATTCATGAACGTATTGAGATGGGAGTAGATCCTGTATTGGCTAATAGGGCTCCTAAATTAAGAAAAACATTTGACTCAGAGCGTAAAGAATTTGCTGAAAGTGGATATACGATTAAGGATACAGGAAATAATGGATTTATAGCTGAAAAAGATACTCCTAATATCAAAGCTCTTGTTGAATCTGGAGCAGAATTATTTAATCCTGAAGAAGCTGATAAAGGTGTGAAATATCGTAAAGGATTTTTTTATGATTCCTATAGTTTTGATCTAGTGCTACCTAAAAATGAAACTAATAGTAATGGTCAACAATCTAACGAGATGGGGGATAAAATTTTAAGCTCTTCACAAGTATACTACTCATTAAATTTACCTGAACCACCTATTCGGACAAATTCTCAGGATATATCCAATGAAAATAAAACTTTACGTTGGAATTTAATTGAGAATGTTATGCATGGAAAACCAATACCTATCCAAGCTGATTTCCTAATTCATCATGAAAAAAATATTAAGTTAGTTCAATATTTAGGGATAGCATTTTCAGTTGGAGCATTGGGCTTATTAGGTATCGGTATATATCGCCGTCAAATTGATGGGAAGCCTTTTCTTATTGCTGGTGGAATCGCATGTGTAGCTATCGCTATTGCAGGTGCCGCTTTATACAATGATTATACACATCCACCGGTATTAACGGATGCAGACCGAATTGTATCAACTAACTCAAAATAAATATAGTGGAGTTATATAGCCAGTATCTATAGGGTATAAACCTTATATAACTAACTCAAACATCTATTATAGAGCTAAAATAAATATAATAAAAGCCAGCAGAACTTCGGTTTTGCTGGCTTTTTTATTTATAATCTCCCTAAAGTATGTTACAATTAATAGAATACGGAATTCTTTATAAGGAGAGGTTCGATGAAATTATTTTCTTCATTAGGAAGAGATTTAGGAATAGATATTGGTACCTTTCACACACATATTTTTGTGGAAGGTCGAGGGGTGGTTGTATCGGAACCATCTATAGTGGCAACGGATGCAAAGCAAGAGAACATCGTTACTATTGGAGAAGATGCGCAGCGTTTGTTGTTGCGCAATCCGGAAACATTAGCACCTATGAGTCCTCTGAAAGAGGGCTTTATTGTGGATTATCGTATAGTGTTGTCCATGTTAAAGTATTTTATGAACAAAGCGTCCAAGGCGGTTCGTAGATCCCGTGTCGTTATGGCAGTGCCTTGTGGTATAACCGATGTGGAGCGAAGAGCTATGACGGATGCGATCATTCAGGCGGGTGCTCGGGAAGCGTATTTGCTGGAAAGTCCAGTAGCAGCAGCGATTGGTGCAGGCCTTCCTATTTTTGAGGCTCGTGGTAGTATGGCTGTCGATATCGGTGGCAGTACTACGGATGTAGCTATTTTATCGATGGGTGGTAAAGTAGCGAGCCATACGTCACGGATTGGTGGTAATGAATTAAATGAAGCCATTTACCATTATATACGTAATGAGTTTTCTATTATGGTATCCGATGAAACAGTGGAAGACATTAAGCAAACTCTTGGTTGTGCGATCGCTCCATCTATCGAAGGGGAATACACTATCGTAGGTCGTCACTCTGAAACGGGACTCACCAAACGCTGTATGATTCGTAAAAGTGAAGTCTATGAAATTTTGCGACAACCTATTGCAGATATGGTGGCGGTTATACGCAGTATTTTGGAAAAAACACCACCTGAATTAGTGGCAGATATTATGGAAAGTGGCATGCTCCTTACGGGAGGTACGTCCTTACTTGAAGGATTAGACCGCCACATCCAAGAGGAACTAGGTATTCCTGTACGCATTGCAGATACGCCAGGCGATACGGTAGCACTTGGTTTAGGTAGAGCTGCTGCGGATGTACAACGCTTAGAGCGATTATTAGTGGCTAGTAAATTACGAAAGGGGCGATCTTAATGCAACAATCTGAACGAAAATGGTTGACTATGATCGTAATCCTTTGTGCCATATTAGGAATTTTTGGGTACGTGTGGAAACAAAGAACGCAAGTTCCTGTAGTAACAGTAACTCTAGAAAATTTGATGGCACCTTTTACTTATGGAGCCAGTCGTTTCTTATCTGGTTTACATACGGGAATAGCCGTGATAGATAATGGTATCTTGCGTGTGAAAGACATGTCAGACATAGAGGAGCGCAATGCAGAATTAGAGCAAAAGCAAGTGGCCTATGACGAATTGGTGGCAGAGAATATTCGTTTACGCCAATTGTTACAATTTAAAGGAGAACAACCTCAATTTGCTTTATTAGCAGCCTCTGTAGTGACTCGTGATAGAGGGGCTTGGACGGATACATTCACTATTAGTAGAGGCCGTGCAGATGGGGTAGAGCCAAATATGGCAGTCATTGCTCCCCGCGGGGTCGTAGGCTTTGTGTCAGATGTATATGAACATTCTGCACGGGTACAAAGCATATTAGATCCAAGATCTGCTACTGGTGTTATCGTGCAACGACCAGAATCTAGAATTGCATCTATACTGAAAGGGAATGGGAATCGCCCTATGGAGCCACAAATGGTGAACATTGCCTTAAATGGTGATGTGCTAAAAGGCGATACAATTGTAACTTCAGGGTTTGGAGGTATGTATCCAAAGGGATTATTATTGGGCCATGTGAAAGATATTGTTACTGATGAAGAAGGATTTGTGAAACATGCTGTCATCGACCCTACAGTGGACTTTCAAAGTTTAGAAGAAGTATTTGTAATTGTATCATCATCCATTGCACGACCAGAAGCGCCAAAATTAGAGCCAAAATTGATTCCTCGTACGCAGCGAGATCAAGTAGAAGGGGCTAAAGGGACGGTGCAACAATGAAACGATGTGCTTGGACATTGATGGTATTAGGCGTTATTATTATCCAATCCTTAGTGGTACCTAGATGGTTTTCCTATTCGTGGGCGCCTCATCTATTACTAGATATTGCGTTGGTAGTGACCGTATTGAAAGGTCGGTCTCATGGCATGATGCTAACCGTTGTAGGTGGTATTGTTCAAGACGTGATGATCGGAAACTATTTTGGATTACATGTGGTATCCTATGCGATGGTAAGTTATATGTTAGGCGCTATGCAAGGCACGGTATATGAAGAACAATGGTATGCTACCGCCTGGTGGACAGGAGTAGGATCCGCTTTAGTCATGGCTTTACAAATGGGCTTATTGTGGATTGTACAAGAACCAATTGTAATGACTACCTATATTTGGAATCATGGCATTCCTTCTATAGGGATTGATGCCTTAGTAGGCATTGTGGTGCATAAACTAGTATGGCGCTGGGAAGAAAAGGATGAATACATGTGGTAGAAAGGAGAGGCTATGTTAAAAGCACTATATAAAAAGAAAAAAACGACACGCTTTGATGTATTGCTAACCATAGTCGTCATCATTTTTGCTATTTTGCTAGGACGTGTATTTTATCTACAGGCCATTGAAGGTGATTATTACCGTGGAAAAGCGGAGGGGAATCGCCTTCGTATGCTCTCTATGACGGCTACACGGGGATTAATGTATGATCGAAATGGTCAAATTGTGGTCGGTTCACGACCTGCCTATATGGTGTCTATGTTGCCCACTGGAAAGCAGGCGGATCCAAAAGAGCTAGAGCAATTGGCGTCCTATTTACAAATTCCTGTGAAAACATTGGCAGAAAAAATAGAGGCTCATAAGGGTGGCTATGAGCCGATCCGATTAGCTAGTGACGTAACCTTAGACAAGGTGACAAAAATTGAAGAACATCGTCATGAATTACCTGGTATTACGGTAGATGTAGAGCCACTTCGCTATTATCCTCATGATACGATGGCATCCCAATTATTGGGCTATGTAGGGGAAGTCAGTGAAGATGAGCTAGCGGAAGCGAAACAAGCAGAGTTATACGGAACACATACGGGTGGCACCATAGGTCCTGGTACGATTTTAGGTCGTTCTGGGCTAGAGAAAATGTACGATTCTGTGCTACGTGGTGTGGATGGTGGACGTCAAGTAGAGGTGGATGCCAGTGGACGCCCTGTAGAAGAAGTAGGACGTAAACACACCATACCAGGTCGCAATATTCATTTAACCATTGATTTGAATCTACAAAAAGTGGCTGAAAAAGCTGTTTATGACCAATTAGCAGCGCTTAGAAAACAAGGTATTCCTGCGAAGGGAGCTGCCGTAGTGGCCCTAGATCCTAATACAGGGGCGGTACTCGCCATGGTGAGTGCACCAGGGTTCAATCCGAATTGGTTTGCCAAAGGGATTACTACGGAACAATGGAATCAGTTAAATACAGATGTCAATCATCCTTTTGAAAATAAAGTAGTTACTGGTGAGTATCCGCCAGGGTCTCCTTTCAAAATTATTACTGGTGCAGCGGCCTTAGAATTGAAAAAGGTAACTCCTAATGAAATGATTTATGACAGTGGTAAACACTGGTTAATCGATAAGCGAAATGCAGAAGGAGAGGCCTTAGGCTGGCTGGATTTCAATAAAGCCTTGGCGAAGTCAGATAATGTGTATTTCTATGAAATGGGGAATCGCTTAGGCATCGATAATATCGATAAATATGCGAAGATTTTTGGGCTTGGTGAAAAAACGGGAATCAAGTTATATGATGAAGGCAGCGGTAATATTGCTAGTCCCGAATATAAACGAAAAGTATTTAATCAAGATTGGTACTTAGGGGAAACCTTCGATGCCGCTATTGGACAGTCTTTCACATTGGTGACGCCGATACAAATGGCAGTGATGATGTCTGAGATTGCTAACGGAGGGATTCGCTATCAACCGTATGTTGTGAGTCGTATCGATAATGCTGATGGAACGCCAGAAGAGATTTTTGGGCCTAAGAAATTAGGAGTCTTGCAAGTATCGAAAGCCGTCATGGATATTGTTCGCAATGGTCTTAGAGACGTAACCTTGGAAGGTGGTACGGCAGGGGAAATTTTTAAAGGCTTATCCTTAGCCGTAGCTGGTAAAACGGGAACGGCGGAAAATGCTACTGGCCGTGACCATGGTTGGTTCGTTGCCTATGCACCGTATGACAAGCCTCGTATCGTTGTAGTAGCTCTGGTAGAACAAGGCGGCTTTGGTGCCGTTTCTGCAGGGTCCATTGTACGCCCTATTTTGGAAGAATACTTTCACATTCCTAAGCCGGTCGTAGTCCCTGCGGATGATAAGAAAGAGGCTGCTAAAAAAGAAATCGCCTCTGGAAAAGAACAAAAGGTAGACTAGGAGTATACTATGTGGCAGAGAATTATACGTGAATGGGATTGGATTTTGGTGCTCTCCACCATCAGCTTGATTATCATTGGTTGTGTTGTTATCGGCAGCGCTACTCATGTCAATCGAGAAGGACTGCAAATTACAGGGTTAGTATCGAAACAATTGCTATTCTTTGGATTAAATATCGTTGCCATTGTAGGTCTGCAATGGTTAGATTACGAGCGCTTGCGCCCTTATGCAAAGTGGATTTATGGTGCTACTATCGTTATGCTTTTGGCAGTTATGGTGGTAGGCACATCGGCACTAGGTGCGCAACGATGGATTCAGATTGGACCTATTACGATACAACCATCAGAATTTACGAAGTTGATGATGATCATTAGCTTGGCAAACATGCTGGAAAGTCGAGTAGGAAAGTTAAATACTTTTAAAGAGCTATTGCCTGTATTCTTATTTTTAGGAATCCCAGCCTTGTTGGTGTTTAAGCAACCAGATTTGGGGACATCCTTAGTGTATGTAGCTATATTAGCAGGCATGCTCTTTGTGAGCGGTATTCGTATGCGGTTAGTGCAAATTATGGTTGGCACTATGGTAGCGCTGTTGCCGTTAAGCTGGTTTGTACTACAAGAGTATCAAAAACAACGGATTATGGTGTTTTTGAATCCTAATGTAGATCCCTTTGGCGCAGGATATCATATTATCCAATCTAAAATTGCAATTGGTTCAGGCTTACTATTTGGTAAAGGGCTCTTTGAAGGAACCCAAAGTCAGTTGAACTTTTTACCGGAAAACCATACGGACTTTATTTTCTCCGTGGTGGGGGAAGAATTAGGTCTTCTAGGTTGTTTTGTGGTCTTAGGATTACTATTGGTGGTTGTGTATCGTAGTTTCTTAATTGCGAAACGCTCGGTAGATCCCTTTGGTATGTTGATTGCCACAGGTATTGGCTCCATGCTGTTATTTGAAGTGTTAGTCAATGTAGGCATGACGACAGGTATTATGCCAGTAACAGGGATCCCATTGCCTTTCATCAGTTATGGTGTTAGTGCTTTGACCACCAATCTATTGAGTATAGGTTTATTATTAAATATAGTAATGCGTCAGAAAAAACGCATGTTTTAATTGTTAGAAATGAGGCTTATGCCTCTAGTGAGGTTGTATGATTCACTTAGATCCATCATGGTTACAACATGTGGAAAAACCGGCTCGCTATACCGGAGGGGAATGGAATAGCATTGTAAAAGACCACAGTACAGTGGATGTGACAATGGCCTTGGCATTTCCTGATGTATATGAAGTAAGTATGAGCCATTTAGGAATAAAAATTTTATATGGTTTGTTAAATGAACGTCAAGATGTGGTGGCTGAGCGTGTCTTTGCGCCTTGGCACGACATGGAAAAGGAAATGCGAGACCGTAAGATTCCTTTATTTTCCTTGGAAACAAAAACACCAATTCGGGAATTTGATCTATTGGGATTTACATTGCAATATGAAATGAGCTATACCAACATCTTGAATATGCTGGATATGGCAGATATCCCTTTCTATAGCAAAGATCGAGATATGTCTTTCCCATTGCTATTAGCAGGGGGACCTTGTGTATATAATATTGAACCTATTGCAGATTTTTTTGATATCGTGTCTATCGGTGAATCGGAAGAATGGCTTGTAGAATTTGTAGAACTATTTAAAGCAGAAAAAGTGAAAGGGTTTCCAGGCGGTAAAGAGGCATTCTTGCGCAAAGCAGCCTTAATTGAAGGGACCTATGTGCCTGCTTTATATGAACCAGAATACACAGAGGACGGTCATTTTAAAGGATTAAAAATTTTGGCAGAGGAAGCGCCATCAGTAGTAAAAAAACGTATCGTCGAAGATGTGGAACACTCCTATTATCCGACAGCGCCGATTGTGCCATATTTAGACGTAGTCCATGATCGGGCTGTATTAGAATTATTCCGTGGTTGTTTGCGAGGCTGTCGTTTCTGCCAAGCTGGTATGTTATATCGTCCTGTTCGTGAAAGAACGCCGGAACGATTATTACAAATGGCAAAGGATATTATCGCCAATACGGGATATAATGAAATTTCTTTAATGTCTCTAAGTTCTGCCGATTATTCTAAATTGCCGGAATTAGTGGATATGCTGATGGAAGAATTTAAAGATAAACAAGTCAGCGTTAGTTTACCATCTTTACGTATTGATGCATTCTCTATTGATATTGCAAAAAAAGTGCAGCAAGTGCGTAAAAGTGGCTTAACCTTTGCTCCAGAAGCAGGCTCTCAACGTATGCGTGATGTGATTAACAAAGGTGTTAGTGAAGAAGATTTGATGGCAGCCTGTGAAAATGCTTTCAAATCTGGTTGGAATACAGTAAAGCTCTATTTCATGATGGGCTTGCCAACAGAAACCGACGAAGACGTAGCAGGCATTGCTGACTTAGCTTATAAAGTATTGGATTTACATCGTGATATTACAGGTAAACGTAATGGCAAGGTGACAGTGAGTTGTTCTTTCTTCGTACCGAAAACACACTCCCCTTACCAATGGTATGGTCAACAAGATGTAGAGGAAATTCATCGTAAACAGAGATATTTAAAATCTCTTATCAACAATCGCAATATTTCCTATCATTATCATGATGGACATACAGGGTATTTAGAGGCTATCTTTGCTCGTGGAGATAGACGATTAGCGCTATCCGTTATAGAGGCATGGAAACATGGCTGTAAATTTGATGGCTGGACAGAGTATTTTAAATACGATACCTGGATGCAGGCTTTCAAAGATACGAATATTGATCCAGATTATTATGCTCGCCGTGACCGTAGTTTTGAAGAGGCATTGCCTTGGGAACATATTGATGACACCGTAAGTAAAGCCTTTTTACAACGTGAATGGGAGCGTGCTGTAGAAGGTACGTTGACGTGGGATTGCCGTCGTAAGCCATGTAATGGCTGTAATGCTTGCCCAGAGCTAGGCACACCAATTATTGATTATAAGGAGGGTGGACGTGTTGAGAAAGTTACGTTTGGCCTTACATAAGGGAGAAGAACTTCGCTTTTTATCCCATTTAGATTATGCCTCTGCTATAGAGCGTATGATTCGTCGCAGTGGGATTAAAATGGCTTATTCTGAGGGATTTAATCCACATATGAAAATTAGCTTTTCCTCTGCCCTAGCGCTGGGAATTACTGCGAGTGCTGAATATTGCGATATGGATGTGTTAGAAGAAGGGTCATTAGATGAATTGATGAGCCGACTTTCACAATCAGCGCCAAAAGGCTTAGAAGTGTTGGATGGACGATTCATGCCGGATAAAGTAAAAAAAATGATGGCTATTTGCAATTATGCTGTCTATGAGGTGACAGGTCCCGCTGTAGAACGCGCAAATTGGGAACAGTTGCTGGAACCTTTTAATAGTGCAAATGAAGTATTATATGAAAAAGTAACACCGAAGAAAACAAGAATGATTGATGTGAAATATTTCATTAAAGAACCCTTGGTAGCAAAGGTAGACGGAGATATGGTAACAATTCGTATGGCTATTGGCGTATATCCAGAAGGGACTATGAAGCCAGGGGATATGTGGAAATTGGGCAAAGAGCAATACGGTTGGCCCGTAACAGATAGTTATTCTATTCACCGTGAAGCGATTTTGATTGAAACGGATGGGGCTTGTATTACGCCTCTAGAAGTGGAATAAGGAGAGACTATGAATCGATTATATGCCAATGTGATGAAAGAGGAAACCCGTCTTGCCATTGTGGATGAGGCGGGGGATTTACAACAAATTATATATGAACGACCACAGCTATCGAATCGCGTAAATCATATGTATAAAGGGGTAGTGAAAAATGTTCTACCTGGCATGAGTGCAGCTTTCCTCGACATTGGCATCGGTCAAAATGTGTACCTAAACCTACAAGAACAAGGGAAACAGAAAAAAGTTCACGTAGGGGAAGTACTGCTCGTGCAAATTGTAAAAGATGCCATGCTTGGTAAAAGTGCGCGTGTTACTACAGATGTAAGTTTAGCTGGTCATTACATGGTCTTATTGCCCAATGATCAACAGATTCATATTTCTAAAAAGATTACAGACCCAGAGTTGCGTCAGTCTTTAAAAGATATGGCGCAACCTTATTTAGAACGGGGTGTAGGATTTATTCTGCGCACTGCTGCTATGGGGGCGAGTCCAGAAGAGATTGCCAGGGATATGGCTTATTTGCATCAGACTTGGGAGCATTTACAAAAGCGCTATAAGGTTGCTCAGAACGGCACTGAAATCTATGGAGATGCGAACCTTTGGTATCGTGTCATCCGTGATTATGTAGGTCCTACGGTAGGTTCTATTATGGTGGATGATATGGCTGCCTATGAAGAGTTGCAACAGCTCTTAGGGGCAGGACGATTTGGTAAGCCTGTAGACGTGAGTTTGTGGAATCAAAAGGAAGATATTTTTAAGACACATGGTATCGAAGAACAAATCGATGCGCTGTTAAATCATCGTATTGATTTGCCATCTGGTGGTTCTTTGCAGATTGATCAAACAGAGGCGCTCACTGTCATCGATGTCAACTCGGCTCATTACAGTGGCAAGAATGAACAAGCGGGACAGGTAGCGAAACGTGTCAACCAAGAAGCGGCCCATATGATTGCTCGACAATTGCGATTGCGAAATCTTGGAGGTATCATCATCTGTGACTTTATCGATATGCCGAAGCAGGATATGGAAGAACTTGTGCAGTTGATGCATCATTTAGTGAAAAAAGATCCTATTAAAACCGTGGTATGTGGTATTACCTCCTTAGGGTTGTTGGAATTGACACGGAAACGGGAGCGCCAAAGTATTCCATCCATCCTCTTTGATACCTGTTCCAGTTGTGGTGGTACTGGACATGTACTAAAAGGAGAAACTGTGTATTTGCAAATCTTACGACGTCTGCGGGAATTGTATCGCTTTGGTCGATTAAAAACGGATGTATCCATTGTGGTGCATCCAGATGTGGGGCAATTCTTTACCAAACAAGTATTGGAGTCGTTACGTACAGAGTTGCAACGAATTATACAGATTGAAAATGATACCACAATGGGATTAGAAGCCTATTCCCTATTAGCCTTAGGTGATGTATAATAATAAAATTAGTACTAAAAACAATTACAGTTCTCTATATGAAATGTAATGTTTTTAAGAAAAGTGCTTGGGATTGCCAAGCACTTTTGTTGTTATTTGCAGGAGGGACTTGTGTCATACCTTGAAATATTAATTTTATCGGTAGGTCTTGCCATGGATGCCTTTGCGGTTTCTATTTGTAAATCATCGCAGATGAAAGCAGATCCAAAGATGAAAAAAATCACTTTGGCATTCTTGTTTGGTGCATTCCAGTGCTTAATGCCGATCATAGGGGCAGCTGTAGGAGCTCAATTTTCGCAGAATTTTGATGAGTGGGACCATTGGGTTATTTTCATTACTTTAGGCTATTTGGGTATTAATATGATTCGTACCTCTCTTAGCGATGAGGAAGAGGATACATCTTCCGTGGATTGGAAAGAAATGTTAGCGTTGTCCATTGCCACTAGTATCGATGCATTGGCAGTGGGAGTCACTATTGCGTTATTACATGCGGATGTACTCACTACGTCAGTTACCATTGGTGTGATTACCTTCTTGGTATGTCTGGTGGGCATATTTAGTGGGTACCATATGATGAAAGCATTCCGTGAAAGAGCGGAAATGGCTGGGGGCGTTATATTGATTCTGATTGGAGTGAAAATATTGCTGCAGCATTTGGGGTATCTACCTCGCTAAATCGTCTCTTGTATTGCTATTCTGTCCGTGGCTCTTTATTGTTAGTGTAAGGGAAAATCGCCACACATTCCTCCACAAACTGATACAGTGGTTAGGTTTGTTCCGGAACATGCGGCGCTTTTCTAGCGTTTGTGCTATTTAGGTAATTACAGTGCCATGGGACATTCTACGCGACATGGTGTTCCTCACGGAGGGGGCGCACTCTTCTTGGATTTATGCAAATTAGCTAGTAAGGGTCGCCACAAGGCTACTACACGCAACTGCGTTCCTCACGGGGTACTTTAAACAATCGCCGTACATTCCGCCTCGAACTGATACAGTGGTTAAGTTTGTTCCGGAATATGCGGTGCTTTTCTAGTGTTTGTGCTATTTAGGTAATTACAGTGCCACGGAACTTTCTACGCGACATGGCACTCCTCACGGAGGGGTAGCACTCTTCTTGGGTTTATGTAATTTAGCTAGTAAGGATCTCCACAAGGCTACTATGCGCAACTGAGTTCCTCTACGGGGAAGAAAAAAGTGCTTGACGGAATATATTTAGTGGTTTATAATAGTTAAGTATTCACTTGGAGAGGTGTCCGAGCGGCTTAAGGAGCATGATTGGAAATCATGTGTGCGGTGATACCGTACCGAGGGTTCAAATCCCTCTCTCTCCGCCAAGGTTTAAAAGCGTTTATGCATTGCATAGGCGCTTTTATTGTTATATCTATTGTATTTTGTGGCAAGATGGTATATAATTAACTCAACAAAAGTTATAGTCCCCATTATAGGGTAAACAAAAAAGGACGGGTGCAACCGTCCTTTTTGCTTTGTTTTACACCTAGTATCTTGCTCAAAAGAATGGTACAATAATTCCGTATGAGGAGGCGTTGTATGGATTTTTTATGGTTATTATTTGATATTATTGGAACGATTGCCTTTGCGATTTCTGGCGCACTTTTGGGGATTCAAAGGCGTATGGATATTTTTGGTATAGTGATTTTAGCACTGGTTACTGCTATTGGTGGTGGGATTGTGCGTGATATTATGGTAGGTCGTATACCTCCCACATCCTTGCAAACGGGCTTATATATTTCCATCACATTAATTACGGTAGGCATCATGTTCATTATGTATCGTTATGGATGGAATCGTTATATTGAAGGTAAAGGTGCGACGAAGGTATATCTTACAGCGGATGCCTTAGGGTTGGCTTCTTTCACAGTGACAGGAGCGACAATTGGAATAGCTACAGATCCAACTAACTTGGTGCTCACCGTTGTGTTAGGTGGAATTACAGCTGTGGGTGGCGGTATTATCCGAGATGTGTTAGCGCATCGCACGCCGAGTGTGTTGAAAGAAGAAGTGTATGCCTTGCCGGCCCTATTAGGAGGTATCACCTACTTTGTAGTGTATGGCATGGGACATCAAATTGTGGCGTCCTATGTGACTTTCCTCATCGTTTTCATCATTCGCATGGTAGCCATTGAGTATCATTGGAATCTGCCACGTATTGATCGGATTCACCGATAATCATGATATTTGACAGTATATAAAAGATTCTATTAATGAATTATATAAAAGATAATTTTGAGTGGTATACGAATTGGGAGTGGATGATTACGCATGAATCCCAATTATCCATCCAATATCAACATATTACAAACATATTTTGTGGAAATATAATGCATAAAGAACAGGATTAAATAAGAAGATAATTAGCGATTATGCTATGCAATAGGAGATATATATAACATGAGTAAACAACAATGGCGACATAAGTTTGCAATTATGGCTACAGCGGTGGCAACTGCGGTATTGAGCCATGCGAGTACTGCAGAGGCTACGACAGTGCTCTATGTACCACAAGATGACCGTCCTGTGAGCTTAGCCTATACGGTGGCGACGGCTCAAGATGCAGGGTATACGGTGTTAACACCACCTCAATACTATATTTCTGGGCGGAACTTTCAAGGAAATGCGGAGGCCATGTGGAGATGGGTGGACGAGAATGTTAGCAAAGCGGATGTGCTCGTGCTAAGTACAGATTCCTTAATTTATGGTGGCCTTGTAGATTCTAGAAAACATAATTTAGATTTGCATACGTTGGAATATCGTGTGCGTCATATCGAGGACTTGCACAAAAAATATCCCAATGTGCCAATCTATGCCTTTGGTACGGTGATGCGCTCTCCACGTGCTAGTGGAGGCGGTGTGGAGCCAGCCTATTATGATCAATATGGTCCGACTATTTTCCGTATTGCAGCTTTACAAGATAAATTAGACAGTCAAAAATTGACAGCAGATGAACAAAAAGAATTGTTCATGTTGCAAGCTACAGTGCCAGTGGAGTTTTTACAGGACTGGTTCCATCGTCGTCAAAAAAATATGGAAATCAACCGTCAGTTAATTGATATTACGAAAAAAGGTGTTTTTAAATATTTTGCATTGGGGCATGACGATACTAGTAGCTTATCTCAATCAGCTATGGAAGGGCGTTATTTACAGAAATATAGTAAAGGACTTTCGCCTACCCAATATGGCAGTTTTCCAGGGGCAGATCAATTAGGATTGTTATTAATTGCTCGTGACCATGTGGATCGTAATCACTTGACGCCAACATTTGAAGTTATTTATCCATTAGGTGGTGGTGGCGAGACAGTACCGCATTATGAGGACCAAAAAGTAGAAAAAACGATTGCCGAACATGTGGTAGCTGTAGGTGGCACGATGAAAGCCAAAGGCAAACCATCTGTGCTATTAGCAGTAAATACTCCTCTAGGTATGGTGACAGGTGAGTCAGAAGCTTTTGAAAACTTCCCGATGATTTCTAGAAGTACTAATGAATTTTTAGATCACATTCAAGCATCTATGAATCAAGGAGTACCTGTTAGTATTGCAGATATTGCTTTCTCCAATGGTTCGGATAATACGTTGGTTTATGGATTGTACCAACGGGATTTACTGTATAAAGTTAGTGCCTATAATGGATGGAATACGGCAAGTAATACTATTGGCTATGCCATAGCACAAGGTATTTTAGGGGTTCACATGGATGACCAAAGTCATCGAAATATGTTGACACAACAATATTTGGATAACTGGGCATACCAAGCAAATATCCGTAAAGATGTATATCGCATGCAAGATTCTATTCGTACAGATAATGTGAAATATACAGGTGCCTTAAATGAAGTGTTAGAAAGCTATTTAGGTGAGCGCGTGCAAGACTTTGCAGCAACCTATTTAAAATTGGATCCACGGACTGTATCAGCTCGATTCCCATGGGGACGATTGTTTGAAACAGATATTACTGTATATCGTGAACCGGTGGCTCCTTTACAAAAAGAATTGCGTTTACAACGTGAAGCGGCAGAACGAGAACGACTAGAAGCAGAATCGAAAGCAAAGGCGGAAGCTGAGGCAAAAGCTGCCAAAGAAAAAGCAGAGGCAGAAGCAACGAAAGTGAAACAAGCTCAATAATGTTATGTCATACAAGAAGAGGAGGGCGTAGCCCCTCTTTTTGGAGGAATTATGAGAAAGCCAGCTATACCGGCCATTACCTATATGCGGGGACTTTGTATGTTAGGTGTTATCGGTATTCATGTAGGGTCCTATGCGTTGGCAAACCCTGCGATTAATATACATCTATTAGGATTATTAGAAATTGTGTCTCGCTTTACAGTGCCAGCCTTTTTCTTTCTATCTGCCTTTGGATTGTTTTATCATACATCGGTGGAGAACGAATTTTCCTACTCCAATTTTTTGCGCCGGCGTATACAAGTGGTACTCTATCCATATATTGTGTGGACAATTTTATATACAGCCTATAATGCGGTGTTAGCCCATAGCGCTTGGGGATTGATGCCACATGTACTAGGACTGACTCTACTCTTTGGAAATGGCATGTATCACCTGTATTTTCTAGTTATACTTCTGTGGTTTTACGCTTTGATGCCACTTTGGCGCTGGGCTCTACGGTTTATACTGAAAGCGCCAATTCTTAGTATGACGATATTATTTTTTGTGCAAATGGCAGTGAACTATTGGTCATCTTATATGGCAGGTTCTGTGCAATTTTCACAAGAATGGTTGCAGTACATCTTTAGCATGCGCCTCAATTATTTTGTAGGATTTTATATATGGATTTTCCTACTAGGCGGACTCCTTGCAGAACGATTTGATGCGATGCTAGAATGGATTGATGCCCATGGTGTTGGTATCACTGTTGGATTTATCGTATCTTTGGTGACGATGCTAGGATCCTATTACTATGTGATGGCAGAGTGGGGATATACTCGGTTAGAGGCTATTTATACAGTTCATCAGTTGAGTCCTCAAGGGTTGGTATATACAGGGATGGGATGTATCTTTTTTGTATGGGCCTTTACCGTGTCATCCATGAGTGACATTGTGGAAACCTTTTGGACAGAACTGGGAAAAGCGTCTTACGGTATTTATTTGGTTCATCCGTTTATGCTGATTCTATTGGATAAAGTGTTACAAATCGGCGGACTAGGATATACAACAATGACAGTAGTGCTTATGTATGTGAGCGCAGTCATCTTGTCATTTGGTGTGACAAAAGGATTAGAAACATTGCCGAAATCTATACGTGGGTATTTCTTAGGTAAATAGATCGTCGCTTGTAACACTATGCAGCCTGTGGCGTTTTTAACTGAATAAGCAAAGGGAAGAGCACGGCATACCCCTCTCAAACGGTATTTCATAATGTTTGTTCGAGGCACGCCGTGCTCTTCTAGTGTTTGTGTGATTTAGGTAAAAAGGAACGCCACAAGGTTGCTACGTGTAACTGCGTTCCTCAGGTGGAGGGACGTTATTTGCAAACTTGCGCGTTGCTTAGTGTACGTTAGTGGTAGATTGTTTGCTCCTACAGGAGATTTGATGTAAAAGGTGTAGAATTTTATACTTGTCTGTACTATAATGAAGATAATACTTGATTCGTATGTATACTATGAGGTGTTACTATGAAAGAATTAACATATTTTAATGGCGAGATGGTAGAGTCTGGTGCCAAGGTGGTTAGTCTTGATGATAGAGGATATTGTTTTGGTGATGGTGTATACGAGGTAGTGCGTGTATATAATGGTCGCGCTTTTGCCTTTTCCTATCATCAAGATCGCTTGTATCGTTCGATGCGTGAAATGGACATTCCTGTGCGTATGCCGCCAGATGAGTTGCAAGAGTTGCACGAAATCATGATTGAGCAAAGTGAAATTACTGATGGATATATTTATTTACAAATCACTCGTGGTGTGAGTCCTCGTCATCATGCGTTTGAGCGGTCTAAATTAGAGCCGCAAATGTATATGTTTATTAAACCGATTACAACAGATTTAGGGGCCTTGCAAGAAGGGGTAAAAGCCATTACATTACCTGATGAACGGTGGGCTCGTGTAGACATCAAAACACTAAACTTAATTCCTAATATTTTGGCACAAACAAAAGCCGAGAAAAAAGGTGCTTATACAGCTATTTTAGTGCGTGATGGCATCGTTACGGAAGGGGCTACATCTAATGTATTTGTAATGAAAGATGGTGTGTGTTATACGCATCCAGCCAACCATCATATTTTAAAGGGCATCACTCGTCAGTTAGTGGTAACTCGTGTAGCACCAACAGCAGGGATTACGATTATTGAGCGTGAATTTGATGAAGCTTTCCTAAAAGATGCAGACGAAATCTTCTTCACCGATACGATTGGTGGTATTATTCCGATTACCACCTTGAATCGTGAACCTGTAGGTGATGGTAAACCAGGTAAAGCAGCAAAAGTATTAGCTGAACAATTACAACATTTAATGGAAGAAGGGTTAGCATAATGTCAGTCAAAACGATAACAGGAAGTGCCTTGCTCTTAGCGATTGCTTTGCTAAGCCAAGGATTTCTTCGCATGATTATTCCTATGCACGGGTTAGTGCAATTTTTAGTGGGCTCCATCGTAGGTGCTTGTACGGCACTGGCTACATGGCGCTATGGTTTGTGGAGTGGATTCGTAGTAGCTTGTGTGACACCGATTATGGCATTTCTACAAGGTATGTTGACTATACCTTTATTTGTACCTGTGGTGGCTATTGGTAGTATGGCATATGCAATTACTGTAAAGGTATTAGGAACAAAACGTGTATGGATGACAGCGATTACAGGTGCCATTGTAAAGAGTGTAGTTCTTTATGGACTATTCTTGGCTTTATTCCAATTGATGCCGGGCATTCCGGAAGCCATGCAAAAAGGGATTTTATTTAGCATGGGTTGGCCACAATTAATTACAGGCACTTGTGGTATTTTCTTAGCTGCATTCATTGCAAAACGCGGTGGTATTAAGCTACAGAAACAAGACTAGCTAGTATGTGAATTGTATGTAAGGGAGTGTATTTCATCACTATATAATAAGTATATAGTGAGTTAACATAGGGGTCCCTATCTAGGCGGGAGCACATTTGTTATAAAGAGTAAGCACCTCTAAATATGGAGTTATAGATTTAAGCTATAAAAGACGATAGGCAAGTAGTATAGTGGAAATTATTGACAGTCTGTCTACTCACATTGTACAATTTATGCATACCCAAGAGCTCTTAGGTAACTGAGGGCTCTTATTTTATTTAGTTTGAAAAGGAGAGGATTTCATGATAGAACTTAAACAGATTCGAAAAGTCTATGAAGGTGCTGTCCGCGTGGAAGCCTTGAAAGAAATTAATGTGACTATAAAAGAAGGCGAAATTTTTGGTGTTATCGGTCAATCTGGGGCTGGTAAATCTACCTTGATTCGCTGTATCAATATGTTGGAACGCCCTACATCTGGATCCGTTATTGTGGACGGTGTAGATTTAACGAAGTTGAACACAGCAGAACTTCGTGAAGAACGCAAACATATTGGTATGATTTTCCAACACTTTAATTTACTTTCATCCCGCACAGTCTATGAAAATGTAGCATTTCCATTGGAATTGCAAGGATTGTCAAAGGAAGAAATCAAAGAACGTATTTTGCCAATTTTGGACATAGTAAAATTGTCGGATCGTTTAGACAACTATCCGTCTCAATTGTCCGGTGGTCAAAAACAACGTGTCGGTATTGCCCGTGCCTTAGCAAGCAACCCAAAAGTGTTATTATGTGACGAAGCTACGTCAGCTCTCGACCCACAAACAACAAAATCTATTTTGGCATTGCTAAAAGATATCAATCGTCGATTAAACTTGACTATCGTCTTGATTACTCATGAAATGAATGTCATCAAAGAGATTTGTGATCGCGTAGCCGTTATTGAAGGTGGTACGATTATTGAAGAAGGTCCTGTAGTAGATGTATTTACAGAGCCAAAACAAGCTACAACGAAAGAATTCGTGTCTGCTATTATCAGACGTGATTTGCCAGAAGATGCATTGGCTCACTTGACGTTAAATGAAGCTTGGGTAGAAGGAGCCAATCCGATTGTACGATTGACTTTCAAAGGCAATGTAACAGATGAACCTGTGGTGGCAAGTATTATCCGTAAATTTGATACAGATGTAAGTATCTTGTTTGGCGGTGTAGATTATATTCAAGATATGAGCTTTGGTCATTTAATTGTAGAATTAAAAGGGGAGCGCACTAAATCCGAAGCGGCTATCGACTACTTACATAATTTACCAATCGGAAGCGAGGTGATCGGTTATGTCACAGCAAATCATTAATTTATTGCTACAAGGTTTCTTAGAAACTGTACAAATGACGGTGATTTCCACAGTGGTAGCCGTTCTATTAGGGATTCCATTGGGCGTAATTTTAGTCATCACCAGCCGTGGTCATATCATGCAAAATGAAGCGGTGAATAAAGTGCTAGGTGCTATCGTAAATGCCACACGTTCTATTCCGTTCATCATTTTAATGGTAGCCATCATTCCATTTACTCGATTAGTAGCAGGTACATCCATTGGTACGACCGCAGCTTGCGTGCCATTGACATTGGCGGCCATCCCATTCTTAGCTCGTTTAGTAGAAACAGCGATTAAAGAAGTGAATGGAGGTGTTATCGAGGCAGCTCAATCCATGGGGGCTACACCATTGCAGATTATTTGGAAAGTGTTGTTGCCAGAAGCGTTACCAACATTAATCGATAATATTACAGTCCTCATCGTTAACTTAATTAGCTATTCTGCTATGGCAGGTGCTATCGGTGGTGGCGGTCTTGGGGATATTGCGATTCGCTATGGATATCAACGTTTCCAAGGTGATGTTATGTTAGCCACTATCATCATTTTAATTGTATTAGTACAAGTTATCCAAAGTTTAGGGGACTACTTATCCCGCAAAGTAAATAAAAAATAAAGGAGATAGTTATGAAGAAAATTTTAGTCGGCTTATTAGCCATTGCATCCTTGGTGCTATTATTAGCAGGATGCGGTAAAGAAGAAACGAAACCAGCAGCAGATGCACCAATTAAAGTAGGTGTAACAGCAGGTCCACATGCAAAAGTTATGGAATTTGTAAAAGGTGAAGCAGCAAAACAAGGATTGAACATCGAAATCGTTGAGTTCAGCGATTATATTCAACCGAATATTGCCTTAGATCAAAAAGAATTGAATGTGAACTCTTTCCAACATCAACCATTCTTGGATAACACAGTAAAAGATAAAGGTTTGAAAATTCAATCTATCGGCAAAACAATCTTATTACCAATGGCGATTTACTCTAACAAATATAAAGATTTGAAAGATGTACCAAATGGTGCTACTGTAGCGATTCCTAACGATCCTACCAATGGTGGTCGTGCATTGTTATTATTACAACAAGCAGGTTTGATTACATTGAAAGACGGCGGTAATGTTAAATCTTCCGTAGCAGATATTACAAGTAATCCTAAAAACATTGATATTCGTGAATTAGAAGCGGCACAAATTGCTCGTTCCCTAAATGATGTGGATGTAGCAGCAGTTAATACAAACTATGCAATTCCAGCAGGTTTGAACCCACAAAAAGATGCTGTTGTAGTGGAAAGCACAGATTCTCCATATGCTAATGTCATCGCTGTTCGCACAGAAGATGTAAATAATGAGACATATCAAAAACTGTTGAAAATTTACCAATCTGAACCTGTACGCAAATTCATTCAAGAAGAATTCAAAGGATCCATTATCCCAGCATTCTAAGTGAATAAAAGCAACAAAGAAATATAAAACAGAGGCTAGTTGATGAACTATCATCAACGGCCTCTGTTTTTTGTATAAGAATGATGAATTTATGATATGTGTATAGTATTTCCTATGGTATAATGGTAGTGAAATAAAGTACATTCTGAATAGAATTATGAAGGAGTAGAAGGTTGAATCAAAAACTTAAGAATCCAATGCACGACCAGTTATTTCGGGCAGTCTTGTCTTTGGAAACACTAGAAGAATGTTATGAATTTTTTGAAGATATTTGTACCATCGGAGAATTGAAATCCATTTCTCAACGCTTAGAAGTGGCACGACTGTTAAAGGCGGGTACAGGATATGACCAAATTGTAGAAGTAACAGGAGCTAGTACAGCTACGATAAGCCGTGTAAAACGGTGCTTAAATTATGGCGCGGATGGTTATAATAAAGTTTTACCTCGTATTGAAGACTAGAAGATAGAAAAAGACATCAAAGTGATGTATATAAGAGAGGAGGGCTCATACTATGGAAGGTGATTTACTCATAGGTATTATACTATTTTTTGCAGGAGCCCTAGCGGGGTTTATTGACTCTATTGTAGGTGGAGGAGGGCTGATTTCGTTGCCAGCGTTGATGCTGACGAATATGCCGGTAGCCATGTGCTTAGGAACCAATAAATTATCTAGCGTTTTTGGATCTGGCACAGCGATGATTAACTTCGCCAGAAACAAATTGGTAGATTGGGCATTCGTGAAATGGATTATGCCATTTACTCTTCTTATCTCCATGGTAGGTGCTTATATAGCAGTCTATGTGCCAGGCACATTTTTAAAACCCCTTATCATTGTATTATTGCTAGCTGTATTCATTGTGGTGCTTACTAAAAAAGATTGGGGTGCCATAGCACAAGTAGAACGTAAAACAGGATGGAAGCTACTTGCTTATATAGCAGTGGCTATCGCCATCGGTTTATATGATGGATTTCTAGGACCTGGAACAGGAATGTTTTTAATATTCTATTTCTTGTTTATGGGCTACGATTTCTTAGGCGCATCAGGAAATGCCAAAGTACTAAATACAGTGAGCAACTTTGGGTCCTTACTAGTGTTCATCTATATGGATCAAGTGAATTATGGATATGGGCTAGCGGTCGCAGCAGGACAAATTATTGGTGCTACTACGGGATCTAAGTTAGCTATGGTGAAAGGCGCTGGACTAGTGCGATTTTTATTTATCGCTATGTCTTTGACGATGTTAATGAAATTGTCCTATGACTATTTACTTTCACTGGGAATTATATAGTAGGAGTGATTATGCAAAAGTTTAGTGATAATCAAGTAGCATTAATCAGTGGCGGCACATCGGGTATCGGGTTTGCTACCGCGGAATTACTGCTAAAGCAAGGTTGGTGCGTTGTCATCAATGGTCGCAATGAATGGGATGGACAAGAAGCGGTAGTAAAATTGCGCCGTATTTCCTCAAAAGTACGATTTGTACAAGGCGATGTAAGTAAAGTTATGAATTGCCGTCGTATTGTAGAAGATACGATTCGTTTATTTGGCAACTTGAATGCTTTGGTAACGGCAGCTGGTTACTATGAAGAGCGACTATTGGAAGATGTGGACGAGCAAAACTTTGATGAGATGTTCGGAACCAATGTAAAAGGCACTGTTTTTTTATGCCAAGCGGCAGCACCGTACTTGAAACAAGTGCATGGTAGTATTGTGACCATATCAAGTGATGCAGGACTACAAGGTAATGTGGCGTGCACTGTGTACGGAGCATCCAAAGGGGCTGTAGTGAGTTTTACGAAATCCCTGTCCTTAGAAATGGCACCTCATCGTGTTCGTGTTAATTGTGTATGTCCTGGTGATGTAGACACGTCATTAGTGGCAAAACAATTAGCCAATGAACCTTCTGGGGATATTGTAAAAGCTAAGGAAGAGATGGCACTGCACTATCCGTTGGGACGGATTGCGCAACCAAAAGAAGTAGGAGAAGTCATTGCTTTTCTAATTAGTGAGAAAGCCTCTTTTGTGACGGGAGCAGCGTGGACGGTAGATGGTGGATTAACAAGTTGGTAATTCATGGCGAAATTTGATACAATAAGGGTAATCAGTACATTTACACTTAAATGTTTTGTGGTAAGTATAGGAGACAAATATGGAACAGTTGGAATACAATAATGAAACACTTGCTCAAGCAACGAATGTACAAGAAGAAGTAGAAACAATTTGTCGTTGGGCAGCAGCTCGTGCAGCAGGAATTGCAGCATTGCCAAGTTTTACATATGCTGGATTATTGGCCAATGACGTATATATGGTGAGCCGTATCGCTCAAGCCTATGGTGTATGTCCTGCCAAAGAGGGTGTGACTAGCTTTTTAGTGGGCCTAGGTGGCAGCGCTGTAGCAGCCTTAGTGTGTACCATCGTGCCAACAGTGATTCTTCGTGTGCCAATAGCAGCAGCCATCACTTACGGAGTTGGTAAAATAGCGGCACAATGGATCGAAGAAGGCATGCCAGCATGTCCTAACTTTGAAAGTTATCGCCAACGTTTGGTGGAAATTTATGAACATAATAAAGAAACAGTAATGACATTAGCGTATACGCCACTTCGCGAGAAACCATTGGGCAATGAAAGCGAAGATTTCTTGAGTGATGTTCACATATCTGGTAACGACTATTTAGCAGGGGCAAAAGGTTTTGTAGGATCCTTCATATCCCCAGAAGCATTGGCGGCAAACATAGGGGCTGTAAAAGACCTTGCTGTAGGGGCAGCATCCATCCTGGCAGCTACGGTAAAAGACACATTAGAGAAAAGTGGTAATGAAGAATTATTAGATAATGCTCGTCATGCTGCAAAAGGCGTAGGCTCTTTACTTAAAATTTTAGCTACGGAAGCGTTGTCCTTAACAGGTGCTGTAGCAGGTACATCAGCATCTAAAGCAAGTGTATATACAAAAGCAGCTTATGAAAAAGCAGATACGGTGCGACAAACATTAAATGATTCCTTACAAACTAAAGTAGAACCAGTGGTGGAAAAAGCCACAGCTGTTATGCAAGATGTAAAAGAAGTGGTAGAACCAAAACTACAACAAGTAAAAGAAAAGGTAGAGCCGAAATTACAGCAAGTAAAAGAGGCAGTAGAGCCAACACTACAGCAAGTAGAAGAAAAAGCTTCTGAATTAACAGCCAAAGCGATTGACCAAGCACAAGAAGCTGTACAAGACATTCGTGAAAAAGCAGAAGTTGTGAAGGAAACAGCCGTAGAATTAGCGGAACAAACAAAAGAAAAAGCCGTCGATTTAGCAGAACAAGCAAAAGATAAGTTCAAACAATAATCAGAGAGGTCATCACTATGAATATCTTACAAATCCTTAAGTATGGAAAAACATTTACATCTGATGCCTTTATGTCTACTGTAAATCGTATGGGCCGTAATATTATGTTTGCACGAAAAGCAGTTATGTTATATTATTGTTTACGTGATAATGACACACCAAAATTTGTGAAAGCTGTTATAGCTGGGGCTCTGGGATATTTAATTTTACCTATCGATTTCATTCCAGATAGTGTACCAGGTCTTGGCTGGGTAGATGATGTAGCTGTTTTAGCTATTGCTATGAAAGTAGCCAATCGCTATATTAAGGCTTCTCATAAAGAGCAAGCACAAAAATTTGTGCCAATCGGATCAATTGATTAAGTAGTAGAAGGGGCTCCTTGGAGCCTCTTATTGCATAGGAAAGGTAGTATACGATGATTTCTACATCTTTACGTGTCCGATTTTATGAAACGGATATGATGGAGATTGCCCATCATACGAATCATTTACGGTGGTTTGAAATGGGGAGAATTGAATATTTTCGCCGCTGTGGTATTAGTCTATGGGACATGATGCAAGAGGGCATCGTCTTTCCTATTACAAAAGTGAGCTGTGAGTATAAGGAAGTGGCACGCTTTGATGATGTATTGCGGGTGGAATTAACAGTAGCCTCTTTGTCGAGGGCTCAATGTACTTTCACATATCGGATTATCCGTGACAGTGATAATGCATTGATCTGTACAGGGGAAACACAAAATGTGTTTACGGCTAAAGAAACAGGTAAAATTATTCGCTTGCCAGATGTATTTTTTAAACCCATGAAAGCCGTAGCAGAGGAGGAGTAGGGAATGACGCCCATACAGAAGGAATTACCTATTGGAGTATTCGACTCTGGAATCGGTGGATTATCTGTATTATCTGTGCTAGCACAAGAATTTCCGGAAGAAGATTTTATTTATGTTGGAGATAGTGCAAACAATCCAGTAGGCAATAGGCCGATTGAGGAAATTGAAGGCATTGCTACGAAAATTGCAGAGTTTTTAGTGGCCCAACCAGTGAAACTAATAGTCATCGCTTGCAATACATTTTCTGTGGTAGCCTTGGACAAACTATCCAAACAATTTGATGTACCTATTGTGGGGATGGCCCAGGGGATTCATGATGCTCTGCGTATCAAAGTCAAACAGAAACGTAAAGGACCTTTAGGCATTATGGCTACCGTCGCGACTATTAATAGTCATAAACATATGGATGCAGTTCATACCTTGAAGCCTCATGTAAAAGTAGTAGAACAAGGCTGTAAAGATTTGGCGGCCTGTATTGAAGAAGGTCATTTAGATGATGCAGTTTTACGACATTGTGCAAAAGAATATGTACAGCCTTTGGTAGAGGCAAATGTGGAAGTGACCATTTTAGGATGTACCCACTATCCTTTAGTAGAACCCATATTGCGTGAGTTGGCTAAAGAACAAATTTGCTTTGTGGATCCTGCGTGGGAAACATCTGATGCTGTAGGAGCTATTTTGTACGGAGAAGATTTAGAGCAGACATCAGGTAGAAAAGGCTCTATACAAGTTTGTGTTACTAGCCATGCGGATCGAGTAACGTCTATCGTACAAGATATTTTCAAGGATACTAGCTTAGAAGCTAAGCTCATTACTCTATAGGAGGAATTATGTATATTTACACATTAATAGATACCCTAGTGTGGATAGCCTGTATCATTGCTATCATTTATATTGCCTACCGCATATTTGCATGGCGCCAAGGCAATGAAGACATTGTGATTATGGTGAAACGTCGCACTCCATTTGTGGTAGAAGATATTAGTTTTGACCAAGTGGTATTATCTACGGATATTCCATTTGTGAACAGAGGCAAACAATATGGAACCATTATGGATATGTTCCCTCGCCATTTGTTGCCACAAGAACAATTTGACAATGTGCGAATTCAATCTTGGTTGACCGATGCAAAAGCAGAACGTCATGATGGCTATTGGGAAGCGTTAGTGTATAAGCAACGACAAGGCAGTACGATTCGTTTGCGTCTAGTAATGACTGCTAATAGTGGTAACATTCGTAAAGATTTAGTGGGATTCCCTGATATGCCTATCGATATTTACCATCAAGTGGTAGGTCGCGAGGCGTATCGTATTTCAAAAACTAGAATTACTCTAACTGCAGAAGAGTTAGAAGTAGCAATGCGTAAATAGGAGGTACATCATGGCAGAATTAGAACTTTTACCAATCCCTACTCGCATTTTAACGAATAAAGATGATATCGTAGAGGCTATCGTAGAATTTGCAGGTCCTTATATTGGACCAGAAGATATTGTGTGCGTAGCAGAATCCGTCGTGGCTATCACGCAAGGGGAGTTTACACGACCAGAAGATTTAAAAGTATCTTGGCAGGCTAAATTTTTAAATCGCTTTATCCATCCTGATGGATCTATGGCATCTGTGTATGGTATGCAAGCAGCTATGGATAAAGAAGGGGAATGGAAAATGATGTTTGCCTTCCTCTGCGGAGCCGTAGCTAAAGTGTTTAAAAAATCTGGCGTATTCTATCAAATGGCACGGACTGCATCTTTAACAGATGATGTGACAGGCACCATGCCTCCTTTTGATAAATGCATTGTATATGGACCAAAACAACCACATGCAGTAGCGGATGCTATTATGAAAGCAACAGGAGCTTATGGGGCTTGTGTGGCAGATGTGAATGATTTAAAACGAGCTGCTATTTTAGGCCATAGTCGTGGATTAAAACCACAACAAATTGCGCAAATTTTGATCGATAATCCATTTGGTAATGATAGCCAAATGACGCCAATCGTGGTGATTAAAAATTATGCCTCTGTGTCTAAGCGAAGAGGCTAAAGCGTATTGGAATCATGACAATATTGCATGTCGTTCATAGAAGATAAAAATTGTTGATACTTGTGCTTGCAAATTGAGCGGTATCAGCGTATACTGAAAGAGAACTTTGGGGAGCCTCATGGCTGAGAGTAAACAAATGTTTTGACCCATAACCTGATTTGGATAATGCCAACGTAGGATAAGTTTGATTCGTCATACCGAGGACATCCAACAGGATGTCCTTTTTTTTGTGTATTTTATAGATGATATCGTATATGGATACAAATTGAAGGTGCATCTAAGTGGATGTACAAGTGGAATAGAATAGTGAGACGATAGAGTGCTACAGCATGAAGGGGCATACCACCGCGGGTATGGTTTTTCGTGCTGTTTTTTTATACTAGTATGTGAGGAAGAATCCCGTACAGGTGATTGGTGGTATACTAGTTTTGAAATGTGTATATAGCAAATGCTATAGTTAGGAGGATACGATGAAAGTAAATGGAACAACCTATCAATATGAAGGACAAACAGTGCAAGAAGTGCTGACAGCCTTAGCGTTTCGTATGGATCGAATCGTAGTGGAATATAATGGGAAGATTCTTTCTAAAGCAGATTGGGAATCCACTCGTGTGAGCGCTTCGGACACAATGGAAGTAGTAACCTTTGTAGGAGGTGGCTAAATGGTATCCTTACAAGATAAAAAAGTATTGCTCATCGGTGTGGGCGGTGTTGGTTCTCATGTGGCAGTGGCATTGTGCCGTGCTGGAATTGGACAACTAGAAATCGTAGACTTCGACGTTGTGGATGAGAGTAATCTAGGCCGTCAATACTATGACGTGAATGATGTTGGAGTGTTAAAAGTGGAGGCTATGAAAGGTCACCTGAATCGGATGAATCCAAACTGTGAAGTCATCGTTCATAATGAATGCCTCACACCAGAGCGATTATCTGAATTAATCGATGGCTATGACATGGTCGTAGAAGCAGTGGATAAAGCGGTCACAAAAGCGTGGATGACAGAAGTTGTTTTAACGCATCCTACAGAACCTTTGCTAGTAGGTTGTTCTGGCATGGCTGGTTGGGGCGATAGTAATGGGATACGCCGTGAACGGAGACACCATCGCTGGTACTTATGTGGTGACGGTGTGAGTGATATCGATTCTATTGGAAAAATTACTGCCGCTCGTGTTATGGTTTGTGCCGGCCATATGGCAAATGCGGTCATTCAACTATTACACGGAGAAGATATTGATTAAGGAGGAATCTATGATACTTTCAGTACAAGATATGGAAACACAAGACACATGGACTTTAGGGGGACATACATTACAGTCTCGATTTATCTTGGGATCTGGCAAATTTTCTATCGACTTAATCGAGGCCGTCTTAGAAGAAGCAGGGGCTGAAATGATCACTTTAGCATTACGTCGTGCGGTGGGGGGCGAAGTAGAAAATATCTTAGACGCCATTCCCAAAGATACCATCTTAATCCCTAACACAAGTGGCGCTCGAGATGCGGAAGAAGCGGTGCGCATTGCACGTTTATCCCGAGCTACAGGTTGTGGAGATTTTGTAAAAGTAGAAATTATGAAAGATTCTAAATACTTGTTACCTCACAATGGAGAGACGATTAAAGCAACGGAGATCTTAGCTAACGAAGGATTTATCGTCTTGCCGTATATGTATCCAGATTTAGAAGTAGCTCGTGACTTAGTCAATGCTGGTGCCGCAGCGGTGATGCCTTTAGCTGCCCCTATCGGATCGAATCGTGGATTACAGACGAAGGAATTTATCAGAATTTTAGTCAATGAAATAGACTTGCCTATCATTGTAGATGCTGGTATTGGTGCTCCATCCCAAGCAGCAGAAGCTATGGAAATGGGCGTAGCTGCGATCATGGCAAATACAGCCGTAGCTTCTGCGGGTCATATTCGAGGTATGGCGAAAGCATTTGGTTTAGCCATCCAAGCAGGACGGTTGGCATATTTGTCAAAATTAGGGCCTACTCTTGAAACCGGTGGTAGCGCTTCATCTCCGTTGACTGGATTTTTGAGATAATAGGAAAGGAATAGCTATGTCTAGTACCACCAGATACCATATAGATGATCCATGTTGGAAGTATCGCCCCCACATGGATCAAATTGAAAGTCCCATTTTAGAAACGGTATTGCGAGAACGTGAGCAATATATGTACGATCAATATACAGCAGATGATGTGCGCCGTGTATTGCAAGAAGATACCATTGATGTAGAAGGATTGAAAATTTTATTATCTCCTGCAGCAGAACCATTTTTGGAAGAACTAGCGGAAAAAGCAAAGGCCGTACGAACACGATACTTTGGCAATTCTGTGTATTTATTTACACCGTTATATATTTCAAACTATTGCGATAACCTATGCGTGTATTGTGGCTTCAACTGTAAAAATCAGATCCATCGGGCGAAGTTAGATGAAGCAGGTATTGAAGAAGAGTTAAAAAATATTGCCAAAACAGGATTACAGGATATTTTAATTTTGACTGGGGAAAGTGAACGTCATAGCCCTATTTCTTACATTGGGCGTGCCTGTGAATTAGCAAAAAAATATTTCAAAGTAGTAGGCGTAGAAATTTACCCTGCCAATGTAGACGATTATGCGTACCTACGAGAATGCGGTTGTGATTATGTGACCGTATTCCAAGAAACCTATAATTGGGAAAACTATAAAACATTGCACTTGTTAGGCAATAAAAGCATCTTTCCATATCGATTAGAAACACAGGAACGAGCTTTACGAGGAGGAATGCGTGGAGTAGGGTTAGCAGCCTTATTGGGATTGGATGATTTCCGAAAAGATGCCTTTGCCACAGCCTTGCATGCCCATATGCTACAACGTGCCTATCCGCATGGAGAAATTAGTATTTCCTGTCCACGCCTGCGGCCTATCGTCAATGATGATACCATCAATGCAGGGGACGTAGGAGAAGCTCAATTATTACAAGTCATCTTGGCATATCGCTTATTCCTACCTTATGCAAATATTACGATTTCCACTAGAGAAACAGCCAGGTTCCGTAACGGGGTCCTACCATTAGCAGCGACGAAATTGTCAGCAGGTGTCAGCACAGGCATTGGTGAACATTCCTCAGAAGAAAATAAACAAGAAGAAGGGGATGCACAATTTGAAATTGCTGACAGTAGAACTGTAGCAGAAGCCATGGAAGATGTGAAAGCCTTAGGAATGCAAGTGGTGATGAGTGATTATATCGATGTGCTCTATGAAGAAAAATAGCCCATCTATAGACACCTTAGTGTTGATTACAAATCGCCAGCTACTGAAAGATGACATTAGCTTAGCCACATATGGTGTAGCACTGTCTAGAGGGATAGAAAGACTACAAAAGTATGGCAAACATTGTATTAATCATACAGAAGAAAGCAGTTTACCATATAATATACGTAGAACGTATAGCTCTACAGTAAAAGCGAATCTTCATAGTACTAAATTGCCTGGTGCAAGGGCAGATAGTGCTGAACCAGACAACTGGATGAGAAATCACAGCAGTCTGTACACCCTATGCCGTGACACTGATTTACCCTTTGAGGAGTATCTCCAACTCTGCGATACCATAGGTAGTACCGTGGTATACCATGGCAAGGTTATTACGAATCGAGAGCAATTAGCTATTGTTTTGGCAACAGCAAAACGAATCCATCTACCCACTAATCTAATACGCTATTGGCAATCCGAACAAGAAGAACTATGGATTACCTTGCAACAACATTTTCAGGACATAACTATGTGGAGCACCGTCCACAACGAAGATGACATCAAGTTATTAGCATCCCTAGGAATCCCTAATTTGGAGTACGTCTTAATCAGTCCCATCTTTCCCACACAATGCAAAACAGGACACCCTGGCATCGGAGTCAAGCGAGGACAAGAACTGTTGACACAAATCCAGACACATTACCCACAAGTACAAGGTATTGCTTTGGGAGGTATCCACGAGCACAATTACCTAACGTGTTTGCAACATTCCTTCACTGGCGTAGCTATTATGTCTGATTTCATGAAGCGAGTGCATAACCATATATAGCTATAAGAACGCCATACATTTCGGAGCAAATCTCAGTGGAACGTAAATTTGTGGAGAAGTGTATGGCGTTCGCTCCTTGCGTTCTAGGCACGAAAGCGGGGAAAGAACGCCATATATAGCGGAGTTTGCAAAACAAGTCTCAATCCTGTAAAATAGATAGGTAAAGATCATAAGGAGGAGCTATGTTACTGTCAATTGTTGTTCCCGTATTTAATGAGGAAGATAATATTCAAAAATTTTATACTACAGTCAAAGATGTATTGCAAACTCTTGACTATGACCATGAAATTATTTTCGTCGATGACGGGTCCAGTGATGATAGTGCAGGCATGCTACGATATATTGGTAATCAAGATCCAAAAGTAAAAGTGCTGTTATTAGCAAGGAACTTCGGTCATCAATTAGCCTTGACCTGTGGATTAGATTACGCCCAAGGTGATGCGGTAATCACTATGGATGGAGATATGCAACATCCACCGGAGTTGATTCCGGAGCTAGTGAAGCATTGGGAAGCAGGTGCAGATGTAGTACGTACCATTCGCGATTCCACAGAAGATGCTAGTTGGGCAAAAGCTTTTACATCGAAATACTATTACAAAGTGCTTAACAAATTAGCCAATGTTCCTATCGTGGAAGGTGGTTCGGATTTTCGTTTGATGAATCGAAAATCCTTAGAAACATTGAAAAACTTTCGTGAACATGGCAGATTTTTGCGGGGCATTGTAGGCGACTTGGGGTTCGTGCAACATGAATTTCACTTCGTAGCACCCCCACGCTTTGCAGGCACTTCTAAATTTAGTGTAAAAAAAATGATGCGCTTTGCGTTAGACGGCATTACAGCATTTTCTAGAGTACCCTTGCGTTTAGCCTTATATATCGGCTTGCTATGCGGACTATTAAGCCTGATTATGATCGGACACATATTGTTTGTTCACTTCTTCTCTGACAATGTTATCAGTGGTTGGTCTACCCTAGGGGTGGCTATCTTCTTCCTAGGTGGTGTACAACTGGTAGGCATTGGTATTATAGGAGAGTATGTAGGACGAATTTTTGAAGAGGTTAAACAACGACCGTTATATTGGGTGAAAGACACTATAAACTGTCACATAGAAGACAAATAATCGTATATAAGAGAGGAGTCCTATGACGAGTAAAAAGAAACAATACCTGGCAGTCGCTCTATTAGTAGGCTTTTTAGGTACTAGTGTACACGGAGCTTACCAATATGGCGATACAGGCAATGAAATTCTTGGAATTCAAAAAAAACTCATCGCTGCTGGTTATAAAGCTAGGGAAACTAGCGAATATGATGCAAATACAAAGTGGGCTGTTAGATTATTCCAAAAAGATAATGGATTAACAGTGGACGGTATATTAGGGGCAGTGACCTATAAAAAATTGATGGGTAAACCACTGCCGGCGACAACGAAAACGGTGTCTAAAAAGAAAGAAATTTCTGAAAAAGATGCGCTACTATTGTCCCATATCGATCCAAGTAGAGAATCTACAGCTATCACATCTACGTTAAAGCATAAAAAAGACAAAAGCTCTGCCCCACAAGGGTTGACTTTCAAAAAGAAAGGCAAAACATACAAAGGATTAGAGATTGGACATCAACCTGTATCTGGCAATGTGAAAGAGATTTTGACCTATGCCAATACATTTACGGGCGTGCCTTATAAATTTGGAGGCACTACACCAGCGGGATTTGATTGCTCTGGATATATTCGATATGTATTCCAAAAGATAGGCTTTGATATGCCGCGCCAAGCTGACGAACAGTATACAGTGGGTAAAAAAGTAGAAAAAAATAATTTACAACCAGGTGATTTAGTATTCTTTGAAACCTATGAACCGGGTATTTCTCATTCTGGCATATACATCGGAGATGGGCAATTCATCAGTGCCACATCTAGCAGTGGTGTAGCCGTAGCAGATATTGACGATAGCTACTGGGGACCACGCTATGTAGGGGCAAAACGCGTACTATAACACACAAGCTGTAATGATACTGTCATTACAGCTTTTGCCATATATGCGATAACTAGAAACATAAAGGAGTTAACAATGACGCACGCAGGCATTCATATACAAGATGTACAATTTTCCTATGGATCGCAGACGGTGATCCATAATATGACAATTACCATTCCCAAAGGCGAGTTTGTGCTGGTAGTGGGACCTAATGGATCTGGTAAAACCACGTGGCTTCGTATGGTAGCAGGACTATTAGAACCGACAGCAGGACATCTTTGTTTAGATGGTATTAGTCCAAAAGAGGCGCAAATGAAAGGGCTCATTCACTTAGTGCCACAAATTTATAACAAGAATGCAGCCCAATTTCCAGCTACCGTAGAAGAGGTAGTGGGACTCGCTTTATTTCACGTACCGAAGGAAGATAGAAAAGGACGCATCTTGGATGCTTTGGAATTGGTGGGCATGCAAGATTTCTTGAAACGCCGCATTGGAGAACTCAGTGGAGGTCAACAACAACGTGTCATGTTAGCCCAAGCCTTAGCACGGAAACCGAACTATATTTTGCTAGATGAGCCCACAAGTGGTATCGACTTTGAAACAAGCAAAAAAATATACGAAGTGTTGCGATCTTTAAAAGAAGAAAACATCACTGTTATTATGGTCACTCATGATGTGACAGAAGCTATGGAAGTAGCAGATACAATTTTATGTGTGGATGGACATGCTTGTTATTATGGACCTTGTAAAGGCTTTATGGAAAGTCATCAAGGCTCTCGTTTGGCATGGCATTTAGGAGGTTAAGATGGACATTTTATCCTATACATTTATGCAACGTGCCTTTTTAGCAGGCCTTATTGTGGCACTCATGTGCCCCTTAATCGGTATGTTCATCGTCATCAAACGTCAATCTATGCTCGGTGATGGATTAGGACATATTGCCTTTGCTGGTGTGACAGGGGCATCCTTATTGAAAGTATACCCTCCATTAGGGGCTGTAGTATTAACGGTGCTTTCTGCGATGGGCATAGAACTCGTGCGTCGCTACCAAAAACAATACGCAGATATGATTATGGCATTATTCTTTTATGGTGGATTATCCTTAGCCATCGTATTCTCTACGATGGTAAAAATGCCAAGTACTGGTCTATTGAATTTCTTATTCGGCAGTATTTTGACGGTAACTATGACAGATATCTATGGCATTGGTGCAGTGGCGATAGTAGTGGGGATCATCATGAAATTTGTGTATCATTCCTTAATGCTTACCTCTTTTGACGAGGAAATTGCTCGTACCGTAGGTATCAATGTGAATCGTGTGAACATGATCTTTGCCATCTTAACAGCCTTGGTCGTTGTGATGGGGATGACTGTAGTAGGAATTCTATTAATTAGTGCGTTGATGATAGTTCCTGTTGCCTCCGCTCATTTATGGAAGCGAGGCTTTAAAGAAACTTGGGGCATCGCCACCGTATATTCAGTGTTATCCGTTGTTGGTGGACTATGTAGTGCCTTTTGGCTAGACTTTGCACCAGGGGGGACCATCGTGTTGACAGCGATTGGACTCTATGTCATTACGTTTTTGGTGAATTTGTTTAAGTGTAGGTAATAAATATATATAAATTTTGCATAAGGGATTTTTCATAAGCAGCCTATAAGGCTGCTTATATGCTATACTCAAATGGTTCGTAAGGAGTATAAAGAATGAACCCATCGGAAGATACTTGTTGTTTCTATGTATGGTAAGGAATCCCTTACCTTATTGCATACTTTCATCAAAATCTGTGGTATAATAAAGTCAATAGACAATTTTAGGAGGGAAACCATGACAGGAAATGAATTACGCCAAGCGTATTTGAATTTTTTTGAAAGTAAAGGACATTTAAAGCAAGAGAGTTATTCTCTTGTTCCAGATAACGACCCATCTTTATTATTAATCGGTGCTGGTATGGCACCTTTGAAACCGTTTTTTACGGGTAAATTAGTGCCACCTTGCACACGAATTACGACAAGCCAAAAGTCAATTCGTACAGGGGATATTGAAAACGTAGGACGCACAGCACGTCACCATACATTCTTTGAAATGTTGGGAAACTTCTCTTTTGGTGATTATTTCAAAAAAGAGGCCATCCATTGGGCATGGGAATTCTTAACAGAAGTCATCAAATTGGACAAAGAAAAATTATACGTTACTGTATATCCAGATGACCAAGAAGCCTACGATACATGGCATAATGAAATTGGCTTGCCAGAAGACCATATCAGCCGTTTAGAAGATAATTTCTGGGAAATTGGCGAAGGCCCATGTGGTCCAGACAGCGAGATTTTCTTTGATTTAGGACCAGAACGTGGTTGCGACGATCCGAACTGTGCACCAGGTTGTGATTGCGACCGTTTCCTTGAAATTTGGAATCTTGTGTTCACGCAATTCAACCGTACCGCAGAAGGTACTTACGAGCCATTGGCCAAGAAAAACATCGATACTGGCGCTGGTTTAGAGCGTTTGGCATCTGTGTTGCAAAATAAAGAAAGTAACTTTGAAACAGATTTGATTTTCCCAATCATCGAGGCGACAGCGAAAAAAGCAGGTGTTACGTATCATACAGATGCGAATACAGATGTTTCTTTGAAAGTTATCGCTGACCATATTCGTGCCATCGTAGCATTGATTGCAGATGGTGTGTTACCATCTAATGAAGGCCGTGGATATGTACTTCGCCGTATTTTGCGCCGTGCTGTTCGCCATGGTCGCCTATTAGGTATTCAAGGACTATTCTTGGTACCATTAGTAGATATCGTAGTAGATATCTTGGGTGGAGCTATTACGAATATTGTGGAAAAACAAGACTTCGTTAAACGAGTGGTGGCGAACGAAGAAGAACGCTTTAACCAAACGTTGGCATCCGGCCTAGATATGTTGAGCCAATTATTGGATACATTGAAAGCTGACGGTGCTACTACTGTACCTGGTCAAGACGTGTTCAAATTATATGACACATACGGATTCCCTTGGGAATTGACAGAAGAAATCGCTCACGAAGCAGGTTTCACGATCGACCAAGCTGGTTTTGAAAGTGCTATGAATGAACAACGTACTCGTGCTCGTGAAGCTCGTGAAGACGTAGACGCAAAAGTGGCAACTCCAGATATTACCCATTTATCTGGCGAACATATTTCTGACGATGAAAGTGCCACAGCATCTACAGTCTTGTTAATCGGTGAAGGGGCAAAAGCCATTGAACGTGCTGAAGATGGACAGGATGTAACCATCATCGTAAAAACGACTCCATTCCATGCAGAAGGAGGCGGACAATTAGGTGACACTGGTTTCATCGTAGGCCCATTGGGTAAAGTAGAAGTGCATACGGCTAAAAAATTGCCAGAAGGCACTACTTATCATGTAGGTACCGTGGTAGAAGGTAGCATTTCTCTAAATGATGAAGTGACATTCGAAGTCGATATAGAACGCCGTCAGTATATGGCACGTAACCATACAGCAACACACTTATTGCATGCTGCATTGCGTGCTGTATTGGGCAATCATGTTAACCAAGCAGGTTCCTTAGTAACGCCTGATTACTTGCGCTTTGATTTTACACACTTCTCCCCAGTGACAGCAGAAGAATTACAAATCATTACGAACATGGTAAATGAACAAATTCTTCGTGCTTCCACATTGGAAGTAGAAACTATGTCCATTGATGCGGCGAAAGCAAAAGGTGCTATGGCGTTGTTCGGTGAAAAATATGGTTCCGAAGTACGAGTTGTATCTGTGCCAGAATTCTCCATCGAATTGTGTGGCGGTTCTCACGTAGAAAATACTGGTTTTATCGGTCAATTCCGTATCACTTCCGAAGGTGGTATTGGTTCTGGCGTACGCCGTATCGAAGCGGTGACAGGTAAAGCAGCACTTGTGTTAGCACAACAAGAAGAACAAACGTTAAAAGCAGTAGCTTCTCTTGTGAAAGGAAAACCACAAGAAGTAGTAGGTAAAGTACAACAAGTATTAGACCATGCAAAAGCTGTAGAACGTGAGTTAGATCAAGTGAAAAAAGAATTGAATAGCGGTAACCTTGATGGTGTCTTAGCTGGTCAATTTACAGTAGGCGATGTAACAGCAGTAGTAGCCTCCGTACCAGTATCTGATATGGGTGAATTGCGTGACATGGCGGATATGGTTCGTGATAAAATTGGCTCTGGCGTAGTATTATTAGGTGCAGCTGGTGACGATAAAGTAAACTTTGTCTGCATGGCTACGAAAGATGTAGTAGGCAAAGGTATCCATTGTGGTAACATCGTAAAAGCAGCAGCACAAGCAGCTGGTGGCAATGGCGGTGGCCGTCCAGATATGGCACAAGCTGGTGGTAAAGATCCAGCTGCTATGGACCAAGCCTTAGCAGCAGGTAAAGAAACGATCCAATCCATGGTTGGATAAGTTTACGATAGATGAGACTTTCAGTAGAAAGCTCATGATAAGGAGGGATTATATGAATCTTTCAGATAAAACAATGGTGATTAAGCCGGTTCAAACAACACCGTTAACACCAGAAGAAGTATTTCAACATGTGTTTCAAGCGTTGGTAGAAAAGGGATATAATCCGATTAGCCAAATTACGGGGTACCTCATTTCGGGAGATCCAACGTATATTACAAGTTATAACAATGCTCGGAAAGATATTCGTAGTATTGAACGAGATGAACTCATTGAAGAACTTGTAAAAGAATATGTGAAAGCGAAACAATTATAATGCGAATTATGGCACTAGATGTGGGAAGTCGGACCATAGGCGTCGCATGCAGTGATGCGTTGTATATTACAGCGCAAGGCATCGAAACTATTCGCCGCACATCTCATGAAAAAGACTTTCAGCGTATTGCGGAGTTAATCCGTGAATACGAGGTAGACACTATTGTGGTAGGTATGCCAAAAAATATGAATGGCACCAAAGGAGAACGGGCTGAAAAAACGGAAGCCTTTGTGGAAAAGATGCAAGAAGTCATCTCCACACCAGTCGTATTTTGGGACGAACGTTTATCTACTGTGATGGCAGAAAAATCCTTAATTGCCGCTGATGTAAGTCGTAAAAAACGGAAAGAAGTCATTGATAAGATGGCAGCAGTTGTCATTTTACAAGGCTATTTAGATAGTCGTTCATAAGGAGGTTACCATGATCGAACAAGGTTATGAAGGTGAAGTATCTGTGATTGTCATTGAGGACGAAAATGGAGAAGAAATGTACTATGAAGAGGAAATGCTAATTCAATATGATGGAAAAGCATTTGCGATCTTAGTATCTCTTCCTCCAGAAGAAGACACTGAACATGATGAACCAGAAGTGATTATTGCACGCATTGATGAAGAAGAGGGAGAACAAGTTTACGTGGCTCCAACTGATGAAGAATTCGATGCAGTCATTAAATTGTACGAAGAAATGGACTAATCGCTAGTAAGGGCTGTAACAGATTGCCGATAGGCAGTGTAGTTACAGCTCTTTTTCTGTATAGTGGTCATCATGTTTAGAAACAATGAGTACAGTGGAGAACTAAGAGATATGGCAACAGAAGAAAAGAACAAACAAATTCAGTATGAACTATATATTCCCGCCCAATTTAACGAGGTAATGCGAGAGTCATTAGAATCGTTGATGGAGGATATGTTAGAAGATATAGGGAATGTGCATGAAGGGGAATCGCTGTATAAAGAAAATGGTGTCATTGACCATTGCGTACTTCGCTTTTCCATGGATGAAGGGGATGAATTCGTAGAGGAAATACTCACCTGTTTGAGAGAAGCGGGCATACCTTATGGTGCTAAGTTATATCAAAATGGAAATGTCATTGCAGAATTAGGTAATTTACATCATATCTATGTTGTGTTGGACGCGTCATTAGGAGATGCAAAACAGTTCAAACGGCTGGATACAAAAATTTCTAGGGCCTTGAAAGAAAATAACGTTGTCAGCGACCCCACACTACGTATTCCAGAGGGAGTGGCTATCTTTGCGTATTATGTAGCAGATAAGGATCTTGCAGTTAACACCATTGAGAAGTATCTTCGTCGAAGTGTGCTAGGAACAGGAGCTACGATCGATGTGGTAGACTCTGGCCTTACGATTCATGAACGGTTTATGACAGATATTTATAGCATCTATCGTGGGGTAGTGCCTGATTTGTGGTCTGCCATTAAAAATGAGTGGAAAGGCATCTCTTCGCAAGAGTGGATACAATTGTTGCGCCGCTATCCAGATACGCCGGAAGGGCTTAGTTTCTTACTTAATATTGTGAATGGTACGTACCAACAGGAATACACATCCATGAAGGTCACATTCCCTATGTTCCTCTACGAAGGCAAACGATTCTACTTGTTGTCAGCACGTCAAATGTTAGAATTTGATCTTCAAGGGCAAGATGTGATGAACATGGATATATTAGGGCCTGATGTAAAACCGTCACAAGTACGAGCGCCTTCTAAACAGAGAAATCTGTGCTTGTTTGCGACTACTGGGGAAGGGGAAGAGGCATCGCGTTTTTACCTTGACTATAATCCGACAAAATCCGGTCATGTAGGACAAGTGCTCTATTACGATGGGGACACGCATATGCTAGAAGTGTTGGGGCCGTCTTTCAGTCACGCCTTATTAGAGATTATGAATGAAATGTCTGACAATTTAGCGGATTCCATTCTAGAAAGCGTTATGGAACACATCATGAATTTGAATGTAGAAACATTGGACCTTGACAGCGATGATAATCAGCTCCTGATGAGTACTATGGTTATGCTAGCTGAAAGTACCATAGGAGATGACATTGGATCTATCTTGGAACATGGTATGGGCCCCGTGATTGGCAGACGTGGATGTATGGGTATAGTATTGTTAGAAAATACTTCTTTTGATGTGGAACGATTTAAAAAGGATTTGCTCGCTCAATGGGATATTCTTTCTGTAACGAGTCCAGAGGGGATGAAAGTCCGTGCAGCCGTTACCATAAAAGATGTGGATACCGTCGAAGAAGAGGAGATGGAGGAGGCATACTTCTTAGTCATTGATGACTATAAAGTAATGGTAGCACCATTTTCCTTTACCATGCCGATGGAAATTGTTACGCAAGGGGCTATTCGTAATTATCTTTGGGACGATGCATTGGATGCTGTAAGCCAACACACAAGCCATGTGGCGATTAGCATTGTAGAAGGACATGGGAAGCCATTAGAAGAAGGAAGCTTATTAGCGAAATTACTTTCAGTGGCAACAGTGCAAACAGGAGCTACTGCTATCTATACGAATGACGTTCTCTATAAAGCGGACATATATTACAAAGAAACAGAGCGCCTACGAGATGATGTGTTACCTATGGTGAACCTAGTGTGGGTTGATATGGATTTTGAAGAAGATGGAACTATATCTTTGTATACTAATGGCATGGAAGAGTTCGGCCAATTAAATGTGGAATTCTTGCATTGTTCATGGGATCCAGAGCGTGCATGGAATTATATCCTTAGCGTGGCGGAATATGTGCTGACATCTGGGAAAGAACTAACAGACGGTGATGCTATCGGTAGAACAGAGGAAGAACAACTGATAGTTCATATCGATGAACCAGTCCATGCAGATGGATGGCGAAGTATACAAATTTTCTTTGATACAAGTGAAGAAGAATAAATAATGAAAGGGGCTGTAGAATAGTGACAGCCCTTTTTCTCTATGGATGGGATGGTAGCCTTAAGGGGGCCCTGTAACTTGGAGTAGAGAGTACTTTCATAGGTCTCACATATAGTGTAGGTGAGTGTAGGATCTAGATTGACCTATGCTATATAGAAAAATTGCTATATACACTCTTAAAATGGTATAATATAGTATTCATTGAAAAGGAGATTGCTGTGAAACAATATGTAAAATACATCTACGGATGTGTAGCGATTCTGTTGGCCACTGTACTTGGTGTGCTAGCAGGTATGTATTATATTCCTTGGACAGGCGGTTCTAAGGAAGAGGTAGAAACGGTTGTTATTAGTGAGAACCAAACGGGTGCAGAGATTGGCGATGTGCTCTATGAAAGAGGACTTATTACATCACCTACGGTATTCCGTGGAGCTCTGCGTTTGACGGGAACCATGGATAAGCTGCAACATGGGTATTACCAAATCCCTCATCACTCTAGTTTGAGCGAGATTATTGGTTTGCTCCAACAAGGGCGATTACAAACGGTGAAGTTGACCATTCCAGAAGGATTTACGATCGGTGAAATTGGCAAGCGTATCGAAGAACAAGGTATCGATACGCAGTATGCTTTCATGGAATATGGCAAGACCTATACGCCGTATGAGTACATGGTAGGTACGAAGCCTGTGACCTATCGGGTAGAAGGATTTCTATTCCCTAGCACTTATGAGATTCCTGTAGGGAGCAAAGCAGAAGATGTGATGGCTATCATGGCGGATGAAATGAATCGCCAATTGACACCGAAAATGCGCCAAGATATTGAGGCGCAGGGGATGACTATTTTTGAGTTCATCACACTAGCATCGTTAGTGGAAAAAGAAGCGAAGTTCGACGAAGATCGCCCCATCATTGCAGCAGTATTTCGTCAACGCTTGAAAACAGGTATGCCTCTAGAATCTTGCGCTAGCATCCAATACATCCTAGGCTATCCAAAACCGCTCATCACCATTGAAGATACAAAATTAGAAAGCCCATACAACACATACCTTCATAAAGGATTGCCACCGGGGCCAATTGCAAACCCAGGCATCAAATCCATGGAGGCTGTTCTCTATGCACCACCGACAGACTATCTATTCTTTGTGGCTGACAAAGAGGGGCACCATCATTTCACAAAAACTTATGAAGAACATTTGAAAATAGTGGATCAAATTTATGAAGATTAAAGAGATTTTAAATGAACAACGCATTTATGCGCTTTTGCATGATGTGCCAATTTTACGAGAATCGGAAGTAGAGCTCTTTGAAGACTTAATTGGCTTATATAAGCCAAAACGTGTTTTAGAAGTGGGCACTGCTATCGGGTATTCTTCCTTGTTATTGGCAAAACATATGGATAAAGAAGGTCAGCTCATCACCATAGAATTAGATGATGTGCGTCATGGTATGGCGACTCATTTCATTTCACAATCAGACTATGCAGAGAAAATCACTCTATTAAAAGGGGATGCTACAGAATTGCTCGAGGGCCTAGAAGGTCCCTTTGATTTAGTGTTTTTAGATGGTCCGAAAGGGCAGTACTTAAAGCAACTGGAGCTGATTGAACCGAAACTAGCCAAAAATGCCGTAGTGCTAGCAGATAATGTGCTGTTTCGTGGCTATGTGCGGGGAGACAAAGAACCACCACGCCGCTTTAAAACCATTGTGAAACGCTTGCAAGAGTACTTACATTATGTAGAACAAAAAGAACACTACAACACCACCATTTACCCTATGGGAGATGGCATGAGTGTCAGTGTATGGAAAGGATAGATCATGAAGAAACGACATATGGAATTACTAGCCCCAGCTGGTAATATGGATAAATTGAAAATGGCCATTCGCTACGGTGCGGATGCTGTATATTGTGCAGGTCGTGCCTTTGGCTTGCGTGCAGCTAGCTCTAACTTTGATAATGATCAATTGAAAGAGGCTGTAGAATTTGTACACAGCCATGGCAAAAAAATCTATGTGACTTGTAACATCATTCCTCATAATGAGGACTTAACAGGTTTAGAAGAATACTTGCAATTCTTGGAAAGTATCAAAGTGGATGCTATCATCGTGGCAGACTTGGGGATTTTCTTGCTAGCCAAACGTGTGGCTCCGGGCTTAGAATTGCATGTAAGTACACAGGCGAATACAACAAACTATTTGACAACAGAGTTCTGGAAAGAACAAGGGGCAGCTCGTGTGGTTGTAGCGCGCGAAGTAAGTATCGAAGACATCAAAACAATGCGTGAAAAAGCAGATATCGAAATTGAAGCTTTCGTTCACGGTGCTATGTGTATTTCATACTCTGGACGTTGCTTGCTAAGTAATTACATGACCAACCGTGATGCGAATCGTGGGGCTTGTACACAAGCGTGCCGTTGGAAATACAATTTGGTGGAAGAAAACCGTCCCGGCGAATACTACCCAATCGAAGAAGACGAGCATGGCACATACATCTTTAATTCCAAGGATTTATGCTTGTTGAAATATATTCCCGAGTTGTATAAAGCAGGCGTAGATAGCTTGAAAATCGAAGGTCGTATGAAATCTGTACACTATGCAGCGACTGTATCTAAAGTGTATCGTGAAGCCATCGATACATTCTTAGAAGAAGGTGACGATTGGTATGTACGTGATGAATGGTATGCAGAATTAGAAAAAATCTCTCACCGTCCATACACAGAAGCCTTTGCCATGGAAAAGCCAGGAGAAGAAGCACAAAACTACGGCAAATCTTCCAATACACAAACCCATGATTTCATTGGTCTTGTAGAAGGATACAATGCAGAAGAAGGCTATGCGTATATGGAGCAACGGAATAACTTTAAGGTAGGCGAAGAAGTAGAATTCTGCCAACCGAATGGTCCATTAGTAAAACATGTTATCACACGCATCACCGATGAAGATGGAAACGACATCGATGTGGCGAAACATGCACAAATGAAATTACGTCTATACATCGACACACCATTGGAAGAATACTCCATGATGCGCCGTGAAACTAAGCAAAAATAATGTCTTATTATATAAGGAGAGGACTAAGATGCAAGAACAGGAGATTGTCTATGATCCGCAGTATGTATACTTTCAGATTGAACGACAGCATACGAATTATGTGAATCGCATTTTAGAAGGCTATGAATATGTAGGGGTGATGACCACGGTCAATGCAGATGGGTTGTGCATGGTTCGTACAACAGAATCAACCCGTGAGTTAGCAAAACAAATTTTGGAATCCTTACCTATTTCTGTGACTCTCTTGGATTAAGTAAGTTCTGAAAGAGAGGCACCATATAAGTTATACTAGTATTACGTATTGGTGAGTAGAGTGGAGAACTAAGAGATATGGCAACAGAAGAAAAGAAACAACAAATCTCGTATGAACTATATATTCCAGCCCAATTTGACGATTCCTGTAGGGCCTCCTTGGAAGTACTGATAGAACATAAATTAACAGATGTGGGTACTATCCATGAAGGAGAATCCGTGTATAAAGAAAATGGTGAAATTGATCATTGTGTATTACGGTTTTCCATGGATGAAGGAGATGAGTTAGTAGAGGAAATGATCATTTCTTTGGAAGAACTAGGCATACCATATGGTGCTAAGTTATATCAAAATGGGAATGTCATTGCAGAATTAGGCAATCTACATCACATCCATGTCGTATTAGATGCATCTTTAGGGGATGCTAAACAGTTTAAACGATTAGATACAAAAATCTCTCGGGCTTTAGAAGAAAATAATGTTGTCAGCGGTTCCACACTACGCATCCCGGAGGGAGTGGCTACCTTTACGTATTACGTCGCAGATAAGGATCTCGCTATTAGTACTATCGAAAAGTACCTTCGTAGAAGTACACTGGGAAAAGGGGCTACTATCGATGTGGTGGACTCTGGTCTTACCATTCATGAGCGATATATGACAGATATATCTCGCGTGTATCGAGGGTTAGTACCTGATGTATGGAATGTCATTCAAAGTGAGTGGAAAGGAATATCTCCGCAAGAATGGATGAACTTATTGCGACGATATCCTCATACACCAGAGGGACTAAGCTTCTTGCTTAATGTAGTAAATGGGACATACCAAAAGGAATATACGTCGTTAAAAGCTACATTCCCTATGTTTATGTATGATGATAAACAATTCTATTTATTATCAGCTCGTCAAATGTTAGAATTTGATCTTCAAGGACGAGATGTGATGAATATGGATATCCTGGGGCCCGATGTAAAACCAACACAAGTACGAGCGTCTTCTAAACAGAGAGATTTATGCCTGTTTGCAGCTACTGGTGAAGGAGAACAGGCATCCCGTTTGTACATCGATTATAATCCAACGAAATCTGGCACTGTGGGACAAATTATCTATTTTAATGGAGATACGAATATATTGACTCTATTAGGGGCGTCTTTCAGTGAAGCCTTATTGGAGCTCATGAAGGAACAATCGAATGATGTAGGGGATTATTTAATTGAAAGCATCATACAGAAAACGATGAGCCTTGATATAGATATGGCGGATGTACAAAGTGCTGAGAATCAACTATTATTTGATGCAATGCGTAATTTGGCTGAAAGAATCTTGGAAAGCACCGGTGGCATAGGACCTATGGTTGGTAAACGTGGCTTTATGGGCATGGTGCTGTTGGACAATGCAGAGTTCGATGTGAAACGTTTTAAGAAAGATTTGCTTAGCAAATGGGATATTGAATCCATAACAAGTCCGGAGGGGATGAAGGTCCGAGCAGCCATTGCCACAAAAGATGTAGATTCCGTGGAAGAAGAGGATATGGAAGAAGCACACTTTTTAGTGATTGATGACTATAAAGTAGTGGTGGCACCATTTTCCTTTGCCATGCCGATGGAAGCTGTTATGCAGGGGGCTACTCGAAATTATCTTTGGGAAGATGCATTGGATGCAGTGCTTCATCATACAAGCCATGTGGCGATTAGCATTGTAGAAGCTCCTGGCAAGCCGTTAGAAGAAGGAATTTTATTAGCGAAATTGCTTTCAGTGGCGACAGAGCAAACGGGAGCTAGTGCTATATATACAAATGGCGTTCTGTACGAAGCGAAAAAGTACCACGAGGAGACCGAACAGTTACGAGATGATATGTTACCTATGGCGAATCTAATTTGGGTAGATATGGATTTTGAAGATGATGGTACTATTTCCTTGTCCACTAGTGGTATGGAACTGTTCAAGCAACTCAATATTGAGCTTTTACATTGTCCGTGGGAACCGGAAAAAGCTTGGAATTATGCGCTAACTGTAGCAGACTATATTTTGACATCAGATACAAAGGTGCAAGATGGTGATTCCGTTGGTAGAACTGAGGAAGAACGAATGACAGTTCATATTAAAGAGCCGGTCCATGCAGATGGATTGCAAAGTATACAAATTTTCTTTGATGAAAGTGAAGAAGAATAAATACATGATGAAAGGGGCTGTAGAACTGTAACAGCTCCTTTTGTTGCGTACGCAGTTGTAAAGTGTTGTTCGTATAAAAGCATAAAGTGCCTTGTTAATGGGGCTAAAGGTGTTCAATTTGGACTTGTAATGTGAGATTAGAAAAAAATAAATAAATTATAAAAAAATACTTGCATAGATGTAAGGGATATGATATTATATATTTGTTGTTACAGTAAGTAACAAACGGTAGCGAAACAGTGTTTCCCAAGGACAGTTAAGATGATTCGTTACTATGGATGGAAGATATCGGGGCATAGCGCAGTTTGGTAGCGCACCTGGCTTGGGACCAGGGGGTCGCAGGTTCGAATCCTGCTGCTCCGACCATTTTCTTATGTGCGGGTGTAGCTCAATGGTAGAGCCCCAGCCTTCCAAGCTGGTTGCGAGGGTTCGATTCCCTTCACCCGCTCCACTTATACATGTGCTTGTATTTAATACGTTCCCATACAGAGACAATGTCTATGTGATGGGTTATTTTATTATTTACAGTAAAAATACATGACATAACTACATATGGTTCAGTAGCTCAGTTGGATAGAGCAACGGCCTTCTAAGCCGTGGGTCGGGGGTTCGAATCCCTCCTGGATCACCACGTAAAAAAGCGGATAGTTCAGATTGAGCTATCCGCTTTTTTGTATAGTTTTTAGTAATTATTTTAGTAGAAAAGAAATAGTTAGTAGGAGAGATTAAATGATTAATGTGTATTTAGATAGCAACATATATATTCAAGAGAAGTATGGCCTTAATAATTCGTATTTCCTTTTGCTAAATCAACTTATTCAAACTCATGAAATTAGATTGTTATATTCAAATGTAACAAAAGGTGAAGTTTTCTATCATTTAAGAGAATCTGTAGAGTCTGCAGTAACGGCTTATAATAAAGCACAATCAGAGTTTTATAAAGCATATGCTCATTATGGGAGGTTCGAATATTCAAAATTGAAGACTGAGACGGAAATTTCTATATTAGAAAATGAGTTTAATAAATTTTGGGGACAAGAAAATTCTTTAGAACTTTTATTAAATAATATTGATATTAATAATATACTCTTAGCACATTTCAATATAGAGTATCCATTTGAGAAGAAAAAAAGAAATGAATTTAAAGATGCATTTATGATTGAAGGGATTAAATTATTTATAAGAGAACATAATGAACAGGTTTATTTGATTACACAGGATAATGGTGTTATTCAAGCTGTTAAGGATGAACCTAATATAAAAATTTTTGAATCATTAGAAAAGTTTTCAAGTGCTGATGAAATAAAAGCATTATATGATAACTCGTATGTAGATTTATTGAATAGGTATATAAATCGTGAAGACATTAAAAAGAAGTTTCTACGTGTGTTAGAGAATAGTGAACTTATTAGGATAGGTGAATTTGATTATGAAGTAGAATTATTTGATATTGATGGACTATCTATAGTAGTTGATTTTGCAACTTGCAATAATCAAGATAACATTCAGGCCAATCTTATGCTTATAATTGATTACTCAATAGAGGCTTCTTATATAGATATAGAGAATTCAACTTATGATCCTGAAGACAAATGTTTTATCTATAAAAAATACATTTATTTATCTGAAAAACATAAAAAAAATATTTCTGTGGATTTAGATTTTATTCTTAAACATGATGGTACATTTAATATACAAAATGATATTGGATCAGTAAAAGACTTAAGTGTAATTGAATTAGATGATGAGTCATTAGTAGATGAACCGATAATAGATATGGACGAAGGCTTAGAATATGCAGAAATGTTGGAGGATGATTATTATTATCAAGGTTCTTTTCTAGAAAACGATGATAGAATAGATCAATATTCTTGTGAGAACTGTTCATCTCCTGTTGATGAAACTACCGCTAAACTTGCATTAAATAAACAAGAGCGAATCCTATGTGATGCTTGTTTGTCTAATTACAATTCCGATGATGAATTGTAATTTAAGCAGAGGGTTTATATTTCTAAATTATCTAAAGCTTTAACAGCCTCTTTTTGTATATCAGGTACTAAGTGTGAATATGTATCTAGGGTTAGTGTAATTGTAGAGTGCCCTAATCTTTCTTGCACTATTTTAGGGTTTATTTTCTGAGATAGTAAAAGTGTAGCATGTGCATGTCTGAGATCATGAAATGTGATATGCTCTAAGCCTAGTTGTTTTAATATCGGTATAAAGTATCTAGATTTGAAATTACTGGTCGATAGAATTTTTCCAAAGGTACCTGAGATAACAACTCCATATGAATCAGCCCACTTATCTCCTAATTCTTTAGCATAGTTAGATTGGAATTCTTTGTAAGTAGTTAATTCACTTTGTAATTCTTGACTGATAGGGATACAACGACGAGAAGTTTTAGTCTTTGTATCTTGAAATACTTGCCCTTTAGTACCTGTTTGTATTGTTCGCCGTACAGAGATAGTTCCGTGGATTAAATCAACACAGTCCCAGCATAGTCCAAATGCTTCACCTAGTCACATTCCTGTGCCTAAGGCAATTTTTGTTGCGATATAGGATGCGTAATAATTAATTCTATAAGGTGAGGATATATTATTACTGACTAGTCATTTCATTGTGCTTGTAAGCTGATGAATCTCATCGAGTGATAAGGTATGAATTTCTGTAGTTATTAATCTAGATAGTTTAGTTAATTTAATGGGATTTTTTAACAATAAACCGATATTTACTGCATATTCAAATAGTTCTGAAAGATAACGTCTAGTACAACGTATAGTACTGGAAGATATGACATGTCCTTTTTTCCTTTCAATGTTCCATTGCCCCAGTTGTTTAGAACTGTTTGTACTTGTTGTGGCGTAATTGCAGTTATTTTTATTTCACCTAAGAGCGGAAGTATATATAGCCTTAGTGTAGAGTCATATTTTTGAAACGTTTTAGGCTTTACACTGACTTTCTTTACATCTTGTAACCAGTAGCTACAGATGTCTTTTAGTTTTGTATTTTTAGATGAGAAAATAGAAGTGTTTTGTTGTGTAGCCTCTATCCATTGTTTTCCTAATTTATATACTTCTAATTTTGAGTTTCCTGAGAAAGCACGGCGGATTAGCTTATTATCCTTGGTAATACTAAATTGGCCTCGCCATTTTTCATGGCTTTGAAAGAATGTACCTTCTCCATTAGATCTCCTTAGAATTTTCTTTTGAGACCTGTATAGTTTTCCTTTCTTTGCCTTTAACAATGGATGGCGTGAAAGTTGATGAAGTAATCTTTTGTTGGAAGCGCTTAGCTTGTTTGATTAGAGCTTCCTTATTATCAGTAAAAACTTTTACGCTTTTTTTAGCACGGCTTACATCTACATAAATTTTATTACGAGTATTGGAGTTCTTTTGTGTACTATCATGTACTATTAGAGCATTATCAACAGTAATACCTTGTGTCTTGAATGTAGTAATTGTATATCCATAATCAAAATGTTTATACTCTCTTGTATCAAATATAACATTTTGATTTGTGTTGGTTTGTACGGTAACTTTAGGTCCATTGATATTTATGATTTTACCAAGTTGGCCATTTTTAATTCCTACTGTTTCGCCGTTAGTATCTTTGAGTTTATAGTTATTTTTAGTGAAAATTACTTTTTCACCAATAGCATAAGGATTAGAAGTTTCTATACCATACTGATTTACGCTAGTTAGTAAACATTCATTTTTTAGGGTGCCTTTCGCTACAAGTCTGTTATGAATTTCTGTATTGAGTTCATTGCGATCATTATTACGAACTACTAAAATAGCGCTTTTATCTTGTTACTCAATTGTGTAATTACAGTATTCATGAATTACAGAATTTAAGCGATATTGTCGTTGAGGGATTTCCTTAATACTATCATCAATATAAGATAGTGGTGATTGTTTTTCTATATTATCAAATTTGCCAGATAAAGCCTCTACTGTTTTTCTAAGATTAGAACCTTCCTCTTGTCGATTGATTTCTCTCATTCGAGCAGAGGAACTGTTCATTATCATTTTTAGTCATCCTATCAAATGCATTACCTGTACCAATTGGAAGTAATTGGTTTGAGTCGCCAAGAAAGACTACTTTAGCATTTTTTTTCAGAGGCTTTTAGAATATTACTTAGTAGGTGATCTGTTAACATGGAGCTTTCATCTACTATCTAGACTTCTGGTATTTCTGCTTTCTTTACAGATGAAAAATCCCAGGAGTTATGAAGCGTAGTGGGTGATAGGTGGTTTAGATATTTATGAATGGTTTGAGATGAAATTGCTGCTTATAGCTCCATGGCCTCGGCTGCTTTTCCCGTAAATGCCATACCTATTACATTAACTCCTTGAGACTCGTATAGTAATTTAGCTTGTTCAAGCATAGTTGTTTTACCAGAACCTGCTATACCTTCTACTGCAATATATTTGTTAGAAGATGATAACATTGAATTAATAGCTTCTTTTTGTCCTTTTGAAAACTCCCAACCTTGAGCTAGCTTGAGATTATTGGAAAGTATATCAATTTTTGAGTTGGCATCATTCGAATATAAAGTACTATAATTTTCAATTTGGGGATTTAAAAGTAGCGAATCTATATATTTGGCACGAACCAAGTTTTTGGGAGTTGTAAAATATATCTCATTATTTAGTTGATGAAACTTAACTTGTATTAAAGTACTTTGTAAATGGTGTTCAAATATACTTTCAAATTCTGATACAGTTACGCCAAGCATTATACCTTGTTTATAGACTTCAATCATTAAGTCTGACTTAGAAAATGCATAGGACTTTTCTTGTAGTTGGTCAATGGATTTTTTTTAGATATTATTGATTTTTAAAAGTCTTGATGCATCCTTATTATGTGTAGATTTATTTATTACAAAACCGCCTAAATTATCAATAGATTTACGCCATTCCTGCTCTAAAGTTGCAATATCTTCTGGTGGCTTTGGTCTCCATGATACCAGACCTGCAGCGTGTGCACCATTCCATGTATTAGAAAAGCCTTGATTGGCTTGATAATTCTGAATTTGATGTTTTCTTTTTGAAAAATAATCGATTAGAGTATCATTTATACCTTCAATTTCAAAATATATATTTTTTTGATCTTTGCTCATGGATTTCCGAAGGGGAATCCTTTTTTTCTTGTAAGGCTTTAGATAATTCATTGTCATACATTAAAGAGAAAAGGTATTGGTTTGAGTGAATAAATCGGTCCTCAATCGTCATAATTTTGCCGTTTATTATTGTTTTTCTAAAAAGTAAGCAATGGGTATGTAATTGTGGATCTTGTTCTCTAGATACCCTATGTTGCAAATACGTAAATAAAGTATTTTTAGTTTTTATATTTTCTGTTCGATTATCTTTATTTGTGTGCTCGCGCCATACTACATAATTAGATTCAACGAAAGTTAAGACATTTTTAACCGCTTGATTATGTGCATCTAGAAGATCATATTTTAATGCAGGATTTAACATTGCAATTGAGATAGATTTTGGTGGAGAGAAGGTTAAATCTATTGCCAATTTTTTGCATCGGGAGTCAATTCGTCTTTTAATATATTTACTTTTTGTTCGTAATTATCTTGAGATAAAGGTGTTATAGTACTTTTATATGGATTCGAAATATCATCTCCTATAGGAGATAACAATCCATTACCAAACCAAAAGTCCTCTTGTGTAATTGTGCGACTATAATAATCATCTTTGTTATAGTATTGTCCTGCTTGTATGGTAGACACATTAAATGTTGTAACCATAATAGATTATTCTCCTTTTTTATATTTGTTAATTAAATCTTCTCCATAACGATGCTCTTTATATTCATTAAACTTTATTCTACGGGGGTGCATATTTGGCTTAAATCAATTTACTGTTTTTCTATTAATAGGATCAAAATGTTTTATATTGTTTTTTTTATTAAAGAACAATTGAGGAATTACTAAATTAAAAGGATTAAAACCTAATATCTTTCCGTATCCTTTAAATGGTGGTAGCGACTGTAATTGACTTGGAAGAATAAGTGATTTAGTTGTTGTATCTTGGCAAATTGAGGGGATAGGACTACCGTTTTGAGGTAGTTGAATTGATTTTTTGTATTCAATAATTTTCTCTACACCAAAGTTATCTGCTAGTTCTTTTGCAGTAGCTGCATCGTTAATCCGTAATACTATTTGCGTGCCAAAGTTATTTAAGAATGATTGCATTACTTGTGGCCCATATTTTCCCCTTAATAAACCTGAATCTTGTGTTAAAGCAAGAATACTTATGCCATAACTTCTACCTTTTGTAATTAAATCAGGTAGTAATTGAATTTTGCTGATCCTACCAATTTCATCAATAATAAAATACAGTCTGCAGTTTTGGCTTTCAGGTAAAGTGAGTGCTTGGTTAATCATAATATCCATGACTAGTGATAATAATGGAGCCATGATTCGTTGGCGGTTAGCAGAAACTAATAAATATAAGTTTGGTATGGTACCATTTGTTCGTTGATACTCCTCTCTAATGTATTGTTTAAAGGAAAATGCAACATTATTATCGGTTGAATCTTTTAAGTGCATGAAAGGCTTTAGACCGCTTGCAAGAGTTGCAAATATAGAGGCAAAGGTATTATCTGGAGCATTTAAGTACTGCTTAGATGTTATTAATGTTGGTGGTAGGGAGTTAATGGCTTCTGTTAGATCTTCTGCAGGCTGTTTAAAAAAATTCTACAATGTCTTGGTTCGTTTTGCACGCTTGTAAATCAAGATGCTTTAAACCATCTGCAAATATAGCTCCCGCAGCTAATCCCCAGAATGGATCTTTTTCATCTTCTTGCTCAAATAGAATAGAGGCGAAGGTGTCGTAATCTGAAATATCATCAATATCGTTAAAGATTGACCAACTAATACTACGTTTATCAAAGGGACAAAAATATAGTCATCGGATTTTGCAAATTTTCCTACGAATTCAGGTTTTACATCCGTAATAATATAATGACGCTTATCATTATATTTTTTGCTATATGTATTAATTTGATTAAGAAATTGACTGAGCAATACAGATTTACCAGAGCCACTAGCACCAAAGACAAGAATATGTTTACATTCGGTATCAGTAGGGATGTTTATATTTCCAATTGATAAAACATGAGGTTTATTTTTGTATATAAACTCATTTGCTTTTGAGATAATAATTGCATACCACGCTTGTGGAGTGCTTTTTTTGATATAGATGTGTCTTTTAAATATTTACTATAATTCCAATATAGAGATATCCCTAAACTTAATAACAGAGTTATGAGCCAGTATTTTTTGTAAATTTCCTTCAAGATATAAAGCTGATTATTGGTTAAATGGTCGATTACATCTTTATAATTTTTGAATGGGATTCTATTGTTAGGATCTACCTCAAAGTCAAATGTATGACTTGCAATAAATTGACCTATTTGAGTTTTATAAGTATCCGGTTTTATAGGATTAATATAATTTAACGCGACTTCTTTTGTTACATAAATATTTTGAGTGGATATGATATTTTCTGCCTGATAGAGAAAGCTACAAAATAGCCCTCCAGATGCAAGCGTTTGAAGGAGTAATACACCAATTGATATATTTCTTAGATACTTTTTCCATATGGCTAATGTAATCTTTCCTCTTTTTAGTTTTTTAAAAGCAATATTGTTGTTAATATTCGTTATGGTACTAGTCCTTTCTGTAAATTGTAGAGCAGATTTTTTCAAACTTATCCTTGGCACTGTATAATTCATATAGCCCTTTAAAAAGGCTTAATGTTAAAACTTCAATTCGATCTAGAGTTTGATTTAAAGAATTATAGGAATCTGAATCTATACCAGCGCTTTGTTGAAAGTGCAGGTCAATTAGATTTGTGATATAACTCGATATACTTTTATTCTCTAAAGCTGCAATATTTTTAATTTGTCGTTTTAATTGTGAGGTGCAATAGATTTTAATAGATTTATTTAGGTCTGTATTTGCCATAAAGGTCTCCTTTGAGTTTTAGAGGTGAATAGTAGAGTAGATAGTCCTAATCTACTTCATACACCATACGCACTGCATGCGAAGGTATATATTATTGATAGTGGTAGATTTTTTTCTGTGTTATTAATAGGAATGTTGATATATACCTAGTTTTTTACATTAATGTAGAAATGAATTTGTTATCTTTGTAATAAAAAAAGAGACACTAAAGACTCGTATTTTAGCCTCTAGCGCCTCTCGCTGCATAGATTTAAAGTGGTATCTAATTTGTGTTTTGCTCTAAAGCTTGTTCGATCCCGAACATATTTAATTTTGCCATTAGGGAGTCCAATAGGAAAACATTTACGTTTTTGTTGAGAATAATTTGAATTAATTTGCATACAATGTGACATCCTTATTGAATATTAAAATTAGCTTTGCAATACTCGTCTAAAGCATTTTCTGGGATTAGTATTTTATGACCTATATGAATGCAATTTAAGTTTTTAGTTTTAATTAGATTGTAAATATAACTCATACTTACATTTTTTGCAAAGTATTCCTCAGCAGCTTCGCGTACAGTGTAGAGTTTCATTCTGATCACCTCTCATTGTGTAAAAATAAATAATTCTATATAATTAAATAATAGGAAATTTAACCATTATAATTGCTCTTAAATGGTAAATATATTTCCTTTTAGTTAATAAATTAACCAAAAGGAAATTTTTATAAGTTAATTATATTATATGAAATAAAAAAACAATAGAAAATAAATGAAAGGGTATTTTATGGGATTTTTTGACTCTTTGATGAATGTTCATATTACAGATATGTCTATTAAGAGTGAATTTTCTAATAGATTAGAAATATTAATTCGAGAGTTTGGCCTACAGAAAAAGCAGCTTGCTAAAGAATTAGGAGTATCGGCTGTTGCAATCACGAAATATGCAAAGGGTCTCTCCATGCCTTCTTTTGAAATTGTATCTGCTATTGCTGATTACTTTAATGTAACTGTAGATTTTCTTTTGGGAAGAACAGCAATTCCTTTTTTAGAAAAAGATTTTGTATATTTCTGTCCTATAGGGAAGGTTAATTATAGTTTTTATATATATAATAAGGAACAAGAGAAAGAGAAACTTGAAGGGACTTTGGAGTATGTTTTTGGTCTAACTGTTTGGAATATGGATTTGCCTAAAGATGAAGTATTCTTAAATCAATTTTTATGCTTTAAATTTTTAAAAGAAGAAAGTAATCAACGCTTATATGAAGCTCTTTTCTTAACGGATGAGTTGAATGTTAGAGAATTTTTATTTGCGATGGAAACAGCAGTTGGGCTTCCCTTTATGAATGATTATGCTGGTCCGATGGCAATGGATTCTCAGTATCTTGCTAACTTATTGATTTGGAATGAGGATAGTATTAAGCCACCAATAGGTAGCATACCATTTAAAAAACCACAATATCTAGCGACTTTATCGAAACCAATATCCAATGAAAAAGTTCGTTTAAATTATATGTCAACAAGTGGAGCCATGCCCCATATGACTACGTGGCTAGCTATGAGTGAGGATGAGCGAAGAGACTTGTTAATGAGACGATTAAGGCGCATTAAACGTAATTACAACTAATTTATAATAATAATTCTTATAATTACCTTTTTACTAGAATAAAAAGGTTTGTTAATTTGGTGGTATTAAATAAAATAGGGTTGAATATGGCTAAATGTATTTTTGGCATTATAAATATAAAGAGTATTGAACTTTCTTGTTCGTTTATGGTAGAAGATTTTGTTGTTACATTAATTCCGAAACAAGATCAAGCTAGTAAACGTAAGTTACGTCAATGGGCAGAACAAGTATATGAGAACGATAGAATTGAATGGCTTTCGGGAATAACATCAGATAATAAAGTTATACATATTGCTCGTCGATTAAGGGGCGGCTATAGGTTTGGAACTGGAATAGATATAGGGGCTATTAATTTTTTTACTACAGTAGTTATAGAATATATTGATTCTTCTTGTAATAAACATAATGGTTTTTATGGTATAGAATTTATAGGTGGAGACATAAATTTAGTATATCCGCCAGATAAAGCGATTGACTATACTAGTGAGCCTTATGGTATACAATATACAGATTCTAATACTTATACTAAGAAATATGATATTGAGTTAAATGAAGATAAATTTAGACTAATTAAAACAATAGATGTACATTATGTTATGCTTTTAGGGAAGATAGTTGACTTGTCTAAAAATATTAAATCTAAGCTTAGAATTGAATTTGATCAAGAAAAGCCATTTGATGACTTATTAAAGTATTATGGTTATATTCGAAATTTAATAACTTTTTTAACTCGTATATCTAATAATATTTTTGCGGTTAAATTATTAACAAAGGATAGTGTTAATGGCAAGCCATATTATAAAGATTTTGCAAATGTTAGGCTTTATAGTGATTTTGCAGCTATGAATTCAGATATCTTAACAATCCAAGACGTATTGAAGTTGGATAATATAGGTGATGGAATAGTAGAGCTATTTAAATTGTTAAATAATGATGATGAAATGCCTAATTTACTTTTTTTGCCTGATAATTTAAAGGAGCGAGAGTTTATCAAGTATACTCAAATCGTTGATATTTGTTCTGCAATTGAAACCGAGTATAAACTAGGAGGGTGTAAGCAAAAAGAGAATAAAGATTTGAAAATAAAATCCAGAAATTTAGCTAAACAAATAAATACATTCGTTGATTCGGTTGATACTGACGATTTATTAAAAGAAAAGGCTAGAAATATTATTGGAGCTACGTTAAAAAATTATAGTCCATCACTTAGAGAGAAAATCAAAGCATTATATGATTTACATAAAGATGGATTAGAACTTGTTATTAAAAATCACCATTGGATTCCTAATTTTACAGATGAGATATTTTATAAACATATTAAGCAATTTATTGAAATGAGAAATAGAACTGCACATCAGAAGATGAATTGGAACGGGGGAGAAGCTATCTATACTCATATTATG
>NZ_RQVK01000003.1 GCF_003992015.1 Veillonella sp. VA137
CCATTAAACCGTCCTTCACCTAAGGTTTAGTCATTATAGTTTTCATCATGTGTATACTCTTTATAATATTCTAGTATTCCTCAATGAAAAATCAATTTTAATCTATTCTTTTTTCAATTTTTATTATCTATATCCAAAAATAATAAAACATTTTTCAACATCATCATATTCATAAGGAATACTAAATTTATTAAGCATACGCTCTATTTCTGATTGTTTATCAGTAACACATGTTTTTGGCTCAATTAAACGTCCTTGACCAAGAACTTTCTCAAATTTACTTCTAATTTTAAACCATTCAACAATTCTCATATTCATATGAAAAAAATGTTCATCAGCATCAATCGTCCAATATATGCTAGGCTCTTCTTCATCAAAAAACGTCTTATATTGTATCGGGATGTCTCTCATGTTCTCCATGATGGAATCTATCAGTTCTTTCCATTTTGTATTGTTCATAAAAGAGGTTAGATTTCTTTCTTCAAGAACCTGCTTAATTTTTTCTTTTTCAGTTTTTTTGTTGTTATATTTCCCATTTTCAATCTCGTCTATAATGTGTTGCATAACAGATAACTCTCTATTATCTAGTTCTTTATAAACATAAGATGGCGATATACATTGTTTATCTCTTTGTACATAATACCACCCGTAATGCATCCAACCAGTCACTATAAAATGGAAATCTCCCTCCCAACTTATATCGAAATAAATTCTATCGTCAACTTTAGAACTACTTATTTTTATAACTCCACTTCTCGAATTTAGTTTTTCACATAAAATAGTATGTATTGATTGCATCTATCACTATTTCTCCTTACACCTTCAAATTTACCTGTCTATTTCTAATACAAACATTTTATTCTTCAAACTTTTCCTCAACATTAAAAATCACTTCACAATCGCAACCAGCACCATTTTCTCGCAAAAATTCTATAACCTTTTCAATATCCATATTTTTATCTTTCAAAAACTCATTTGTTAAAGAAAAATCGTGATTACACTCTACCGTTTCTGATTTATCATTTAGATAATCAAATAATTCATAAAATAATTTCTTTTCCATCGGTAAGTTCTCTTCAAATTCTTCCATTTGTTTGACTTGATATTCTTGTAATAATTTTCTCTTCTCAAATTTGTTCATGAGCTTTTCTCCTTTATAAAATTGTTGTTTTAAATCATTTATTTTTTTTACCTTATACACCATATCTCCACTATTCCAAATATACATAATTGCCGTCACTGGTCTTTTTCCGTCTTCCCGAAGCCATCCTGTAAATGTAGTTGTATTGCCATAATAGCCTTCAATAATGATTTCAAATTCTGAGTCTGTATATTCATCCATAAATTGTTGTAAACCAATAGACTTTCCATTGAAACGCCCTTCACCCAAGGTTTTGTTAAATATCAATACATCGCAAAGGTCGATATCACATTTTTCAAAACATATTTCACCTGGATACGATCTTTCTTCACCTTCTACAAATTCATATATTTTATTCACTTGTAACGTCAAAGTTTCGTTGTAATATGTGATTTCTTTCACCCTACTATCATGAAGGCTAAAAAGGATGTTGCTATTTCTATCGTGTATAAATTTCATACCATTACTCATAATATCACCTTAATATGTTTAGTCATTATAGTTTTCATCATGTGTATACTCTTTATAATCTTCTATAAATCCAGTGCTGTTTCATCCAAGAGAAAGTCCTCTACTCCAATATATAAAATTCCATCATCATCAAATCTAGGCACTATGTTGTTTCTAACTATAACAATTTTCTTAAATGAATCTCCCGTTCTTCTCAAGGATTCCGTTTCTTGTACTTGTTTTTCTTTTGTATCAACATTAAGTGCCGATTGAATATAATATCTATTACTTCCTCTATTGATAACAAAGTCTACTTCTAAATTTTTTCTAACCGTTTTTTTATTCTCATCTTTATAGTTATATTCCACAACACCAACATCTACATTTAGTCCCCTCATACGAAGTTCATTATATATTACATTCTCCATAATATGTGACTGCTCATTCTGTCTGAAATTTAACCTTGCATTTCTAAGCCCAATATCTGAAAAATAGTATTTGTACGGAGATGATATATATTTCCTTCCTTTCACATCGTATCTTCTAGCCTTTTCAATTAAAAAAGCATCAATAAAATAATCCAAGTAATTACTTACTGTAAGCTGAGATATCTTTATATTTTTTTCTGACATAAAAGTATTCGCCAGCTTAGTTGGATTAGATAAAGAACCAATAGATGAAGATATAATATCCAACAAATCATCCATGATAGATGCATCTTTAAGAATTTTATTGCGCTCCATGACATCTTTAATATAGGTGCTTGTAAACACATTCTTCAAATACTCGCTCTTTTTTTCATGATTACTTAGCTGTACAGACATTGGCATGCCACCGTACAAACAATATTCATCAAAAGCCTTTCCCTTGTCGCCTTCATAACATGAATAAAATTCTGCAAATGAAAATGGATATACTCTTATTTCATCACCACGATCTCTAAACTGCGTTAGCACATCTGATGAAAGCATCTTTGAATTACTGCCAGTAATATATACATCTACATTCGGAATTTTCATAAGCCCAAGCACCAAATCAACAAAGTTTACCTTTGAGTCAGTGCCTTCCAGATATGGATTAGAAATTTCTTCTACAAATTGAATTTCATCGATAAAAATATAATATTTACGTCCATTATCTTGTATTTTATCTCTTAAATAATCATCTAGCTCAATTGGATTTCTGTATTTGATATTCTTCAGACTATCAAGTGCAATCATTATAATTTGATCTTCACACACTTCACTAGAAAGTAAATACTTTCTATATAGTTCAAATAAAAGATAAGATTTTCCACATCTTCTAATACCTGTAATAATCTTTACTCTTCCATTATCTTTTTTGTCGATAAGTTGATTTAAATATCTTGGTCTTTGTACTTCCACTCTCATACCCCATTTAATAATATATTGTAAATACGCATTTTTATTAAATCTATTTACTATATTATAGCATTCTTAACCCACAACTCCAATTAGCACTTTTAAAATAAATGCGTATTTACTACTTTTAATTAAATCATTGTAAAATAAAGCAAAAAACGCCACATACTTTCACCCTATAACAGGCTATGAAAGTACATGACGTTTCTAATAGATATGTAATTGTCTAATGCACTAGTACCCAAAGTACCCTAACTTTCAGATTAGTGTGTACTTTTAGAATCATTACGACGGCAAATGCCCGCAAAGATAGATCCTGTAAAGTTGTGGATAATAGAGAACACGGCGCCTGCTACGGCTGCTTGTGGTGTAAAGTGTTTCAATGCCAAACTAGCTGCCAAGGCAGAGTTTTGCATCGCCACTTCGATTTGCATAGCACGACGATCTGGTACGGTAGAACCGAACAGACGACAAATGAAATATGTCACTACATAACCGCTCACATTTTGCACCAAGCAAGCCAAGAAAATCATCACACCATGGGCTAAAATATTATCACGGCTAACGGCAGTGACACCAGCTAAGATGATCAATACAGCTACGGCACCTACTGTTGGCAAGACTTCTTTCACAGGTTCAATGCGAGAACCGATGAAATAGTTCACAATAATCCCTAGTGCAATTGGCACGGCAATGATTTTCACGATGGACATGAACATTGGCCAGAATGCAATATCTACGGTTTGTCCTGCGTATAACACGATGAAGAGCGGTGTTAATACGGGCGCTAATAACGTGGATACTGTTGTGGCAGATACGGACAATGGCACATTACCATTTGCCAAGAATGTCATTACATTAGATGCGGTACCGCCTGGTGCTGCCCCTAACAAGATAAATCCTAAGGCGATTTCTGGTGGGAATCCAAACAAGGTACCTACTAACCAACCTGCTAGTGGCATCCACAAGAATTGAATCAAGGATACCAAGATCACTTGCCACGGTTGTTTAAATACGTCTAAAAATACTTTTCCTGTTAATGTTAAGCCCATGCTGAACATAACTAATTGTAACAAAGGAACTGTTTGTTTCGCTGCGCCCATGAATAGTTCTGGCACTAAAAATGCGATAACTGCCATAGCTAACACAATCCATGCTAGGTAATCATTGAACAAGCGATTAATACTACGAATAAAATTCATATGTAACCTACTTTCTATAAAAAATGAGAACTTTTCAATTATAACAAATATTTCTCTCTAATAAAAGGGATTTATCTTAAATTTATAATATATTTGTCCATTTATGTGTTACAACTATTAGCTGTGATGTCCATCGTATAGTTTTCGTCCTACTCCCCTGATCATAACTAGGATCCGTTATTTTATATCAGAAAATGTTATCTACTTAATTGTATAATGCAATTTCACTTTAAAATAAAAAAGAAACATAAGTGACGATAACTCCTAACATCAACATTAGATGCCTAGATTCCTCATCACTTATATTTCTTCCTTGTGAGACAGTTGTATGTAAACTGATTAACTAGCTATTTAAAAACTCCTCGATTACAGGATTTTTCATCATCTCAGCTTGCTCTGCCTCTGTAATAACTTGTACTTTATCTCGGTCCACATTAACCAAGCAGAGGAATCCTAAATGATCGTCTTGGTTCGCACGGAATTGGTGTGCCATCAATTTAGGAATTTCAATCATATCCCCTTCTTGTACGTTTTCCACGGTGTCGCCTAGTAAACATTGGCCTTTCCCACGGAAGATCATGACCATATGCGTATGTTCATGGCGCTCCATAGTGCTATACCCACCTGGTTGTACCTCAAAATAACGGAATTGGCATGGAATATCCCAAGCTCCATCAAACAAAACTTGACGGGTCACATCTTTAAAAGGGCTATTATCTTGCTTGTACACCAACGTGTCGACTCCATCCCAGGTGTATTCTTTTTGATTAAACTTGCGTATCATACTAACTCCTATAAAAGGGCCATCTTGGAATCAATCCAGATAGCCCCTCCTTGTATTCTAATATATACCTGGCATATCACCAGATAGTACGCCTTATTTGAATATTTTCTTAATAGCGCCCAAAATGCCGCCATGTTCATGAACATAGTCTTTCACAGATTCCACTTCAAAACCTGTTTCGTCGATAGCTGCACGAATGGTTGCTTCATCCGTTTTAGTATGGTCAAAGCGAATACGCACTTCTTTTGTTTTTAAATCTACAGTGGATTCTAGTACGCCTGGTAACCCACGAACAGCACCATTCACAGTATTTTCACAGTTCACGCACATCATACCTGGCACGTGAAATAATTTTGTAGTCACATTACCTGTGCTACCACAACCGCAATCTTTACACATAGTTCCTCCTAATTATTTTGTTTATGACTATTAGTAGCACCAGCTTCTACATCAATAGTTTCCGCTTTTGCAGGCTCTTCTTTAGCTACTTTTTTATCGCCACTAACAGCATCTTTAAATTCATTAATACCTTTACCGATGGCCTTACCAATTTCAGGTAATTTTTTAGGACCAAAGATAACAAGAGCAATAATTAAAATAAGAAATAATTCTTGTGTGCCAAAATTAAACATGCCTAATACCTCCTATTTCAAATCAATTAATTTTTATGGGCAGAATCATCTACATACCATTCTACTGGTTCATGAGTTAATACCGCACCTGGTAAACAATGGTCTACTCGATCCTCCCAAGAATATTCTTCATATTCCTTACGTTGGCGAAGCACGCGTGCTAAGGCCGCCTCTTTAGAAGCACCTACCACCGTGAACCACACAGATTTCGCATTCACCAGCATTGGGAATGTTAATGTCACACGTTCCCATACTTTGCCATCTTTTACGGCCACTACCATACGATCACGTTCATACAAAGCTTCAGATTTAGGGAATAGGGACGCTGTATGTCCATCATCACCTAAGCCTAGTAAGACTAAATCTATGGATTCCTTTTCTGTACGCTTCAAGACCATTTTTACTTCTTGTTCATATTTATCTGCTGCTTCCTCCACAGTACCATTATTTGTTGGTACTGGATAATAGTGAGCAGCTCCCATAATATTTCCAAATAAGCGATCTTTTGCACGGCCAAAATTATTATCTGGATTCGACTGTGGTACAAATCGTTCATCTACCCAAAGGAAGAAAATATGCTCCCAATCGATACGATTTGTATACTCATCAGAATCGAGCAAAGAAAATAATGCATTCGGAGTGGTACCTCCAGATACAGCCACCACACAAGCGCCTGTTTCTGCAATGCATTCATTTGTATAGGTTAAAAATCGATCGGCCACTGCTTTCGCCACGTCATCTCCTGTAGGAAATGCATGAATTATATCTCTCGCCACGACCAAGATCCTCCTTCTAATAACTCTTCCGCTTCTTTTGGTCCCGCACTGAAAGCTGGGTAGAAGCATAACGGTGTTTCTTCATCATTTCGTTCCCATGCTTCAATCAATGGCTTAAATAAGCGCCATGATTTTTCTACCGCATCGTTGCGAACGAATAGTGTTTGGTCTCCTAATAAACCATCTAAAATCAATCTTTCATAAGCATCTGGAATGTCTGCTAATTCCTTAGAATTGCTATAAGAAAAATCCATTTCTAGGGTGTTAACACTCAGCTTAGATCCTGGAGATTTCACCTCTAAGGACAATCCCATTCCTTCATTTGGTTGCATGCGAAGAACCAATACGTTTTGGTTAAAGTCTTTCGCATGGAACGGTTTAAAGATGGAGTGCGGAATTGGTTTGAAAGTTATGGCAATTTCGCTAGATTTCTTCGGCAATCGTTTTCCTGTGCGAAGATAGAACGGCACATCACGCCATCTCCAGTTATCTATGAATAATTTTAATGCCACATAGGTTTCTGTCGTAGACGTCGGTGGCACATTTTCTTCCTTCCGATACTCTGGGGCTGGACGTTCTGTATTACCAGAATCTGCATATTGACCACGCACTGCAATATCGCCTAATTTTTGACGATGTAAACTGCGAATAGAGGAAATTAACTTACCAATTTCATCACGGTAATCGTCAGCATTAAAACTAGCAGGTGGTTCCATGGCAATCAAAGATAATACTTGAATCATATGGTTTTGCACCATATCACGCAAAGCGCCTGCCCCATCATAATAGCCTGCACGTTTTTCTACGCCTAATTCTTCGGCTACAGTAATTTCTACACGCTCAATATATTTGCGATTCCAAAGCGGTTCAAATATAGCATTGGCGAAACGAAGCATTAAAATATTCTGTACCGTTTCTTTCCCTAAATAATGATCGATACGATAGGTTTGCTCTTCCGTAATATATTGTTTCAAGGATTCATCTAATGCAATAGCACTTTCTAAATCATGTCCAAATGGTTTTTCAATGATGACACGGGACCAAGAACCTACTTCTTCTAACAGCTTTGCCCCATGTAATTCACGTACAATAGGTTCAAATAACTCTGGTGGCATGGCTAGATAAAATAGTGCATTCCCGCCTGTACAATGAGCATCTGCCACACGCTCTAATTCTTCGCGCAACGCTACATACGTAGACGGCTCTGTATATTGACCAGCTACATAGGAAAAGCGTTCAATAAATGCTTGTTCTTCTGCATTGGGTTCACGGTCACCTAAGATGGATGCTTTCACTTGTTCACGAAATTCATCGTGGCTCATCGCTGTCCGTGCTACGCCCACTACGGCTACCTTCGGTGAAAGTAAACCACGTTGAAACAAGGAATAAATAGCTGGCAACAATTTACGCTTCGTCAGGTCTCCGGAGGCCCCAAAGATAACAATGGCACCTGCCCCTGGTGTATGTTCAATACATAATTCTTCTTTTACATTATAGGACACATTCATGGTGAATCTCCTCTTACATCAGTTTCCACTGGAAACACTAATACTGTACCTTTTATTATAGCACAAACCCCACTATTGACAATGGTCATCGACCTTTGACTTTTTCATTTTCATAGGGTATAATAATTAAGCACAATTTGTGCAAAGTTTTATTAATCTATGAGGTGATAATCACATGGCAACGAGAAGAGAAGCACGATTTAAGTTATGCCGTCGCTTCGGTGTGAACGTTTTCGGTCACGCGAAGGCTTTAAAACGTGTAAAAAAAGACCAACGTCAAAAGAAAATGTCTGAATATGGTCTTCAATTATTAGAAAAACAAAAAGTTAAAGCATACTACAACTTGCTAGAACGCCAGTTCGTACGCTATTACGATAAAGCGAAAAAAATGCACGGTGTTACAGGCCAAAACATGTTGAAATTGTTGGAATGCCGTTTGGACAACCTTGTATATCGCATTGGCTTCGGTAACTCCATCCGTCAAGCACGTCAAATGGTAAACCATGGCCACATTCTTGTTAACGGCAAACGCGTTGACATCCCTTCTTACCAATGTAAACCAGGTGATGTAATTGAACTTCGTGAAGCTAGCCGTGACAACGAAATGTTCAAAGTGAACTTCCAAGAACTTCGTTCTTTCGAACTTCCTTACATCGAAAAAAATCTTGACGCTTTCCAAGGCACATTAACTCGCCTTCCTGAACGTGAAGAACTTCCTATCGAAGTAAACGAGACACTAATCGTCGAATTGTACTCCAAATAATAGGATACTACAGCAACCAGTCTTCGGATTGGTTGCTTTTTTTTATGCTTTCATAGTTGAAATTATTGTGGGCAGTTTATATAATGAAAGTATATATCATTCATTATATAGTAAGCGAGGTGCGATTATGAAAAAACTGTTTCTTCTACTAACGATTTTTTCGCTTTTTTCAATGTCAGCATTTGCCGTTTCATTAGATGAGCTAAGAAATACACCTGAAAGATATAAACTAGTCCAAGCTAATTCATTAGGTGAAGAGTATATCGATATTAATTCAATAAGTGTAATGATATATAATCCACCTTACTATACTATTAACGCAACCACTTATATTGTTGCTTATGACAAAACTGTAATAATGCAACTTGATAACATTTTCTTTTATAATTACAATCAATCTGTAAATTCTTTAGTAAAAAAATTTATTACACCTGAAGAAGTAACCGCTCGTATAAAAAAAGACACAGGTATAAAATCCCAAATTAAAGGTGCTGCAGTTTTCAATTATGATGGAAGTATCCAAGAAACTTATTACCAATATAATTTATCTAACTCAATGTACATCCCTTTAAAAGCCGATATCTTCTTAGCTACGTACATGTCAGCATTATATAGTTTTTACAAATCTTACAACATGTATTTTAATCCACCTTCTAAAGGTCAGTTATTTTAAAGGTAACCACTATGTCACAAATTCTTTTATCAATATTTTACTTCATTCTAGCTGGCATTGCCGAAATCGGCGGTGGCTATTTAGTATGGCTTTACCTGAAAGACGATAAAAGCCCGTGGTATATGCTCGCAGGTGCTATTACCCTCATCATTTATGGTATCATTCCTACCCTTCAGGAGGCTCCCTTCGGAAAAGTCTATGCTGCCTATGGCGGCATCTTCATTGCCCTCTCTATTTTATGGGGCTATTATGTGGATGGCATTACACCCGATCGATATGATATCATCGGCGGTATTGTGTCTATCATCGGGGTGTTGATTATTATGTATTATCCTCGGTAATAACGTTAATTACAACTATATATACAAAAATCTCTAGTCAAAGCGATGCCTTACGCACTCGCTTACACTAGAGATTTTTATTATCTATTAAATTTTTTCACCATAGAAGATCAATTCTTCATCTTTCACAAGAGCATAGGAACGTGTACCAAGTCCCATGCGGTCTGCACGTAGTAAGATGGCTTGCCATTCGCTGTTAGGGGAAATATCTTTGAAATAATCCCACGTACGTTTTTCTACTGTGCTTAATACGCCATGTTCAACTGGTGTAGCTTGGGTAATAATGTCTCCCAAAGCTTCATCCATAGCCACCATGTCATAGGATACAACAATGCCTAAGTTACCTACGATTTCGTTAGTAGCACCAGCCTCTTTCAGCTTATCTTGGTTCACATAATCCGCCACAATGTCCATCGCTACCCCTACATGGAATCGTTGACGATTTCTAGTGGCAGCTGCTGCATATTCAGCTACCGCTTTATGATGCTCTGTACCTGTTAAGGCTACCAATTCACGACGACCTTCTAGGCTCGCAGAGTACCACCCTGTATTGTTCACAGCCCCAGAGAATCCGCTGTACTCATTCGCTTTAATGTGATTCACAGAAATCACCACATCACTGGTAGCAATGCGTTCGTCGATATAGGCTACCTTCACAGATTCACCATCAGGAATGATGACCTCACAAGAATGGTTGCTAGGCTCATCCACATAAACCACCGTTCCACCTTCGGATTCAATGCGAGCTTTCATATATGCCACTACCGTTTCATACGCCTCATAATCGCTGTGCAAATCATTGCGAAGTAGAGCTACCTTTTTGCCAGCGCAACCAATTTCATCAAAACCAATTTTGCGCAACAAAAAATCTAATCGTTTATGAATTAATTCTTGATTAACCTCTTGTAAAGGGGAGTAATATACTTCCATATCATGCCTCCTACAACTACGTCATTTTGTAAAAAAGGGCTGCATCTACTGACACAGCCCTTACTTTGGCGGAGAGAGGGGGATTTGAACCCCCGCGCCAGTTTCCTGACCTACCGCATTTCGAGTGCGGACTCTTCAGCCACTTGAGTACCTCTCCGTATACGACGGCGTTCTTTGAAAAAATCTTTCATAATTTGACTGCATTCCTCTTGCAATACACCCGCCAACACCTGTGGTTCATGGTTTAGATTTGGATGTGAAAGTACATTAAACAAAGATTCTACCGCACCGCCCTTATAATCGCTACTGCCATAGACAACGCGATCAATGCGACTGTTAATTATGGCACCAGCACACATAGGGCACGGCTCTATCGTAACATAAAGCGTGCAACCGGTCAACCGCCACCTTTCAAGCATGGCATTCGCTTCACGGATGACAAGGACCTCTGCATGAGCCGTCGCATCATGGTCAATCTCGCGTCTATTGTGATGACGACTGATAACCTTGCCTTCATGCACCAACACAGCTCCAATAGGGATCTCGCCCATATCATAAGCCTTCCGTGCCTCTACCAAGGCTTCACGCATATACTCTTCATCAGTCATACAGTCACTTCCTTTCCAATTGCCGCTATTCAATAGAATACCATACTTTCAGAGAATCGTCACTTCTTAAGCTAATTATGATATAATAAAGAGTACATGCAAACATTTTGATGACTTCACTGAGGTGACAATCTTATGGAACAACGAGCTTTTAGTAAAATCAATGTGGGGCTTGCTATCACGGGCAAACGTGATGACGGGTACCACAATATAGATACCATTTTTCAATCTATTTTCTTAGGGGATTCCCTCTATTTCGCACGCCACCATTCTGTGGTGTTCTCTGGCGATGCGCCTGAACTGCCGTATTATATGGCACAATTAATTCCCTATACAGAAAGTAATATTGCTATGAAAGCCCTTCGTATGGTGCAAGACTATACGGGCTGTAAACAAGGGGCTGCCATTCACTTGTTAAAACGAGTTCCTCCTTGTGCTGGCATGGGCGGTGGCAGTGGTGACGGTGCCGCTATGTTACTAGGTCTTAATAAATTTTGGGATCTTCGCTTAACCGATGAGGAACTATTGACCATGGCAACTAAACTTGGTTCTGATGTACCTTTCTTACTGAAAGGCGGTACTGCCCGTGGCACTGGTCGAGGAGAACAATTAGAAGTCTTGCCAACTAGTAGCGCTCAATGGCTACTAATCGTAAAACCAGAAGTGAGCATTTCCACGGCAGAAGCCTACGGAAGATTCACGGGGACTTCTCGTGTCACTTCAGACACGATGGATACCGTTACCACACATATGAACGCCAAAGACTTTCATCAAGCTTTTATTAGTAGTGACAACACCTTTGAAGAATTAATATTCCCTATCCATCCAGAACTTGCATCATGTAAGCAATTTTTCTTAGACCGTAGATTTCCTACCATCATGACTGGTAGCGGTCCTACTATGGTGGTTCTATTGGAAAAAGCACTCGATGCGATTCGATTACAAGAAGACATCAAAACAGCTGGTCATAACTGGCTTTCACTAATTACGAAAACACATGATGAGGAGGCCCTACGATGAATACACCACGTTTACAACCCATTCGTTTAGACGCGTACAAACCGCTTCGTGAAATTGTTAGCGATGCGTTACGCCAAGCTATTCGTGACGGTCTATTGCCACCAGGCGAACGCCTCATGGAGATTCCTTTGGCGGAAGAGCTCGGTGTGAGCCGTACTCCTATTCGTGAGGCAATCCGCATTTTAGAGCAAGAAGGTCTTGTGGTGATGATTCCGCGCCGTGGCACCTATGTGGCAGATATGAGTTTGAAAGATGTGACAGAGGTCTTTGAACTTCGCTCTATCTTGGAAGAGCTCGCTGCAGAACTCGCTGCAGAGCGTATTACCAACGAAGAAATCGAGGTCTTAGAGCAACATCTGGTAGAAATCGGCAACTACATGAACGAAAATAATTTAGACAAAGTCGTACAAGCCGATATTCTATTCCACGAAATTCTTTATAAAGCGTCTCGTAATGATCGTCTTGTGGAAATGATAAACAATCTACGAGAACAAACGTTGCGCTTCCGTACATTGTCTATGAGTCAAACAGGTCGTCTCGCCAAAACTTGGGATGAACATCGTCAGCTGGTGGAGGCAATCTCCGATCGCGATGTAGAACGAGCTCGCCAGATTGCTCGCATCCATATGGAAGAATCTGAAAAAACATTGTTAGAAGGTATGCAATTAAAAAGCCATGAAGGCTAATGTATCTTTCACATATCATAATTGAAATAGAAAGGGTCCTTATAGGACCCTTTTCTAGTTATCTATATATACATAAAATCATATTAGTATAGCATCTACAACAAAAGAGGAATGGCCCTGTATTCTCAGTTCCATTCCTCGTTTTTAAGTTCTATACCATTTTAGTTCTATCATATGTTTTGGCTCTATCATATATTTTGTAGGGACAGCAAAAGCCATCCCCCAAGATATATTTTTTATGCATACCATAGACATCCCATAGGCAGATCATTCAATCTGCTTATGGTCCAACCTCTATTTGCCACTCATATATTTCGCTTTAAATGCCGCCAATTGCGCTTCTTCTAATGCCATGCCTTCCTCTTGGAAGTGAGCAATACTTTGCTCCATTTCTTCGTAAGCTGTTGGCACGATTTTCGTAAAGCGATCTTTGTACAATACCCAGTTTTCAAGCATGTGACGACCTTGTTTAGAGTTCGTATGCAATACATGTTGTTGTATTAATTCGTGGATCCGTGCTAGGTCACTTTCAGTAGTTTTACGAAGTTCCACAAGTCCTGTGTTACAATAACGTCCATCTAAATCAAGCACATACGCATAACCACCGGACATGCCAGCCCCAAAGTTACGACCTACACGGCCAAGGACAAGGACCTCACCGCCGGTCATGTATTCACAACCGTGGTCGCCCACACCTTCTACAACGGCTGTGATACCGCTGTTACGAACGCAGAACCGTTCCCCAGCTACACCATTGATATAGGCAGTACCAGAGGTAGCTCCATAGAATGCTACGTTACCGATTAAGATATTTTCATGCGCTTCATAGGTAGCAGCCTTTGGTGGATACGCAATGATAGTACCACCCGACAAACCTTTACCAAGATAATCGTTGGCATCCCCTTCGAGTTCCAATGTCATACCGTTCGGGATGAAAGCACCAAAGCTTTGACCAGCAGACCCAACGAAATTTAATTTGATGGTATTCTCTGGCAAGCCCGCTTCGCCATAACGACGAACTACTTCGCCACCGACTAAGGTACCTACCACACGATTCACATTACTGATTGCCAATTTAGCACGAATTGGTTTTTGATCATCCAAAGCAGGACGACACATGCGAAGTAATTTTTTCATATCCAAGGTGCGTTCCAATTCATGGTCTTGGTCGATGCTGTGCATATGACCAACAGAGGCATCTGTGTATGGTTTGAACAGGATTCGTTTCAAGTCCACACGAGATAATTTGAAATTATCGTCTTGGGAGCGTTGGCGTACTAAATCGATACGACCTACTAACTCACGCACGCTACGAATGCCTAAACGAGCCATTATCTCACGCAATTCTTGGGCGATGAATTTCATCAAGTTTTCCACATATTCTGGTTTGCCTGTGAATTTAGCACGCAATTTTTCATCTTGTGTCGCCACGCCGTACGGACATGTATTCATATGACAAACCCGTGCCATGCGACAACCTACTGCCACTAATGGCAAGGTACCAAATCCGAATAACTCCGCCCCTAGTAAGGCTGCGATAGCCACATCATAGCCAGTCATCAGTTTACTATCTACTTCCAGTTGTACACGGTCGCGCAAACGATTCAACATCAAGGTTTGATGTGTTTCTGAAAGCCCTAATTCCCATGGCACACCTGCATGTTTTACCGATGTACGACCTGCTGCACCAGTACCACCATCATAGCCGGAGATGAGGATGCTGTCTGCTTTCGCTTTCGCTACCCCTGCAGCAATGGTACCTACCCCAGCTTCTGAAGTCAATTTTACAGAAATCGCTGCACTTGGGTTAACACATTTCAAATCATAAATCAACTCTGCCAAGTCTTCGATAGAATAAATATCGTGATGAGGTGGTGGAGATACTAGCTCTACCCCTGGTGTAGAATGACGAGCTTTCGCAATGTCTGGGTATACCTTTTTGCCCGGTAATTGACCGCCCTCACCTGGTTTCGCACCTTGGGCGCATTTAATTTGCAATTCTTTTGCATGTACCAAGTAATTCGTAGTCACCCCAAAGCGACCGGACGCAATTTGTTTTACTTCACTATTGCGATTATCTCCATTGGCATCGAGAACAAAACGGCTTGTGTCTTCTCCGCCTTCTCCAGAATTCGATGTAGATCCTAAGCGATTCATAGCGATTGCAATGGCTTCATGCGCCTCTTTACTGATGGCACCATAACTCATAGCGCCAGCTTTAAAGCGTTTCACAATGTCTTCCACTGGTTCTACTTCTTCCACAGGAATACCGCCACCTACAGGGAAATTCAATTCCATCAAGCTACGCAAGGTCACATGATAGTCATTGCGAATCATTTTAGAGTATTCTTTGTATGTATTATAATCCCCTTCGATTAAGGATGTTTGCAACAACTTAATCGTATCTGGATTAAATAAATGCTCTTCTCCATCTTTCATAGGTCCGTACCAACCACCTGGTTCAAGGACTTTCACATCTTCTTTGAAAGCCCGTTGGAATCGTTCCAATGTTTCATGAGCCACACCACCTAAGCCGATACCGCCAATGCGTGTCGGTGTATTCGGGAAGTAGGTACTAATAAAATTTGTATTCAAACCCAATGCCTCAAAGATTTGCGCCCCATGGTAACTGCGCACAGTGGAGATGCCCATTTTCGACATGACTTTCATAATGCCAGATACAGAGGCCTTGATGTAGTTTGCTTCTGCTTCCTCTGGTGTAAGGTCTCCCAATCGGTTGGTGGCTTGTAAGTCACGTACTGTTGCTAATGCCACGTATGGATTGATGGCCGTTACACCATATCCTAAAAGTGTACAGAAATGATGCACTTCACGAGGTTCCCCAGATTCTAAGATTAAGCCCATTTCTGTGCGCAATACGGTGTTAATCAGGTGATTGTGCACTGCAGCTACTGCCAATAAGGCTGGAATTGGCGCATGGTGTTCGTCCACGCCACGGTCAGACAAGATCAACACATTTTGGTCTGTGCGAGCTGCTTCCTCTGCATCTTTGCACAAACGGTCTAAGGATTCTTTCATACCTTCCGCACCTTTGGCAGGATCAAACAAGATTGACAAGGTCACAGATTTCATGCGACGGCAGTCCAATTGTTTAATACTTGCCAATTCTTGGTTCGTCATAATTGGAGTTCGCATAGAAACTGCATATGTACCCACTTTGTTAGGGTCTGTTAAATTACCGCTATTGCCTAGCATCACTCGTGTAGAAGTTACCATTTCCTCTCGGATCGCATCGATTGGTGGATTTGTCACCTGTGCAAATAGTTGTTTGAAATAGGAATACAACATTTGCGGTTTATCCGACAAGATTGCTAGCGGTGCATCGGCACCCATAGAACCAACTGGATCTTTTCCGTCTTTCGCCATCGGGATAATCATACGTACCAAATCTTCTTGTGTATAGCCGAATACTTGTTGTTGCATAAACAAGTCTCCTACTTCTGGGATGCTATCTTCCGTAGCTTGTTGAATCTCCGATAAATGAATGACATGCTCTTTTACCCACTCGTGATAAGGAAGTTCTGTAGCCACTCGTTGCTTGATTTCTTCATCAGAAATGATACGGCCTTCTTCTGTATCGATTAATAGCATTTTACCTGGCTCTAAGCGACCTTTCGCACGAATCATATCGTCCGCTTCATTCACTACACCTACTTCAGATGCCATGATCACACGGTCATCAGCTGTTACATAATAACGTGCAGGACGCAAGCCATTTCTATCTAAGACACCACCGATCACTGTACCATCGGTAAAGCCCATTGCTGCCGGTCCATCCCATGGCTCCATCATGAAACTATTGAACTCGTAAAAATCATGCTTTTCTTGGCTCATCAAGGTATTGCGTTCCCACGGTTCTGGAATCATCATCATGATCGCATGTGGCAAGCTACGGCCTGTCATGTGCAAGAACTCAAGGGTATTATCAAACATAGCAGAGTCAGACCCTGTATCGTCCACCACAGGAAACACTTTTTTAATATCTGGGAACAATGGAGATTCTGCTTTTCCTTCACGAGCATTGATCCAGTTTACATTACCACGGATCGTGTTAATTTCTCCATTATGTACTAAGTAACGGTTAGGATGTGCCCGTGCCCAGCTTGGGAATGTATTCGTACTGAAACGAGAGTGGACCATTGCCAAAGCAGAGGTGAAATCTAAATCGTTCAAATCTAGGTAAAAGTTTCGTAATTGCACTGGTGTCAACATACCTTTGTAAACGATGGTTTTGGAAGACAAGGATGCAATGTAGAAATCGCTACTCATTTCTTTACTCAATGGGACGATGCGTTTTTCCGCAATTTTACGAATCATATATAATTTGCGCTCAAACTCCGCTTGGTTCGTCACATCTGGACCTTTACCAATAAGGATTTGGATCATCCAAGGGCGAATCAAGGCTGCCTCATGTCCAACTGCTGTAGAATCTACCGGTACTTCACGCCAGCCTAATACGATTTGACCTTCCTCGCGAACGACCTCTTCTAGGATTCGCTTTTGCTCATTACGCAATGTTTCGTACTTATGAGCAAAGACCATGCCCACTCCATAATCGCCTGCAGGTGGTAAATGGATCCCTAACACTTCGCACTCACGGCGGAAAAAGTCATGTGGAATTTGTACTAAGATACCCGCTCCATCGCCAGTATCCTTATCGGCGCCAGCACCACCACGGTGCTCCAATCGCTCAAGAATACGCAAGCCATCGTCGATAATATCGTGGGACTTTTTACCTTTAATATTGACTACAAATCCCATACCGCACGCATCTTTTTCAAATTGGGAACTATACAAACCATTTGCTTCCAAATGGCGCTGCTCCTCATGTTGTTTTGCAATGGTACTCATTTCCATCATAACCCTCTCCTCCTGTAGGCTCTCTATTACAACACTAGCGTACTTAACACTAGGTATACATATACTGAAAGTTCTAATTCATATGTCAACTGACTGTACTTTACAGTAGTTCGGCTACATGCTGTATTAGCATCCACCTACTATATACTCACTCTGTAAAGAATTAGCCTCTTATGATAATCAGTAACTACATTTCATAATAATCATAAAATATAGTTCTAATTCTATAGAATATAGAACTGTATACTATACTAGCAAAAATTATATTATTTTTCAATACATATTACTTATGTATACATGTATTCTTAAATAATCCATCTCTTTTTACTTCTTACCCCATGACTTCAAACTCATATATTATTGTGTATCATCTATTAACTCTTCAAAAATCTATACATTTACTTTCATGGGGTCTTTCAACATTACTTTCATCCACACCCTTATATATGCCTACTATGCAAGAAAACGCACAGCTACCCTAAGGTAACCATGCGTTTACGTCATTGTAAAAGTATTCTATTATACGATGCGAACAATCCAACCTTCTGGCGCTTCGATTTCACCATGTTGAATGCCAAGTAATGTTTCGCGCAATTTTGTTAATGTTGGTCCCATTTCATCCATGCCGCTTGGGAAGAAGATATCTTCTTCTTTTGTATGAACCATGCCAACAGGAGAAATAACAGCTGCTGTACCGCAGAGACCACATTCAGCGAAGTCTTTCAATTCTTCTTTATACACTTCACGATGTTCCACCGTCATACCCAAATAATGTTCAGCTACATACATCAAGGAACGACGAGTAATCGATGGAAGAATACTATTTGATTTAGGCGTTACTAATTTACCATCTTTCGTGATGAAAATAAAGTTTGCTCCACCAGTTTCTTCTACCTTTGTACGAGTTTGTGGATCCAAGTACATATTCTCTGCATACCCTGCTTCGTGGGCTGCTTCTAGCGCATGCAAGCTCATAGCATAGTTCAAACCCGCTTTAATATGACCTGTACCATGCGGTGCTGCACGGTCAAAATCGGAGATTTGGATTTTCAATGGCTTCACGCCGCCTTTGAAATAATCCCCTACAGGAGTACCAAAAATACGGAATTGGAACTCATCTGCCGGTTTTACACCGATAACACTGTTCGTACCCATCAAGAATGGACGAAGATACAAACTACCACCTGTGCTATACGGAGGCACAAACTCTTGGTTCGCTTTTACCACTTCTTTCACAGCCTCGATAAAACGATCTGTTGGAAATGGTTGCATTACAAGATATTTCGCAGAATCATACATACGCTCAGCATTTAAATCTGGACGGAAACACACAATATGACCATCTTTTGTGTAATATGCTTTCAAACCTTCAAAAATTGTTTGCGCATATTGGAATACACCAGCACATTCATTAAGGACAATATTCGCCTCATCCGTCAAACCGCCTTCATCCCATTGACCATCCTTGAAATTAGACACATAACGGAATGGCGTTTCTTTATAACTAAAATCTAAATTGTTCATATCAATCTTTGCCATACTGTCCTCCTATAATTCCATACCTGTGAAAGCCGTGAAAGTACACGTATATCCGTCCTTCTAGCCCTTCACATCATATGAATATTTACTGATTTGTATTTTATATAAAAACTATTATACACCCAACACGGAAAATGTACAAGAGTTTACCAATTAAACCTGCTTTAAGTAATGTCACTTTTTTATGAAGCCTTACATTGATTGAATACATACAAGATCATCAAGTGTTAGCTCCTTGTCTATTACATCATCCCAACCCGCATCCTTATATATTTTCTCCAAGATACTATGCGCAATCCAAGACCCACCTAATAGATATCCAGCATTAGTAGATTGATATACTTCTACATAAAACCACTTTGCTTCGGTCTCCTCATTCTCTTCATCTGCTGATATTTGATGAAGCAACATAGTAGCTAGATCATGAATCTTTTGTATTTTCTCCGCATCAATTTTATAAAAAGAGTCAGTAATGGTAGGTACGCCTTCTCCATGACCTACCTTTCGTACATGATTCCTCAACGCACTATCATTCTTCAAGGTACTTATATCGTTTGCTTTATCCCAACACATTTCATGAAGAATCATCATATCAGCTTTTGCTATGTCCATATGATTAGCATAAAAACTATACACATATTTTTTCTCATTAGGTCTATCTTCCACAATTTTAATAAGAAGATTATCCATCACTGCTGCAGGATTTTCTATTAGCTTAATCCCCTCTATCCGTTCATAATAGGAATCTATGTATCCCTCAACTTGTCTCATCACCAATATGAGATATTTCCTACGTTCTACATACTTTTGGTCTATCAAATCACTTTCACCTCTATGTATACTACTCCTTTTACCACTCTTCAGTCACATACAAGGTAAACTCCTTTTTCCATGATTCTGGTATAGGCGTACTTTCATAAAACCAATAACATATACAATATTTTATAAAATTTAAGCAAACTTTAATTGGCACATCATCATAATACTTACCCTCATTTCTACAATAGGAAACAAAATCTTTTAAGAAAAACACAATTTGTTTCGGCTTTGTCGTATCTCTCAACCCTCTAAGCATATATTGTTCTAGTTCATCCAATGAGTCAATCTTTCCATTTACATACTTAGACATAGTATGAATAAATTCCGCAGTATCATGTGCTTCTGTTAGGTCCACTACAAATGTATCTTCATCAGTTACTATCTTGTCTCGCAACAAATCATACTCTGATTCTTCCAAATAAATAATTTCATTATGGGGCGGATCTATCGTTTCTGTCCAAGAAGTCTCTTGCACATAGTATAACTTGCACAGCTCTAATGGTATGGATGACCAAGATTCCATAGCTTCTGTTTCAACAGCCCATCTAGGCATAACATTACCAGCAAAAAACGTCCACACCAATAGAGCATCTAAATCTCTATGCATATTAAAAGAAAATATGTCCCTCAAATAACCTAGAATTCCACTTTTTCTTTTCATCGCTATATCCAGATTTCTAAAAATGATATAGAGTTCTCGAACGGGTTCCACTCCTTTAGCATTACCATATAATAGGATATCTTCCAAATGATATAAATTTATAATTCTTTCATCAATGAGAAACTTTTCCTTAACAACCTTGTATATATCATCCCAAGTATCGATATGATTTCCATCAAGTTCTATCATCATTCTATGGTCCGTGCTATTTTCCATATGCAAAGACTTATACTGTGTTTCCGAAATCGCTTCCATAGAAACTATACGTGCCAATGTATTTCCCCCTTTCTCTTTTTATATTCTAGCAGAAAATTTATACATTCCACCATTTAGTAAATATATATATACCCTCGATACAAACAGCACTATAAAAAATATATTTTAAAATATTGCGCACTGTCGAATTAAACCAATACAATAACTCTTTATGTGTCCAATAATAATATCCTACAATCGTATATAGAACCAGCACTAAAGAGTTCCACTTTATCAAATAATTTGTGAAGCCATAGCGAACATATATAAAAAAAGCCACGATGAACAACAACGTACGTAACAGATGAATCACTACATTTGTAAAAGCAGTATATCGTTCGTAATTATATTTCCAACAATACACACATAAAGGAATCAACCCGATGCAATGATAAAAGAAAAACAAAGTATCTTCAGTTTCAGCACCATAATCATGCAATGTATTAAGTATAAGTTTAACTAATTCAAGCATGATCCACCTCTTTTAGTGGAAGTACTAACTTTTTTAAAAATCTAAAAAGACCACTATTAATACTAAATCCAGCTAGTATAAAACATAATCCATTAAAAGGAGGGATGAATATTAAAATCGCCCAAATCGGTGGTATCTGCATAGATCTAAATCGTTTGATAATAAAAAGAAACAACAAATACTGTATACCACCTACAAACAATAATGCTATTACAATTAAAATCTCAAGGCTTACTCCATTTTTTTCTAAAATAGATCCAGGTATACCTACTCCCCAGCCCCATAAAAAAATCCACCATAGACTTTTCCAAAAATCTTTTGCAGTCATAGGTTTATATGGATTGAAAGTATCTTTTATCGTCATTTATATCCACCAATTCTCTCTATAAAACATCTAACAAGCAATATACTTCTCAATTTATATCTAATTATATTTTATCACAACAAATATCCATCTCCTAGAATTGCCCTCATTCGTAGATCATCTCAAGGTGTTCCTATTCTCTTGAGCTTACATGCTTAGAAGATTGGAACATGTGCCGAAAAAACTTCATAAGTCGTAGCCTGTGAATATATTACGCATACATTACACAAACAAAGAAGCGCGCGGCATATTCCGGAGCAAACCTACCGTAGAATCAGTTTGTGGAGGAATGTGCCGCGATCTTCCATTTGCAAGAGATACTGCACAGGCTACAAATGGAGCCAGCGTATATGTTCCGCTCTTCCCTTTGCCTAATCAAGACCGCCCCAAGATGGAATAGAATAGAAAAGACTCCTATGGGATAATCCCCATAAGAGTCTTTTCGTCTTGCAGTATGTTGTCATCCTAAGATGACTATATAATAACTTCGTTCAGCAGCAAACCAACTTACACATTCGCTGACTCACCGGAGTTGAAGTTACTAACTAAATTATTCCGGCTTTTTAAATTTTGGAGATGTTGGACATGTTTCAGGAGTCACGTCTTTACGAGCTCCTAAATCACCACTGCGATCTACATAGGTAGTATGTAACAATTCATGCGCAATGTGTCCTAATGGTTTTTCCAAGAAATTAGCATATGCATCTTTAATTTCAGGGTTTTCATAAGAAGAACGAAGCTTCATGTTGGAATCCCAGTTATAAAGGCCTTCAATACGTTCACCTTTTACTTTATTGGCAACTGGTAATTTAGCACGTGGTTGTCCGCCACCGCCGATACAGCCACCTGGACAAGCCATCATTTCAATGAAATCATATGTTTTACCAGATGCTTTCAATTCATTCAAGAATTCACGGATATTTTTACCACCATGACAAACAGCCACGTTGATGGTATGTCCACCGATTTCTACGGTTGCTTCTTTCACACCGTCCATACCACGCACATCTGTTAAGTTAAGAAGTGGAGCTGGAGATGGTTCGTCACCAGTGATGAATTTGTAGGATGCACGCATCGCTGCTTCCATAACACCACCAGTATTACCGAAGATAACACCGCCACCAGTAGCAGCACCGATGAATTTATCGTATGCAGAGTCTTCTACTGCGGCAAAATCTAATTCTGCTTCACGAATCCATTGTGCAAATTCACGTGTAGTGATACAGATATCTGTATCTGGACCCAAGTCTTCTCCAGTGAAACGAGCTGCATTATTTTGCTCAGGACGACGAATTTCCGCTTTTTTAGCAGTACAAGGAGCTACGGATACGGATACAATTTTCTTAGGATCAATGTTCATATTTTTTGCAAAATATGTTTTGACCATAGCAGATTCCATAGCGATACAGCTACGAGCTGAAGAGATATGTGGTACGTATTCTGGGAAGAATGTTTCACAGAATTTTACCCATGCTGGACAACAGCTAGTAAATTGTGGCAATGGACCTGTACCATGTAATTTACGTTCTAATAGTTCGTTTGCTTCTTCCATGATAGTTAAGTCAGCACCGAAGTTAGTATCAACTACATAGTCAGCACCTAACGCACGAAGAGCACCTACCATTTTGCCTTCTTGGTATGTACCAGGCTCAAATCCAAATTCTTCACCGATGGACACACGAACAGCTGGGGCTGTTTGGATAACAACGATTTTCTCTGGATCTGCAATGGCTTCTTTTACTTTATCTAATTCTGTACGTTCGTACATTGCGCCGAATGGGCAAATAACAGCACATTGACCACATTGGATACAGATAGGATTATCTCCTGTTGCTTCCAAATCGTAGTAATCAAGTACGCTCATAGTGTCAGCACATGCTTTACGACAAAGAGTACAGTTCTTACATTTTTCTAAATCATGAATAATCGCCACATTATCCTCAGCAATAGGGGCACGGCGATCAAGATGTTGGAATCGACTTTCGAAACTCATTTTTATGCACCTCACATAGTGTAAACAATACTAGTTATGTATTCATTAACTTTCCGTCATATTATAACAAAATAAGTATTGAATGTGTAAAAAATCTACTTCATAAGTTAGTATGTATTCATTTTTGTTATGACAAAAATCACGATTTCCACCTGAAATATATTTTTATATTATTTTTTTAGTATATATTAATATTACACCTTGTTTTACAACGCAATTTCTATCATCTATATTTCAAAATTCATATACCCTAAAATTTACTAGGATTTTACCCTCAGTAGCACAAAACAGGAGAGTTCCCCCTCCTGTTTCTATTTTATTTCAACTCAAATAATGGGGTGTTCTTTGCTTGATCCCCCAAAGCTGTTTGTGTAAACGTATTAATAAATTGTTGCACTGCCAATGTAGGAGTTAAGCGGCCCTCAATAACTGCATCTTCAATGCCTCCACGGCAAGATACAATTTCTGGTGCACGATAGAACAAGTTTTGTAGATGTTCTTCTACCATGGAATATACCCACGATAAGGTTTGATCACGGCGGCGTGCTTGTAGCACTCCATTGCCTTCACATTGTTCCATGAATTTTTCGATAACCCCTTGCCATAACTCCATGATGCCATCCCCAGTGTAGGCAGAACATGTGTAGGCATGAGTTGTCCACTGTTCCGTGGCATCACGAATAAACCATAAAATACGTTCGTATTCTTGGCGTGTCACTTTGGCACGTTGCAAGTTATCTCCATCGGCCTTATTAACAACAATGGCATCTGCCAACTCCATAACGCCTTTTTTCATACCTTGTAATTCATCACCAGCACCAGTCAATACAACCAGTAAGAAGAAGTCTACCATGGAACGCACTGTCGTTTCACTTTGACCTACCCCTACGGTTTCTACTAGGATTGTATCATACCCTGCCGCTTCACATAACAGCAAGGTTTCTCTACTTTTACGAGTCAAACCGCCCAATGTCCCACCTGATGGAGATGGACGAATAAAGGCATTCGGTTCCCGTGAAAGTTGCTCCATCCGCGTTTTATCCCCTAGGATAGATCCGCCTGTCACTGTACTCGATGGATCCACCGCAAGAACAGCCACCTTATGACCATTTTGACATAGCTTTGTGCCCAGTGCTTCAATCAAAGTCGATTTACCAGCACCCGGTACCCCTGTAATCCCTACACGAGTGGACTTGCCTGTGTACGGCAACAAACGTTGAATCACTTGCTGCGCCATTTCAAAATGAGCTGCTGCATTACTTTCAATTAAGGTAATGGCACGGGATAAAATCATCCGATTACCAGCCAGTACCCCCTCCACATAGTCATCAACGGTCAATTTTTTCCGTTTTACTACCTTAGGAGCTACCGGCTTTTGTGGTGCATGGGTATGTGCATCCATCCCATCATGGCCACCGTCCACACCGCGCATAACACGGCATGCAAATTTATCATCTTTCTCCTCAGGAACCCAAGAAGGCTTATAGGTATCATCACTCATAAGACACCCTCCTTTCACCGATTCGAATATGACAAACACGCAATCAGTAGCCAGCTACAAAGTAGCACGAGGCACTGACTACGTGTCATGTCTTACCTATATACGTATATCAGATTTTGAATACTAATTATTCTTCCTCTTCTAGACGTTCTTCTAACAATTCAAGTACTTTTTTAGCACATACTGGAATGATGGTACCAGGTCCAAAGATTGCTGCTGCACCATGCTCATAGAGATAATCATAATCTTGAGCTGGGATAACGCCACCGATAACAACCATAATATCTTCACGGCCTAATTTTTTAAGCTCTTCACATAATTGAGGCATCAATGTTTTGTGACCGGCTGCTAAGGAACTCATACCTACGATATGTACGTCATTATCTACTGCATCTTTTGCTGCTTCTTCTGGAGTTTGGAATAAAGGTCCGATATCTACGTCATAGCCCATATCTGCGAAGGCTGTAGAAATTACCTTAGCTCCGCGGTCATGACCATCTTGACCCATTTTCGCTACGAAAATACGTGGACGGCGACCATGTTTTTCTTCAAATTTTTCAGTCATGCTGCGTACTTCTGTGATTACATCATCATCGCTGAATTCACTGCTGTATACACCGGAAATAGAGCGAATAATCGCTTTATGACGGCCACATACTTTTTCTACTGCATCAGAGATTTCACCTTTAGAGGCACGAGCACGAGCTGCTTCTACGGCTAATTCAAGCAAGTTTCCTTCTCCTGTTTCCATCGCTTTTGTAATTGCATCCAAACAGCTACGTACTTTGTCATTATCACGATTAGCACGCAATGTTTTCAATCGTTCGATCTGTGCCAAACGTACCGCTGTATTATCAACTTCTAAGATATCTAGTGGATCTTCTTTATCAAGACGCAAGTAGTTAACACCGACGATTTTTTCACTGCCGGAGTCAATGTGCGCTTGGCGACGAGCTGCCGCTTCTTCGATACGCATTTTTGGAAGACCTGTATCAATCGCTTTAGACATACCACCCAAAGCTTCAACTTCTTGAATATGAGCCCAAGCTTTACGGATCAATTGGTTAGTCAAGAATTCTACATAGTAAGAACCGCCCCATGGGTCGATAACTTTACATACGTTAGTTTCATCTTGGATATACAATTGCGTATTACGAGCAATACGCGCCGAGAAGTCTGTAGGCAACGCAATCGCTTCGTCAAGAGCATTTGTATGTAAGGATTGAGTATGACCCAAAGCTGCTGCCATCGCTTCGATACAAGTACGAGTGATGTTATTGAATGGATCTTGTTCTGTTAAAGACCAACCAGATGTTTGGGAGTGAGTACGCAATGCCATAGATTTAACATTTTTTGGACCAAAGGATTTAACAATCTTAGCCCATAACATACGGCCTGCACGCATTTTAGCGATTTCCATGAAGTAGTTTTTACCCATCGCCCAGAAGAAGGATAAGCGCGGTGCGAATTGGTCAACTGTAAGACCCGCTGCCACACCTGTACGCAAGTATTCCAAACCATCGGCCAAGGTGTACCCTAATTCGATATCTGCTGTAGCACCTGCTTCTTGCATGTGGTAACCAGAAATGGAAATACTATTGAATTTAGGCATGTATTTAGATGTATAGGCGAAGATATCACCGATGATACGCATAGAAGCTGCTGGTGGATAAATGTAAGTATTACGCACCATGAACTCTTTCAAAATATCATTTTGGATCGTACCTGCCATAACGGATTTATCTACGCCTTGTTCTTCACCGGCTAAGATATAGAAAGCCATAACTGGTAATACGGCGCCATTCATTGTCATAGATACAGACATTTGATCCAATGGAATACCAGAGAACAAGATTTCCATATCTAGAATGGAGTCTACCGCAACGCCGGCTTTACCAACGTCACCGACTACACGAGGGTGGTCGGAGTCATAACCACGGTGAGTAGCCAAGTCGAAGGCGATAGACAAACCTTTTTGACCTGCCGCTAAGTTACGACGGTAAAAGGCATTGGATTCTTCCGCTGTGGAGAAACCTGCATACTGACGTACTGTCCAAGGCCGTTGTACATACATGGTGCCATAGGGTCCACGAAGATACGGAGGAATACCCGCTACATATTGTAAATGGTTACATTGATCATAAATGGAGGCATCATACACAGGACCCACATCGATTTGTTCCATAGTACGAATGAAGTTGTCATCATAGGACTTGCCAGTTTCAGCTTGTAATTGCTCTTTCCATGCATCAAAATCGGATGCTTTTGGGCTAGCAGCTGTAAAAGGAATATTTCTAAAATCCGGAATCATCTACATCATTCCTTTCTCGCGTTGCATTGCTAATAATGTTTGATAGCAATTGGAGCGTACACTAATATAATCATCCATGCCTGCTGCATCGCAAAGTTCTTTCAACTCTGGAGATGGAGCCCCTGCCAAGAATACTTTCATAGCTGGGCGAGCGGCTTTGATTGCTTTTGTCACTGCTGGTGCCAATTCTGGGTATGTATCATCAGTGGAACATACGATTGTCACATCTGCATTCGATGCTAAGGCAGCTGCTACCGCTGCGTCTACAGTTGGGAATCCATCATTGGTAAGCACATCAAATTCAGCTACTTGCATAAAGGAAGTAACGAAATCGGCTCTCGCTTTATGTTGAGGAATTGGGCCCATGTTAGCCAAGAAGATTTTAACATTGTCCCCATTATGTGTTTCTTTAAAGTTTTCAGTGCGCATACGCAATTCTTCGTATTGTTCTGTCCAACGATGAGATAGAATTGCTTTCACAGTGATACCTTCACTGCCATCTGCTAAGGCTTCAAAAACTTGTCCAAAGCTAGCGCCCGCTACTAATGCAGTATACGCAGCACTTACCAAAGAACCAATTTCACTGAAGTCGGATTCTTGTAGTTTTTTTAGAGCTAATTCAGCTGCATCAGTTGTACCCACATTAGCTAATGCTGCTACACGAGCTTGGCGTAAGCCCTCAAAATCTACCACTGGTACTTCTAGTAATTCTTCCGTCATGTTTGGATACATGTTACTACCAACGGCACGATCTTTACGGGTTGCCAAGTTTTTAAAGCGGCTTTGTAAAATAGCATCCACGGCTTCTTGCGTTTCACCAGATACTAATGTTTCTAAGATGCCACCTTTACCTTCTAATTCTTGGAACAGTGCCCAAGATTTTTCAGTTAATTCTTGTGTTAATGGTTCTAAGTACCAGCTACCACCGGCAGGGTCAACTGGTTGAATGAAGTTGAACTCTTGTTGCTCCATGATTTGAATATTACGGGCAATACGGCGAGAGAATTCATCACTTGGACGAATGCAGCCATCAAGAGGTCGTACAAACATACCATCCATACCACCAACTACTGCGGAGAAGGATTGAGAACCAGCACGTAATAAGTTTACATATGGATCAAATACAGTTTGTGTAAAGTGAGATGTACTTACGAACAAGTTAATTTTCTTCGCTTCTTCATCACCGCCACAATGTTCAATAATTTGAGCCCATACCATTTTTATAGCACGTAGTTTAGCTATTTCCATGAAGAAATTAGCTCCTACACTGACATGGAAACGAATTTGTTTTGCAAATGTATTCACATCGATACCACGGCGTTCCATTTCACGCAAGTATGTGACAGCTGTAGACATAGCAAAGCCTAATTCTTGTACGTCATTGCCACCGCCATTATGGTATACATCTGTATCTACCAAAACTGTGCGCAATTGTGGTGCATGTGCAGATGCCCAAGCAATGGTATGTGCCATATCATCAAAATATTCGTCCATAGGGCGTGGTAAATGACCATCTTGTGCCAAAGTACCAATTGGGTCCGCCCCAATCATACCGGACAAGGATTTTACATCCACCCCTTGCGATTCGCAAAGCGCATGTAATGCAGCCGCCCAGCATACGCTACTAGCACCTGTACGAATATCTAATTCTTTTGTAGTTAAGTCCATGCCTTTTAATAAAGCTTCCACTTCTTCTACAGTAGACAAAGACACCCCTGCGTCAGCCACATCTTTAGCTTCAGCTTTCGTAGCATCTTGTCCTTTCCGTGTAGCACTGTCCAGTGTGAAACTGATAGCTGTGCTACCTTTATCTAATTCAAATTGTAACATGTCATGCATGTCAGCAATTGTTTTTCCGTCACAACGTTGTGCAATTGTCCAAGGTGTATGGATATATCCACTAGCTTTCGCACCCCGTAAATTGCTATCACGACCAGGATATGTCAAGTTTTGAGTCAATCCCTCTTGGTCGCTCAACCAATACATTGGTTGTAAAGTAATTCCTTCGTATGTTTTTGTATACATACTTTTTTGGAAATCTTTCCCTTTCAAGATACCTTCTACCGTCGTTTTCCACTCCTCGTAGGTAGGGATAGAAAACTCATCAAACGATACATCTGGTAGCTCAAACTGTTCTTCGTGAACTTGTGGTTCATGATGCTTGTCTTGTCCCATAGTCTAGCTTCCTTTCTCTGACCACATAGGCATACGTTCCCTTACTCAAACCACTTTTCTAGTGAGATTTGCCTCATCATAGAGATTCTAATAGCTTATGTAATCGTTGCAGCTCTCATAAAAATAAAATAAACAATTAGAAACTGGGTATACCCTACCCACCCCTATAACTCATCACCCTACCTAGTCTCTTACTGAAAGATATAACTATCATTCATAAAAGAAAAACCGTTTTCGATTGAAAACGGTAGGTTATGATTTAGCGTATGCACTTAGCGCAAAACCATCTCTACCCGTCTCTCGCGGATCTAACGACATGCTTCTTACGGCAGTTCTTCTGACTCAGGATCTTCGCTACGCTTCGCCTTCCCAGTTTCCCAGTGACGCTACATGAAGTTTCGCTCCCCTTTACAGCGGCGGGACCGTGTTGGCTTTTCACCAAGCTTCCCTATTAAGCCTCGCGGCACCAGTAAGGCGAATATAAAGTTATACCTTGATTATAAACTGTTTTATGAAAGAATAGAACGGCATTTACAGGCTATAACAACATTTCACATCGACATAATCTTCAGTTATCATAAGATACCTATAATGCATTTTACAGTCTTACTAACGCAATGGTTAGCATCTATCTCATAATAGACCTCCTATTCATTACTAACAGTTATTTAATGCATAATCAACATTTATTCTTAATATAAAACAGAGGTACGCCTACAGTAGCATACCTCTGTTCTATCGCTCATATTCTATTACAAAAGCTTATTTCTTTTTCCATTCCATGACTTCAAAACCATAGTTACGAATATGTTCTTTCAATAGTTTTAAATATTTTTTCGCAATGGGACTTGGCTCTAGCATATGTGGCATTAAGTACCCCATAGTCATCGTATCTTCTACATCTAGAGGAATGGCGATGATCTTATCGTCATTTAATTCACGGCTCAAAATACCAGAACTAATAGTATATCCATTCAAACCAACCATTAAATTAAAAATAGTGGCACGATCCGATACTTTTATGGTCATTTTTCTGTCCAAAGTACTTAAAATTTCCTCTGAAAAATAGAAGGAATTATCTTCTCCCTGATCATAGCACAAGTAAGGGAAATCCTCTAGTTCTTCCAAGGTAATTTTATCTTGGTTTGCCAAGGGATGTTCGCGGCACAAAAATACATGTGGTTCCGCTTCAAATAATGGGTAGAACGTCAATTTATACTCTTTAAATAACTTTTCCATCACTTGACGATTAAAATTATTCAAATACAAAATACCCAATTCGCTTTTGAAAGTAGCTAAATCCTCAAATATATTTTGCGTTTCTGTTTCCCGCAAACCAAATTGATACTCATCAGTATCTACACTTTTTATAAGCTCTACGAAAGCATGTACCACAAAGGCATAATGCTGAGCAGAAATAAAGAAGTGTTCTTTTCGTTTGGTATTCGATTTATATCGCTCTTCTAATAATTGAATTTGATCTAGTACTTGTCGAGCATAAATCATAAATTCACGTCCATCATGGGTTAAGGTTACCCCTGACTTAGTACGCAACAATAATTGAACACCCATTTCGTGTTCTAGTTCTTTTACCGCATTGGATAAGCTAGGTTGGGATAAATATAATTCCTTAGCCGCTTCATTAATAGATCCTTTTTCTGCAATTTTTTCTAAATATTGTAATTGTTGTATTCTCATCTGTTTTGGCCTTTTCTATATCTATCATGAAGTACACCCTTTTTCATTACTTTCATAGGAATGAAAAACCTAACGAGTAAGGTACGAATACTTACACGTTAGGTACTTCATGTTGTTAACGATTCCATTATTCACCCTCAGGGGGTAATAGTCTTGTACAACTATAATACATAAAAGACCACTCATCGTCAACATTTAATTTCTATCAAATCCTTAGGAATTATAATCAATCCCTATCTTATGCCTCTTTCACTCATTAATGGAAAATTAAAATACAAATCGTAGAGGTAATGAATGTAATTAATACTGGCACTGCAGTTCGTTTTACTAAATCAAAACTAGAAATATTTGCCACACCAGCTACTGCAATCATAACCGCACTAATTGGGCTCAACAAACGTCCAACAGAGGCCGCATTTTGCATACCTAGTAGCATGGTAATCGCATTACCACCTAATTCTTTAGCAAAATTTGGCACTAATGGTGAGAATGCAAACATAGATGCTACACCAGAGCCCATAACAATGCTCAATACTAAAATAATACCAGATACGATAACCCCTACAATATCGGCTTGGATAGAGAAGGTTTTAATGAATGCTACGAACTCATTCACAATCCCTAAGGATGTCAAACCGAATGCAAAGGTTTCCCCTGCTACAATCAATGTTACCGTATTGGTAAATTGGTCCCCCATACCTTTAAAGAAAGTTTGAATAGACGCAGCTACCTTTCGGAAATCACGTAAGCGAATCAATTCAAATATCATGGCGATGAATAAGCTTAGGAACATAGCCAAGTTAACATTCATCTTAATGCCTGCAATACCATATTTACTAAATCCTAACATAAATACAAGTGGCAAGAATGGCAATATTAAATACGCAAGAGGTCCTACTGCTACTTCTTCTTGTGGTTCTGTATGTACAACTTCGGAAGGAACATGACCAGATTTTTTATCCATATATTGTTGCCATATGTAATGTGCAATAGCTGTCACAATACCACTGATAATGTATACCTTCAATTGATAGCCTACGAAGTATTCTTCTACTCCTAAGCCCACCGTTTTAGATACTAATAAGCTTGTAGCAGAAGCTGGTCCAATGTCCAACAAATGACCAGTAGCTACCGCTGCTGCTGCCCCTACCGGGCTTACGCCTAAACGCACCAAGATAGGGAAGATGGTCACCATCATCAACATCGCTAAACCAGATGCACTTGGGATTACCAAGGACATAAACATATTTAATAAGAATGTTAAAGATAATACTAAATAAGGAGCTTTCATCGCTTGCAAAGGTTTTATTGCAGTTGTAACCAAGCGAGAGCTAGCACCAATATGATCCATGTATTTAGCAAAGCCAGTACATGTCATAATCATGAGACCCAACCCTGCTGCATCCTTTGCAGTGGTATTATTAATCCACTCAAAAGCATCAAAGAACATCATGCCTGTTCCTTTTTTCGCATCTACAAACTCCGTTGTATAGCCAAGGAAGTACGCCCCTAGCATCATGATTAAACCGCCTAACAACAATACTGTTTGTGCTTTAAACTTTTTAATCACCAATGTACCTGCGCCTAAAATTATGATAGCGCACAACAATAAATTCATAACTGCTTCTCCCTTACCCATTCAAAATAGGCTACTTAATAATTTGCTTTCGACTGTTGAAAGTCTTCTTGAATCTGAGCCAATAAGCCCGGTGTGGTAAGAATTTCCTCTACTGTAAGAGCGATTCCCTTAGCACCGTACATAATGGCATCCTCTGCTAGCTGAGTTTTTCCATTATCTAACCATTCTTGGGAATGACTAGTCACCCCTCTGCCTACAAATTTAACCCGCAAACAAGCTCCTGGTACGCGGAAAGTAACACTGGAAAAGTCTGTAGAGCCAGTGACTTTACGTGGCTCAGAAATATCTGGTGCCCCCACTTGTTCCGCATTTTTTAAGAGTAAATCATTTAGACTTTGCACATTGACCTTATTATCATAGGCTTTCACTTCATCCCATTCCATAGTAGCTCCCACTTGCAAGGCTGCCCCTTGCGCCACTTGTTTCACGCGCTCCACCACTTCATCTAAGCGAATGCGACTAGAGGAACGAATATACCACTGTGTACACGCATAATCTGGCACGATATTCGCTGCCTTACCACCATCTGTGATAATCCCATGCATACGTACTTCTGTAGGCACATGTTCTCGAAGATATTCCATGCCATTAAAGAATAACAATACCGCATCCAAAGCACTAATCCCTTTTTCTGGGGCAATCGCAGCATGCGCTGACTTACCATGGAATTTAATATTCACCAAGTTAAGCGCCAGGGACTTGCCATCTACCGTTGTGGAATCACTACCGTGCATCATAAATGCTACATCTAAGTCGTCGAATACGCCCTCTTTGGCCATCACTAACTTACCTGATGCAGTCTCTTCTGCTGGAGTCCCATATACCACCAATGTGGCTGGCACTTGCAAGGTACGACGTAAACCAATAGCTGCTGCACAGATGGAAGGCCCTTGCAGATTATGCCCACAAGCATGACCCAAACCTTCTAAGGCATCATATTCGCAGAGAAGCCCAATTTTCGGTCCTCCTCCTTGCACATGGTACACAGCACGAAATGCGGTTTGTAAACCACTCACTTCACGGTCTACAGTAAACCCTTCACTTTCCAGTAAATCTGTTAATTTACCATGGGCTAAAAACTCTTCATTCCCTAGTTCTGGATGGTCGAAGAAAAAATCATTTAATGTTTTCATGGATCCTCGCAAGGATTCAATTTCTTCTAGTAATTGACTCATCACTTTCTCCTTTCTTGCACAATAAGCATGCACAACTCTATGACTACAGGAATTACATTCCCTCATTTTTCTCTTTTTCTGAAAGTCCTACTATAACTAACTAGCAATAGCAGTATTCCGAATACTTCTATTATATAGATTTCTAGTGAAAGTTCCAATACATATAGCATAGGATTCCTCAATTTTCTCTATGCTAATTTCATATGCATCCCCTCCTAATTTCTATTGTCCATTATATATTTATAGTTTTTTCCTATAACGCACAATATATATTATCAATTGGTCTATATAGAAAAAAATTGGTATCATAGAAACATCTTTTACTAATAAGAAAGGAACTAGCCATGAGCGATACTATACAACAAAAACGGCCAACATTATCTTACGAAATATTCCCTCCTAACACACAAGTAGGAGATGAAAAAATCATTACTGTCTTAGATGAATTAAAAAGCCTAAAACCAGAGTTCATCTCTGTTACCTGCAGCAATAAACAACGCAATATCGAAGAAACAACTATCAAGTTGTCCAACTATGTACAAAATACATTGCATATCCCTACAAAAGCCCATTTACCAGCTATTTATTTATCTAAAGAGCAAGTGCGATCCGTTATTGATCAATTAAATCAACTAGGTATCCACAAGCTACTAGCACTTCGTGGTGATATTTTAGAAGATCTACCACCAGTAGGAGACTTTAAATATGCTTCAGAACTCGTACATTTTGTAAAAGAGTATGCTCCGCATTTCCAAGTTTCTGGCGCTTGCTATCCAGAAGTACATCCAGATTCACCTAACCAATTACAGGACATTAAATTCTTAAAAGAAAAAGTAGATGCTGGCTGTGAACTATTAGTCACACAATTTTTCTTAGATAACAATGTATTCTATGACTTCCAAGAAAAATGCGCCTTAGCAGGCATTGATGTGCCAATCTTAGCAGGGGTAATGCCTATCATCAACCGCAACCAAGCTTTGCGTCTATTAACAAGCAATGCTACCGCTATTCCACGCAAATTTAAAGCTATTTTAGACAAATACGAGCATGATCCAATCGCCCTTCGTGATGCTGGCCTTGCTTACGCCTTAAATCAAATCGTTGACCTTGTAACAGAAGGCGTATCTGGTATTCATTTATACACAATGAACCAATCTAATACAGCTTTGTATATCGAAAATGCTGCACGTTCTTTATTTAGCTCTCCTATTTATGAAAGTATATAAATAAGATTAACCATATAGCCTTCAACACTTATAGCATACAGACAAATTATAATAAAAATGCTCTACACAGTGTCTCTCTCAAAGAGAACCTAAGTAGGGCATTTTTTATACATTTTAGCCCTACTAGTATAGATGTGTTGCCAGAACAAACCTACAAAATAAAAGAGGAAAGTTGATCGAAATACATCAACTTTCCTTTATTGGTTCTATAATATATATATTTTTTGGAGAATAGCAAAAGCCATCCTCCTCAAACCTTTTCTATTCGTCTCATTATTCATATTGTAAAGAAAATTAAATGATATGCTTATTTTTATATAAAAATAGTCATTCCATTCAGTTTCCTTACATTTTAAATCTTGACAGCTAAGAATTGACTAGTCATACTTATGCTTTATCCATATCCTCTAAATATAATGTCGTGGTACCCGCTCTGAAAAATTACAGAATATTTCATAAGGAATGGTCCCAACCAAATAAGCCAATTCAAGGGCTGTAATACTCTCTTGCCCTTGTTGTCCTAATAGCACAACAGCATCTCCTGGAGCTACAGTAATATGACTTGGTACTTTCACCATAAATTGGTCCATACAGATACGCCCTACTATAGGGCAGCGTGTACCATGGATAAGCACAGAGCCTTTATTAGACAACGCCCTAGGATATCCATCGGCATAACCCACAGGTATAGTAGCGATCGTTTCCTCAGCCATCGTTGTATAGGTACTTCCATAACCGATAGATGACCCTTTGGGTAAATGTTGTACATGTACTACCTTACTATATAAACTCAAAGCTGGTTTCAATCCCAATCGATTAGGCACATCCATGGAAGGCATAATGCCATATTGAATAATACCTGGTCGAGCATCGTTAAATAAACTATCTCTTACTGCTAACAATCCAGCACTATTAGCTAAAGAAAAGCGATAATCCTCAGTACGATTGGCACGAATTAACTCCACCACATCTCGAAATTGTTGTACTTGTTGATTGGCATGAGTTTGATCCGCAGCATCGCCATTGGCTAGGTGTGTAAAAAATCCATCTACTCGTAAATATTCATAAGACTCTACTGTTTCTAAAAATGCTAATACATCATCTGGCTTACTACCGATACGATGCATACCTGTATCTACAGCAATAGCACACTCTACAATTGTTTCATGTCGACGAGCACATTCATTCAACGCTTCTAAATCTGTGGATTCACAAATAGCAGGTCTAGAATGCCCTTCTATCACTAAATCAAAGGATTGGGGCAGCGTCAGACCTAATAGATAAATAGGTACCGTTATACCTGCCTCACGCAAAGGAATCGCCTCTTCTGGAAAAGCTACGGCTAGCGACTCATACCCTTCCTCTACGGCAATACGTCCTACCATAACACTACCATGTCCATAAGCATTTGCTTTCACCACTGCAGTACTCGTGCACCACTCTGGTAAACAATCTTTAATTTTCCGTAAATTACTTCGTATTTGTGCTGTATCAATTTCTACATATGTAGGTCTCACACATTCACCTTCTTATTATTAGTATATAAAACCTAGTATTAACTACTATTTATTAAACTATTATAATAGCTCCTAACTATTCTAAATAATTATTTGCATTACTAATGTACCATGCTATAAAAGTATATGCAATCCTTTTAGATTATTTCTTTTAATACCTTTCATAAAAAGGACTGACTACAAAATCTTGCAAACAAGATTCTGCGTCAGTCCTTATCTATTACCTATTTAATTTTACATTATACCTAAGCAAAGTATGTTACATTATGGCATATTGAAAGGCCATACCATTGGAATCACGATAAGACTTACGATGAAGCAAACCAGGATTAATGGAGTACCTGCTTTCACATAATCCATAAATTTGTAATTACCAGGTGTTAATACAATTGTATTAGGTGGTGTACCTACTGGTGTAGCGAATGCGCAAGATGCGGCAACGCCAATCGCCATAAGTACTGCATGAGGGCTTGCGCCCATCGCTTGAGCAATGGAGATACCAATTGGTGCTAACAATGCGCAAGATGCTGTATTGGACATAAATTGTGTTAATACGCAAGATAAGATAAATAATACAGCTGTTGCAAAGTAAGGACTTGGGTTATCACCCATGATACCTACTACTGCATTGGCAATCATTTTACCAGCCCCAGAATCATTCATCGCGGCCGCTACTGGCATCATGCCAGCAAATAGGAAAATAGTTACCCAATCTATCGATTGATATGCTTGTTTCTCTTTTAAGCAACCAGCTAATACGGCTAAAATAGCACCTACGATAGCGGCTACATGAAGAGGAACGTTAATACCAATGCTTTTCAATGGATCAGACAATGCCATGAATAATACAACACCTAATAAGATAATACCAGAGTACCACATTTTTTTAGGATCATTAGAAATTTCACTAGCATCTACTTCTTGTTCTACTTCAGCATCTGCATTACCATCATGTTTAGGTAAAAAAAGTTTACCAATTGTTACCATGTAGATCATAAATGCAACTGTTAAAGGAATACCAATCCATGCAAATTCAAAGAAACCGAATTGAGGTAGTTTAGCTTGGCCTAATGCACCATTGATGATGATGTTAGGAGGTGTACCTACTAAAGTGATGATACCACCAATCCCTGCTGCAAATGCCATAGGCATCAATTGACGGGACGCTGGGATTTTAGCAGATGCACAAATACCAATAACTACTGGCAATAACGCTGCTGCCGTACCTGTGTTAGAAAGCACAGATGACATACCTGCTGTTACAAGCATCAAAGCAATCATAAGACCATTTTCACTTTTACCTGCTTTATTAACAACGGAAATACCAATTTTTTGTGCTAAACCAGTATGGAATAATGCAGCACCAATAATAAACATACCTGCGAATAAAACTACTGTACTATCAGATAAACCACTAAATACTTGTTTCATTGGAATTACACCTAATAAACCAAGTGCCATAGCACCACCGATAGACGTAATTGCAAGTGGAATAATTTCTGTTACAAATAATAACGCCATTACACCAAGGACAATTAAGGTTTGTACAGCCGGATCCATAAGAATCAACTCCTCCCTAAGGGATACATTCCTTATTAGCCGCAAAGCGCTTTAAAAAAAAGCGTATATAATATAGGAAGATAGGCCAATAAGAAATAACATAATCGCCGCTACTCCATACCCTTCTGCTGTACAAGGGTATCCAAAATGTAGCCACTCTCCAAGTAGGCCACGGCGGAGAAAAAAGCTATATGTTTTTCGTTTTTGAAACCATTTAGATTTTCGCTCTTCACCTAATAGGAGTGCGGTGATGATAAAAATAAAAAGCGCAATACAAATACAAGCAAAAACCTTTCCTTCGTCTGATAATATCATAGGCGTCACCTCATACATAATAAAAGTGAAAAAAGTCTGAGTATTTCTAAAGCGCTTTAAGACAAACTATATAGTTCATCATAAAAGTATCTGTAATAGCCTAGGCAACCCTTTTAGGCGGATTGCCTAGACACTGTTACAAATTATTTCATCATAGCAAGCATTGTACCAGCTGCTACAGCTGTACCGATAACACCTGCTACATTTGGCCCCATCGCATGCATTAATAGGAAGTTCGAAGGGTTTGCCTGTGAACCCACTACTTGCGATACGCGGGCTGCCATTGGCACCGCAGATACACCAGCAGAACCGATCAATGGGTTTGTTTTACCACCGTCTGCCCAGCACATTAATTTACCGAAAATAACACCACCAGCGGTACCACCGATGAAGGCAACTAAACCTAATACGATAATTTTAATGGTTTCTAAATTTAAGAAACTGTCTGCTGTCATTGTAAGACCTGTACCAGTAGCTAAGAAGATTGTTACTGTGTTAATTAAAGCGTTTTCAGAAGTATCTGCCAAACGAGCTGTTACACCAGATTCACGGAATAAATTACCAAGCATCAACATGCCTAATAAAGAAGTGATCGGTGGTAACAACAAGGAAATGGAAATTGTCGCTACTACTGGGAAAACAACTTTTTCAAAACGAGTTACTTCACGCAATTGTTCCATTACGATTTCACGGTCTTTTTGAGTTGTAAATAACTTCATAACCGGAGGTTGAATCAATGGTACAAGAGACATATAGGAATATGCCGCTACTGCGATAGCACCTAATAACTCAGGAGCTAATTTTGAAGCTAAGTAAATGGATGTAGGACCGTCAGCACCACCGATGATACCGATAGCTGCTGCTTGTTTCGCAGTAAATCCAACCATCATCGCTCCACCAAGAGCCACGAATACGCCGATTTGAGCTGCTGCGCCTAATAATAATGTTTTAGGATTTGCAATGAGTGGACCGAAGTCAGTCATAGCACCTACCCCTAGGAAGATAAGAGGTGGGAAAATTTCGTATTTAATCCCTAATCCAATGAGGTTCATAACACCTTCATGGAAACCATTATTAGGAATATTAGCCAAAATACATCCAAATGCGATTGGACTCAACAATAGAGGTTCAAAGCCTTTCGCAAAAGCTAAATACAATAAGATAATTCCTACAAGGATCATGATACCATGACCCATTGTGAAACTAATAAAACCACTATCCACCCAAACAGAGTTGAGTGCAACAAGAAAAGCGTCCATATGGAGTTCCTCCTTAAGAAATAGAAGGGTTTAGTTTAAGCAGTATAAATTTATGATTAGCCTAAAACAACTAAAGCGTCGCCAGTTGCTACAGTTTGGTTAGCTGCTACGCGAACTTCAGCTACTGTTGCATCATGTGGAGCATAGATTTCATTTTGCATTTTCATAGCTTCTAAAATGCAAAGAAGATCGCCTTTTTTAACTGCTTGACCAGCTGTAACTGCTACGGATAAGATTTTACCTGGCATTGGGCATTTTACTGTTTCTGCGCCTGCTGGAACTGGAGCTGCTGCTGGAGCTGCTTTAGGAGCTGGAGCTGCTGCTTTAGGAGCTGCTGCTACTGGAGCTGCGCCGCCAACTTCATTTACTTCTACTTCATAAACTGTACCGTTTACTGTAACATTGAACTTTTTCATTATAACTTCCTCCTGAATTACCTATTTGTAATGAAACTTTTTCATAAGCTTAGATTAGCTTATAGGGCCTGTAAACGACTAGCTAGTCGCCAAGAATTAGACACTACTGGGCGAATGGATGCAATTTGATTTTGCGAATAGCCCATAGCAACGATAGCACTGACAATAGCTGCTACAACTTCTGTTTCTTTGTTTGCAGCTTGTGCGTTGGTAGTCTTATTCATTAAGTTCTCCTCCAAACTATCTGGTTACATTCCTACCTAGCAGTCTACCGTCCAATTTCCAACCTGTGCTCACAATCGGTCTTACGGAAGCAATTTGTGATTTGGAATATCCCATCGCACATACTGCTGCCACAATGGCTGCAACCACTTCATCATGTTTTGTTGTGGTACTTGCCACACTAGGAGCTGTGGCTGATGGTACCTCTGCTACCTCAGCCTTAGTTGACTTTTTTTTTGTAGGATCTACTAGATAAATAATATGCATAAGCACGCCTAACAAAATTAGAACGGCGAATACAATTGTCATATTGATGGCCATAATTAGCCACGGATTATCTGTCATACTTTCACCTCATTAATAGAGAACCATGATAGTAGAATCATGCAAGAAGCAAAGTGTGTAGTATGCCTCTAGGAAATAGTTTATAGAGGGATATTACCGTGTTTTTTCGGAGCACGGGTTTCGCGTTTACTTGCCAACATTGCTAATGCATTGATGATAGCAGGTCGAGTATGTTTAGGTTCAATTACCACGTCAACGAATCCACGTTCAGCAGCTTTGTATGGAGTTGCAAACTCTTCTACGTATTTAGCTGTTTTTTCATCTTTATCTTCATCGCGTTTGAAAATAATGTTCGCTGCACCAGCAGGTCCCATTACAGCAATTTCAGATGTAGGCCATGCATACACTTGGTCTGCACCCAAATCTTGGGAACACATTGCAAGGTAAGATCCACCATATGCTTTACGAGTGATAACAGTAATTTTAGGTACTGTTGCTTCAGAGTAAGCATATAACATTTTCGCACCGTGACGAATGATGCCGCCCCATTCTTGGTTTGTGCCCGGTAGGAAGCCCGGTACGTCAACGAAGTTTACAACAGGGATATTGAAAGCATCGCAGAAACGGATAAAGCGGGAAGATTTGTCAGATGCATTGATATCTAAGCAACCTGCCATTACGCGTGGTTGGTTAGCAATGATACCTACGCTTTGTCCAGCAAAACGTGCGAAACATGTAATGATATTTTGTGCGTAGTGTGGTTGTACTTCATAGTATTCACCATTATCTACTGTTGCACGAATCACATCAAACATGTCGTAAGGCATATTTGGATTATCTGGAAGTAAAGTATTTAAACCTTCATCTTCACGAGCTGGGTCATCACCAGTGTCAACTAATGGAGTATCTTCCATATTGTTACTTGGTAAGAAGCTCAACAAGTAACGAATTTGTGCTAAGCAATCATCTTCGTTTTCTGTTGCAAAGTGAGCTACACCAGATACACTGTTATGAGCCATTGCACCACCAAGATCTTCTGCTGTTACTTCTTCTGCTGTTACAGATTTGATAACTGCTGGACCAGTGATGAACATTTGAGATGTATGTTTAACCATGTAAATGAAGTCAGTTAATGCTGGAGAGTATACCGCACCACCTGCACATGGTCCCATGATAACGGAAATTTGTGGGATAACGCCAGAAGCGTTAGTGTTTTCAAAGAAGATTTTACCGTAGCCAGCTAATGCGTCTACTGCTTCTTGAATACGAGCTCCACCGGAGTCATTGATGCCGATAATAGGAGCGCCCATTTTCATTGCCATACGTTGTGCTTTAACGATTTTAGCAGCATGCATTTCCCCAAGGGAACCACCTTCTACTGTAAAATCTTGAGCAAAAGCAAATACCAAACGTCCGTCGATAGTGCCGTAACCAGTCACTACGCCTTCACCTGGTAATTCTTTTTTCTCTTGACCGAAGTTCACACAACGATGTTTAACGAATTGATCTAATTCAACAAAGCTATTTTCGTCGAATAATTTTTCAATACGTTCACGAGCTGTATATTTACCGCTCGCATGTTGTTTTTCTACGCGTTTTTCACCGCCACCTTGTTTAACAGTGGACAGCTTTTTGTGCAATAATTCAATTTTTTCCTGAACCGTTGCCATTTTACACCTCCATAGAATAATTACGGATATAGTTTATTATTTCATACGTTGGCAAAGTTCTAATAAAACACCGCCAGTAGCTTTTGGATGAAGGAATGCAATTGCAGATCCACCAGCACCATAGCGAGGTTCTTCGTCGATTAATTGAACACCTTTTGCTTTTAAGTCAGCAATCGCTGCTTTGATGTCATCAACGCGAAGTGCTACGTGTTGGATACCATTACGGCCACCATTTTTTTCGATGAAACGACCGATAGGGCCATCTGGAGTTGTAGATTCTAAGAACTCAAGTTCAGCATCACCGCAAGGGAAAAAGCTTACTTTTACTTTTTGCTCTTCAACTACTTCATCTTCTGGTAGATGTTCCATACCAAGTGCGTTTTTATAAAACTCTTTTGTTGCTGCCAAGTCAGATACACCGATACCGATGTGGTCTACTTGTAATACTTTGAATGCCATAATAACTCTCCTTTCAAATGAGCTGCAACTCGAAAGTGATTTTTGTCATCTTTCGATTACTTATATGATACCACGATATTAGATTTTTATCATTCTTTTTATTATCTTTTTAAGGACTTTTCTAATACCGAGTTAACAACACTATAAGGGTCATTAGTTCTATTATTAACAGCTGCTACATCTTGTTTGAAAGCGTCGCTTTCAACCACATGTTCATGAACATAACGCATAATTTGCTCATTGATCATCGCTACTAGTTCATCATGCGTACGTTCTGCACGGCGAGCTGCTAATTCTCCACTATCTTCAAGATATTCAAAGTGTTCATCTAGTGCTTCCACTAATTCATCAACACCTTCATCTTTACTAGCGATAGTTCTCTTAATTGGTGGTCTCCAATCAAGTTCACGAGAATCTAAGTCTAGCATCATTTCAATTTCAACATTAAGCTTATCACAGCCATCGCGATCTGCTTTATTGATAGCGAATACATCGCCAATCTCTAAAATACCCGCTTTGATTGCTTGGATATCATCACCTAAACCTGGTACCAATACAACCAATGTAGTATCTGCATTTTTAACGATATCTACTTCAGATTGTCCAACACCTACGGTTTCGATGATAACAAGATCCATGCCAAATGCATCCATTAATTTAACAACATCTGCTGTTTTTTTAGATAATCCACCTAGGCTACCACGTGTACCCATACTACGGATAAATACATTTTCATTTAATGTCAAATCATTCATCCGAATACGGTCACCTAAAATAGCACCACCTGAGAATGGACTGGTTGGGTCAACAGCAACGATGCCGATTCTCTTACCTTGTTCTAGATAATGCTTAACCACTTTATCTGTCAATGTACTTTTACCAGCCCCTGGAGCACCTGTGATACCCAAGATACGAGCCTTACCAGTACGTGGATAGATAGATTTCATAATGTCGATCGCATTATCGTATTCATTTTCTACAGCCGTAATCGACCGAGCCAAAGCAAGACGAGAACCTTCTAATAGTTCTTTGATTAAATCCATATTGTCACCGTCCCAATTATATATACGTCTAGGCTCGAACATACATGCCCGAGCCTAGCTCAAGTATATTATTTTACGTTAGCTTTGATGAATTCAATTACATCAGCTGTTGGAGTGCCTGGTGTGAATACTGCGGATACGCCAGCTTCTTTTAAGCCAGGGATATCAGCGTCAGGAATAACGCCACCGCCAACTACTAATACATCGCCCATGCCTTTTTCTTTAAGCATTTCAACGATTTTAGGGAACAATGTGTTGTGCGCGCCAGAAAGAAGAGATAACGCAACTACGTTAACGTCTTCAGAAAGAGCAGCTTCAACGATTTGTTCTGGAGTTTGACGAAGACCTGTGTAGATAACTTCGAAACCAGCATCGCGAAGTGCGCGTGCTACTACTTTTGCACCACGGTCATGACCATCAAGACCTGGTTTTGCTACGATTACTCTGATACGTTTTTCTGCCATGATGTTATACCTCCAAATAGGTTCGATTAATTATAGTGTGGAATGAGCTTGGTATTCACCGAATACGCCGCGCAATACGTTACAAATTTCACCTAATGTAGCATATGTTTTAACGGCAGCCAAGATTAATGGCATCAAGTTTACAGATTCATCTTCTGCACCAGCTTTTAATGCTGCTAATGCTGCATCAACTGCTGCTTGATCACGGTCTGCACGAACTTGTTGTGTTTTCTTGGATTGGTTGATACCTACAGAAGCATCGATGCGAAGAAGACCTTCAACTGGTTTTTCCTCAACTTGGAATTTGTTAACACCTACGATTGTACGAAGGCCAGATTCCACTTCCATTTGCCATTTATAAGCAGACTCTTGGATTTCTTTTTGGATGTAACCTTTTTCGATTGCTTCAACAGCGCCACCCATTTCATCGATTTTTTGGATGTATGCTTTAGCTTCTTCATAGATAGCATTAGTCATAGCTTCTACATAGTAAGAACCACCCAATGGGTCAACTACGTCAGCTAAACCGGATTCGTAAGCAACGATTTGTTGAGTACGAAGAGCGATTTGTACAGATGCTTCAGTTGGAAGAGCCAATGCTTCGTCACGAGAGTTAGTATGTAAGGATTGAGTACCACCCATTACAGCAGCTGCAGTTTGAAGAGCAACACGAACGATGTTGTTGTCAACTTGTTGTGCAGTCAACATAGAACCAGCTGTTTGAGTATGTACACGTAACATCATGGATTTAGGTTTTTTAGCACCAAAACGTTCTTTCAAGATATGTGCCCATAGACGACGGGATGCACGGAATTTCGCAACTTCTTCTAATACGTTGTTGTGTGCGTTCCAGAAGAAGGATAAACGACCTGCAAAATCGTCAACTTCCAAGCCAGCTTTAAGAGCTGCTTCGATGTATGCAATACCATCAGCAATTGTGAAAGCGATTTCTTGCGCAGCAGTGGAACCAGCTTCACGAATATGGTAACCGGAGATGGAGATAGTATTCCATTTTGGCACATATTGAGAGCAATATTCGAAAATATTAGTGATCAAACGCATGGATGGTTTTGGAGGGAAGATGTAAGTTCCGCGAGCTGCGTACTCTTTCAAAATATCATTTTGAATTGTACCGCGAAGTTCAGTGGAAGGTACACCTTGTTTTTCAGCAACTGCAATGTACATAGCAAGAAGTACAGATGCAGGAGCGTTGATTGTCATAGAAGTGGAAACTTTACCTAAGTCGATACCTTGGAACAAGATTTCCATATCTTTTAAGGAGTCAATCGCAACACCTACTTTACCAACTTCGCCTTCAGCCATAGCGTCGTCAGAGTCATAACCGATTTGTGTTGGTAAGTCGAATGCGCAAGAAAGACCTGTTGCACCGGACTCGATTAAGTAACGGTAACGTTTGTTGGACTCTTCAGCAGTTGCGAAACCAGCATACATACGCATTGTCCAGAAACGGCCACGGTACATAGTAGGTTGCACACCACGAGTATAAGGATAGAATCCTGGGAATCCAAGATCACGTTCATAATCAAAACCTTCTAAATCAAGCGGTGTGTATACCGGTTGTTCTGGTAAGTTTTGACGAGCAGGTACTTTCTCACAGTTTTTAGCGTACGCTGCATCATATTCAGCAAGTTTGGCTTTTAAGTTGTCATTAGCCATGTTCATCATCCTCCTATAAAATTAACCTTGTTTTTTCATGCTTCCTGTTTCAGTGAAGCGTTTATGCCAAGAAAGAGCTTCATCTAATAAGATAGGTGTATGGGCGCCATTTGTCTTTTCAATAGCTCTTTCGAGGTAGTTAAGTAATTCTTGTTTGTAGTCTGGGTGAGCACAGTTTTCAATGATTTTGTATGCTCTTTCAATTGGAGCCAAACCACGAACATCGGCAATACCTTGTTCTGTACAGAATACTTGTACATCATGTTCTGTATGGTCAATGTGAGATACAAAAGGAACGATGGAGCTGATATCTCCGCCTTTTGCTACAGAGTTCGTACAGAAAATGGAGATATAACCATTTCGAGTGAAGTCCCCGGAACCACCGATACCATTCATCATTTTGCTACCCATAATGTGAGTAGAGTTTACATTACCGAAGATATCGAACTCGATTGCTGTATTCATAGTGATTACACCAAGTCTACGAGCTAAACCAGGGTTATTGGAAATCTCTTGCGGACGCAATAGAATGTGTTTACTGTATTTGTCGATATTGTCATAGAAGCGTTTCAATCCATCTGGAGATGGGGACAATGCTGTACCAGAGCAATCTGTTACTTTACCTGCATCAATTAAATCCAACATGCCATCTTGGATAACTTCAGTGAAAATAGATAAGTTTGTGAAAGGACCTTCTGCCAAACCTGATACAACTGCATTCGCTACAGAACCTACGCCAGATTGTAATGGCAACAAGTTTTCAGGTAAGCGACCTGCTTTTACCTCTTCTAAGAAGAAGTTAATCAAATGTTGACTCATCGCTTTTGCATCATCATCGATTGGTGCTAGTGGACGAGTTGTGTCAGGTACATCACATGGAACGATAGCTACGATTTTCGCAGGATCACATGGGATGTAATCTGTTCCGATACGATCGCCAGCCGCTTTGATCGGGAATGGCTCACGGTATGGAGGATCTTGTGGTTCATAGATATCGTGCATACCTACCAAGGACATTGGTTGAGATACGTTTACTTCTACGATAACTTTTTTAGCTTGACTCACAAATGTTGGAGAGTTACCAACGGATGTACTAGGAACGATACCACCATCTTCACGGATGCAAACCGCTTCAATGATAGCTACGTCAGTGTCACCGAAGAAACCATAACGGATTTGTTGAGCCATTTGGCTAAGGTGCATATCAATATAACGAATTTTTTGGCTATTCAAAGCTTTGCGAGTATCGTTATTTGTTTGATATGGGAAGCGACGACGAATACCGTTTACACGAGTTAATGCTCCGTCTGCTTCATCACCAACTGATGCACCAGTCCAAAGATCAATTTGGAAAGGATCTGATTCCATGCGTTTTGCTAGAGCCAATGGCACTGCTTTAGGGTAACCAGATGGTGTAAAACCACTGATACCTACATGGTCTCCTGGATTAATCAATTTAGCTGCTTCTTCTGCTGTAGTAATTTTTGCTTGCAACGCTGCGCCTTGCACGCGATCTAAAATGTCGATCATACTACCATCTCCTTTAGTTTGAATGACTTATTCAGCTATCTAACAATCACACTATACATTCAATTCTTTTATTTCTATTATGAAAGAAATTTCTTACTTACAAAACTGCTAAAGAAATATAAGATTAAATATCTACTCAAAGTGTGACATTTGTTAATTCCCATAAATACTACTCATTTTTCTTATTATTGTCAACCATATATGCAAATATATGCATAATAGGCATACAGAACAGATAAATCCAATGCGAGTATAACTTTTTGTTATACCCTTTATCTACCTATATCTATAAATGTTGGTGTAGTACAACTTTTTTCGATATTTCAACTCTTATGCATACACTCTATTTATGTTTATGCATTTCTATGTGTTATATTATTCATAACTAACAGTTATTTGCTTTTATTATTTTTTGTTATATCCCAAATCATATTTCTTAATCCGCTTCATAGTCTGCGTTAAAACTATATCACCTGTGATAGGTTCACACTTTATTTCTTAACCTTACTGCCAAGAAATACTCTCTTATAATTGGCAGCTCAGCATTCTCATTCATCTATAGTCATTGATATATGTAAATATTGTTATAGTCCTCATACAATCTAAATACAATGATTACCACATATAAAAAGTATAGAGATTGTCATAAGACCTTCTCTATACTTTTAATTTTTTATATTGTTTTTTTATTTCGTATGACACTCATAGAAAAGCCTAATAGTTGCCACAAGACCATACTTACTTGCTGGCTATATAAAGCATGATCAAAGAGACCGCTTACCAAAACAACTACGGTGATTAAGGTCATACTATAGCGATATGGAATGGAAAGGCACTTTTGTTTTTGTACATTTCTACTATGCCCTAGCAATATTGCTAACAACAAGCACAAGGAAATGGGGCCCGTTTCTGCAGCCACTTGCAAATACAAATTATGAGCATGATAGATTATGACCGTTGGATCTTGGATAAAGTAATTATAGTCTGGATAGGTCATCCAAAACGCATCCCAACCAATACCAAAGACAGGAAAATCTTCTATCATGTACATAGTACTATCCCACAATGCCCACCGAAGCATGACCGATGTATCTTGCCCACTAAAAAGGGACCATAATCGACTGGATACTTCCCCATGGTAAAAGAATAACACTAACGGCACTACTAGAAGAGCATATAATAATCTTCGCTCTACACAAATACCTGCTACAAATACAACAATAGCCAAACTAAGCCACATGCCTCTCGAATAGGTAAGAACAAGGCATAATAGCATAAATACGACAGCTAATGCCATGTAAGCAAAGCGTTTCCAATCTTTAGCTTTCAATACCTGTATCGTTCCTAATCCACCAATGGACAGGACAAACAATAAATACTCACCCAATAAATTAGGGTTCTGTAACGTCCCATACATGCGCCGCATGAGTCCTGGAAAATAAACATTATCCACCCATTCATGAATATGTTCCGGAGTCATATAAAAATACTGATATCCCGCACCTAAGCACACGAGAACTCCAGTCATACAAAATAAGGACAAAAACGTTTTCTGCCGTCTTTCAGTATCTATATAATATGTCATCAACCAATAGATACTGCCATACATACCTATATGGTAGAACCAGCTCATAGCCGACCATTGTATATTCATGGAATTAACGATAGAAATTCCTGTCCAAAGAATAAATCCCAGAACTGCCCATTGTAGCCAATGTAAGGCCCCAGAAAATCGTTGCCTATCAAATAGCAATGCCAATATCCCCGCCACAAGGACAAGAATATTGCCTCCTATAGGTAATAAGGGAATACACACCGTTGCTCCATAGAGTAGATAGACTATCCACTGATCTATAGATAGTCTACGTAGGGCATCCATTAGTGCCCCATTTCTTGGGCGAGCCATTGTTGCACATCACCAAGAATGTATAAAGATCCCACCACAGCGATGATATCGCCTTCCTTAGTTAGTTTCATAGCATGGTCTAAGCCCTCTTGGATTGTCTCCATAGGATCTGCTTGGACGGGCATTTGTTTTGCCAACTGTTGCGGTGCAATGCCTCGTGGTGTTGGCGCTGGCACCGTAATCACTCGATCTTTTTGTCCTACTAAATAGCTGACCATAGTGGATACATCTTTATCTTCCAAAATTGATAAAACCACAGTTTTCGCTTTGTCTGGATACAGTTCATTGAAAGTCATAGAAAAAGCTTCTGCTCCGCTCGCATTATGAGCCCCATCTAAAATGATTGTCCTGCCATGGACTTTGAAGGTTTCAAACCGTCCTGGCCAAGCAGCACGAGCCAATCCTTCACGGTACGTTTCTTCACTCACTGCTGGTTCTTTGTCTTTCAAAATTTGCAATACCCTTGCTGCACACGCTAAATTTAGGGCTTGATGGATACCATGCATGGATGTGAAGAGCATGTCTTTATGGCCTGCTTTATCTTTTACTGTAATCATTTGTCCCATCGCCATCGCACTGCGACTATCGATGGTAAAGTCCTCATTGAACACATGATAGGTCACGCCTAGAGAACGAGCCGTTTCCTTGATCACATCAAGAGCGCTCCCTTGAGCTGCTGTTACAAGAGGCACTCCTTGTTTGATGATACCTGCTTTATGGCGGGCAATCTCCTCTACGGTATCTCCACAGTACGCTTGATGGTCAATGGTCACGTTTGTAATTACTGCCACTTCTGGAGTAATGACATTCGTAGAGTCTAGTAATCCACCTAAGCCTACTTCGATAACGGCATAGTCCACACCTTGTTCTTGGAAGAATAGGAACGCCGCTGCTGTTAAGATTTCAAATTGTGTGGGTGCTTCCACACCGCGATCCATAATAGTTTTCACAGCATGGCTTACACGTTCAATCAAATCAGCAAAGGCCTCTTCTGTAATATAGGCCGTATTCACACGCATACGTTCTGTATAGGATTGGAGATGCGGGGACGTAAATGTCCCCACTCGAAGCCCGCTCATATACAAGCCATAGGTAATATACGTAGAAACAGACCCTTTCCCATTTGTTCCTGTGACATGTATGGTTTTATATGTATGTTGTGGATTTCCTAGCTCTTCTAATAGCGCTGTAATCCGTTCTAATCCTGGATGAATCCCAAAGGAGGCTACCTCTTCTAGGTAGGCAATCGCTTCCGTATAATTCATGATGGATCTCCTTATGCTAATGTTTTTAAGAACTCTTCACGTTCGTTCAAGGCTTGTTGTTTTTGTTTGTATTCTTCCAATTTTTCTTTTTCTTTCGCCACTACCGCTTCAGGGGCTTTCGCTAAGAATCCTTGGTTGTTCAATTTGCCTTCTAAACGAGCGATTTCTTTCAATACTGTGGCTTGTTCTTTGGCGATACGTTCTTTTTCTTTGTCTGCGTCAATTAAATCTTTCAACAACAAGTACACTTCTAAGCCGTTCACCACAGTTACTGTAGCATTTTCTGGTTTTGGCGCATCTGGTGAAAGTACCGTCACTTTTTCAGCCCAACCTAAGGTATGGAAGTAATCACCATGGGTTTCTAAGATACCTTTCAACTCTTCTGTAGCAGGCACTAAGATAACTTCAGAACGTTTACCCATTGGTACATTCATTTCTGCACGCATGTTACGAATACCTTTGATACCGTCCATCATCACATTCATATATGCTGCTGCAGAGCTGAACCCTTCCATGGATAATGTACTTGGCCATGGAGCGACCATGATGCTCTCTCCTTCATGTGGCAAATGTTGCCAAATATGTTCTGTTACGAATGGCATGAATGGGTGCAATAATTCCATCATATGACGAAGGATGGATACCAATAGGTATTGAGCTGTTTGACGGTCACGGCCACCTTCTTTGTTGTACAAACGAGGTTTCGCTAATTCAATGTACCAGTCGCAGTACGTATTCCAAATGAAATCGTATACAGCGCTCGCTGCTTCCCCTAATTCAAATTTATCAAGGTTATTCGTAATATTAGTCACTGTTTTATTGTATTCTTCTAGAATCCATTTATCCGCCAATGTGTAGTCTTCTGCGCTTGGTACAAAGCTTTCATCAAAGCCTTCTAAATTCATCAATACGAATTTGGATGCATTCCAGATTTTGTTGGCAAAATTACGATTTGCTTCCACACGTTCCATGTAGAAACGCATATCGTTCCCTGGCGTATTCCCTGTTACCAAGGTAAAGCGCAACGCATCGGCACCGTATTCTTCAATCACTTCTAATGGATTGATACCATTGCCCAAGGATTTACTCATTTTACGACCTTGGCTATCACGTACTAAACCATGAATGAAGACGTGTTTGAAAGGAATTTCTTCTTTAAATTCTAAGCCCATGAAAATCATACGAGCTACCCAGAAGAAGATGATGTCGTAGCCTGTTACCATAACGCTTGTAGGATACCAATGTTTCACTTCCTCTGTATTGTCAGGCCAACCCATTGTGGCAAATGGCCATAACGCAGAGCTGAACCATGTATCTAATACGTCTGGATCTTGTTCTACTTTGCCATGGCAATGTGGACATTCTGTCAACGTTTCTGCTGTTACGATGGTTTCTCCACAATCTTGGCAGTACCAAGCTGGGATACGATGTCCCCACCACAATTGACGAGAAATACACCAATCACGAATAGATTCTAACCAGTTAGTATACGTTTTTGTAAAACGTTCTGGTACAAATTCAATAGATTTATCACGTACCACTTCTAAGGCAGGTTTTGCCAATGGTTCCATAGATACAAACCATTGTTTCGACACCATAGGTTCTACTGTCGTGTTACAACGGGAACAATGGCCTACACTATGACCATGTTCTTCCACTTTTTCTAATAAACCTTGCGCCTCTAATTCTGCTACTACTTGTTTACGTGCTAATTCACGAGGCATGTTCACAAAGTGTCCTGCTCCTGCATTCATAGTGCCATCTGGATTCATCACCACGATGCTTTCTAAATTATGGCGTTGTCCCATTTCAAAGTCATTAGGGTCATGGGCTGGCGTGATTTTTACGCAACCAGTACCGAACGATTGATCTACATATTCATCAGCAATGATTGGGATATGACGATTTACGAATGGAAGCAATAATTCTTTACCTACTAAATGGGCATAGCGTTCATCATTAGGGTTCACCGCTACAGCTACGTCACCAAACATCGTTTCAGGGCGTGTGGTAGCTACGGTTAAGAATGTATCTTCCTCCCCGATAACAGGGTATTTAATATGCCACAAATGACCATTTTCATCTTCGTGTTCTACTTCGATATCGGATAAGGCTGTCAAACAATTAGGGCACCAGTTAGTGATGCGTTCTCCGCGATAGATTAAACCTTTTTCGTATAATTCTACGAATACTTTTAATACCGCTTCATGGTAACCTTCATCCAAAGTAAAACGCTCTCTCGTCCAATCGCAAGAAGCGCCTAAACTACGGATTTGTTTTACGATGGTGCTACCGTACTCTTGTTTCCACTCCCATACACGTTTTAAGAACTCTTCACGACCTAAATCATGACGAGATTTTCCCTCTGTTTTCATGATATTTTCTTCTACTTTTACTTGCGTTGCAATCCCTGCATGGTCTGTACCAGGCATCCACAACACATTGTAACCTTGCATACGTTTCGTACGAATCAAAATATCTTGCAAGGTGTTATCAAGGGCATGACCCATGTGCAATTGACCTGTTACATTTGGTGGTGGTAACACAATACTGAACGGCTCTTTATTCGTATCTACTTCCTCGTGAAAGTACCCTTTCTCTTCCCAATATGTGTACCATTGTTGTTCAATCTCTTTTGGATTGTACGTTGTGAGATTTTTATATTCCTTCATATGTCCTCCTAATTTGGATATAATAATTATTTTATTAATTGGTACTTTCTACCTTTATTATTACCAATTCCTTTGATTTTACCATCTTTCACTAATTCCTGTAATAAATATCTTGCTCTCGACGCTTGTAACCCCAACAATTCCGCGATATCCTTCGCCTTAAAAAATAGATTCATTTCAGCAAAAATAAGTATTTGCTTTTTTTGTTCATTTTTTATCGTTGTTTTATCGCCGGTCTTGACCGCCGGTCTTATATCGCCACTATCAGAACTATTTCCTTTAACATCAGGATTGATAGCCCCTTTATCGCCGTTCTCATCATCTTTTATCGCCGGTCTTATATCGCCACCATCAGAACTATTTTCCTTACTATCAAGATTGATAGCCCCTTTATCGCCGTTTTTTACTGCCGTTCTTTTATCATATTCATAGTTCAAATTTTTAAGTACAGCAAAAAAAGAACTTTGAGTGGAACGAAACTCTGGACGTAAAGATGCATTATATTCTTCTTGTGACTCGTAGATATCCAACACTTTTTTTAGCCCACTGCCCCGTCGCTCCATTAAGTGCATTCTACTAAATACATCAGCAATCATAGGATTTCTACGTTTAGATGATATATTCGATATGTTTAACTCTTGAATAAAAGTTCCATCCATCATCCCCCCAGGAGAATATATTTCTAATCTATCATCATACATATCAATATGAACTTCTGAACCTAATTCACCATAATCACGATGAATCAAAGCATTTACCAATACTTCTTGTATTGCTCGCTCTGGATAATCAGGATATTCCACGCGATATGTATCAACTTTTTTCCAACGTTTTTTAGAATTGGTTTTTATAAAGTCTATACTATTTTGTAACAATAACAAAAGACTACCTTCAAACTCTTTATCATCAAGAGCCTCTTCTCTACCATTCGTTTTATCAAGGCCATTCCATCTTGTGGCGAATACCCTTGACTGACGAACTAATGGTTCATCAGCTAATAACGCTCCTGCATTCGTAAGATAATGATCACTACTTACTAACCCAAAAGATAATAAATCATTGTCTCGCAAATCATTCCCTGTTCGCTGAAAGTATACAGATTTTAACTTAGAAAATGCAGCTCGTTCTATCGAAATAGTTGTTGATATGGTGTCAAATGTTTTATTCATACCTCGTAAAATAAGGCTATTTAATTGCACGCTGCTGGCTGCAACGCTTTCATTTCCAACTCGTATAAAGGCAAGCCTATTTCCACTATCTACATAATAATAGGGAGTTTCGTTTCCCTCATACACCTGTAACATAATAAGATCTTTATTATCATTCCTGATGACTTCTAAATTAACTCTAGGTGTAGGGTCTAGCTTGGTCTTAATTATCGCGCTAATGAACTCAGAATCACCTTTTGCATCATCTAATCCTACGAGCCTATCTTCATCATCGATTCCCCAAATAAGCACCCCGCCTTTTGAATTGGCAAATGCACTAACAGATTTTAGCCAACTTTTAGGTTTATGCCGTTCGAGCTGTACTTTTTTATCGTAAGAACTAGTTTCTCCGATATAGTTTACTAAATCCATAGTTTTCCCTCTTCAAAACATCAAAAAGACCCCTTCGTCCATTAGGACGAAAGGGTCTATACTTCCGCGGTACCACCTAGATTATTGCCGTAGCAATCACTCACTATCGTTAACGCTGATCAGCGGGCACACTTACTCTAGTTCACCATGCCAACTCCGAGGCTACCCTCTTCCTACTACATACATTGTTCCACCAACCCAATGCTCTCTGTGATGCGTTCAAAAGATTTTTCCTCTTCTTAGTTATTATCTATATAGTATTAGTATACGTGAAAGTATGCAACACCGTCAATATATGAAGCTACAAAACTATCTACTTTATAAAAGACACATTCATTTCATCTAAGGACTTCGTTAAACTAGGCACATACACTTTCAAAAATAGATCTACCTCTGGCAATTGCATCTGTACTAATCGTTCGTGAATCGTATCATAGGCTGCATTAAACTCGTCATTACCTGCGGCTTTTTCTGTTACGCATTTCATGAATGCTGATAAAGTGTCCGCTGCTTTCACTAGTACTTCGTATTCCTCTGGAACAGATACTAAGGCTTCCTCATAGACTGGTTGCACCGGTTCTGGCAACGTACGCCATAAGGTTTCATTAGCCAACTGTTCCACTTCCCCATATAGGGCACGCAATTTAGGGTTAAAATATTTCACTGGCGTGGGCATATCTCCTGTAAATACTTCGCTCACATCATGATACATGGCCAGTACCGCTAATCGGTTCACATCCACAGTTCCCTCAAAATATGTATTCCGAAGCACTCCTAATTGATGGGCAATCATAGCCGTTTCTAAACTATGACCTTGCAAGTTTTCTACTTCGGTATTGCGCATCAAGCTCCAACGTTGAATATATTTCATACGCCCTAAAAGGGCAAAAAAATGACTTTCTTCCATGGTACATGCCTCCTTAATCCATTATACTCATTATACAAAAAAAAGCCCATTATCGCTATTCCGGTAATGAGTTGTTTAGTACGTCCCAATAGTTATTATGTTAATCTCTGATACATAAAATATACTAAATTCAATATCCCCTATGTTCCGTTTTATGGTACTATAACTATATAAAATCTCATGTTACTTACTAGGAGGATATATGCCCAATCACAATCAATATAAGGCCCCTACTACACTACGTAGTGGTGGCTATGTAGATATACACAATTCTGCCATTACTGTGACTTATGATATGCCTTATTATGCCATCAGCACGAGCCCTTTCAACGGTGGCTTGCACCATGTCATGGCTGTGCGCAATCAACAACTCACATTTTTCGTCAATGATGAAAGTGAATTACCTGGTGGATCCACGTCTGCTTATTTAGCAAAAGAATGCGTACAACTAGACCTACCGATTCATTTTTGTACAGCCTTATTGACTAGCGCTTCTATGGAGCGACATGCCTATGTATGCTTACAAGAGGGAACCATCATAGTCGAAGTCATTGCTACAGCAGGTGTTGAAAAAACAGCGCATCGAGCAGGCGATGGCTATACATACTACGAAAAAGATGGCGCCTTCCATGCCGGAGGCACCATCAACCTATTAGTGTTTACCAACTGCGCCCTCACCGACGGGGCTCTCACAAAATCATTGCTAACTATAACGGAAGCCAAAACCGTAGCACTCCAATCCAAGGGAATCACTAGCATCCTATCTGGACAACTAGCTACAGGCACATCCACAGATGGTGTCATCATGACCATTGATCCGAACGGAGAGCTCCTCACAGACTCAGGCACGTTCTCCCAGTTTGGCGACACCTTAGCCAAAGCCGTACGAAGTGCTATAGAAACAGCATTAGAGAATGCAGATACCTTGGATTTATAACTATTAGGGCTTATTGTGCTACCATTCCGTTAACCTAGATCTCCGTAGAGTGCATAGCACAATAATAAACGCCTTAATAGAGTGTAAACAGTTTCTCTAAATCTTCTCGACTTCGTTCTTGTTGTAACGCCAACATCAAAAGTATTCTAGCTTTCACAGGTGACAAAGAATCGCTAACGATTAATCCCTCTTTCACATCCGATGAATTACTAGATACAATACCATTCCCAATGCGGGATGACCGCACTTTGGGAATGGTAATTTTTTTGAGCGTATCTCGTACACCCTGTGGCAATGTGCCATGCCCAAAACCACCCACAATTAACCCCTGTGATCGACTTGCTACCATAGTTAGTATTTCTGTATCCATACCTCCATAGAGATTCACAATTCCCACTTGTGGCAATTCCACTTCCTCACGCAAAATAAATTCGCTGTCACTTGTATGCTTACGACACGGAGTATAGTAAAAATAAGCTGTTCCATTTTGTACGCAACCCATATGACCTAATTGGGCGTTTCCAAAGGTAGCCACATCAGTAGTGTGTAGCTTTGCCACCTCTCTAGCGCTATCAATGTAGCCATTCATGACCACTAATACCCCCTGGTTCCAAGCATTGTCACTGCGTGCTACTTGTACAGCTTGCAGCAAATTCACCGGACCATCCGCACTGAGTGCTGTAGCAGGACGCATGGAACCAGTCATCACGACCGGTTTCTTCGTATGTACCGTCAATTGCAAGAAATATGCAGTTTCCTCCATCGTATCTGTGCCGTGGGTAATAACAATACCACCTATATCATCTCGCTCAGCCACTTCATTCACAAGTAGTGCTAAGCGTACCCAACGATAGGGGCTCATTTCAGAACTATCGATATTAGAGAATTGGACACTTTCAAACGGGCCATACCCCTCCAAAGCTGGCACAGCTTGCATCAAATCATCCACACCTATGGATCCCGATCTATATTCTGTTAATGCACTAGACCCATTTCCTGTACCTGCAATGGTACCTCCTGTGCCTATCATCATAATCTTTGTATCCTTCATGTGATAACCTCCTTTGAAATCACTATTTTTATTATAGCATTCCTTGGCACACCATTGACATAAACTTTCATCATAAAAGAATCCTTTATTCTTATATTGACCCCTTACGACTAATGGAGTATAGTTATTTTATTGAGTATTTCATCCATCCTAAGAAAGGGTTTATTATGACACATACTAACTATACAACGAATGTATTACATTGGTTCCGTGAAATCAGTCAAATCCCTCGTGAATCTGGCAATGAGCAGGGTATTAGCGATTTTCTAATGCAATTTGCCAAAGATAGAGGTTTAGACGCAGAACAAGACGAAGCATTAAACGTAATCATTCGTGCTAATGCAACTGCTGGCTATGAAAATCATCCATCTATCATTTTACAAGGTCATATTGATATGGTGGCAGAAAAATCTGACACATCTACGCACGATTTTTCCAAGGACCCAATCGAGCTGATTGAAGAAGGTGAATGGTTACACGCCAATGAAACTACTCTAGGTGCCGATAATGGCATTGCTGTGGCGATGGCACTGGCTGTCCTAGATGATCCAACCATCCCTCATGGACCTTTAGAATGTCTATTTACTACTAATGAAGAAACAGGTATGAACGGCGCTATGGCTGTAAAAGGTAACCGCCTACACGGACAATATTTGCTCAATATCGATACAGAACAAGAACATGAATTTATTGTAGCCTGTGCTGGGGGCTGTCGTTTGGACCTTACTTTACCAACGAACGCAGTACCAGCACCAGCTGGATTAACTGCTTTGAAAGTCTCCGTAGATGAACTCCATGGTGGTCACTCTGGCATTGAAATTGGCGAACAACTTGGTAATGCTCTGACAATCCTAGCTCGCTTATTAGTGGAAGCACAACAAGAATCTCCTATTTCTTTAAGCAATTTTACAGGTGGTTCTAAACATAATGCGATCCCTCGCTTTGCAGAGGCAACGATTCTTTGCCAACCTTCTGATGCAGACGCATTACAAGCTCATATCCAAGCAAACACTGAGATTATTCGTCACGAATTATCTCCACAAGATCCAAATCTACAAGTGAAAGTTACTCCTTGTGACACTCCTGCTACGATCTATAGCGATGAGCAAGCACATAGCTTCTTGCAATTCTTGTACTTAGCACCTCATGGTGTATTTGGTATGAGTAAAAAGTTAGAAGGCTTAGTAGATACCAGTAACAATATCGCTATCGTCGAAGATAATGACACACAATTAGATATTCTTATCTCCGTACGTAGCTTGACTATGAGTCAACTAGCTTACCTACGTAACCGCATCATGACATTGGCAAAAATACATGGCTTCACTGCTTCTGAGCAAGGTCGTTACCCTGCTTGGGAATACGAACGCGGTAGCCGTTTAGAGGAACAAGCGATCGCTCTATACAAAGAGGTAATCGGTGTAGAACCTCATGTAACAGCCGTGCATGCAGGCCTTGAATGTGGCTTACTAAAAGCACAATTACCAAATACACAAATGATTAGCTTTGGTCCTACTATCTTAGGCGCTCATACACCAAAAGAACGGTTACACTTGCCAGCAGTAGATACAGTGTCCAAATTCTTATTAACCTTATTAGAAAAACTACAATAATGCTATCAACAAGGGGAGTCGCTATGCGGTTCCCCTCTGTTATATACATATTAGCTTTGTGTATTGCATAACACAGCAAAAGAGCTGTACTCACATGTCACATAGACATGCTAGTACAGCTCTTTTTATAATCATCTTACTGGGTCCACTACCTAAGCTACCTGCCAATAGTTCTAGTTATTACGCAAGAACCCCAGTTGACCTAAAACCTCTAATGTATTATCTACCACAGTACGGCCTTTTAACGCCACCACTTCACCAGATGGTTTCGTTTCATCTACTTTCAAAATTTCATCCGCTACTTTGTATAGCTCTTCTAAAGTTTTTGGCGTTTCTAATTGTTTCATCATCAGCACATGCGCAGAGTTAAATCCTGTAATGCTGTCATTGTACAAATCGGAGATGTTAATAAATCTGGATCCACCTCGATCCACAACAGTTTGTACATAATTAGCCATCTCTTTTGATACCGTAGACACACCTTCTTTGAATGTGGTGATTTCTTTTTTCTCTGTCACAGGTGCAATAAATCCACACAACAAGAAACGAATCAACATGCTATATAATTCCACATCATCATGCTCTGTATCATCTTGTAGTCGTTTTAGATCTGCTTTACAATCAGCAACGGTGAACATTTCTCCTTTACGACATTGATTAACAATGGCTTGTTCTACCATATTTGTTGTATCCTGTAACTCCTTACCCTTATTGATCATACCGAAATAGAGGGAATCAAGAGTGGTAATTAAAAACTCTTCATTATGACGTAGTAAATGAGCTTGTGACTCATGGCATAATAAGGAACGACGGAATTGGGTATCGAAATAGAAATCTAGAATTTGTTCTTTCGTATTCCAATCTCCACCAGACATAGCTTCAATTAATTCTCTGCGTTCTTTTTTCATCCACGTAATAGCAGACAGTTGGAAATCTGTATCCGCTACATAGACTAATTTATGTTTGTTAGCGCGGCCAATAAAATCCGTTATATATACAGGGTCATTAATAGGCTCTAAATATTCGTGAGCAATATAATATGTTTTATGATCTAACGCAGAATCAAAGCTATCTGTTTTCCAGCCTAATTTAGGTACCACATCCTTAGAGCCTTTGATAAGCTCATTCATATGATGTACGAAGGAAATCCCTTTTTCTGTGCGAGGTAATAAATCCATATCCTGATCATACCGTGTAGCAAAGAGCATCATCTCTCGCACTTGATCCAATCGATGCCAACCTGGATATACATTATAAGAAACGTAGGCTACCCCACGCTCGGACAAATTCACATTACAGATCTCTAAAATTTTTTCTTTCACCACATCTGGCACCCAAGACCAAATACCATGAACGATGATGTAATCGAATGTGCCAAAATCTTTGTCAATTTTTAGAATATCTTGTTCTATCAGTTTTACATTTTTTAAATCAATAGCTGTAATGATTTCATTGCCGATTTCAATTTGAGACCCACTAAGATCCACCCCTACAAAAGATGCCTCTGGATGATACACAGCTTGACCGATGATGTTACCACCCATAGAACAACCTAGTTCTAATACTCGAGCCTCTTTCGCTGGCACTGGATTCAAGCCCCATAATTTTGCCTTTGCCTCTAAACTGTTTACAGAGGTTACACCAAAGGATTTAGACGGATATACCAATTCATTATAGGAGTCCTTTAAATGTTTAATCACGGCCGTTTCTTCTTTAGAAATTGTTGTTTTCTTGTTTACGTTCATTATCAATGCCTTTCTTACTAATTGATTTGTATATATACTTTCATTTGCACTGCTATGCTCTAACCATATGTAATGTAATCAATTTATTATAACAGACCACCACAACTTTTACTAATATCCTATAAACATTATTGACAAATTTTCTTATAAAATATGCAATACTTGTAAAAGTATAACAATCGTGTAAATGGCAAATCCCGCATATAGAATATGTAATATCCGGTTCACTATAACCTCTAGGTTCATACGACCCTTTTTAAATAGTCTTTCATGGCGTACTAAAAAGAGATCCGGTTGACGAGAATTAGATGCACTTAGAACAATGCGATAGGCCTCAATGGCAGAACGGATGCCCACTATAATACTTACGCAAACGAGGCCGACTAATAAAGTATCTAGCCATTGAGGCTCACGTATGAAGCCTTTCACTAGCAAAATGCCTAATACATCTGCAGCCCCTGTAAAAATGATTCCGCTCATGGCCAAACCAGCCACTGCCTTAGGCGAAATAAAGTTTAAAACCTCCTGCAATGCATGACCCGCATTCTCGGCTTTTTCCTCTTTTGACTCCGATTGTATCCATCTGTGAATTGACCACAATTGGTATATGGTCCATGCTGTCAAATACGCTAAATACATGTGTAGTTCTGTCATACAATCCCTCCATCCTGCTTTACTCACTCAAATTTGATATGCTAACTTCTAAATATCTTAAGGTCTCCTCCCTTTTATTTTCTAAACTTTATCTTTGATGTACTAGCATCTATACACCAAATAAATCTACATTATACGCAGATAGTTCGGCGAATCTTCTATAATCCATACTAACACAGTACGTTAAAATGTACTACTAGAAAATGATTCATGATGTCGTTAGAAACTCATTTATTTGTCGATTGTAAGACTAATACAATCATTTCCTTTACTAATGAAAGAATACCTAGCCTACTAGATAGGTTAGGTATTCTTAGTCCTTTAGAAAAGTATTAATGTCCTTCTTTAACTTGGAAGATTTCCCCAGTCACAGCGTCGATTTTAATTTCTACTTCACGTGTTAAGGTTTCCCCATCGATTTCATAATGAGCACGTCCATGATCTGTATCGAATTTAACTTTTTCAATGCGATAGTCAGGGTATGCTGCTTTAAAGATTTCCATCGCTTTTTCTTGCGTAATTTGAACTTGTTGCTGTGTTGCTTGTGGCGCTACGGCTCCAGTTTGTTGTACAGTACCATTTGTCGTTCCTGTTGGTGTTCCATTCACCACTGGTGCTACTTGGACTGACCCTTTTACAGCTGGAATAGCACGTGTATACTGTTCACGATCTTGATACCAAAACCACCCCATAGCACATGCCGTCACAATGGCGCCTACAAAAAAAGAAATAATGCTTCGTTTCATACTATGTCTCCTTACTCAATTTCACAGTCTTAATACTTATATAGAAATTGGCGATCGCCTATACTACATTTACATAGTACATCTATATAACACACCTACGCATATCTACATATTTCTATATAATTTATAAAAATATAGTATCATATCTCTATTTCTGTGAGCAAGAAGTGTTCCGAAACTTCATGAAACTTTTAAATTACTATTATACTACCTAGCATTACAGCATCTAGAAATAGCAAGGTTTCCATCATGTCTCTATATTAGTATTCTATGGCACCAGAGTTCTGTTGAAAACCTCACAGTACATCATAGATTTTATAATGTCCTAAGACTTGTAAGTAATTAGACAGATCTTGAACTTCTGTTAAAGCTTGTTGTACTTCTGCTTCACGGCCTTCCCCTTCTATGTCAATGTAGAAAAAGTACTCCCACGGCGTGTGCATACATGGTCGTGACTTGATATTCACCATGTTCAGCTGATGATTTTCAAAGACTCGTAATACTTTCACCAGTGCTCCTGGAGTATTCGGTGTTTGTACAATGATACTTAACTTATGGGCATCATGAATCACTACATCCTTGTGGGTAATAATGAAGAATCGTGTAAAGTTTTCCTTAAAGTTTGCAATGTCTGGCGCCAACAGTGTGAGACCATATAAATCTTTCGCAGATTCATTGGCAATGCATGCTTTCGTTATATCCTGGGTATCACTTACATATTTCGCGCTCATGGCTGTATTGTTCATAGGACTTAGTTGCCACGAGCTGTGAGTCGCCAAAAATTGTGAGCATTGCATGAGGGCTTGCTCATGAGAGTACACCTCTTGAATCGTATCTAGGCTAGCACCTTGCACGCCCAATAAACTATGGCTAATACGGTGGCGTACTTCTCCCACGATGTGGATATTCTTATCTTTGATTAAATCTGTGCTATCCCGCACTTCACCAACGATGGAATTTTCAATAGGCAATATGGCATAATCGATGCGTCCTTCGTGGACAGCCTGTACGAGCTCACGATGACTTTGACAGCGCTCAATCCGTTGTCCTTCCACGGATCCACCCTTTTCTATATATTTTGAAAGTACATTCTGCAACACTTCATAAGCATAGGCACCAGGTACGCCTGTATAGCCTAGTACAGAGTGTGCCAACTGTAGATCCGTAACTCGTTCATCTGACATAGTAACTCCTCCTACATTCCGTTCCCAACACTGACATATGTACACTATTATACACAAAAGCACATGAAACCTTAACTAGTATATATATTTCTTTTCCCTAAAATTATACATATCTACTTTTCTCTAGCCCCCATAGCGCCCCTAAGCGATGTTAGTGATATCTAGACAACAACATATGCAAAAAAGCGCGGCATACTCCGGAGCAAACCTAACGATAGTATCAGTTTGTGGAGGAGTGTGCCGCGATTTTTTATACCTTATATACTCTTACATCTTATCCTAAGTGCGCTATGACAGCGTCAGTCATGCCTTGGGTATTCACTTTCGTGAATCCTTCTCGATACATATCCCCTGTACGATAGCCAGCATCAAGAACAGCTGTTACTGCTTGTTCAATGGAGTCCGCTACCGCAGGTAAGTCCAAGGAATAACGACACATCATGGCAGCAGACAAAATCGTACCTAATGGGTTAGCAATACCTTGTCCTGCAATGTCTGGCGCCGAACCATGAATTGGTTCATACAAAGAAGTGCCTGTACCGATGGAGGCAGATGGTAATAAGCCAAGGGAGCCAGAGATAACAGCCCCTTCATCACTCAAGATATCTCCAAATAAGTTAGTTGTCACTAACACATCAAATTGACCTGGATTCGTCACTAGTTGCATAGCTGTATTATCTACATAGTAGTAATCCATGGAAATATCTGGGTTAGCTTCTGCTTTTTCTTTCGCAATTTTACGCCACAAACGAGAGGATGCCAATACATTGGCTTTATCTACGCTCACCACTTTACCGGAACGTTTACGAGCTGTTTCTACTGCTACGTCCATGATGCGTTCCACTTCATAACGAGCATAAGTCTCTTTGTCCCAAGCAAATTCTGTTGGGCCTTCTCCTTGTGCTTCTTCCCGTTCCCCAAAGTAGATGCCGCCTGTTAATTCACGAACGATAACGAAGTCAACGTTTTCTACCAATTCTGGTTTCAACGGAGAAAATTCACGCAATGCTGGATAGATTTTCACTGGGCGCAAGTTACAGAACAAGCCCAATGCTTTGCGTAAACCAAGGATGGCTTTTTCTGGACGGATGGACGGATCTACATCATCCCATTTAGGGCCTCCTACAGCACCTAATAATACAGCATCTGCTGCTTGGCATGCATCGATAGTATCTTGTGGTAATGGTTCACCAAAGGCATCGATAGCCGCACCGCCAGCTTTTTTCTCAATCCAGTTGGCTGTTACACCAGCTTTGGCAAAGGCTGCATCCACCACAGCACGCGCCGAATTTGTTATTTCTTCCCCAATGCCGTCGCCAGCAATTAGGACAATTTGTTTTTCACTCATAGTATTCCTCTTTTAAAAGTCTCTACACATCTACAATATACCAAGATATTCTACCTAGTTAGTATCCATACTATAGGGAATACCTCTAGGCTAATCGATAGTAGCTTTGCCTAAGGCACCCTATTAGATATATTAGTTTTGTCTTGTTTTTGCAAAGTTTACCAATCCACCTGCTTTGGCAATATTTTGCACAAATTGTGGTAGTGCTGTTCCCTGGTAGCTTTCACCGGTAGTCACATTATGGACAACACCTGTGGCCATTTCCACTGCGATTTCGTGACCTTCTTGAATGCGCTCCACTGCATCACCAATTTCAATTACTGGTAAACCGATGTTGATAGCATTGCGGAAAAAGATACGAGCAAAGCTATCTGCTACGATGCAGGAAATACCTTTTTCTTTAATCACTGCTGGTGCATGTTCACGAGAGGAACCACAACCAAAGTTTTTGCCAGCTACCATAATTTCACCAGCTTTCACATTCGATGCAAATGTAGTATCAATGTCTTCCATAGCATGTTCTGCTAGTTCCGCCATATCCGCTATAGCCAAGTAGCGCGCTGGAATGATTACGTCTGTATCTACATTGTCGCCGTAGCGCCAAATCGTTCCTTGAAAGTCTGCCATATTATACCTCCTCAGGGCTTGCTAAATACCCTGCTACTGCACTTGCTGCCGCCACATACGGGCTTGCTAAATATACTTCACTGTCCACGTGTCCCATACGGCCACGGAAATTACGGTTTGTAGTAGACACAGTGCGTTCTCCCTCTGCCATGATACCCATGTAACCACCTAAGCAAGGACCACACGTTGGCGTACTTACAGCACAGCCTGCTTCGATAAAGATGTCCATTAAGCCTGCTTTTACAGCTTGGTTATATACATCTTGGGACCCTGGGATCACGATGCAACGCACGAAGTCCGCCACCTTGCGACCTTTAAAAATTTCTGCGCACATTTCTAAATCTTCAAAGCGTCCATTCGTGCAAGAACCGATGATAACTTGGTCGATTTGAATACGTTCTTCTTTCACAATGTCTTTCATGTAATGCGTATTGGAAGGAAGATGTGGGTATGCTACCACTGGTGTTAATTCGTCCAATTGGATGGTCACTACTTGGCAATAGTCTGCATCTTCGTCTGCTGCAATCGGTTCGATAGGGCGTGTGATGCGACCTTGGATATACTCCTCTGTCACTGCATCGTATGGGAATACACCACATTTACCACCCGCTTCGATGGCCATATTACAGATCGTCAAGCGGTCTGCCATCGTCATGTATTGCACACCAGATCCATGAAACTCAAGGGCTTTATAACGAGCTCCATCCACACCAATTTTACCGATTAAGTCCAATACAATATCTTTACCGGAAATCCATTTTGCTGGTTTTCCTTCTAGAACAACCTTAATAGTTTCTGGCACTTTGAACCAAGTTTTACCTTCTGCCATAGCGACCCCAGCATCTGTAGAACCCACACCAGTAGCAAAAGCATTCAATGCTCCGTACGTACAAGTGTGAGAGTCAGCGCCGATGATCATTTCCCCTGGCCCGATTAAACCTTGTTCTGGTAGTAATACGTGCTCAATGCCCATACGGCCTACTTCAAAATAGTGTGTAATCTTATGTTGTCGTACAAAATCACGCATCACTTTCGCTTGTGTAGCCGATTTAATATCTTTATTCGGTGTGAAATGATCCGGTACTAAGTAGATGCGATCTGCATCAAATACAGGTTTACCGATTTTTTCAAACTCTTTCTTTGCTGGTGGAAATGTAATATCGTTCATTAAGATGAAATCTAATTGACACTCAATCATTTGACCTGCTTTTACTTCTGCAAGCCCTGCATGGCGTGCCATATTCTTTTCTGTAATCGTCATACCCATGACATTAACCCTCCTGGTTTCCAAACTCTTGTTCTAATTCTTTTGCTAAATAAATTGCGTTTACTGCGTTAATATAGGCATTCACACTAGATTTTACGATGTCTGTGCTAACACCACGACCTTGGAATCTGCGGCCATTGTAGTTGACTTTCACCACCGCTTCCCCAAGGGCATCCTTACCTACCGTTACAGAACGGATTTGGAAGTTTTCCAATACAAATGGTGTATTCACCAATCGTTCGATAGCTCTGAAAGAAGCATCTACTGGACCATCACCAACAGCGGCATCCATGCGTTCCCCATTCGGAGTTAATACACGAATGCTAGCAAGCACGTATCCATTTTGATCGGAATGGTAATCGTGTTGTACCACGTGGAATGCTTGCTCGTGATGCATGGTATCCATCACCAAAGCGTAGATATCTTCATCGTAAACTTGTTTTTTCTTATCTGCTAAGGCTTTGAATTGAACGAACAATTCATTCACTCGTTCTTCTTCTAACTGAAAGCCTAAATTCACTAAATGATCTTCAAAAGCATGACGGCCAGAATGTTTACCCAATACGATAGACGTTTTTTCTGCTCCTACACTAGCCGGTGTCATAATTTCGTACGTTGTAGGATTGTTCAACATACCATGTTGATGAATGCCAGACTCATGCGCGAAGGCATTGGCACCTACGATAGCCTTATTAGGTGACACGGCAACACCGCAAAGTTTGCTCACCAATTTGCTAGTACGAGTGAATAGTGGTGTGTCGATGTGTACATCGAATGGATAGTGATCATGGCGAGTTTTGATGGTCATTACGACTTCTTCGATAGCCACATTACCAGCTCGTTCTCCCAAGCCATTCATTGTACATTCCACTTGACGAGCTCCCGCTTCGATAGCTGCCAACGTATTAGCATTGGCAAGGCCTAAGTCATTATGACAATGGACACTGATGATTGCCTTTTCGATACCTTTCGTATGTTCTTTAATGTAGCGAATACGATTACCAAACTCTTCTGGTGTCATGTAGCCTACTGTATCTGGTACATTCAAAATGGAAGCTCCACCTTCAATAGCCACTTCAAAGACACGACATAGATAATCTAAATCTGTACGAGATGCATCTTCTGCGGAGAACTCGATTTCATCAAATTTACCTTTCGCAAACTCAAGGATGTGTTTCACAATGTTTAACACTTCTTCACGAGTCTTTTTCAATTTATACTCTAAATGTATATCGCTAGTAGCGATAAACACATGTAGACGACTGCGCTCTGCGCCTACTAGTGCTTCTGCGGCTTTTGTCACGTCATTTTCATTAGATCGAGCAAGGGCTGCAATAGTACATCCACGTACTTCTTTAGCAATCGTAGCTACTGCTTCAAAGTCACCTTCTGATGCAGCTGGGAACCCCGCTTCGATGACATCTAATCCAAGGCGCACAAGGGCTTGTGCAATTTCTACTTTTTCTGGTGTTTGAAGGGACACACCCGGTGTTTGTTCCCCATCTCGAAGTGTTGTATCAAAAAAATAAATTCTATTGTTCATGATGATTCCTCTTTCTATCTATCGTATGTCTTAATTTCATTATCATGAAGTATCTCTACAAAACTGGATATGTCGCGACCATATCTCACCTTTGCGGCGATCCCTCTTGTGGTGGTTGTATTCCTATGTTCTGTGAAAATAACTTTCAGAGAATAGAAAAACGCCCCCAGAGATGACAATGCATCCCTAGGGGCGTTATGTATAGCGTATTGGTTTCATAGAGGTTTTTACATTTTATATACTATAGTTTTAGTAGTACTACATCACAGATTTTTCTCTATCTTGTGTAGCGGTTTGTTCACAACCAACCGCATATTCTACTGCTAGCAAGCTATGCTTACAACTATCAGAACATTCTAATAGAGTCTACTTGTACTGTATACCTTATACAGATCTCATCGTAAAATGTAAGAAACACTAATCAACCTATGATACAAAAAAGCCCCTCAATGTGCAGTGCACATCAAGGGGCATTATCATTTCAATAACACGGTCCCACCCTAGTTGGTTCTCACAGTTATAACGGAACTACCGTCGATGACTACTTGATTTCACCATCGCTGCTCACAGGGGAGTTTCAATATAACCGTTCTACTACTTCGCACCAACCAGTAGCTCTCTGAAAGCAACTAACTATATCTTTATACCTGTTCATCGCATTTGCTTTATGTAACTGAAGACTATTCTATAGCATTTTAAGTCGCTTGTCAATAGACTAATGTGTTTTTTATTTAAGTATATACACAATACGAATAAATTCTGTTATATAATATAAATCATTAATTTGTTCAAATAATTAATGATAAAGCCTACAACTCTTCTGTTTTATACACGGTATACCCTTCATAGTAATAACTATAGTCGATTCCCTTCATATATACTGTTCTATCATTTATTCTTTCAGTTAAAGCCTTTTTTAAGAGATGCTTGATTTCAGTATCTTTAATAGGACTTCGCTCCATGGCTAGCAAATAATCATCTTTGTCAACTAAGCTCCAATCTACAACAAGATGTAGTTCTTGTTTCAATATTTGATCTAGCCAAATTCTAGCGCTTCTTCCATTGCCTTCTCTGAAAGGATGTGCCACGTTCATCTCCACATATTTTTCAATAATTTCATCAAAAGTAGATTGTGGCATGTTCTCTATACTTTCAAGGGCCACCTGTAAATACATGACAGGCGCAAACCGGAAGTTACCTTTTGCCATGTTTACCGTTCTAACTTTTCCTGCAAAGTCATAGATACCTTCAAATAAATATCTGTGTATCGCAGCTAATTGCGCAAAAGAACCTACAGGATACTTCTCTAGTACAGTAGTATCAAACAGATCTAAAGCTTTCTTCTTACTAATCCGCTCTTCCTCTCTAGCAAGTTCTACAGAGTTAGTGATTCCTAACTTATTTTGCAATACCATACTATCACCACCTTCTAGCACAAAATATACAGACGCCTCTAACATTCATCATTTTTATAAAAATCTTCTAAGATATATGTTGTCACTGGTGTTACAAACAATTCATATTTTATAATTAGTTCTACAAGATCATCGTCATCAATTCATACAAAAGGACTGCACCCAGAATCTATTGTATTCTGTTACAGTCCTTTCTATGTTACATACTCACTATGTCTTATTTTTTATTCTCAATGGCCGCTTTCACAAATCCTTTGAACAATGGATGTGCATTGTTTGGACGAGATTTCAATTCTGGGTGGAATTGTACGCCTACGAACCAAGGATGATCAGCTACTTCAACGCATTCTACTAGACGATTATCAGGGGATGTACCAGAGATAATCAAGCCTGCATCTGTCAATTGTTGACGATAGGCATTGTTGAATTCCCAACGATGACGATGGCGCTCGTAAATCAAGTCTTCGCCGTATGCTTCATGTACTTTTGTACCAGGTACTGTTTTACATGGATATACGCCAAGACGCATTGTACCGCCTTTTTCATCTACATCTACTTGGTCATCCATTAAGTCGATGACAGGGAACTGGCAACTTTCATCAAATTCTGTGGAAGTAGCGCCTTTCATATCTAAAACGGAACGAGCAAATTCCATCACAGATGTTTGCATGCCCAAGCAAATGCCAAGGAACGGCACTTTGTGCTCACGAGCATATTGGATGGTCGAAATTTTACCTTCTACACCACGGCAACCAAAACCGCCTGGTACTAAGATACCATCTACATCTTTATATACTTCGGCTAAATCAGTACCTTCAGCTTCTACCGCTTCAGAATCAACCCATTTAATGTTCACTTTTGTATCTTCTACGATACCTGCATGACCCAACGCTTCTGCTACAGAAATATACGCATCATGTAATGCTACGTATTTACCAACAAGAGCGATGGTAATTTCTTGTTTAGGATGTAAGATTTTATGAACCATTTCTTTCCATTCTGTCATATCTGCAGGACGATCTTCTAGGTTCAATTTGCGTACAACAATGCTGTCTAATCCTTCATCTTGCATCATCAAAGGCACTTCATAGATTGTGCTGCAAGTGCGGTTTTCCACGATAGCATCTGGATCCACGTCACAGAATAATGCCAATTTATCTTTCATTTCACGGGAAATTTCTTTTTCCGTACGGCATACAATGATATCTGGTTGAATACCGATGCCACGAAGTTCTTTTACGCTATGTTGTGTTGGTTTTGTTTTCAACTCACCAGCTGCACTAATATATGGTACCAATGTTACGTGGATATATAACACATCATCACGGTTCACTTCTTTTTTCACTTGGCGGATAGCTTCCAAGAACGGTAAGCTTTCAATATCACCTACAGTACCGCCGATTTCTGTAATTACCACATCAGCATTGTCTTCTTTACCTACACGGAACACAGCATTTTTGATTTCATTCGTAATGTGAGGGATAACTTGCACAGTAGAGCCAAGATATTCACCTTTACGTTCTTTATTGATCACAGACCAATACACTTTACCAGCTGTAATATTGGATGTTTTACCTAAGTTAATGTCGATGAAACGTTCATAGTGGCCTAAATCTAGGTCAGTTTCTGCACCGTCGTCAGTGACGAACACTTCACCATGTTGATAGGGACTCATTGTACCTGGGTCAATATTAATATATGGATCAAATTTTTGAATTGTCACCTTATATCCACGGTTTTTCAACAAACGTCCCAAGGATGCTGCAGTAATGCCTTTACCTAATGATGATACGACGCCACCTGTTACGAAAATATACTTTGTTGACATGATGCCTCCCTAATAAATTATGCGCTTCTGATTACATTTTTTCAGGAGCAGAAATACCTAAGATACCAAGACCATGTTGTAATACATGTGCTGTTGCCGTAATCAAGCCTAATCGAGCTTGTTGCAATTCTGGTTCAACGCCCATGATACGACCTTGTTTATAGAAGGAATGGAATAGACTTGCTACATCGTACAAGTATTTAGCGATACGATGTGGCGCTTTATTATTAGCAGATAGTTGAACTTCTTCTGGATAAGCCGCTAATTTTTTAATCAATTCCACTTCTTGTTCACTTTGCAATGCTGTGAAAGATGTATTTGCCCAGTCACCATAGGCAATACCTGCTTCTTTTACTTGCCCAAAAATACTATGAATACGAGCATGTGCATACTGGATATAGTACACTGGATTGTCGTTAGATTTAGAGGATGCCAAGTTGATATCGAAGTCCAATTGACTATCTAAGGAGCGCATCAAGAAGAAGTATCTTGCTGCATCCACCCCTACGTCTTCAATCAATTCGTCCAACGTTATGGTTTCACCAGTACGTTTGGACATTTTTACAAGCTCTCCATCACGGTATAAGAATACCATTTGTAATAATAGAACTTCTAGTTTATCTGGATTGAATCCAAGTGCTTCCATGGCTGCTTTCACACGGGCAATATACCCATGATGGTCAGCACCCCAAATGTTAATTAATTGTTTGTACCCACGTTCGTATTTATCTTTGTGGTATGCAATATCTGCGGCTAAGTATGTTGGTTCTCCATTGTCACGGATAACCACTCGATCTTTGTCATCTCCATATTGCATAGACGCCAACCAGTAGGCTCCATCTTTTTCATACATTCCGCCAGATTCTAATAGCTGATTCACCAACGTACGAATTTCACCACTTTTATGCAAACTACGTTCACTGAACCAACGATCAAACCCAACGCGGAAATTACGTAATGTTTTGCGTAGTCCATTTAATTTTTCTGTTAAAGCAAATTCTTTAAAGAACGGAACACGCTCTTCTTCTGGAAGTACTGCGAAGAAGTCGCCTCTCCAGTTAATCAATTCTTGTGCTGTATCGATGACATCTTGACCACGATAGCCAGACTCAGGGAACTCATGTTTCATATCTAATAATTCTAAATAACGAGCATTCACAGAAGCCGCTAAATTATCGATTTGTTTACCTGCATCATTGATGTAATATTCAGCAAACACATTAAAACCAGCTGCACGCATCAAATTCACCAAAGCACTACCATAGGCAGCACCACGACCATGTCCTACATGTAACAACCCTGTTGGGTTTGCACTAACATACTCGATTTGCACTGTATCTTCTTCACGAAGTGGTGCATTACCATATGTGTCCCCTGTTGTTAATATATTTTTTAAAGTATCGTAAATCACATCCGATGCTAAAAAGAAATTGATAAATCCAGCACCTGCTACTTCAGCACGCGTTAACCAATCATAATTCATATGAGAAATAATTGTTTCTGCGATCGCTCTTGGATTCGATTTCGCTACCCGTGCAGATTGCATAGCAATATTCGTAGAAAAATCGCCAAATTCTTTCTGCGGAGGCACTTCCAACTGTGCCTCTGGATAGGTACCTTCTGGTAGTTCTCCTTGTTCCAAAGCTATCTGCAAAGCATCCTTAATGGCTGCCTTCAAAACTTCTTTCATGTCCATAATGTACATCCTCCCGAATCTCTACATATAGTTGGTTGTAAAATTGCCACTCACCACCAACAGAGATATCATATCCTAAACAAATATGGCCCTTGCCATCTTTCAAATCTATGTCTAATTCATGGGTTAACATAGCTAGTTCTACCGCCCCATATGACGTTTCCAAACTTGCAATGTTAGTCTTCCCTAGTTGATACTCATGGCGCATAGAAAATTCACCAGTTCTTAGGAGTACCACCGAATCCTTATAAGCTTTAATGGTTGTTTTTGTATTCCCCAAACCAGTGACTTCACTTTCATCATAAATGATGTGTTTCGCCAAGGCTGTTTCATAATACTTACCAGAGGATACTAATTCCACCACCGTATCTTCTCCATCCGCATCACGTTGCGTACTTTTCACGGACACAATGACTCGTTTCATTAGCATTCCTCCTCTCGTATTCACGCACTATCTGTATCATTTCATTATATCACAACTTGCCGCAATGAGGGCATCTTTTTGGGACCGTTCCATGCGCTTTACTTGCTGTTCCATGGATTGAGCGTCTTGCTTTCTACTGAAAGCTGTGCTCCATACCAAAGTGACTGGTCTTCGACTTCGTGTATATTTGGCGCCCCCTTTAATTTCACCATTATGGGCTCGTATACGTTTTTCTAAATCCGTAGTCCATCCCGTATAGAGAGAGCCATCTGCACAGCGTACCATATAGGTGTAAAATTTTTCTTCCATCTTATTCACCAGCTGGGATTGGTGCTAAGTCAATAGACTGAATCACTACTGGTTCTTTTGGAGTATCCCGTTTATCTCTAGGCACACGACTGATCGCTTCTACCACATCCATACCCTGTACAACCACTCCAAAGATGGTGTGTTTGTTATCTAACCATGGGGTTGGCGCCACTGTAATAAAGAACTGAGCATTCCCTGTATTAGGGCCTGCATTAGCCATCGCCAAGATTCCCATTTTATTAAAGTGTAAATCATTGCTCACTTCATCAGGAATTGTATACCCTGGACCACCTTTTTTATTATCTCCACCTTGGATCATGAATCCATCGATAACACGATGAAAGGTTAGATTATTATAATATCCTTGCTCAATTAAACTTTTAAAGTTTTTTACAGTAATAGGTGCCTTGCTACCATATAGACGCACTTTGATATCACCTTTATTCGTATGAATCGTAGCATATTCATCAGCAATTGGTGTCGCATCAAAGCTAGGCATTTTTATTTCTACTTTCACTTCTTTCCCTACTTCAGATTTTGCTTGCTGAGCTGCGTCAGTACCACAAGCAGCCGTCACTACTAACGTTGCTCCTAATAGCGCACTCAGTAAGATACGTTGTATATTCATTAATTATCTCCATTTCTAAATATAAAAACCACCGTTAGATGAAACCTCTAACGGCGGTCTTTACTTATTGTATCATACTTGACGCAGATGTGCAAAAAGAATCTACCCTATCTCTCCAAGACTTGACGAATATAATAGCCACGTGCTCGCAAAGAACCATTCAAGTAAACAATCTCATTCGATTTCACACGAACCAAATACAATGGATCATCACGGTCTAATAATTTTTCCATACCAATTTCTGTTAGTACCTTAGCATACTCTTCATCATCAGGACCTAGCACCGTTGCTACACCTTGAATCTGAACACTCTTCGCCGTACCTGGACCCTCATAAGGATCGAACACCGTAAGAGATACGTTTTTATCTTCTTCTAAGTGAAAGAATTTCTCACCACCTTCAGAGAAAATATCAATGTATCCACCATGCACAGTATACGATAATGTAGTGCAACGAACTCCCGTTTCACTATGCGTCGCTAAAGCACATGTATGATGAGCTTTCAAAAAATCAACAATCTCAACATGCAATTCACGTGGGTCCATCTTTCTTGCAGTTTTATCCTTCTCTGTCCAAAAAGAAGCTGCTACTTTATAATCCATCAATTCTCCTTTCAACCCCTGCACGAACTTACCTCATTCTATTATAGCACTAACAGCCATGTCCATTTCAAGTACTTACAGAATAATTTTGAAAGTTATTATTAAAAACTTAGCTCAACAAAAGTAAATACGATACATTCGAAGCAAACTAAGCAAAGCATAAGTTTGCGATTCCCCTTGAGGAACGCAGTTAGGCGTAGCAGTCTTGTGGCGTTCCTTTACTGACCAAATCACACAAATGCAAGAAGAGCACGGTGTGCCCCCGAACAAACATTATAAAATACCGTTTGAGAGGGGGTATACCGTGCTCTTCCCTTTATCTTATTAAGACCGCCACAGGCTGCATAGCAAAACAAGAGACGACCTACAGGCTACATAGCATCACCAGTGACGCTTAGAAGATGATATACTGAATGACAGCATAGGTAACTGCCAGCATCACGAAGAATGCCACATAATCCACTGCTTGCAAGCTCACTTTCCGCATAAATGTATGTTGCTGATTCCCAAAACCTCGAAGTTCCAAGGACAATGCCATCGTCTCCGAACGACTCAATGATTTCAGCATCAACGGTTGAATGACCGTCATGTAAGATTTTATCTTTGTCAGCCAATTCCCTTCTAACGACATACCTCGACAGGCCTGTGCTTCTTGCACCGCTTTACTTTCACGTAAAAAATCTGGTACAAAGCGTAACGCCGCTGTAAACATAAAGGCATACGCATAGGGAATGCGACATTGTTGAACGAGCGCCACTGTTAAATCTTGTGTTTTTGTTGTTACAATGAGCATCATAAAGATGGTAGTCATCGTCAACATGCGCAACGCTGTTACAACAGCAGAGTCTACAGACCAACTACCTAAGTACTGCACAATTCCTAAGAATGCTGAAAATCCGATCAATGCCAACAAGGGTTTCCATTGACGGAATAGAATACCGCCGATAAGCATCAACAGCACTTCTACACCGAATAAAGCTAACAATAATTCTGGAGTTTTCATAGCAATGGCTAAGATGGACACGAAGATCGTTGCCCAAATTTTTGTTAATGGTACAAATTTCATCGGTCTCCTCCTATCCTTTCACATACTCTGCATAGCGCAGTTCAAATTCTTTCATAGATTTGCAATACCCTAAGGCTGGTACCGTTTCACTAAGCACCACACTCGGTGGCTTCGTCAAACCTAGCTCTAATAAATCATCTCGATTTGTAAATAGTTCTTCAGGAGAACCATCAAAAGCTTTTGTGCCATATCCCATAATGATCACTCGTGTAGAATATTCTGCCATAATTTCCATATCATGGGTAATAAGTAATATGGTCAAACCTTGGGCTTGTAATTCTTGCAATAATGCCAACAAGCCTTTTGTTTCTGTTCCATCTTGTCCACTAGTAGGTTCGTCAAGAATCAACAGTTTAGACTGCATCGCTAAGGCTGAGGCAATCGCTACTCGCTGCTTTTCTCCACGGCGTAAACCTAATGGATAGGATTCTGCTAAATGGGAAATACCTACTCTTTCTAAAGCATCTTGTACGATACGGTCTACTGTTGCTTTGTCGTATCCCAATTGTTCAGGACCAAATGCCACCTCTTCTGCCACCGTTTGGCGGAACATTTGACGATCTGGTTGTTGGAACACATAGCCAATAAAACGCCCTCTTTCAGAGGTAGGCATATTCGTAATATCTTGGCCGTCGTAAGAAATCTTACCTTCTACAGGCGTTTCTAAACCGACTAATAAACGGGTTACCGTAGTTTTCCCACAACCATTACGACCACCTAATGTGATGAACTCACCATTCCCAATTGTGAAAGTTACATCTTTCATAATAACTTGTCCCGGTACATAGGAAAAGCGCAAATTTTCAACTGTTAACATATTAGCGTTCTCCTTTCATCAGACTAGATTGAGCAGATGTTAACGACAACCATGGTGTATCTAAATCAATCCCTTTTGCTGCTAATGATTTATAGGTTACAAATAAGGATGGTAATGCATCTACATAAGTATTGGTATCATACATGTAGGACAACACATCTTCTACGGAACTATCGATTTTTAGCTCCCCACCATCGATTAATACCATACGATTTGCGTACGGTAAGACAGCGTGTAAATCGTGGTCAATAACCACAACGGTAATACCATGGTCACGATTCAAGGAACCTACTAAGCGATATAACTCTTCTGTGCCTTCTGGATCTAAAGAACTAGTCGGTTCATCTAAGACTAAAATGGATGGGTTGACCGCTAATACAGAGGCAATGGCCAACCGTTGACGTTGTCCTCCAGACAAGCTGTACACATTGCGGTCTTCTAATCCAGTTAAGCCTACTTGTTCTAACACGATGACTATACGCTCTTGAATTGCCTCCGCTGTATAACCACGATTTTCAAGGGCAAAGGCTACTTCCTCTGCCACCGTCATGGTCACTAGTTGTGTATCATAGTCGGCTAGGACGATACCGATATCATCTGCTACATCTGGAATTTCTAATTGCGTCACTGCTTTTCCATTGATGAATACCATGCCTTCCATGGTACCACCATAGAACTTCGGTACAGCTCCTGCCATAGCCATGCAGATGGTAGATTTACCACAGCCTGCTGGTCCCGTAATGACAAGGAAATCGCCTTCGTTCACCACTAAGTTAATATCTTTCACGGCATACTCGCTTTGATTCCCATAGCGATAACTCATATGGTCGATGACGATAGGTGCTTTCACAGACGGTACAATACGTAAATCACTGTGGTCACTGCTATCTGTCAATTGCTGACCCTTTGCTGTTTGACGAGCTAACAATTTTTGTGCTGGAATGTACAAGAATGGTGCCACTACCGCATTACAAAGGGATACCATCAACACCAATGGCCACATAGCATTCCAATACACATTGCTAGGCAATCCTAACACGAGATATAAGCAAGTAATAAAAGCTCCACCAGATGCTACAGTACTGATGAAAGCACTTAAAATCGGCATTATATTTAGCCTACCAATTTTCAGATTAGAAATATAATGCACTAACACGGCGCAAGTGAAAGCCCCCAAAGGCTCACTAATCAGGTTCCCATATGGCAATGCCGATTTTGACGTGAATACATTAATCAAGGCCGCTACCAAACCAATCCCCAAACTTTGTCTAAGAGTTGGGCGAGTTAAATTGATAGCTACGCAATAGGTCGCTATGGTCCAGTTCGGTGTGACCCCTGCCACACTTGGAGATACAGCATGTAAAATCGTTCCCAATGCTAGCATGATGGTACTCACCGTTATCCAACGAAACTGACCTCCTTGTACATGCGTGTAAGTCAGTTTCGACACATCTTTGATTTCTTTCATTCGTTCCTCCCTATCATCTTCTATATCACTTGTATCGTATATTCTAAAATACAATTATACTATTTTTTTACGATTCATGCTATCGCTAAGACAACATTTATATCCGATACCCTTACATCATTTTTATGATTCATAGCATTGCTAATGCAAGATTTACATCTATACGATTAAGATGCCTACGTGTTGTTCATACCAGTATGAGATCTACAGCACAAACGACAAAAGACCGCAACAACTTCTTTACTAAGAAACTGTTGCGGTCTTTGTTATATCATGGATACAGCCATTTACCCACGGCTAGCTGCCAATAATTGTTTTGTATACGGATGTGTTGCCAATCCCAAATCTTTTGATGCCAAGGTTTCTACAATCGCACCTTCTTTCATCACAATAATACGATCGGTGAGAGTTTGCAAAACGCCTAGGTCATGGCTGACGAACACATAGGTAAACGGTTGCTCTTCGTAAACATCTTGAATCAATTCGATGACCCGTGCTTGATTGCACACATCGAGGGCACTCGTCGGCTCATCAAATAAGACAAGCTCAGCCCCGACTGCCATCATGCGGGCTAACACCAATCGCTGTAACTGGCCTCCGCTCAATTCATGGCGGTATTTCTTCCACACAGATGTATCCAATCCCACTTTTGAAAGCCACCATTCACAGCGCTCTTTCGCCTCTTGTTTTGTGCCTATCCCAAAATTCACGCAAGGTTCTAGCATAAATTCCCCTACTGCCATGCGAGGGCTAATGCTGTGAAAGGAGTTTTGGAACATCACTTGCAAGGAACGATAGAGCTCTCTCTCATTTCCTTTCCATTGGGAAATAGATTTTCCAAACAAAGAAAGGTTCCCTGAAGTTGGCTCTTCTTGCAAGGACAGCAATCGCAATAAGGTACTTTTACCAGATCCACTGCCACCTGCAATTCCGATGCGCTCTCGTTCTTGCACGGACAAACTCACATCTTGCAGTGCTGTCACCGTTTCCCCTTTGCGGGTATATAGTTTGCTGACGCCCTGAACTTCTAGTATCATACTTTCACCTCCTGCAAGGACTGTAAAAGTAGTTTCGTATATTCATGTTGCGGATTCGATAAAACCTCTTCGGTCTTACCGATTTCCACTAACACTCCTTCATGCATAATGCCTACGCGATCCGCCAATCTACGGGCTATCTGAATATTGTGTGTGATAAACAGCAACGTATTCTGCAATCGCTGTTGCACCTCTTCTAGGACTTTCACAATATCCTGTTGCACCAATACATCAAGAGCGCTAGTCGGTTCATCTGCAATAAGTAGTTGTGGATGTATGAGTAAACTCATAACGATGGCCACACGCTGTTGCATGCCCCCACTCAGTTGAAATGGATAGGACTCAAGCAATGCCTTTCCTCGTGGTAAGGAAACAGCCTCTAGCAGATTCAAAATATCGCCTTCATCATAGGCCTTTCCATGAGAGGCTAAGATTACTTTCATCTGCTCTCCAATGCGTTTGAATGGGTTTAAATAATTACCTGGATTTTGGTAAATCATGGCTATATCCACACCACGCACACCTTGCCATTCCTTAGGTCCATAAGTGAGCAAATTATCTCCCCCATAGTGGATGGCTCCCGTTAGGTCTGCCTGTTCTAACAAACCTAAGAGAGCTTTCGCTACAGTAGATTTTCCGGACCCACTTTCACCAATGATGGCAAAGGTTTCATTCTGTTTTAACGTGAAAGATACCTCTTTCACGACCTTTACTCCATCGTAAGAGACGGATAAATTGTCTACGCTTACTAAATCTGTATTAGTCAATGGTACTATCCTTTGTCATTACATAAGAATCAAATTGGGGCTACTATTTCGCCCTTTACACATGCCTACCATCTTGTAAGGCATCACTAATGTAATTTAATAACACAACAGTGATAAAAATTGCTAACCCTGGATAGATCAACAGCCAAGGCGCTGTTTGCAAGAAATCTCGAGCATTCAGCAAGATAGCACCCCATTCTGGTGTAGGCGGTTGTACGCCAATGCCGATCAAGGAAAAGCTTGCCACCGTAATAATCGTGTCCCCCATATGTTGAATGATGACCAACAATAGAGTCCCTCGAAGATTGGGAATCATGTAGCGACGGATAATGCGCCACAAGGACGCCCCAGACATACGTGCTACAACCACATATTGTGCTTGTTTTTCCAAATTCACCAAGTTCCGCGTAATCTTTGCGTATTCTGCCCAACGAGTTAGGCACAGTGAAATGATAATATTTTCTACAGATGGTCCCAATATACCGATGCAGGCGATGGCCACGATCATGCTAGGGAACCCTAGTAACATATCGATGCAACGTGATCCCAATTCATCAATATACCAAGGACTCATACTTAGCAAACCACCAATACAAATGCCAATGATACTACTAATGGCAATGATGGATATGGCTATGAACAACGAATCTTGTCCGCCCCATAATATCCGTGAAAGTACATCACGCCCCAATTGGTCCGTGCCTAATAAATGCGTTGCACTAATATCTTGTAATCTAGCCCCTAAATTTGTCTCATTAGGGTCAAAGGGAGCTAACTGAGAACCAAATAGAAAGAGTCCCATCCAAAGTATAGTCAGTAAAATGGCCCCTAAGAGTAGCTTATCTTGTTTCCATATACGAATCATGGGCGCCCTCCATATCTTCTTTCAGGATGAAGTAAGTACATCCATATATCCACCGATGTATTGACCACCACATAGACTAGAGAAATCCATACGATATAGCTTTGAATCACAATATAATCACGACTAATAATACCATGCACCATGAGTTGGCCCATCCCTTTGACAGAAAATACCGTTTCAATCACTGCAGAACCGCCCAACATAGCGCCGGTCGTAATCCCTAACATGGATAACAGCACAAGGCGCACTTGAGGAATGATGTAATCACGATAGATATATGCAGTACGTATACCCATCGTTTTTGCTCCTATCACCGGCAATGATGCATACGCTTGCACCACTGCATTGCGAACGCGACGAATGTATAAGCCACAAAACCAAATCGCCAAGGTAATACTCGGCAACACGTAAGCACTTAACCCCTTCGTATTTGTCACAGAGAAAATAGGAATCTTCACAGCTAGCGCATATAATAACAACAATCCTACCCAAAATGCTGGTACTGCCAATGCTAGAAAAGATACTATACGCACCACATAGTCGACCCAAGTATCTTTATAATGCGCTGCCAGTCCTCCTAACCCTATCGATAGGATACTGCCTAAACCAATGGAAACCGCCACCAAGGATAAGGTCCTTGGCAAAGCACTTTGCAACAAATCTACAACGGGTACATTCAGGAAGATAGACTGCCCAAAGTCTCCATGTAACATTTGCCACAACCAACGACCATATTGTATATACCAAGGATCATTAAGGCCTAACTCTTGTCGAATTTGTTCCACTATAGTGGGATCTGGTGTCATACCTTGCAGATAAAACCGTGCCGACACTGGATCTACAGAAGACATTTGCATTAAGAGAAACGTTCCCAATGTGACTGCCAATAATACACCTACCATAGATGCCAATTTATATAATAATACCCGTACCATATCAATCCACCTTTCTTATATACATTCTCTATTAAAGTATATAGGATAGGGCCTCTCTTTGTAAATATAACATTTTTATTTTATTCCTCATATCTGATTAAATATATAATTGCAAAAGCATTTAGCAACTTATACACTTCCAATATATATCCGCTTTTATGAGAATCATTGTCTTTTATAGAAAAATACAGTATAATATAGTTATTATTAAGTTTTTTTATAAGGAGGATATATGAAAAAATGGGTTGCACTAGCAATGACGCTGTTTGTTGCTATCGGTTTAATTGCTGGCTGTGGTTCTGATGAATCAAGCAAAAATGGCAAGCATTTGAATCTTGGTTTATATTGGTTTGGTGAAACATTGAACCCTACACATGAATGGGATGCGTGGACATTGACACGAATCGGTGCCGGTGAAACGTTGGCAACGGTAAGTTCAGATATGAAATTCGAACCTCAGTTAGCCGATTCCTGGGAAGTGGTGGATCCTTTAACATGGAAATTCCATATTCGCGAAAACGTAAAATTCCATAATGGTTCTATGATGACACCTGCGGCGGTAAAAGCATCTATTGAACGTACAATCGCCGAAAGCAAGCGTTCCAAAGAAGCTGTAAAGATAGACTCTATTACAGTAGATGGTCAAAACCTAATCATTAAAACAACAGAACCAAATGTTGATTTACTAGCTAGTTTAACTGAGCCTGCTTTTGTCATCGTAGATGTACAAGGTACAACAGATATGGATAATACGCCAATTTTGACTGGTCCTTACAAAATTGTAAAACATACAAAAAAAGAAGAAATTCAGTTGGCGCAGTTCAAAGAATACTGGGGTGGAACACCTGCTTTAGATTCTTTAACAGTTAAAGATCTAGAAGATAATAATAAACGTGCTATGGCTCTACAGTCTAAAGATGTAGATATGATCCAAAAGGTAGATAGTGCTAATCGAAGTTTATTTGAAAAGGGTGATTATAACATCATTGAGTCCGCAGGGGTTCGTACATATATGCTACAGTTGAATGTCCGTAAAGGCAATGTATTATCAAATCCAACCGTACGAGCAGCTATCGCAAATATGATCGACTATGATGCATTAGCAAAAGTAATCGGTAATGGTGCCGTTACTGGAGGTGCCCCATTCCCTCCAACAGCTAACCTAGGCTTTGACGAACTAAAAAATAAACAACATAAAGATTTAGCTAAAGCAGATGCATTACTAAAACAAGCTGGTTACACAAAACAAGGTGATACCTACATGAAAGATGGCAAACCATTACATTTAGTGTTAGCTCTTTTTGGTAAAGATAGTAGCGTTTACGAAAAACTTCAAGATGATTTAAAACGAGCTGGTGTTGAAGTCGAATTAAAACGTGTACAAGGTCCTGATGAATTATTAACTTTAGCTCCTAATGGTTTTGATATGGGAGAAACAAACTGGGTAACAATGTCCACAAATGATCCATATTGGTTCCTTAGCCTAGCTTTCAAAAGTGGTGCCAAATCCAATCGTGGCGACTATTCGAATCCGAAGGTTGATGAGTTAATTAATAAAATGGCAGCCACATTTAACGAAGAAGAACGCACAGCGATTGTCAAGGATATTCAAAATGTGTTACTAGAAGATAACGCTGGTTATTTCTTATACTATCCAAGTGCCACTGTAGTAACAACAAAACGAGTAAAAAATGTGAAAGTATTCCCTATTGACTACTATGTGATTACAAAAGACACCTCTGTAGAATAAAGGTATACTGCATTCAGTTTCTTTTAAATAAGAACTGTACAAAATATAACTATAATAAAATAAAAAGAAACATAAGTGAGATACATGATATATAACTGATTTCAGGTATAACAAAGTAGCCTCACTTATGTTTCTTTTTTTATAGTTTTACGTTTCTCATCAAAAGGACATCATGAATACAATTTACTTTGCTATTTAGTCAACGGTAATGTCCTTCGTCATTAAATAATAATCGATTGGGAATGCTTGTGCATTATGAACGCGTTTGCTTGTTACCACAGAGGATACTGGGTAGTACAAGAAGTAGGCCGCATTATCTTGAATTAAGATATTTTGGATTTCTTTTGTAATGTTACGACGTTCTTCTGCATCAAAGGTATTTGTCATTTTGTCCAACAATGCATCTACACGAGGGTTAGAGTACTCACCACGGTTTGCTTTCGTACCTGTTGCAAATAAAGCAGATAAGAAACGGAACGGGTCATTACTTGTTAAGGTAGACCAGTTATTTTCACCCATAGTTAAATTGTCGGTAGCACCGCCTAAGACATCGTCAGCGCTTTGTACACGTTTTAACTCTACTTGTACACCAGCAGCTTTTAAGTCAGATTGGATTTTTTCATAGGATACAGTGTCTTTACCCCATACACCCATAGTTAATTGCAATGGTTGACCATCTTTTGTGTATACGTCGCCCTCTTTTGTGTAACCAGCTTGTTTTAACAATTCATCTGCTTTTGCTAAGTCTAGATGTTGTTTGTTTGGTAAGCTATCGAAGCCTAAGTTTGCTGTTGGAGGGAATGTAGCGCCCCCTGGAATAGCACCATTACCCAATGCTTTTGCCAATCCTTCATAGTCGATCATATAAGAGATAGCTGCACGCACCATTGTATTCGCTAATGGAGAACCTTCTTTCATGTTGATTTGTAACATGTGTGTACGAACACCCGCTACTTCTAACAAATTGTAGTCTTTATTTTCGAATAAGCCACGGTTAGCACCATCTACTTTTTGAATAATATCTACTTCTTTAGATTGTAATGCCATCGCACGTTTGCTGTTGTCTTCGATATTTTTAACTGTTAACGTATCTAAACCAGGTGTGCCACCCCAATACTCTTTATGTTGTTCTAGTTGAATTTCTTCTTGTTTCGTATGTTTCACGATTTTGTAAGGACCTGTTAAGATTGGTGCATTTTCCATATCTTTTGTGTCCGCCACATCCACGATAACAAAAGCCGGTTCTGTTAAGTCTGCCAATAAATGTGCATTTGGCTCTATTGTTTTGAAGATCAAGTTTTGACCATCTACAGTGATACTTTCAATTTTGATGGCATCCTTAGAGCGTTTGCTGTTAGCAATCGTTCTTTCGATGGATGCTTTCACCATATCTGGAGTCATCACAACGCCATTATGGAATTTTACATTTTCACGGATATGGAATTTTCAAGTCAATGGGTCTACATTTTCCCAAGAATCTGCCAATTGTGGTTGGAATGTCATATCTTTGTCTACTGTCGCCAATGTTTCACCGGCACCAATACGAGTCAATGTCCACGCATCCCATTCATGCGTTGGATCCAAAGTTTCACCAAACCAGAATAAACCTAAGCCTGCATGCTTGCCACTTTTACTAGTGTCTGAACCGCATCCAGCTAATAAGCCTAGGGCAACAACCAATGTCATTGCTAGTACTAACCAACGTTTCATAGTTCCTCCTTTTACACGTGCTTACCATCTTGTAAGGCATCGCTAACGTAATAACACAACGGTGATACAATCCACCTTTCCTATATACTCTGCCTTCTAGTATATAGGGTATGACCTCTATTTGTAAATATTCCAATCATGAAATTAATGCATAACTATTCTTCTAGTATAGCTGATAGGGTGTTCATTTATATATGTTTACAGGTATTTTTCAAAACATTTTATTAGTTTTATTCCTTTATATCGTATTAACATGTATTTGTGATGTTATATAAAGTACAAAAAAAATCCGCGCTCTTAGCACGGATTTTTTATTTTTGATAAATATCCTCATTACGTTTATCTTAAAAGTATGCTATACTTTAATTGCCTCTTTAATAAGAAAGGAGGTGATGACATGTTCGAGGTATATCAATCCTTAAACTTGGGATCCTTTCTTCCCCCTATTTTGCAAGGTATCGTAATACATGTAGTAGCATACATTTTAATCGATATCTATAAAAATAGAAAATAGAAAGAAAAAGGACGGCGGCAACCGTCCTTTTTTTGTTTGACAACATGCTCGAGTTATCAATCCTTATTTACTAACCTAATTATATACTATCCACGCTTAAAATACAAGGTATCGCAGATTATAATCCAAAGCGAGCCATAATGGTATCTACATGACGTAACAATGGTATTGGATCAAAGCAAGCATCAATTTCTTCTGCGCTTAGGTATTTTGCAATCTCTGGATCAGATTTTAATCCTGTAGCGAAGTCTTTACCTTCCAACCAACGAGCCATAGCATGACGTTGCACCCAACGATAGGCTTCATCACGAACAGCCCCTTTATCCACCAAATGCGTTAAAATCGTTTGGCTAAATACAAGACCACCTGTTAAGTTCAAGTTTTTCATCATATTTTCTGGGTATACTAACAATTTATCTACCGTACGTGTAGCTAGATGAATCATGTAATCCAATGTAATCGTTGCATCTGGTAAAATCACACGTTCTACAGAGCTGTGAGAAATATCGCGCTCATGCCACAAAGCTTGGTCTTCAAAGGCTGCTTGTGCATGACCACGTAAGATACGAGCTAAACCGCAAATTCTTTCACACGTAATTGGATTGCGTTTATGTGGCATCGCAGAGGAACCTTTTTGTTTCGGGCTGAAATACTCTTCCGCTTCACGCACTTCAGTACGTTGTAAATGACGAATTTCCAAAGCAATACGATCCAAGGTACCACCGATAACAGCAATCATAGACAACAATTCTGCATGACGGTCGCGAGATACTACCTGTGTAGCTACTTTCACTGGTTCTAAACCCAATTTTTCACATACATATTGTTCCACAAATGGATCGATATTAGAGTATGTTCCTACAGCACCAGACAATTTGCCTACTGCTACGGATTGACGAGCCTGTTCTAAACGAGCAATGTCACGGTCAATTTCAGACATCCAGTTCACTAGCTTCACGCCAAATGTAATAGGTTCCCCATGAATACCATGCGTACGGCCAATCATCGGTGTATATTTGAACTCTACCGCACGACGAGCCAAGACGTCACGGAAATTACGCAAGCCTTTTAACAACAAGTCGCAAGCTTGTTTCATCATGTATCCTAATGCAGTATCCTTTACATCTGTGGACGTTAAGCCAAGATGGATGTATTTAGCAAACTCTGGACCTACGTACTCGCCTACGGCAGTGACAAAGGAGATGATGTCATGATTCGTTTCTCGTTCAATCTCACGAATCCGTTCTACTTGAAAGTCCCCTTTCTCACGAATCGCTACGGCCGCTTCTTTTGGGATAATCCCCAATTCTGCCTGCGCTTCCGATGCCAAAATTTCAACTAATAACATCGTATCGAACTCATTGCGTTCGCTCCAAATATGTCCCATCTCTTCACGAGTGTAGCGATTAATCATACTATAACTCCTTTATCTAATCCGTTTCCTCATGGAAATCCTTTGACCATCCATTGTGAAAGTCATACCTCTTAGGGTATTCCATATTACTCTATCATTATACAAAAATCAGGGGCAACTGTCAGCTATTAGTTGACCGTTCAACAATTATAAAGTGGTTGTCAACTATTAGTTGACAACCACTCAGCAACAGAAAGCACATTCTCAATTCTCTAAATATATCAGACTAGTGCATCACAAGAACCTCTACATCACTTCTAAAAACTGATCTACATGAAAGTTTTTAGAAGCAATACGACTATTCTAAGGAAATATATTAATTGGGCAACAAAATTTTTATAGCATCAAGACGAACTGTCAACTAACAGTTGACAGTTCAGTTTCGCATATTGCGCACACCAGCCGGAATAGCCCCTATCAAGCAAATGACGCCAAATACAACTAGTGCAACAGTGCTGTTGTATTCCATCATATCTATCTCTGATATTCCTTCTATGGTATAGGCCAATATAACCCCTATGAGTGCCATACTCATAGTTTGTCCCAATAGGCGGACAGTAGAAATAGTCGACGACGCAAAGCCAATGTACTCTTTCGGCACAGAACTCATAATCATGTTATTATTTGGCGGTGCAAAGCAGCTAACACCTACTCCCACGACACCTAAACTAATCATAATGATGGTCATACTTTCAGTGAAAGTACCATAGGCCATGCTAAGCAACCCTACGCCAATAAGCACCATGCCCCAACGAGCAAATACTGCTGGATTATATCGGTCAGACAGTGCGCCCATGCGAGGTGCCAAGAACACCATAATTCCCGTTTGTATGCACAAAATCAATCCTGTCATACGTGAGTCAAATCCCATAATCATCTGTAAAAACAAAGATAATACAAAGCCTACACCAAAGGTGGCACTAAAGTTCATCATCGCGGCTATGCTAGACATAGTAAATCCTAGATTCGACACAAATATCTTAACTGGAATGAGCGGATCTTTACTATGCCATTCTATATATCCCAACACACCTAATGACACCATCCCCACTATGAAAGCATAAGGGCTCCACCAAAAGCGAACCCATTCGGTAATACCAATCATCACTGCACTGATACCCAAGGTGTATAAAAGTAAACTTCTCGTAGAAATACTACTATCTGGTGTATGTACCCATTCCTTATGCAACGAGCGAAAGGCCATCACATTTGCCACAACACCTAATAAAGTAGTAAATACAAAAATACTGCGCCATCCATAATAGTAATTTAGAAAACCACCTAAGGCCGGGCCTAAAGATAATCCTAAATACACCATGCCTCCAATCATACCGAATGCATAACCGCGCCGTTCTAATGGTACCGATAAAGTCAAAATAGACATAGACGTAGTATACACAACCCCTAAGGCAATTCCTTGCAAGGCTCGATACACCGTCAACATCTCTACAGATCCAACAAAGCACATAAGACCTGATATCATTGTAAATACAATACTACCTATATAAAACAACTTGCGCTTTCCATAAATATCCGCTAACTTACCAGCCGGAATTACCGCTACCGTACAGCATAGTAAAAACGATTCCACCACCCATGCCATATCATTCGTAGTAGCCCCAAACTCTTGCATCATATCTGGAAAAGACATCGTGAGAGAACTCGATGCAAACGGATTCAAAAACGCCGCCAGCATCATCGTATATAAAACAGCTTTCATGCAAATATCACCCCTTGTTTTAATGTACTCTCATTATAGCAATACAAATGAGATTTTGAAAGTTCCCCCTCGAGTTTCCCCAGTAGAAATAACATTTCTCGCCACACAATACGATAATGCAAAAGAAAATCCGCATTGCTTACTAAAAACTTTAGCGGAGGTCAGTTTTTAGAAGTAATGCGGATTTTCGTATTCCCTATATCCTCAAACGAGATATGTCGTTCCTATTTAAACTCGTTGCAAAGAGCTGCAAACATCTCTGCATCTGGTTTCACCACATCATGTACTAATGCACGAGCATGTGGACCACCGTTGGCAGCATATAATGCTTGTTCAAAGGATGGTTTTGTTGTATCTTGGTAAATCAATCCTGTTACAAGACCATTGGTTTCACCTAATGTAGCGAATGCTTGTGCACGGTTTGTTGGATCGTAACCTTCTGGCAAGTTCACCAAATTATCTTTGAAGTAATCATAGCCATTTTGTTTATTGTACGTTACGCAAGGGCTGAACACGTTGATGAAAGAGAATCCTTCATGTTGCATACCTTGTTTAATTAAATCCACTAATTGCGCACGATTTACCATGTAACTTTGTGCCACGAATGTTGCACCAGAAGCGATGGCTGTTTCACAGATTGGCAATGGACTTTCAAAAGAACCATGAGGAGATGTTTTTGTCACAAATCCCACATCAGAACGAGGAGATGTTTGTCCTTTTGTCAAACCATATACATGGTTATCCATAACTACATAGGTAATATTAACATTACGTTTGAACGCATGAATTGTATGGCCCATACCGATCGCGAAGGCATCACCGTCACCACCGCAAACCACAACATTCATATCTTCATTCGCTAATTTCACACCTTGTGCATACGGAAGTGCACGACCATGTGTAGTATGCGCACCATAGGCATAGAAGTAACCACCGATACGGCTAGAACAACCGATGCCAGAGATAACAGCCAACTTTTCAGGCGCAATATCAAGAGCAGCTACTGCATCAGCGATGGCTGCTTGTACCCCATAATGACCACAACCTGGGCACCAGTTAGGGCGGATATCATTTCTATATTCATTTGCTGTTGCCATTATAAAACCTCCTTAATTGCCGCTTTTACATAAGATGTTGTAAATGGATTACCATCGTATTTTAAGCAACTAGAAAGTTTTTCTTTATTCGGCATGTTGATGCGGAATAAGTTAGTCAATTGACCTGTCGCATTTTGCTCACAAATCACAACTTTTTTAGCACTGTTATAGAATGGTAGCAATTGTTCTTTCGGGAATGGTTTAATCAAACGAAGTTGTAAATGGTTCACTTTGTGGCCTTCTGCCTCTAATTCCACCACTGCTTCTTCGATAGCACCACGGCTAGAGTTAATACCGATCACAAGAACATCTGCTTCCTCATGTTTTGCATTGTTCAAGAATGGTTCATATACGTCTGCTACTGTAGATAATTTGCGGAAACGTTTATCTGTTTGTGCCACGTGCATAGAAGGTGCCTCTGCTGGTTTACCTTCTTCGTTATGCTCTAGACCAGTAGACAAGAATAGACCGTTTTTCATACCTGGGATAGTACGAGGGGAAATACCGCTTTCAGTCAATTCAAAACGTTTGAAGTATTTAGGATTTTCCAATGCTGGTAAATCTTCTTCTTTCATCAAGTTCCCACGTTCAATACCAACACGGTTCAAATCGAATGTTGGTACAGATTGTTTATTCAAGCCTTGTTGTAAATCAGGCATGAAAATCACTGGACATTGGTATTGTTCCGCTAAGTTGAAAGCATGTTGAATTTCGTAGAAACATTCTTCAATACTTGTTGGAGCAATTACGATATTGGAATAATCGCCATGCGCATTGTAGCAAGCTGCATCGATATCAGATGTTTCTACTTTTGTAGCCATACCTGTGGATGGGCCAGAACGTTGTACATCGATGATCAGCATTGGCAATTCAGCCATAGATGCCATAGACAAGGATTCCGCCATCAAGCTCAAACCAGGGCCAGATGTACATGTAAAGCCACGTACACCAGCGTATACACCGCCCATAGCCATCATGCAAGCTGCAATTTCATCTTCTGTTTGTACCACAGTAGAACCAACTTTATCCATTTTCTTAATCATGTATTCCATTACTTCAGAAGCTGGAGTAATTGGGTAGGATGCCATAAAACGGGATCCCGCTGCAATCGCACCTAATGCTAACGCTTCATTACCAAGCAAGAACATTTGATCTTTTGGTGTTGGTTTATCCAATGTATCTACTTCTACATCACCCAATTGGTCTTTTACTAATTGATAACCCAATTGGAATGCTTGTAAGTTTTTGTTGATAATATCTTCAGATTTTTTCGCAAAGCGAGCTTTAATCGCTGTTAAGAACAACTCTGTTTCAAAGCCCAATAATGCCACAGACATACCCAATGCCACGATATTACGCATCAACAAAGATCCTTGTTGTAATGCTGTTTCGGAAATTGGCAATGCTAAGCATGTTACGCCAGTACCTGTGAAAGCTTCAAAATTAGGATTTACTTTGCTATCGCAAATGATAAAGCCACCTTCACGCACTTCTTTACCGTGCATATCTACAGTTTCTTGGTCAAGTGCTACCAAGAAGTCGATATGCTCACCGACTGTCATAATTTGTTCTAATGCGATACGTAATGCAAATGTTGTGTGACCACCTTTGATACGAGATGCAAACAAACGTTGGCTGTACAAGGAATAACCTTCTTTGGCAAGAATAGTAGCTAAAATTTCGCCACAACTTTCAATACCTTCACCTTGCTGACCGCCCATTTTCCAGATAAAATCTTTACGTTTTTGCAAGAGATTCACCCTCCTTAGGATTGTAATATAGGACCACAGAAAGACTGTATTTATTCAGTGTTTTTCATACACATCAATCTCTCAAAGTTCACCTCTAATAATAGCATTTTTACCACTTTTCATCAATCACATTCCCCACATTTATAAAGTATTTTATGTTCTTACTGAGGGCTATCTATATATTCATTGTCTAAACATATACAACAGCTTCTATATATAGATATTCCCTATAAGTAAAAAAATACAAAAACCTCGGCCAAGAGAATAAAGCCGAGGTCTTTGTATTTGAGAAAAAAGAGAGAGAACATTTGAAATAGCTTCAAATGTTTTGTTGGGGCAATGGGGGGCGCCCCTTCGGTAAAAGTAGGGTCTTTTACCTGGGAAGGTATAAGATGAACCCTTCCCTATTGTAAGTTAGGTAGATAAAGAGAGAGATCTTTATCTAGCAAAGGTAGTGTGAACCCTTTGCTTGAGTTATTATAGCAAATGATTGTGTAAAAGTAAACACATGATTTTATAAATTCCTAGGCTTTTTATATATTTTTTATATATAACGCTAGAAACTATTAGTATTACAACCTATGAATACTTTCACCGCCAAAATTATTACTTTTCTTTCTGCTTCGCCAATAACTCTGCATGAGCCTTTTTAAATACAAAGGCATTCCGCACATGACCTCGCATCCGCTCTTCTGCAAGCTGTCCATTGCGATCATGAATAGCTTCCATAATTTGTTGATGTTCTAAATCGCAAGAAATGGTACGTGTTTTATCTGACGTACTAATGTACATATCACGATTTACCATTTCCCGGAAATCCGCTAAATAATCTGCCACCCGGTCATTGCCAGAAAATTCTGCAATCAATGTGTGAAAGCGACTATTAATGGCAACCCGTTCTTCTGGATCTTCCGTATGAATCCCTGCATCGCACACCTCTTGTAGTTCTGCTAGTTGCTCCTCTGTACATCGCTCCGCGCAAAGTCTAGCCCCTAAGCCTTCCATCACTTCACGACATTGGTACATAGCTACAATTTCCTCTGGAGAGTATCCTTTTACGGTAACACCTTTCCAAGGTTTAATGACCACAAGATTATCTTTCGCCAGTTTACGAAATGCTTCACGTACCGGAGTAGCACTCACATTTAATTGCTCTGCAATACGCACTTCACTTAACTTCATTTTTGGTTTCAAAGAACCTGTCAAAATAGCTTGCTTTAATGACATATATACTTGTTCACTCAACGGCAATCGCCCAATTGAGTCAATACTATGCAAACGATACTCTTCTGTTTTATCCATCGAATCCCCCTCCAGGATGTTACTATTCTATACTTGTACCTAGTCTTGGTATACGTAACACATTTCTTTCATTATACGTGAAATAGCTCCTAAAAATCAATGAAATCTAATGTCCCTGTGATATAATAGTAATAACTAATGTATCTGTGTATAGAATAGGAATCAACCATGAGTCGTTGTCTAATTATTATAAACCCTGTATCAGGCGGTGGTCGGGCTCGCCGATACGTAATGGAACTGCAATGGCAACTAAGCGCACTCTTTGATCGCTTAGAAGTAAAATTCACCCGACAAGCCGGCGATGCTACCCGCTTTGCCATCGAAGCCTCCGAAGAAGGATTTGATGCCATCTTTTGCATGGGCGGTGATGGTACCATCAACGAAACCGTTAACGGCATTGTGAAAGCTGGCTGTCGCTCCAAGTTCGGTTTCATTCCCCTTGGCACTGTCAACGATATGAGCCGTGCTCTGGGCATCCCCTTACAACCATTAGAAGCTATTCACGGCTTAAAACATAGCACCATCCGCCATGTAGATGTAGGTCGTTGTAACGATTCGTTTTTTTGCAACAATATCGCCATTGGGGTCATCCCTGAGGTTGTGGCCTCTGTCACGCCAAAAGAAAAACAATTACTGGGGCCTTTAGCCTACTTTGCCAAAGGTGGACAAGCTTTATTTACAACCAAGGATTATAAGTTCCGCATCACCACTGAAGAAGGGACCCAAGAATTTATGTCCCCATTGGTCATCGCCTTACTAACCAATGTAGTATCTAGCTTTGAGCATTTCATGCCCACCGCTTCCGTCGATGATGGGTACATGCGTATTATCATCTTTAAGGAATATTTCATCATGAACCTATTCTTTATTTTGCCACTCATTCTAAGCGGTTCTATTTATAACTCAAAATATGTAACCATACTGAAAGTCAAACAAGCACGCATCGAGGTATGCGACACCATGGAGGCCTCCACCAACATGGATGGCGATATCGGCCCTGATGCTCCAGTGGACTTGGAAGTATTGCCTAAGTTTTTACAAGTTTACGTGCCTAACAAACGTCGAAAAAAAACGCAAGGATTATTCCACAATCCATTACAAAAATAAATCCAATAGTTTTTGAACAAGCAACAGAGGAGAGTTGAATTATCAACTCTCCTCTATTTTTTGTTGCTTTTGAAATGTTATCGAACTACGAATCCATTCCACAGGACTATTCCGTTTGTTACCTATATCAATTTGTTGTATGATATCTCGCAATTGTGCTTCTCGCACTACAATATCACGTATACCACCACCTATAGTTGTAGTCTCACGAATACGCATCGCTAGCAATACATCTTCTATCGTCAATCCTTGTAGATACACATGCTGAATCCAAGTATTTCCTGTATTACTAAAGACAATGCCTACACGACTATGGCGAATCTGTAAATTATACGCATTCCACTGTTCCGTTACACTAGATCCTACAGGATGTCCTGCTAAGACTACAATCCCTTGTTGCATACGTTCCATGACAAGATTTTGTGTCAGTAACCCTACACCATCCCAATGCAATCCATCACCACTGTACCTACCTTCCATACGCACATCTTGGATGCTCAGTTGGTCCACTTGTGTAGCCTCCACCATGTGAGCCGATGCATTTCTTAACACCGTATTTTCCAGCAAAATATCCTTGCCATGATGGATAACCACTAAAGAAGACCGTGTAGAATTACCTTTTTCATAACTAGCTCCTCTACGCATAGCAGTTTGCACTTCCGACTTACTTAACAAACCAGTATGATCAAGCACATCTTGCGTCACTGTATCCGCTTCAGGTGTATTCTCCTCTTGTAAAAGGTCTTCTTTCCATCCATATCCATCAATAGTACCACCACGAATGACAACGTTTTCGATAGGTCCTTGCTCATCGCCTTCTAACTGTAAAAGTCCTAAATATGGCGTACCTCCTGTCACCACATAATTAGGTTTCACAAAGGCAGAGCTATCATTAACCGCCATCAGCACAGCACCCTCATCTAATTCTAAGGTCATATAACTGTGCAAGAATAGCGTTCCTGTACGATATACCCCTTTACTAAGATGTAAAATACCTCCCGCTGGGGTATCACGTATCGCTTTTTGTAACACTAACGTATTATCCGTGATTCCATCTCCTACAGCGCCATAAGCGGTAGCCTCTAAACGCGGTTCTTGAGGTAATGTTTTGACTGGTATCTTGGAAGAATCAGACAAAGTAGATCCCCTATCATCCACAGCTTTTACTTGCACTAAGTATACTGTATCGGATTCTAATCCATTCAACTCTATTCTAGGAATGATAGATACACCCTTTGCACTAGGACGAATTTCTTTCACTTTTTCTTGATTAACGTAAATATCATACCCCGCCAATCGTTCATCATCCACTGGATTCCAAGCTAAGGAAATCGTTGTACTAGTTACGCCTAACTTAGGGATTTGCAATTCAAAATCGCCTGCTTCTACCACATATTTCGTCACCGGCGTTGTATATTTCACATACATATTCCAGCCTAATCCTAGCAAAGCCAAGATTAGACTCAATCCTATGGCCCACCACCCATAGGTTCTATATCGCTTTTGTTTCATTATGTCCATCCTGTTCTCATGTATTCACCATGGCTCTCGTATCTAGCACATAGCGTATATGTACCATTCTACATGATTTACAAAAATGGTCAATACTCAACCGATGGTGGTAACCCGCATAATATGAGACATAGGTACAAGCACATCTCCTACCGTCATCGTTCGATACACTGTATCAATCTGTTGTAATCGCCCTTGCACCGTATCATACACTCGTCCATTATGATACACTACACTGACTATATTCCCTATCACTAGTCCTTTACACTGTGCATCTAATACTTCCAATTGCTCCTCTGAAAGTTCTTTTCGATTCTCTTTATATCGTGCTGTTTCCTCCAATAACTCTTGAAATCCCTTCAAGGCAGCAAAAGGCATAAATTGTTTAGCCCTCTGTAACAATGTCATCTTCGGTCGTTTATGTTGCATTATGCCCTCCCACCAAGGTGTTACGAAACTGCATGGTCCCCTCTTCTTGCAAACTGCTAGCACGAAGTATGGAATTGCCGCCAAACTTTTCCTTAATCGTTAATACGGTCCGTTCCACTTGGTATGCCTTTTCTTCCCTATCTTGAAACGTAGAAAACAAATCTTCTTCCCAAGGTACGGCCTCACGACTCACTAAATCATCAAACCCCACCGACAGCTGCCGTATCTCCTGATGAGGATAAGTAGTTTCTTTATACAACTCCAACACAGCCTGTGAAAGTACCTCTAAGGAGCACGTATACTTCGATAACCGTCTCGATCCACCGGTACCTTTCACCGTTCTATCTGCATACCGCACCCCTAAGGAAATATATTTTGTCAGCGCTTCTTCTGCAATCAGTTCCAACAATAAAGATTCCACCATTTCTCGAAGGGGCACAAAACACTCCTCGTAGGAATAATTCCGCAGTAGAATTTGACCTCTCGACAGGGAATGTTTAGCCGGACGATAGGCATGAATCTCTTTCATCGTACACGTCTCACGCCCCCAAGCATGGTCAATGAGCAGTTCTGCATTGACTCCAAACTCCTTATACCATCGGTCCTCAGGTATAGTCGTAATACCATGTAAATCCACTACACCATACTTATGTAAGCGACTTGCGATTCCTCTTCCGATTTGCCAAATATCTGTAATCGGTTGATGATACCATATCTTTTCTTTAAATAATTCCTCATTAAGAATACCAATTCCCTGTGGCGCATGCTTTGCCAACACATCGAGGGCTACCTTAGCTAAAAACAAATTAGTTCCTAATCCAACCGTAGCATGAATATGAGTTTGTTCTAATACCTTATATTTGAAGAGCAATGCTAGTTCTCGCCATGTTTTCTTATACAATCGGCTATAGGGAGTCACATCAATAAAATACTCATCAATAGAGTATACATGAATATCTTCTGGTGCCACATAGTCCAATAAGACGCCATAAATAGAGGCAGATACTTCCATATATCGTCGCATCCTAGGCTTCACTGCTATATACTCAATAGTAGATGGAATCTCAAACAACCGGCATCGGTTCTTAACGCCTAATTGCTTTAATGCCGGAGAAATAGCTAGTGTAATCGCCCCTAGCCCACGTGATGCATCGGCCACAACTAATGGAGTTGTAAAGGGATCTACCCCCAAATCTGCACACTCCACAGAAGCATAAAAACTCTTCAAATCTAAACACATATACACTGCCATACTATCCCTCCTCTATACTAGTATAGTAGCATATTTGTTCTATGTTTTCAATATATATGTTCGATATATTAATCGTACACCAATATAGTAATTTACTATATTTTAAAAAGATTACTACGCAATACTCCCTGTATTTGACTTGGTTTACCACTAGGAAATGCATCTCATTATATCCGACCTCAACGTTTTTAAAACAACTTTAACATTCAATGAGCCTAGTATTTAACTAGGCTCATTGCTATTACAACCAACTCATTTTGTCCTATAACCCAGTATTGAACTAAGCTCATTGCTATTGCAACCAACTCATTTGGGCTATAGCCCCAATAGCCAATATACATCTATTTTGAAAATTAGATAAAGAAAACAGGTTGTCCCGAGGGACAACCTGTTGTAAGTTTGTGTAATACAATTGTATTTCTGATTATAAGAAACGGTTCAAGGAAGCAGTGCTTGCCAAGTGACGATCTGTCATACCCATTTCTGCTGGAGTGCAACCCAATGCAAGGCCAATTAATTGGCTCATGTGGATGATAGGCATATCACCATTCATTGGAACAGTTGCTTTTGCTTCTTTTTGGAACATATCCAATTGCATTTGGCAAAGTGGGCATGGTGTTACGACACAATCAGCACCTTCTTTTTGCGCATCAGCATTGATAGAACCAGTCATTTGCATTACAGAATCATGTGCAGGATATACTGCATGGAAACCACAGCAATCTAACTTACGGGAGAAATCGATTGGAGTAGCACCTAATGCTGTAATCAAATCTGCCAAGCTTGTTGGGATTTGCATATCTTCGAAGCCCATTTCTTCTTCTGGACGAAGGATATGGCAACCATAATATTCAGCAACACGAAGACCTGTCAATGGACGAACCACTTTCGCTCTCAAATTATCTAAACCATATTCGCGGATAAGCACCCACAAGAAATGTGTCACTTCGCTAGTACCTTTGTAGTTCATACCAGCTTCGCCAAGAATGTTGTTTACTTTTTGACGAGTCACTTCATGATCATCAAGTTCTTTTTTAGCTTCACGAAGCATTAACGTACAAGTATTACAAACTGTAAGGATATCTAAACCTTCTTTTTCAGCTAACGCGATGTTACGAGCGTTAGTGGAAAGAGCCAATAATGGATCGATATCTTGAACGTGGGATGCGCCGCAGCAAGTCCATCCATCTAATTCTTGGATTTCGATACCTAATTTTTTCGCTACTGCAACGGTTGCTAAGTAGTCTTCTTTAGATGCGCCTTCTAATACGCAACCTGGGAAAAATCCGTATTTCATTATTTTCCAGCCTCCTCTACTGCACGACCGATTGTACGAACACCTTCAATACCATTCACTGGTTTATGAGGAACTACTAATTCGAATGGATTGATTTTGCCATGTTTCCATAAACGAAGAGCGTATAGACCTTGTTTTGCGGAATCCAATAATCCATCTGTTTTCAAGCTCATTGTTACTTCGTTTAGGCGACCAGTTTTTAACAAGTCTTGTTTAAACGCGATAGCATGACGAGTACCTTTGTTGGACAAGCCTGCTTGTGTCGCTACACGACGAAGGTCGGAAATATCTTTTTCTGGTTTCAAATGTTTTGGACAACGAGTGATACAGTTCATGCAATGTACACATTTCCACAAGCCATGATTGAAAGCTGGTGTAGTATGCGCCATTGGGGACACATCACGGGAATCCATTACAAAACGATTCGCTTTTGTATATACATATGGATCCAAGAAGTCTTCACGATTAGCAGACAATTTATTACATTCGGAAGCACAGCATCCGCAAAGGATACATTCTGTGTTCATAACGAATTTTTTAAAGTCTGCAGCAGATTGGCGTGTACCAGTTTTAGTAGTGAATTCTGGTTTTACGAAAATCCAAGGAGCTACTTCTTTCAAGCGGCTAACTTTTGCTTCCCAGTCAACTACTAAGTCACGGATTACATCAAAGTTACCGATTGGAGCTACTGTGATTTCATCAGAACCGAAACGTTCTGTAATTTCATCAATTTTAGCTTCACAACCAAGCATTGCTTGGCCGTTAACTTTCACGGAGCAAGCGCCACATACTGCAGAACGGCAAGCTGCTACGAAAGTTAATGTTGGATCTAATGTATCTTTAATTTTTTGTAAGCCCCAAAGGATAGTACGGTCTGCTTCATAATCGAAAGTATAAGACTGTACATACGCGCGGCCTTCGTTAAAGCGGTGGATATGATAAGTAATTTGTCTCATCTTAGTACTTCCTTTCTTGTGGTTCGTATTTAGTGAACACTACATCGCGTTCGGACATTACGTATTCGCCATTTTCGCCAAGTTTCCAAATAGCGTGTTTTAAGTATTGGGAATCATCACGTTTAGGGAATTCTTCACGAACGTGAGCGCCACGAGATTCTTTACGATGTAAAGCGCCCAAAGCGATAGCTTTCGCAACTGTCAACATAGATTTGATTTCTACGTAGTTTACGAACGCCATATTGTAAGTACGGTTAGAGTCACCTACATAGCAAGTTTCATATTCTTCTGTCAAACGATCGATCACTTCAAGAGCTTCTGTGATACCTGCTTCGTTACGGAAGATACCTACTTTATTCCACATAGCCACAGCTAATTCATCACGAATTTCAGCTACTGGACGACCAGAAGTACGGGATGTAACTTCAACGAATTTAGCTTCCCATTCTTCAGCTTTTGCTTGTAATTCAGCATCGCAATCTGCAAATCCACTAGCTTGCGCATAATCAGCAGCACCTGCACCAGATACTTTACCGAATACAACACCGTCAGCTAAAGAGTTGCCACCTAAACGGTTAGCACCATGGATAGAGATACAAGATGCTTCACCAGATGCAAAGATACCAGGAATCTCTGTAGCACAAGTTTTGTAGTCTACTACGTCGATACCGCCCATGATGTAATGGCAAGTAGGACGAATTGGCACTGGATCAGTTAAAGGATCGCAATGTTCAAAGCAAAGAGCCAAGTCACGGATACCATGAAGTTTTTCGATAATAACTTCAGGTCCTAAGTGACGAAGGTCAGCTACTACGTATGCATCAAGGCCAGAACCATTGAAACCACGACCAGCTGCGATTTCATCTTCGATTGCTTTTGCTACAACGTCACGAGACGCTAATTCCATTTTGTTAGGAGCGTATTTTTTCATGAAACGTTCGCCCTCAACGTTTAACAAGTATCCGCCTTCACCACGAACAGCTTCGGACATCAAGATACCAGTTTTACCAAGTCCAGTTGGATGGAATTGGATCATTTCCATATCTTTCAAGCCTACACCAGCACGGAAAGCTACTGCCATACCGTCACCAGTGGAAAGGAATGGGTTAGTTGTACGAGTCCAGAATACACGGCCAGCACCACCAGTAGATAATACGATGGATTTAGCTTTGATAATTTCTACTTTACCTTTTTTCATATTCCAGATAATAGCACCACCAGCTTTACCATCTTTTACAACGATATCTAATAGGTACCATTCTTGTAAGAAATGTACGCCTTCTTTAAGACATTGTTCATATGTTGTATGAAGAATTACGTGACCAGTTTTATCCGCACTGTAGCATGTACGTGGATAAGATTGTCCACCAAAGTTACGTTGTGCGATTTTGCCTTCGTCTGTACGAGAGAAAGGAGTTCCCATGAAATCCATTTCTAATACCCCTTCTGGGCAACGTTGACAGAAGAATTCGATAGCATCTTGGTCGCCAAGATAGTCAGAACCTTTTACTGTATCGAATGTATGAACTTCTGTGGAGTCTTCTTTTGCTACGTTATTCAACGCCGCATTAACACCACCTTGTGCCATTGCTGTGGCAGAACGTGTTGGGAAAATTTTTGTGATCAATGCTACACGCAAACCATCGCGTCGTGCAGCTTCTAAAGCAGCTCGTTGGCCTGCTCCACCACTACCTACTACGAGAACATCATATTGTTCCATACGTACCTCCTCAAAAACACTTGTCTTATTTTGAACTATACCTCTTACATACTGTTCTTAAAATAAGGAACTATGTTTAACTGCATACATGACTGATATATGCATCAATCTATAGCCTTATTATATACGCTATTTCAAAGTGTTACAATTGTCACACTACCTCCTTAAAAACCCCTCTTTTACAAGGGATTAAGCGGTTTTGATAACGTTTTTCATAGGTTCTATATAGATATATAACAATAATAATATTTCAAGCTAACTCCCACTCAATTTATACTTATACAGTGTACTTTTATCTTTTCCCTCAACTATCTTGTTATTACACAATTTTTTAGGTTATATAAATTTTTGTCATTATTAAATATTATTTCACAAGTATATTAATTAAATACTTTTAAATTATTTACTTTTCTCTATATGATATTTTTTCTCATCAATTATTTTCACATCCTATTATACTTATTTAGCATTAATAGTATGACTTTATTTTATAATACAACATATTGATTTTTATCACATCTTGACTACAAGTCATATCTATTTTTTTCCATTTTCTTTTTCTGAAAGTACCCATTACAAATTATCTTATACAAAAGCGGCAAAATTTTTCATCCTCTTTATTTTGTAAAGTATCTTTTCCTCATTATGGTATGCATTTTTGACATGCTGAGGGCGTTGTGAAAAAATGACTGATATAGTATAATTTTAGAAGATGTTGTGCCAAAGCACTTTATCTCTATACAACATATTGATATTGAGTCCGTGTGAAAACATATCTATGCACTCTCATTTGCGATTTGTAAATGGGAGTCCTTTTATGGTCAAGGCCTAATACATATGTTAAACGGATATGCTTTCACATATATTCAATATATGTGGATAATCTTAACAATGGATACAAGTATCCTACACTTTTAGAAAAGGGAGAACTTTCATGAGCATTATGATCAAGAAACGTGATGGCCATTATGAGCCATTGTCGGTAGAAAAAACGAAGAAAATGGTTGCCTTTGCTTGTTTAGGCTTAGACTCTTGTGACCCTATCGAGCTTGAAATGGACTGTAAATTGCAGTTCGTGGACGGCATGACTACGAAACAAATTCAACAAACTCTTGTTCAAACTGCCATCGAGAAAGTCATCCAAAAGGTAGACGATGGTTTTGGCAACATGGTAAACCGCATGAACCAAGATTGGCAATTCGTGGCTGCTCGTCTATACTTATTCGATTTATACAAAGAAGCTGCTATTAACCGCAAGTATAAAGCTTTTGGGTATGGCAACTTCACTAATTTAGTAAAAACCTTAGTTGCTGCTGGTCGCTATGCAGACTTTTTCTTAACACAATATACAGAAGCTGAATTAGAAGAACTTGGCGACTATATCAAGCCGAAACGAGACTACTTGTTTAACTATGAAGGTATTAAACTATTAGCAGACCGTTATTTAGTAAAAGGCTTCAACAAAGAAATTTACGAACTTCCACAAGAGCGTTTCATGGCTATCGCTATGCATTTAGCTGTCATCGAAGGGGACAAAAAAGTTTACTACGCTAAAAAGTTCTATGATTTGATGAGCGAGTTAAAGATGACTACTGCTACTCCAACATTGGCGAATGCTGGTACACCATTCCATCAACTAAGCTCTTGCTTTATTTCTGGTGTAGAAGATAATCTATGGTCCATTTACGATGTGAACGCAAAGTTCTCTCGTGTATCTAAGCATGGTGGCGCTCTTGGTATTTATCTTGGTAAAGTACGTGCCTTGAACTCCGACATCCGTGGCTATAAAAATTCTTCTGGCGGTGTCATCCCTTGGATTCGTTTATACAACGATACTGCCGTTGCCGTAGACCAGTTAGGAAAGCGTAAAGGTGGTGCTACGGTAACACTTGACGTGTGGCACAAAGATTTCTACGAATTTGTTGAACTTCGTACGAATAATGGTGATGACCGTCGTAAAGCGCACGACATCTTCCCTGCTCTATCTGTACCAGATATTTTCATGGAACGTGTTATCAACCGTGAGCACTTCACTTTATTCGACCCACATGAAGTATCTCGTGTGATGGGCTTTCAATTAGAAGACTATTACGATGACGATACGAATAAAGCTTTCACAGAAAAATATTTAGCTTGTGAAGCTAGTCCAGATCTACACGGCATCGAAGTCAGCGCTTTGGACATGATGAAAAAAATCATGCGTTCCGCTGTAGAAACAGGCACACCGTTCATCTTCTTCCGAGATACGACGAACCGTGCGAACCCTAATAAGCATGCAGGTATGATTTATGCGTCCAACCTGTGTCATGAAATTGCACAAAACGTTGGTTTCACTGATTTAGATGAAGAAATTATCCAAGACGATGGTTCCATCGTGACTCGTACGAAAGCGGGAGACATGGTAACGTGTAATTTGAACTCCATTAACTTGGGTAAAACATCTGACGAAGAATTAGAGGAAAACATCGCTTTACAAGTGCGCATGTTGGATAATGTCATCACGATCAACCAATTCCCTGTGCCTGAAACTCGTGTAACTAGCGAAAAATATCGCGCTATCGGCCTTGGTACGAGCGGTTACCACCACTATTTGGTGAAACATAAAGTACAATGGGAAAGCGATGAGCATTTGGCTGTAGCTGATACATTGTTTGAAAATATTGCCTACGCTGCCATCAAGGCATCCATGGAATTAGCGAAAGAAAAAGGTGCTTACCCTGCTTTCAAAGGTTCTCAATGGGAAACGGGGGAATATTTTGAACGCCGTGGTTACACCTCTGAAAGGTGGCAACAACTGCGAGCAGATGTGGCAAAATACGGTATCCGTAACGGTTACTTAATGGCTATCGCTCCAACAGGTAGTACATCCAACATCGCTAACACCACAGCTGGTATCGATCCTATCTTCAAAAAATTCTTCATTGAAGAAAAAAAAGGTAGTTTCACTCCAAAAACAGCACCTGATTTGAGCAATGAAACCATGTGGTTCTACAAAGAAGCCCACACGATTGATCAACAATGGTCTATCAAGGCTTGCGGTATCCGCCAACGCCATATCGACCAAGCACAATCTTTCAATTTGTACATTACGCCACAAATGAAAGCGAAAGAAATTCTTGATTTATATGTGGAAGCGTATAAACAAGGCATTAAAACAATTTACTATATCCGTAACCAATCCTTAGAAATGGATGAATGCACTAGCTGTTCCTCCTAATCCTTGGTGGATCTAATCCTGATGAATAGAAGAGCACGGCATACCCTCTCACAAATGGCATTTCATGATGTTTGTTCGGGGCACGCCGTGCTCTTTTTGTATGTCTGTAGTATTGATCTTGTTAGTTTCTTTGATAATTCTATTATTAACTATTTCTAAACGTGTCGGATTGCACACGGTTAAAGTTTCTATCATTAAACTATTCTCAGCAAGTTTTCAGCCTCAAGAACGCAACTAGATTTGATACAGTGGGTAAATAAACTTAAAATCGATGAAAAATTAGTCATCATTTATAGGTATGTTTGTATTCTCTAAATAACTATGGTATACTTGACTTAGAAACAAGAAGAGTCTTCAACGTGTCGTGGCGTTAGGCTCATCTCAAAGAAAAGCTGAAATGAAATGGCCTAACGTGTTGAGGTGGTGAGATACCTCTTTACGTTAGGCTTTTCATTGTCTATTTTACAAGATCAATGATTTGAATTGCTAAACTAATAATAGAAATGACTAAAGTAATCTTTTCATATTTTGTCATAGCAACCACCTCCTCCCATGGTAGGAAGAGATGAGCCCAACTCACGTTGATGACTCTTCTATGATTTTATTATAGCACAAATATTTACGATACGTTAATATTTTATGGTTACTGTATACAGCGCGGTTAATACTTATTTCGTTTATAATCGAAACTATACTAGTATACCTTAATACTTTCGAGTATAGTCGAAATGATATACATAAACTCTAATAATTTCGAGTGTAGTCGAAATCACTTGCAAAACATACATATATTTCGACTATAATCGAAATTAGCATTGGAATCTTTCATTGTTTCGAGTATAATAAAATCAATGAAAGCGAGGTGTTAGCTATGGAATATATTAAACGCCCTAAGTACTTAACCCAAATAGAACCATTCATTGATAAGCCTGTAATTAAAATTCTCACAGGTATGCGCCGTGTTGGGAAATCTACTTTATTAACGATCATCAAAGATACCATCTTACAAGAAGTATCTGATGAACGCAAAGTTTATATTAACTTTGAATCCTTAGAATTTTTAGAGATAAACAATGCCACATTATTGGCAAAATATCTCATAGAAACAACAAAGCACTTGGATGGGAAGCTTTACTATTTCTTTGACGAGATACAGTTAGTGGAAGATTGGGAAAAAGTTGTAAATGGTCTACGTGTTGGTAAAGATTGCGACATCTATATTACTGGTTCCAACTCCACCTTAATCTCTGGCGAACTTGCTACACTTCTTGCTGGCAGATATGTAGAGTTTGAAATACAGCCATTTACATTTGATGAGTTTATTGAAGTATTCCAAGAGAAACCCCTGAGTAAGGAAGAGCTGTTCACTAAGTTTATCCAATTAGGTGGCATGCCTACCTTAAAATACTTTAACTTAGAAGAAAATAGTAGTTATAAATATCTAAATGATGTGTATCATACGGTTTTGATCAAAGACGTATTGACACACAATAAAATTCGCGATGTGGATATTTTCAATCGAATCCTATCATTTACTATACAAAATATAGGGTCCCCCGTTTCTGCAACTAGTATTAAAAAATATTTAAAGAGCGAGCATCGGGATGTTTCCATTGATACTATACTGAATTATTTAGACTATTGTCAGCAAGCTTTCATCCTAAAAAAGGTGTCTAGATTTGATACGGTCGGTAAAAAGAATCTTAAAATTGATGAAAAATATTACCTTACGGATCATGGATTTCGGGCTGCCAAAGGGTATTCTAATACGAAAGATATTGAAAGAACCCTGGAAAATATCATATATATTGAGCTAATTTCTAGAGGATATACCGTAGAAATTGGGAAGGTAAAAGATATGGAAATCGACTTTATTGCTACGAAGGATAAAGAACGAGTATACTATCAAGTGTCCTATCTTATGGAAACAGAAGCTACACGACAACGTGAATTTGGTGTGTATGCGCATGTACAAGATAATTACCCTAAATTTGTTCTCTCCATGGATACCGTTGACTTTAGCCAAGATGGAATCGTTCACAAACATGTGATTGATTTCTTGTTGGAAAACAGTTTATAAATGTATAAATGCTATCATAAGAATGTACAGAAATGATGATATAAGACTGTACTAAATGAATAGCCCCCACATTCTAGTATAAAGTATACAAAAGCACAGGGCTCGCGTCCCTGTGCTTTTTATATACCATATTTCTTCATAAAAAATGCATCTACTTCATCTATACCATAGGTTTTATCATTCTTTAACGAATCTATTCCTTTTTGCAATTCCTTATCTAATTCTTCCTTCGATAAACTAGCTAAGGATACTAATGTATCCGGTTTATTTTCTTTTGGTACCGCATGTGTATTTTTAGATACACGACCTATATTCCCCATATTTATATACCTATCCTTTTTATTTCATTAATGGCTTTATTTTTATAATACCGCTACTAAATACTAATACACTATTGTTTTAACTTTTATCTAATATCATTATACACTGCTGCATCAAAGCTCACAACACTCTACCTATTAATCATCTCTCCCCCTATCTTTTTAGTATGCATTTTTAGTATAATAAGAGGTAGTTTATAACTATATACCTATGAAAGCGTGCATTCTATCCAGGCTTTCATAATAATTCATAAATATATTGTTATTATAGATAAGGTAGGAGTTACTTTCATGGAAAAGAAACTGATTTTTAATGAACATGGTGACCGTGGCACGCAAAGTATGGTGGGCGGTAATACGACGAATTTACGGGAATGGAATCGTATTAAGTACGATTGGGCGAATACATTGTATCGCACGATGCTGAACAATTTCTGGATTCCTGAAGAAATTTCTTTGAACGAAGATATTAAGCAATTCCCTTATTTAACGGACAGCGAGCGCCGTGCATTTGACAAAATTATTTCCTTCTTAAACTTCTTGGACTCCATTCAAAGCGAGAACTTGCCAAACTTAAGCCGTTATATTACAGCATCTGAAGTGGCTTCTTTATTGAATATCCAAGCATTCCAAGAAGAAATTCACGCTCAATCCTATTCTTATATTTTGGATACGGTAACGAATCCAATTACTCGTGACCGCATTTATGATGAGTGGCGTACAGACGAGCATTTATTGGCTCGTAACCGTTTCATCGCCGACATTTACCAACGCTTCAGTGATGAACCATCAGAACACAATTTGATCCGTACAATCATGGCGAATTACATCTTAGAAGGCATTTATTTCTACTCTGGATTTAGCTTCTTCTACACATTGGCTCGCCAAGGCAAAATGACTGCTACTTCCACAATCTTTAAATATATCAATCGTGACGAAGTAACTCACTTAGTATTGTTCCAAAACATTATCCGTGAACTTCGCATCGAACGCCCTGAATTATTCACTGCTGAACTAGAAGCTGAGTTAACACAAATGCTTCGTGAAGGTACTGAAAATGAAATTGCTTGGGGCCAATACATCACTGATGACAAAATCTTGGGCATCAACAACACATTAATCGAACGCTACATCAAATACTTAGCGAACCAACGTGCTGATTCCATCGGCTTGCAACCATTATATCCAGACATCAAGGAAAATCCTATGGCTTGGATTGAAAGTTTCTCCAACTTGAACAGCACAAAAACTGACTTCTTTGAGGCGAAAGTTACAAACTATACAAAAGCTGCTGCATTCGATTTCGACGATTTGGAGTAATAATGCCTATAAGCTTATATACATAAAAGCTACACGTAGATATATTCTACTGTGTAGCTTTTTGTTTTCCCTATTACTCTGTAAATTTTACAACTTTAAAATTCAATGAGCTTTATACTTATCTAGGCTCATTGCTATTAAAACCAACTCCTGTTGACCTATAACTCTTATTTGATTACAAAAAAATATTGGAACTACCCATATAAGAGTAGTTCCAACATATATAAAAGAATCTTAGTTTGCTTTCACCAACGCCCGATGAATCAATCCAATCACAAATCCTACACCGCCGAACACAACCCAATCCATACCGATGCCGTGCATTGGCACTTGTGTAGCGAAGAACTGTCCTAGGCTACCTAAGTCTACGCTCGCCGTTTCTAAGCCAGATACAAGGGCTGTAATGAAGGTTGCCCCTACTGTCCAGGCATACACGCATTGGCGACCATTGAATACTGGATGTAAAAACGCCAATACAATCAATGCGATGGATAATGGGTACAGGAACATCAATACAGGAATGGCTGCGGTAATGATGGTTTTCAATCCAAACATGCCTACCCCGAAAGAAATCAATACGAACAGTACTGCATAGGCTTTATAGGATAAACCACCAAATTGTGTACTAAAGTACTGCCCGCAAGAGGTAACCAGTCCAATGCTCGTCGTCAAACACGCTAGCAATACGATAACTGCCAAGATCATAGCCCCTAAGTCGCCGAATAATAAGCGAGCTGATTCTGCTAATACAGGTGCTCCCGTATCTAGGATGCCTAGCTGTTCTACGCTAGTAGCGCCTAAGCTGGCAATGAATACATAGACCACACCTAAGCAACCTACGGCGATTAAGCCAGCTTTCAGTGTAGCACGTGTAATTTCATCACGTGTTTGTGCCCCTGAAAGCGTCACAAATTCGATGACCAAAATGCCAAATACGAAGGATGCCAACGCATCTAATGTGTTGTACCCATCTAAGAACCCTTGTAAGAAAGCTGTTCCACTAGTAGCGTAAGCCTCTGTTGGCGTACCGTAGCTCCCCAAAGGAGTAATCAAAGATTTAATAATCAACACCACAATTGTCACTAACAAGGCTGGTGTTAACACTTTACCAATGCGATTCACCAGTTTTTGTGGATTAATAGATAGCCACAAGGTCAATAGGAAGAAAGCAATGAGGAACAGGGTTTGTGCTGTATCCGAGGCAGCACCGCCTAAGAATGGTTTTACTGCAATTTCATAGGATACAGTCCCCGTACGAGGAATCGCAAAGGCAGGGCCGATAGATATATATAATGCCAATGTAAATAAGACCCCAAATACTGGATGTACGCGGCTAGCCAAACTTTGTACATTGCGACTACCAGAGTAGCCCATAGCCATTACCCCTAATAATGGCAGGCCTACACCAGTGACGATAAACCCTAAAATAGCCCACCACACATTAGTACCAGCATGTTGACCTAAGGTAGCGGGGAAGATTAAGTTACCTGCCCCAAAGAATAAAGCAAACAGCATCAGGCCGATAGCAATATAGGCTCGCCCTGATAATTGAGTATGATCTGACATACGCTCTCCTTTCAAATACATTCTATACTAACAAATATACACTGTATAAAAACAATTTTTATGCTTATTTTCTTATTATATCTAATTATAGACGAAATAAAAAGCCATTTCCCTCGTCGGAAATGGCTTTGTCTATACTGATTATGCATATACAGGCGAGCTATAATTGATAGATAAATTACATGGATTAACTATAGCCTACCCTTTTTAATCGCATGGTTCTACATCCACTTTTACATCGTAAAATGTACTTCCCCAACCATAGTCAGTAGGTCGTGAGGCAGTCAGCACATTCATAGTATATGTTGGATCATGAGACTGCGATTGCCACCATACGCCACAGCTCACAATCGTCCCTTTAGCCACCGTGTCGTCAATGCCCAAAGCAATTCGCAAGGACCCTCGCTCATTATACAAGCTCACAAACTCGCTGTGTAATACCCCTTTGCTGAGAGCATCCTCTGGATGCATGCGAGCCATCATCTGAGGTACATCCGCTTGTAACTCGCAAAAAGAAGAGTCCAATATGCGTGGGTCTGTTCCATTGATGAGGAAGAACTCCGCCGTATCCCCATGAGCTTCACGATACACAGGATATGGATCAGCCTCTATTGGATTGTATAACTCGATTTTACCTGATGGTGTACCGTACTCCAGCTTATACGTGTCTGATAAGTCCATTTCCACCAGCTCCCCTGCCAAGATTCTATCTTGTATATCTACTGGAATCGATGCATGTCGTACAATGTCTTCTATCATCTCTAGCTCTGACATGGCAAACACAGGATTATCAATACCCATCGCTTTGGCAATGCTACAGATAGTATTCCAATTAGAACGACTTTCACCAACTGGAGGAATGGCTTGATACCCACAACCGATGGTGTAATGTCCGTAGGAATTATATACATCATTGTGCTCTACAGACGATGTGGCAGGGAGTACAATGTCCGCATACTTCGCCGTATCTGTCATAAATCGTTCATGAACGACTGTGAACAGGTCCTCTCTCGATAATCCTTTACGCACCACTGTTTGGTCCGGCGATGTCACCGCTGGATTACTAGAGTATACATATAAGGCTTTAATCGGTGGGTTAGCTGCTTCTGTTAACATCGGTCCTAAATGAATCATTGGGTTCAATCGGGTTTCTTTCGTCTGAAAGCGCTCCCAGCTGACACACTTACCGCCAACAAATTGACTACCTGATGCACTCGATAACAAGCCCCCTCCTTTTTGTAGATATGCGCCCACCAAAGCCGGTAGTGCTACCACACACCGCACTGTATTGGCTCCATTTCCATACCGCGAAAGCCCACTACCTAGGCGAATAAATGGTGCCATCGCACTTCCATAGGCACGAGCAAACTGAATGATTCGTTCCTCTGGCACGCCTGTGATTTGCGCTACTTTCGATGGAGGATACTGAGAAATGACAGTATCCCGGAATCCTTCATAGCCTTGTACATAACGATCGATAAACTCCTCATTCACCAATCCTTCTTTGGCTAACACATGAGCTACCCCCAAGGCGAAAGCGCCATCTGTGCCCGGCCGCAAAATAATGACTTCATCCGCTAATTTTGTTGTCTCTGTGTGGTGGGTATCAATTACCCACAGCTTAGCACCTTGTTGACGAGCTATGGTCACATCGTGTAAGACATGTACATCCGTCGCCACTGCATTGAGGCTCCACAGCACCACGCAATCACTGTGTTGTATATCTTGTGGACGATTCCCCAACGTGTTTCCCATAAGGCTAGCCCAACCATATCGCTTTGCGGGGGAACAAATTCCCTTATCTTGACGGGTAGCACCTAATATAGCAAAGAGCGGATCCCCTGCGCTTTTTTGTAAAATTCCCATGGTTCCTGCATAGGAATAAGGCATGATACTTTCAGAACCATAGGTGTCGATACAATATTGAAATCGCTCTGCAATTTCTTGTAATGCTTCGTCCCATGTGATAGGTGTAAATTGGCCGCTTCCCTTAGGGCCTGTACGGCGCAAAGGGGTGGTCAGACGTCCACTATGGTGGACGGTTCGTTCATAATGTTGCATTTTTTGGCACAGTGTTCCTCGTGTGAAACTATGCGTTTTCATACCTCGTACCTGTTGCAACTGGTCTCCCTCAATGGTCAAGGTCAATCCACAGGCATCTGGGCAATCATAGGGACATACTGATGTCCTTGTCTGTATGGGCTTCATCATTATTCATTCCTTACTAGTCATCATCAAAGTCATCAAACAAGTCAACGTCAACGTCAAAGTCGAAGTCAAAACTATCTCCAGAATCATGACTGTAGTGATCAGAGTCTTCGGACTCTCGCTCGTCATATTCTAACTCATCTTCCATAATATCATTATAGTTGTCACGGAAAAACCGGTCTTGTTCTGTTTCATTTGCATCGGGAGAATCATAGTCTTCATTAGAGTCTTCTGACAATACATCTGATTGTCTATAATCGCGAATCGTCATGGATGCATAAGGGTCCACAGGTCCACTGTTTTCCGCTGAATCTTCAATTTCTACCATATCCATAGCTCGATTCAAATCTTTAGGCGTTCCCTCTTGTTGCACCATATCCAAAAACTCATCCGAACTTACTTCACTTACTAGGGTATCCATATCTTCTACCACTGATGGATCCTTTTGTGGTTCTATGGTTTGTAATTGACCTTTTTGTAAAAATCGATTCATTCTCTGCCGCCCCTTTCTCCATCTCTCAACTATTATATGTATTATACCACCTATAGCTAGATTTTCACTATATCCCCTTATCTATCACCTTGTAAAGGTATCCCCTATATACTGAAAGGACCCCTGAACAGGGGTCCTCATGTATAGTTGTATAGTATAGTTGTATAGTGTTAGTAATGTTCAGGATAGTATCACATATAATGGAGTGTATGTGATTAGTTCGATGTTACTTTCAGGAGGAGTTAGCCTAAAGTAGCACGTAAGAACCATAATTGTTTTTCATAGTAAGCGATGTGATCTTCCATGATAGCTACTAATCCAAAGTTGCCTTCTTCATCAGCAGATTCACGAATGGCACGAGCTTCTTTATTCAACAATTCAAAGTCTCCTACTAAGAATTTATAAACTTGTTCTACAGAGAATTTGTTGCCTGGTTCTTCTTTTAAAGATGCAATTTCTAAATATTTTGCCACATGTACTACAGGTTCTTCACCTTGCATTTTTACATGTTCAGCCACTGCATCATAATAGTCGAATGCTACATCGTAGACTTCTTCTAAATATTTGTGAGCTGGCACAAATTGAGATCCTACTACATTAAAATGGAAATTGTGAAGTTTAATATTCCAAATTGCTAAGTTTGCAATATATTGGTTGACTGCTTGTAAGTTTTTCATAACTTGTTCTCCTTTTCTTAGTTTTTTGCTAATTAGTATAATTAGCAATTAATAATTATTATTTGTTATGTACATATCTTAGCATAGTATATTAGAAAATGCAATAGTTTTTCATATAGTTTATCGAAATATTTGAATGTAAAAAGTTCCCGTTACCTATAACGCAACGAGAACTTATATCATATATTATTCACTTTTCTTAATAAATCCTTGTGTAGCGCTGTACAAGCAGAACCATACAAAGAAACTAGCCCCTGTAATAATCAAATACATGGTGTCTGTTAACTCACCCGAACGATACATCGCCAAGGTGTAAAAGAAGGCAGTCATGGTCATCAGAATATAGGATAATACGTAGCGCATACCACGCTCTACCTCTGCATCGGTGAACATTTCTTTCTTGAAACGCATCCAGTAAATCCCACAAAGAACTAAGCCGCCCAACATATTAGCAGCTAGTAAACTCATGTCTGCCCTGCCATTAAAGAACCAGCACAACGCCAAATGATTGATGAATAGCATCCATTTGATCATCGTCGTCAAACGGGCTGTTGTAATCGTTTGCTGTGGCTGTGATTGGTGTTGCTTCTTTTTCTTTCCTTTTCCCATAGTATCCTCTTTAATTAATCTATTCCTTGTTCCTTAGAACAATACGTGAGATGTGTAAATCAATCGCAACGCTAAAATGCCAACCCCAATAGATAGGCCAATCAAGATTGTTTTTGCTCGTAATCGTTTCGCAATGTAGGCACCTAGTTGCCCACCTAGTAAGGCACCAATACCGCAAGGGATGGCCACTTCAAAATGAATATGTCCGTTCAAGAAGTGCGTTAATGTCCCTACCGATGTGGAGGTAGCTAGGATAAAATGACTCGTAGCCGTTGCCATATGCGTAGGGAATCCCATCATATAAATTAAGGCTGGCACGTGAATCAATCCACCACCGATACCAAATAAACTGGATAAGAACCCTACCACAACACTCACCAATACACCAACTGTTTTATTATAGGTCAATTCTTCTAACTGCAAGGATTCTTCTTTACGCTCTCCTTTTCGCATGTTTTTGTAGCCAATAAACCCGGACATGATGAGCAAGAAAGAACCAAACCAGAATCGGAACCCACTACCATCAAAGTATTCCGCCACATGAGCGCCAATGATGGATCCAGGGAAGGTAGCAATGCTAAATAAAATTGCTGCGCTGTAGAGTATTTTTTTCTGTTTCACATAGGCAATGGTTCCAGAAATAGCATTACAAGTTACCGTAAACAACGAAGTACCTACCACCATGGCTGGTGTCCACTCTGGAAAAAAATATAAAAATACAGGTACAAAGATAATACCACCACCAGCACCAATGATGGTTCCTAGTGCAGCCACAGCAACGCCTAACAAGATAAACCCTAATATACTGACTACATCCATATCTTAGTCCTCCTTAGTTAGTTTCGCAAACCGGTCTAACTTATGCTTCTTAAAGATTGCTTTCATCCCACGCTTTTCCGCTTTTTTCTCTGCCTTTTTCTCTGCTTTTTTGGCTACTTTTTGTAAGACTTTTTCCGTCCATGCGTCGCCATGCTCTTCTGCATAGCGTTCCCATTTGGACAATTTTTTCGCCCATTTGTCTATAGAAAGAGTCTCTTTTTTATGTTTCGACTTATCCTTGCTTTTTTCCTTCTTTTTCTTTTTTTCGTGTTTCACAATGCAACATTTTTCTCGTTCTTCTGGAATAGGAGAATTTTCCGTGCAATGTTTACAACGTTTTTTATGTTCTTTTTTAGGTTTTACCGTCTCGAAGGTATCATACAAGTGAGACTCTGTACTAGTTTGTTTTGTTAGGTCTATAGCAGTCTCCTCTTGACTAACATCTGCACGGTCCTCTTCTGCCAACTCCCAGTCTTCATAGTCATATTCATGGATACGCTTCGTTTCGCTAGTACTGCTAAATAAATCCATAAACGAACTTGATACTGGCTTTAGTTCAACGGTTTCCACAACTTCTTCGACAGATTCTTCCCCTTGCCAGCGGTCAGCCATCACAAAGTCTACACCTAAAGCAACACCTACATCATAGCCTTCCACACCTTCCTCAGCCATAGGTTCTACTGCTGTTGGCTCTTCTAAGGAAGATATCATATCATACAGATAGTGCTCTGTTACCATACTTTGGAGACTACGTAGTTCTTCCCATTGTTTTCCTAGCAGCGCCAACATATGAGCAAAGTTTTCTAAATCTTCTACCACTTCCATAGCCATTTCAGGGGACTCCATATGTTGCGCCTCTAAATTCGCCACATATTGCTGTTGTACTTCCTTGCAATGACTATAGGCTGTCTGCAATCCTTGTAACAATTCTTCAATCTGTTCCTGTTCCAATATATATTGTTGCATACTATCCTCCTAAGACGATGTCGTATCATCCTTCAATTTTCGTTTCCACAGAGCTCCCGTGGTAACAATATCTTCTCCAAACCGTTCTTCCAAAGTATCTAGCACTTGCGCTAATCGATCTGGCTCTGTTTCTTCACTCTGAAAAAGCGACTCTTGTTCCACCTCTTGGTGAAAGCCACTGACCGTAATCCCCAATAACCGGAACGGCCCTTGTACATTAAGTTTATTATATAATACACACGCCGTCTCATACAATACATCTTCTCGGTCCGTCTGATAGGATAATCGTTTTTGCCGTGTTTTAGTGGTAAAATCTGGCAATCGCACTTTGATAGCTATCGTATGACCTTTGAGCCCCTTCTGGCGTAATCGTTTAGCCACGTGATGCGCAAAATATCGCCATTCATGGTCGATTTCCTCTGGATCCACTAAATCCCTTTCATAGGTCAGTTCATTGCCTACGGATTGCAACTCACGATTCCACTCAATAGGACGCTCATCAATGCCTTTGGATAACAAATAAATACGTTCACTTTGATGACCGCAATAGGGTTCTAACTCGTGATAGGACTCTAGGCGCGCAACATCTTGAATCTGATGAAAGCCACCTCGTTGTAAAGCTTGTTCCATATGGGCCCCTACGCCCCACAATCTACGCACTGGTAAGCGCCCAATATGTGCTACCTCTTGCCCATGAGGAATAATGTATAAGCCATCTGGTTTTTTCAAATCCGATGCAAGCTTCGCTAAAAACTTATTCGGTCCAATCCCGACAGAGGCGACTAGACCGGTTAAGGACCTAATTTGCTCTTTCACAGCACGTCCTACTGCCATAGGCGATTCATAGAGTTTTCCTAGTCCTGAAATATCTAAAAAAGCCTCATCCAAAGAAATGGGCTCTAAATAGGGACTAAACCGATGCAACACTTCATGAATTTGATCAGAAATTTCATGATATCGTTCCATCCGTGGCAATAGATAGATACCATCTGAGCATAATTTTCTAGCCTTCCCAATAGGCATAGCAGAACGTACCCCAAATTTCCGTGCTTCATAACTGCACGTAGCCACCACACCACGTGAAGAAAGGCCACCCACGATAACTGGATGACCTTGTAGTTCTGGACGATCATGTTGTTCTACAGATGCAAAGAAAGCATCCATGTCTACATGCATAATCCAACGTTTCATATTATTCTACCACCGCTTGTGGAGCATCCTCAATACGGCAGTATTTGATTTGTGCGCAAATGCACTCATCTTTTGTTTTATATAGTTCAGGCAAGAATTTAACAAATTCATCAAATGCTTCTTCATTAATGGAGTAGCGTGTCCACAAACCGCTACGCACAGAATTCACAATACCTGCATCAATTAAGATTTTCATGTGATAACTAAGAGTAGATTGAGATAACTCAAAGCTAGCCAAAATATCACAAGCACATAATTCATTACAAGACAACATGTCTACTATGTGCAATCTCGTTTCATCGCTAAGGGCTTTAAAAATCGCTGCCAAACGTTCGTATGTAACTTCTAACATTCTCATTCTCCTATATGTATTTTACTTGTAACCTTACCCCCTTATTATATACAAATTTCTAAACTAAATCTAATAATTTAAATGAATAAAGGATACTTTTTAGTAATACCACTATGTAATTTAAGAAAGATAAAAACGACAAAGCATAGCTTTGTCGTTTTTATGGGAAGTAAAGGATCTAAGATGTGTTCTTAGGAAAGTTTACAAATATAGTCAACATACTCAAGTAGTACATCATGTATTGTTGAAGATTCGAGAGAGGGAGAGGATTCTTCAACCACAACTAACTACAGGAGCTGTTTATTTACATTAGATTTTGCCAACTAAGCCAAGATCTGCTGGGTTCAATGTTTTTTCACCAGGAGTCCATTTCGCTGGGCACACTTCACCATGTTTTGCAACAAATTGGCAAGCTTGTACTTTACGTACTAACTCAGCAGCGGAACGACCTACACCCATGTCACAGATTTCTGCGGCACGAATGATGCCTTCTGGGTCTACCACGAAAGAACCGCGGTATGCTTGGCCAGACTCTTCAGAGAATGTTTCGAAAAAGTCAGCTAATTCATGTTTAATATCGGATACCATAGTGTATTCGATTTTATTGATAGTAGGAGATGCATCGGACCATGCTTTATGAACGAATGCAGAGTCAACAGATACGGAGAATACTTCTACGCCCAAATCTTTCAATTCTGCGTATTGATCTTGTAAGTCTGCCAATTCTGTTGGACACACAAATGTGAAGTCTGCTGGATAGAATACAAACACGCTCCATTTACCTTCGATATCTTTGTTGCTTACTTTGATGATTTCTGGTTTACGGAATGCATCTAATTCAAAAGCTGGTAGTTGTTTACCGATGATTGCCATTCTAATATCTCCTTTATTGTTACAATCTATGCATAGCACATACTAGGTATGTAGCTATGGAATCAATCTATGTATCTATCATACACTATACTTTTACAAAAATCAATATAGAATTGTTCTCATTCTCTATACCAATAATGCATAGATTATTTTTCTAACATCGTTTCTAGGATGACAACATCGGTTTGCTTCATTCCTTCACGAGCAATGGTTGCTACCGTTTGCACCGTATGGTCAATGTCTTCTTTTACAATACCTTGGCCTGCTTTAAAGCTATTATCCGTCTTTGCTTGTGTATAGGCTAATAAGGAATTACCAAGAGACATACCAATTTTCATAGCACAAGATGCCTTTGCCCCATCGCAAACCACACCGGATGTACCTGCCAATGCATTTGATAATGTTTCCCAAACTACTTCCTTGGATTCATTGAGCAAGAATGCTACACCAGCAGCTGTCGCAGAGGCAGCACTCACTACACCGCAGTACGCACTCAAACGACCAATGTATTGTTTAATGTATAGGGCTAACACATTGGCTAAGGCTAAAGAGCGCAACGTATGGTCACGATCGATACCGTATTCTTTAGCATACATCATGATAGGCACAGATAGCGTAATCCCTTGGTTACCACTACCGCAGTTGATCATTACTGGCATAGAACAGCCGTCCATGCGCGCATCAGAGCCAGCCGCTGCATAGGCACGTGCTCTATCCGCAATGGAAGAAGAATTGGAAATAATCAATTTACCAATGTTAGAACCATAATTATTTTTCATACCTTCTTCGGCAATAGCCATATTCAAATCTAATTGTGGTCCTAAAATATCTTCCAACTCTTTCGCATCTACAGTACTAGCAAATTCATAGCAAGAATCAAAGCACAATTCCATAGAGTGCTTAGCCACTTCTTCTGCAGATAAGGCAATCAACACTTCTCCGTCTTTTTCAGCGTAAGAAATAGTGGTATGTGTATTTTGAACAATGACCTTAGACGTATGCTCACCAGCCACAGCAGTAACTTCGATGAATAAGTTTTCTACCCCTTCTGCTAGCTCAATATCACAGTAATCCGCTTCAAATAAACGGTCTGCTTCTACCACTTGTTCATGAGTAAGGTCTTCTAACACTTCTAATTCTTTCGCTGCTGTCCCTACTAGGGTACCTAAAATAAGACTATAATAAATGCCCGTACGCCCTTCTGAATTAGGAATGGTCACACTTTTTGCATTTTTAATAATATTGCCACTCAAACGACCATGAATATGATCTGGTCGAACGCCCAATAGCTCTGCCGCTTTCGCCGCTGCAAAGGCCAAGGCAATTGGCTCTGTACAACCAAAGGCCGGTTTTACCTCACGTTTTAATAATTCTATGTACTCTGTCATACAAACCTCCTACTTACTTATGTTTAAAAACGATACGTTCCACCTCTACTTGAAATGCATCATATCTGTATATATCATATAGTTTCATACACTACTGGTATATTGTATCATACCACATTCACAACCTATACAAGTATATAAATCAGTTATAGGTGCCATAATTTTTTATCTATGCAATACGCCTCTAACGCCTCTATATCAACGTCTACACCCAATCCAGCACCATTAGGCACCTCCACAAACTGTGAAAGTCCCTTTGCACCACAGTCTTTCATTCTACTAACAATGGGTGGACTAGTCAAATCTCGCTCAAAATAGCGCAACGAATCTGACAAATCTCCCGGCATATAGGTATCTCCTAGAGCCGCTAGTTGTACATGTATCCATTTGGAAATACTGGATTCCACCATGGAGCCAATCCAGTACTGGATGCCATGGTCACGACAATACTGAATGGCCTTGGCCGTTTCTCGAAGACCACCTAAACGCCCTACTTTTACATTGAGTACATCTAACAAGCCATGCGTATGAGCATAGACCAAGTCGTCATATTCCAAAATCGATTCATCTAAACATATAGGAGTCGTAATCCCCCAATCATGCATTGACCTATATTGTTGATAGGTTTCTAAACTATCTATCTGAAAGGGCTCTTCTATACATGCTAAATCAAATTCATTAAATGCCCGTACCTTATCCATATCTTCATAGGTATAACTTTGATTTGCATCCACCGCTAACATAAGGTCTGGATAGGCTGAACGCACACGCTGTACTCGTTCATAACCATCCTTGGGGGATACTTTCAGTTTAATACGCTGACACCCTTGTGATACATAAACAGACACCGCATCCACCAAAGTATTCAAAGGAACCTCGCCAATGACAATGCCCGTAGGTACGGTCGGTAGTAAGGATTGCTGTAGCACGTATTCCACTGTATTGACACCTAAGCGATGGCATTGTAGATGGAGCAAGGCATTTTCCACAGATGCCACAGTCATAGGCATGCCTTCCAGCAGCCATTGTTGTGGCAATGTGGTTGTTGTTTCTTGCCCCAACAGGTTTGGTAAATACCTAGTACATAAGGTATCCCAACAAGATGCCACCGTTTCTTTTGTATAAAAAGGGTCTACAAAGGCCACACATTCCCCGTAACCTACACAGCCCGCTTCATCTTCCAAACGAACAATGAGAGTATCCCTAATGCCTACTTCGCCCTTTGCCGTTTTGAAAGTAAACTTCATCAGTAATTGCACATGGTACAGGGTGATATTTGTAATCATAGGACACCTCTCATTTCTATCATATCACTAGAATTATATATAACTAGTTGGTTTCATAACATAGTGGAGCCCATTGTATTAAGTGGTAGATATGTGGTCGATTGCTGTACTAGATATGTTATCGAGTGTTGTCCTGCCCCGTAGATAGAATCCCTGACACCATCTATTTCCATATCCGTACATCCTTCTAGCATATATGACCAACACATCCCCTAATACCTACCGGTATAAAAAAAGCATTCCAGTATCTGCTGATACGCCTCTGGTGCTTCTACATGTACATTATGCCCTACTTTAGGCACAATGCGATGGACATCGCCAAAATACTGCGCTCCAATGGCTGTATATTTCGTATCTAATTCTCCGCTAATATAACAGACGGGCATGGTCAATTCCGACAAACGATGGCCTACATAAGGCATACTCCCCTGTCCACTTCCTTCCAAGGTGAAAGCCAATGCATGGGGGCTATTGAGCAAGCGCCGCCCTCTAATCTGCTGTTCCACCTTTGTAGGCAAACCTTGTTGTGTCTTAAAAATCTCTAGCTTAGCCCAAGTCTCGCTAAACCACGTGATATCATGTGCTCGAATCCGTTCAGCCAGCGCTTGATCGGCTACATAGCGGTCTTGTCGTTCTACTCTATCTTCTATCCCTACAGAGCCACTTTCCAAAACTAGGTGCGTCACTTCCTCTGGATACTCTAATGCATATAATAAAGCCATCCTCGCCCCCATGGAATACCCCATGAGAGCATATCTTTCACCGGCTACGGCATAGATAACCGTATGCAAATCGATCAGCATCTGTGGTAATGTGTAAGGTCCTAATTCCATAGGTCGAGCCGACCTACCATGACCCATACTATCGATGCGTATCAGTCGATACCCGCTGACCTCGATGCCATCCCAAGTGGAGCCGGATTCGGAAAATCCATGGAAACAGACTAACGGTTTTCCCGTCCCCACTACAGTCACCCCATAGTGGTGCTCTCCTATGTGGATCTGCATGCGTTGCATATCTAAGGTTCGTATATCTTGAATCATTGCTCTCATATTATTGCACCCGATAGACCTTATGTAATTCACAACTACCTTCTTTGGACGTAGGCACTTCTATGAGATGTATCCCCTCTGCACCAATGTATTGTTGCATCGCCTGCTCCAATTCTGCATTGGTGGTGACTTTCACATAGTCTAGGCCATACATGGTCGCTAACCCACTGTAATCAATACCTTGCGGTGTATTGAATAGGTAATCGAAATCGTCCGTTCCTTTTTGTGGCAAATATTGAAAAATCCCACCTCCATCATTGTTATGTAAAATGATGGTCAAATTCATACCATGTGTCTTTCCAATAGCTAGGCCGTTTAAATCGTGAAAGAAACTTAAATCTCCTGTAACCATAACAGTAGGTTTCCCATTCATGCTAAGTCCTAACGCCGTAGATACAGTTCCATCAATACCATTGGTACCACGATTGCCGTACACCATGGCTTGCGATCGTCCAGTGGCCCAGAAATAGTCCATATCACGAATAGACATGCTGTTCGCCGCTAGAATTTGGCCTTCATCGGGCATCATTTGTTGTAACATGTGAATGGTACGACCTTCAAATAGATTCGGTTCCTCTTGGACTTTGTCTAATTGTTCACGGCTATTGGATTCGATTTGTTGCCATATTTGTACATAGGAACTATCTGCTGCTAGCTGTCCACTATACGCACTATTTGTATCTAAGTCTCGATATGTACAATTATCTTTTTGCTCACTTATTTCATAAATTATAGTACCTAACCCTTGTTGTAAAGATAGACCACGATATACTTCTGTTACAAATACATCCAGCGATGCCATCACATGTATGGTAGTCGTCAAACTAGGATTCACCACATCTGCATTAGGGCTGACAGTAATATAATCAATATCCGTTAAGGTCCCCATCCATTGTTGAATCCGCTTCGACACAGGGATTTGCCCCAATTGAATGACCACATCTGGTCGCAACTCTTCCCATCGTTCATGATGAACCAAGAACGCATCATAGGTGCTAATCACGCCCTCGTATTGGCGCAAATTAGACAAAGGGTCACCGATGACCACAGCGCCAATCCGATCGGCGAAGTCCACCACCGCTTTCGGGTTCGTAACCGACGGACCGCCCAAAATGAGTACTCGTTTTCCATCCAGCAACGATACCAAGGATGCTATCTCTTCATGTTTCACAAGTTGGAATGGTTTCGCACTACGACCTTGTTTAAAATACTCCGCCCCACGATTGGGCACCAAGGGCTCAAACAAAGGTACATTGATGTGTACAGGCCCCAGTTTGTGGTCATTCGCTTTCAAATAGGCACGGCGTGCCAATTGACGAGGGTATGTGTAATAGTAACTTTCACTAGGCACAGACAATTCCTCATAATAGTTCACGGCGGTGCCAAAATATTTCTGTTGATCAATGGTCTGCGGTGCCCCTACTTGCTGCAAGGTATACGGACGGTCGGCGGACAAAATAATCATAGGCACACCGCTGTGCTTGGCTTCCACCACAGCAGGTCCATAATGAGTCAATGCAGACCCCGATGTACACACCAATACGGCTGGTTCCCCTTGCGCTTTGGCAATGCCCAACGCCATAAACCCAGCAGACCGCTCATCAATATTCATATACGTGTGAAAGCCTCCATGGCTTTGAAAGAGCATGGCTAATGTAGTGGACCGTGAACCAGGGCTGAACACCGCATGGCGCACCCCTAATTGGTATAACTCATCCACCAAACTTGCTATATATTCATTCATATCGTATCTCCTATACCAATCTGTGGTATTGCGTTATAGTTAATAGTGACTATCTACTAGTATTATACCATTGTTTTTAGATTCTGTACGTATCCATATGAGTTGCACTGGGCATCTATCTAACACCTAGACGCCACCTACCTCGTTCATAATTAACTAGCATACATAGTCGTGAGAGCATAGCACAAAAAAGGAATGCTGATTCCTCAACATTCCTTTTAAATTTCCTATATCTTTTCCACAAACGTATGTAGATCCATCATCCTACCTATTGCATGCCTAGTTTAACCTATACGTAGATATATCATCCTACAATGCATCCAATATAGTCCCCATTTTATTAATGGTTTCTTCGTACTCTTCATCGCTATTGGATTCGCTCACAATACCACATCCAGCATAGGCATAGAGTCTGTTACCCATGATGAGGGCAGAGCGAATAGCAACCACCAGAATGCCATCCCCCATATCTTTCATAAATCCAAAGGGTGCCGCATACATGCCACGCTCATGGGCTTCATACTTCGCCAGTAAATCCATCGCCAGTTCTCGCGGCTCGCCCCCTAGGGCTGGTGTAGGGTGCAATAATTGCCCCCATTCGATGAGCGATTTCGTACTATCCTTAGCCGTGATGATAGTCCGCAAATGGTATAACCGTGAAAGCTCCATAATCCCTGTCTCTCCTACGGTCACATCCTCCGTCACTTGCCGCATCGTATGCACAATACGATCTCGCACGATATTGTGCTCCACCCGATTTTTATGGTCATTTAGGAATCGTTCCTTCGTCCACGCCTTAGGACCAAACTTCGGTGCCGTTCCTGCCAAAGCATAGCTTAAAATTTCATCCCCTCGATGACGTACGAGAATTTCAGGGGAGGCCCCCACGAAGGTACGTCCCTCTTTTTCATAACCAAAAATAAAGCAATTCGGGTTGTTCTCCACCAAACGGTCCAATATGCTCACCACATCAAACTTTGTAGGGCTAGTAAACTCTACCTCACGAGAGGAAACCACCTTCGTCATGCGCCCTACGTGAATATTCGTCAAAATGGCATCCATCAAGGTATCCCAATCTTGTTTATCATCACTAGTTTCTGTAAACGTATGGTCTACACGCTTAATCTTATGGCGCTGTATATCTACGCCCTCCCCTGCATGCAGGTAAAAGGACTCCCCATTTTCTACAATATAGTAATGGGTGAAAGCCACCATTTCATGGCCCATGTTATGCCATTTTTCATCTTTCACAGTCGGAAAGAAGGTGCCCCCATAAAATACGTACGCATATTGTTCCCGATCACTGTCGTCTTGTACCACCGCCAATCGTTTAGCGCCTACCACCACACGATCGCTTTGACGGTCCCCCCAAAAGACCCGTTCCTCGCCCTCGAAGTTTAGCCAAAACTCCAAAGGATTGTCTAATTGTAAAGGCTCCTTAGTATATTTCATATGACTCCTCATCATTCGCAATGTATCTACTGCTATCTATGCTCTATATAGCAAGTTATTCCACGTTGTTAGCTTAGGTCTGTATAAGCACATATCTAGCAATCTACATGTTACTATTCCTAACGCAACCTTTCTATAACCCCTATCCCGTATAGCTAGGAGGTACTAAAAAACTTGCTACATCATACTCAGTTATTACAATTATACCACATGCATAGCATAGTATAGGCTACATAATAGTCTGAGAGATTACTATTTGACTGTATTACAATTATACCACCCTTCAACAGCTGATAGAACTTCAAGATTAGTAAGACTCATTACACACTTTTCTTAACAGAACCTCGTACAAACAAAGGACCTTTTACTGGTGTAGTCAAAGATACCTCCGATTGCGGCGAAAACAAATAGTTCTCACGCATACGTTGAATACGGTCCACTTTGATGAAAGGTTTCTTGAAAAACTCCTCCGATGCATCGTTGATAATATTCAATTTCTCATTCACCTCAGACTCAGTGCCTTTGTTGGTATCAAAGGATAACGTATAGGTCTGCTCGGTGCGATGATCATAGTACTCTGCCTTCGGCACGCGTTTATCAAAGGTAATGGTAAAGTCATTATTTTCTTCTACCCACCAAAAGTACCATAGGAGATGACGCATTTGCAAATGATGACCAGTCACCACCTGTACATCCCCTTTGTCCTCAAAGGTCTTCTGTGGTGTATAGCTCACATAATCAGGTACAGTCCCGCCTCTATGAACATACCCTACAATCCAGCCAGGAGACGCTGTTATCGTTTCGACGCCTCGCATACTAAATATCATACCGACTACAAAGGCGATTATACATATAGTACCGGCCCACTTTTCCTTCTTCGTGAAAGTAAATAGTTCTCGCAAGCTCATGTTTCCTATCTCGTTCCATCCGTCTTTCCATTTGTTTTTCCAATTCATGTTCATACCTCTTTCTGTCATCAAACAAACACTATATAACAATTGGTACTTTCAGTATATCGAAGAGGAATGACAAAATATGTCATTGTGAAAGTTTTTTGTAACTGTTATATGTAGAGCTTCGAGATACAACAAATTTCATCGTCCGTAATACTAAAATATCTTCCCTTATGGTTCTTATCATCAGAATAAAAAATACATGCTAGGACACCTCACATGTATTTTTATTATTCTTTTACTCCCTCTACATCAAAAGATTTTAGCGGTATATACCTTTACAACCGTTCCTTCCTATCCTGTATATCCTACATCATCAACTAGTATATAAATTGCCCTATTTCTGATATACTCATAGGTATATAACTATATGAAATAAATCACTCACTATAACCCATGAGTGCTATGATAACACCTCAGAGAATAAAGGAGTTTTTATGCGATACAACACACGAATGACTAAAGAGCAAGCCAAAGAAATCTATGCTGACTTAGGGTATCTTTCCCAGCCTTTCCCTTATGCGTCTGCTCCGTTCCTTGAAAGTTACGCTCGTCTATTAGGACTTTCACCGGCCCCTGCTAGCACAGCTCGCATTTTGGAAATCGGATCTTCCTACGGCGGTAATTTAATTTCTCAGGCTCTGTTCTATCCGCAGGCGACTTTCACAGGCATCGAAATTGCTCCGACACAGGTGAGCGTAGGCAAGACCTACATCGACCAATTGGGCATCACTAACCTTAACTTGTTAGAAGGTGATGTGAATGAAAGTCACCAGCACCTCGGCACCTATGATTACATCATTGCCCATGGTTTCTATTCTTGGGTGGACGAGGATACAAAAGATAATTTTCTTCGCCTCTGCAAAGAGCATCTAGCAGAGAACGGTATCTTGTACATGTCCTATAACACCTACCCAGGTTGGCATAAGATGGACAGTGTTCGCGCTCTCTTGAAGTTTGCCAACAAAGATATCGACACCTTGAACCATCGCGAAAAAGTGCGCCACGGTAAAACGATTGCCAGTAAGCTAGGCGCTCTCATGCTTGAATACGATACGGTAAAAAACCAACAAGCATCATTTTTGCAGTCCTTACGTCAAACATTGCAAAAACAAGATTGCTACGTTGGCCATGACCATTTAGAGCCAGTGAACACACCAGTGTACTTTTACCAATGCATGGACCATATGGCGGAGCATGGATTTACCTACCTTTGCGACTGCGATCTAAATTTATCATTCCCCGATGTGTATGACAAAACATTGCGCACTCAATTACAAGACCTAGCCCCTCATGACCCATTGGCACGAGAACAGTACATCGATTTCATGCTGAACACAGCATTCCGCAAATCCTTGTTTACCCGCAAAGGGGCTACGCCAAAACGCATCACAGAAACATCTGTCACTGATGCAGAATTCCACCGCAACTTGGAGCAATTCCTATTCACCCTACGCATTCCATCGGAGCATTTAGAGCCCATCTTTGAAAACTTGGCAAAACGTATGCCAAACTCTGAACACTTAGTAAACCAAGGGGCAATCTCTGCCGATGCAACTACTCACACAGTTAAAAACTGTGAAGAACCTCATGCACAGTTTGCTACTCCAGAGATAGAGCAAATAGATATAACTAATATTCATGATCCTCAGGTCAGTTCAAAAACAGATATAGCACCTAATTCTATACCTTCAAGCTCTACAAGCCCATTAACCATGAAAGGATTAGTACACCTTTTCCAACAGGAAGGTCCGCATTTCTATCTGAAAGACAATACATTAGTGACCTATACAGGAGAGCATACCATTCCTGATATGTGCTTGCCATGGTTCTATCAGTTCTTAATAGAGCACATCATTCAAGGCGGTATCAGCCTATCTGTGTTGGAAACAGAGCATCCTTTCAAACATCATATTTTTGAAGAAAAGAAAAGCTATATCCCTGAGCGCTATATTCCATTCGTAGAGATTATGCCACAAGAAGGCGTGAACGCTTACATCTACCCTGGCAATCGCTACAATGATCCTATCTCCGATTTCAACGAAGAAGATTTAGAGTTCATGAAACTTCTCAGCAAGCCAACCACAAAACATGATGTGATGTGCAAAATCTACGAGGCTATGACAGAAGAAAGCATTAGCCCTCTGGCTTTACAGCAATCCAATAAATATACCATGATCCTTGCTTTCTACGAAGAAATGATCCGCCGTATGGAATACTTCGGATTCTTAGAAGTGGACGAAACACAATTTAGCTAATCCACTACAAAGCAAGTTCTAATATATGATTCTATCTTGCTACTAGCCATATGAATCACATACTACCACGATTTCAAATACATCTATACTACAACAGCGACTCCATCCCACGGGACAGAGTCGCTATTTTCATGTATTCAATTCATTTTATTTCGGTTCTATACTATATGTTATCGAACCTAAAAAATAGATCTATAACATCATTATGGTATCAAAGAGAATACGCTATGGGTTGCATCATTCTGAACACTTCAGAGTCCGTACACTTCTATTGAGAAAAAAGAATAGCACTAGCTATTTCAATAACTAGTGCTAAGAGCTTTTTATATGAGCAGCCCCCACATTTGCCAAAGAGCCCTTAAAAAGCAAAAAAGGCTGCAACAGAATGAGTGAAACTCATCCTATCACAACCAGATTGCTGTTGATTATACAAGCTCAAGAATAGCCAATGGAGCTGCATCGCCTTTACGAAGGCCAAGTTTGATTACACGAGTGTAACCACCGTTGCGCTCAGCATATTTTGGAGCAATTTCATCAAATAATTTTTTTACTGCATCTTCGTTCATAAGAAAAGCAAGAACTTGACGACGAGCATGTAAGTCGTCACGTTTGCCCAATGTAATCATTTCATCAACATATTTGCGAAGCTCTTTTGCTTTTGCTTCTGTTGTTTCAATGCGTTCATGTACGAAGAGAGATGTTACCATACCGCGGAACAACGCTTTACGAGCGGAACTGTTGCGGCCTAATTTTCTGTATGCCATTAGTCTTTCTCCTCTTATTCGCTTTGAGATGTTAAGGAATCATTACTCTCATTGTAAGATTGTAATTTCTCTAGAATTTCTTCTACAGATTTTTTCCCTAAATTGCGGATTTTTCCTAATTCGTCTTCTGTTTTACCAGTTAAGTCACCGATAGTATGAATGTTAGCGCGTTTCAAACAATTGAAAGCACGAACAGACAACTCAAGATCTTCAATAGGAATTGTCGTTGGTCCTTTAGGTTCAGCATCAATATCGCCACCTTCTTGACCATTTGCACTTGTTAATTCTGCTTCACTTTCCCCTACATTGATCATATCATGAGAATGAGCTAATCGAGTAAAGTTTCCTAGATAGGAAATCATGATTGCTGCAGATTTAGCAATTGCATCAGATGCTGTAATAGAACCATTTGTCCAAACTTCTAAAGTAAGCTTATCAAAGTCCATTTCGTTGCCCACACGGACATCGCTGACTTCATATTTTGCTCTTAGAATTGGCGAGAAGATAGAATCAATTGGAATTTGACCAATCATATCATCTTCACGTTTATTCTTAGTAGATGGTACATATCCTTTACCGCGTTCGATACGCACATCCATTACAAGATGAGCTGCTTCATCCATTGTAGCAATTACCAATTCTGGATTTAAGACTTCGATTTCAGGAGGCATGAATTGAATCAAGTCACCTGCTGTTAATACTCCATCTTTACGAACATCGATATGTACATCCATCGGTACAGGTGCTTCCTCTTCAAGACGAATGCACAACTGTTTAAGGTTCAGAATAATATCGGATACATCCTCACGAACACCTTCAATCGTAGAGAACTCATGAAGTACTCCGTCAATCTTGATGGAAGTAATTGCTGCTCCATCTAAGGATGAAAGCAAAATGCGACGCAAGCTATTACCGAGAGTAATACCATAACCACGATCCAATGGCTCGCATACAAATTTACCGTAGCGGCCATCTTCAGTCATTACTACTTTCTCGATTCTAAGTTTTTTTTCTTCGCTCATCAGGTATACCCTCCTCTAAAACTTGTCACTTTTCTAAGTATATAGCTCAGATTATACGCGACGACGTTTTGGAGGACGACAGCCGTTATGAGGAATTGGAGTCACATCTTTAATGCTTGTTACTTCAAGACCAGCTGCTTGCAACGCACGAATCGCTGCTTCACGACCAGATCCTGGACCTTTAACAAATACTTCTACAGTGCGAAGACCGTGTTCCATAGCTGCTTTTGCCGCTTGTTCAGCTGCCATTTGTGCTGCAAATGGAGTGGATTTACGGGAACCACGGAAACCTAGACCACCAGCAGATGCCCAAGAAAGAGCATTACCGTTTACGTCTGTTACTGTAACGATAGTGTTGTTAAAAGTGGAGCGAATATGCGCTGCACCAGATTCGATATGTTTCTTTTCTTTTCTTTTGGATCTAACTGTTTTCTTAGCCACAATATCCCTCCTTTATTATTTCTTCTTACCTGCGATTGCTTTACGAGGACCCTTACGAGTACGAGCATTTGTCTTCGTACGTTGACCACGACATGGAAGTCCCATACGATGACGTTTACCGCGATAGGAGTTGATTTCAATTAAGCGTTTAATGTTAAGTGCTTCTTCACGACGAAGATCACCTTCTACTTTATACTCTGCATCAAGAAGTTCACGGATTTTAGCTACTTCATCTTCACTTAAATCACGAACGCGAGTATCTGGGTTGATACCAGTTTTAGCTAATACTTCTTTAGAAAGAGTAAGACCGATACCGTAAATATAAGTTAAACCAATTTCCACACGTTTGTCACGTGGTAAATCTACACCGGCTATACGTGCCATCTATTCATCCACCTCCTATCAATTATCCTTGTTTTTGTTTATGTTTTGGGTTTTCGCAAATAACCATTACGCGGCCTTTACGTTTAATAATTTTACATTTTTCGCATATCTTTTTAACTGATGGTTTAACCTTCATAAGTACCTCCTTTGTGGATCCTATGCTTACTTAAAGCGATAGGTGATGCGACCACGGCTTAAGTCATATGGTGTCAGTTCCATAGTAACTTTATCACCAGGAAGGATACGGATAAAATTCATACGCATTTTACCTGACACATGAGCCAAAACCACATGACCATTTTCCAATTCTACTTGGAACATAGCATTTGGTAATGCCTCAACGACCGTACCTTCCACTTCAATAACGTCTTCTTTTGACATATCTTTTATCCTCCGGTTACTGGTTATTGTATTAACCTCGGTGTATCACGCATAGTAAGTATTTCAGTACCATTTTCAGTAATGGCAATGGTATGTTCAAAGTGAGCAGCTGGCTTACGGTCCATTGTGACCGCAGTCCAGTTGTCTTCAAGAACTCTTACTTTGTGCGTGCCCATAGTAATCATTGGCTCAATACAGATGACCATTCCTGGTCTAAGTTCTGGACCTTTGCCCTTAGTACCATAATTTGGAACTTGTGGATCTTCATGCATGTTTTTTCCTAAACCATGGCCTACAAAATCTCGCACAACACCATATCTATGACGTTCTGCATGAGATTGTACTGCATGGGAAATATCTCCTATATGATTACCAGCTACAGCTTGTTCAATCCCTTTAAAGAGACATTCTTCTGTAACCTTTAGCAATGCATATACTTTAGGACTTACTTCTCCTACTGGAACAGTAATCGCAGAATCTCCATGATATCCATTAATGGATGATACTAAATCAATGCTGATGACATCGCCATCTTTTAGTATACGAGATGCACTTGGAATCCCATGTACCACTTCATGATTTATGGAAGCACAGATAGTTGCTGGATACCCATAGTAACCAATGCAGCTTGGAATTCCTCCATGACTGCGAATATATTCTTCGGCAAATTGGTCTAACTCAAGCGTTGATACGCCCGGCTTTACTAATTTAGCAAGCTCGGTCAACGTCGCTGCTGTCAGTTGAGATGCCTTTCGGATATGCTCAATTTCTTCGGGCGATTTAAAAATAATCATTGATTATTTCTCCAAAGCCGTAACGATATTTGCAAATACTGTGTCCACATCCTGTAAGCCGTTGATTTCTACATATTGACCGCTATTACGGTAGTAATCGATCAATGGTTTAGTAGACTCTTCGTATACAGCAAGACGTTTCTGTACTGTTTCCGGTTTGTCATCATCACGATTTTCAAGACGTGCTCTTTCACTGATGCGTCGAACCAACTCTTCAGAAGGAACACTCAAATTAAGTACAGCATCAAGAACGATGTTCATTTCTTTTAAAATCGCATCCAAGGAAACAGCTTGTGCTGTAGTTCGAGGGAAGCCATCTAAAATGAAACCTTGTTTACAGTCATCCTTGGACAAGCGTTCACGAACGATGCCAATGGTAACGCTATCTGGAACAAGTTGTCCAGCATCCATATATTTCTTAGCTTCTAATCCTAATGGAGTAGATTCTTTCACAGCGGCACGGAACATGTCACCTGTAGAAATTTGAGGGATACCATATTTTTCAATCAGACGAGCTGCCTGCGTGCCTTTACCAGCACCTGGAGGTCCCATTAATAAAATATACATATCATAATCTCCTATTTCACAAAGCCCTTATATTGGCGTGTTAATACTAAAGATTCTACTTGTTGCATTGTATCTAATGCTACGCCCACTACGATGAGTAGTGCTGTACCACCAAAGTACACACCTTGAATGCCTGTCAATCCACCAATCATATTCGGTAAGATTGCAACGAAAGCTAAGAAAAATGCACCTACTAGTGTAATTCGAGTCATTACTCGGTCTACATAGTCAGCAGTCGGTTTTCCTGGGCGAATACCTGGGATAAAACCACCGTGTTTTTTCATATTATCTGCCATATCCGTAATATTGATTGAGATAGCTGTATAGAAGTATGTAAAAAATAAAATCAATACGGCATACAAAATTGTTTGTATCGGCGTTCCCCATTGGAAATAACTTGCTACAGTTTGTACCCAAGGTACTTGTACAAATTGCGCCAATGTAGCTGGGAACATCAATATGGATGACGCAAAGATAATTGGGATAACCCCTGCTTGATTGACTTTCAAAGGCAGGAATGTTGAGTGACCACCATACATTTTTCGTCCTACCACACGTTTAGCATATTGGATAGGGATACGACGTTGGCCTTGTGTCACAGCAATTACAAGAACGATCATAGCTACCGCGATGATAGCAAATAGAATCGCTTGAAATACATTAATTGTACCTACTTGTAGGTATTGGTATATAGTTTGAACCCCATCAGGGAATCGTGCTACGATACCAGCAAAGATAATGAGTGAAATACCATTACCTATGCCATGAGCTGTAATTTGTTCCCCCACCCACATCAACAAGCATGTACCTGCTGTAAGGATGATGGAAATCAAAATGACAGACATAAAGCTATTGTCTATAAGCGCATTGCTTGCACGTAGTGCATAGGTCATACCAAAGGCTTGAATAAAGCCAAGGATCACTGTGCCATAACGTGTTACTTTTGCAATTTTTTTACGCCCTTCTTCTCCATCTTTACTCCATGCTTCAAATGTTGGTACTACAGCCCCTAACAATTGCATGATAATCGATGCATTGATATAAGGTGTAATACTCATTGCAAAGATAGAGAATTTACTTAACGCACCACCGGCGAACAAATCTAGTAAACCAAATAGGTTACCACTGGTGAATAAGCTTTCAATAACAGATGCCTCTACGCCAGGTACCGGGATATGGATACCTAAGCGAAAGACAATGAACATAAGTAATGTATAGACTACTTTGTTGCGTAATTCCGTTACTTTTGTGATGTTCAAGAGGCTATCTAGCACCCTAGATCACCTCTACTTTTCCACCTGCTGCTTCGATTTTTTCTACTGCAGATTTTGTAAAGCCGTTAGCGATAACAGTTAATTTACGTTCTAAAGTTCCGTTACCAAGGATACGGATGCCATCACGTACGTTTTTCAAAATACCAGCTTCAATAAGAGCTACTGGATCTACAGTTGCACCGTCTTCGAAACGATTCAATTGGGATACATTAACTTCTGCATATTGAAGTGCAAAGATATTTTTGAAACCACGTTTTGGTAAACGACGATAAAGAGGCATTTGGCCACCTTCGAAGCCAGTGCGCACACCGCCACCACTACGAGAATTTTGACCTTTTTGACCACGACCGGAAGTTTTACCTAAACCGGATCCAAGACCACGACCTACACGAGTACGAGTTTTTTTGGAACCTGCAGCCGGAGCTAATTCATGAAGTTTCATTCGTGCACCTCCTTATCTATTATACTTCTTCTACTTTTACTAAATGTCTAACTTTGTGAAGCATACCTTCGATTTGAGGTGTCACTTCTTTAACTACTTGGGAGTTAGTTTTTTTCAATCCAAGAGCTTTAACAGTCGCACGTTGATCTGCAGGACGACCGATTAAGCTTTTTGTTAATGTTACTTTAACTTGTGCCATTATTGGTCTCCTTATTAACCGTAAATTTCTTCAAGAGTTTTGCCACGAAGTGCCGCCACGTCTTGAGCTCGTTTTAATTGAGCTAAACCTTCTAGTGTTGCGCGAACCATGTTGTTAGGATTAGAAGATCCTAATGATTTAGTCAAGATGTTACGAACACCAACTAATTCCAATACGGCACGTACTGGGCCACCAGCGATAACTCCAGTACCTTCTGCAGCTGGTTTCAAGAATACGCGACCTGCGCCGAATGTTCCTGTAACTGTGTGAGGGATTGTACCATTTTTAATAACAACATGAATAAGGTTTTTCTTAGCATCATCAATGCCTTTACGGATTGCATCAGGTACTTCCGCAGCTTTACCTAAGCCAACACCTACATGACCGTTGCCGTCACCAACAACTACAAGGGCGCTGAAGGAAAAACGACGACCACCTTTAACAACTTTGGCTACGCGGTTGATGAATACTACTCTTTCTTTAAGATCAAGAGTTGTGTAATCAATTCTTGCCATGTCTATAGTTCCTCCTTCTTAGAATTTTAAGCCTGCTTCACGAGCACCTTCTGCAAGGGCTGCTACACGACCATGATAAATGTAACCACCGCGGTCAAATACTACTGTATCGATACCTGCAGCAATTGCTTTTTTCGCAACAGCTTCACCAACTGCTTTAGCAGCAGCTACGTTACCGCCGTAGGAAAGATTTAATTCTTTATCTTGAGAGCTAGCAGATACTAATGTTTTGCCAGCTACGTCATCAATGACTTGAGCATAAATATTGCTTAAAGAACGGAATACGTTCAAGCGAGGACGTGCAGCCGTACCGGAAATGTGACGACGTAAACGTAAATGACGTTTTGCACGAGCAATTTTGCGTTTGGATGTTCCTGCCAAGATGTCCACTCCTTTCTAATGTAAACTGTTATTACTTACCTTTAGCGCCAGCTTTACCTGCTTTACGACGAACAACTTCGCCTTCGTAACGGATACCTTTACCTTTGTAAGGTTCTGGTTTTCTCCATTTACGAATATCAGCTGCTACTGCACCAACAACTTCTTTGTCAGCACCAGAAACAACGATTTTATTAGGAGCTGGGACATCGATTGTAATACCAGCAGGAGCTTCCATCTCTACTGGATGGGAGAAGCCCAATGTTAAAGCAAGTTTGTTACCTTGCTTAGCCGCTCTGTAACCAACGCCATTGATTTCTAAAGTTTTAGTAAAGCCTTCATGTACGCCTGTTACCATATTTGCAACAAGAGCACGAGTTAAACCATGTAAAGAACGGTGTTCTTTTCCATCGCTAGGACGAGTTACTGTGATTACATTTTCTTCAACAGCAATGTTAATATCCGGATGGAAAGTACGAGTTAATTCACCTTTTGCACCCTTAACTGTTAACGTATGCTCGTTTTGAGTTACAGTTACGCCAGCTGGGATCTCGATAGGCATTCTACCGACACGTGACATTCTTTCTACCTCCTATTGCTATGATTACCAAACGTAAGCGATTACTTCGCCACCTAAGCCTTCTTTACGAGCTTGTTTGTCGCTCATAATGCCTTTAGATGTAGAAATAACTGCGATACCTAAACCACCAAGTACGCGAGGAAGTTCTTCCTTTTTCGCGTATACACGTAGGCCTGGTTTAGAGATACGTTTAATACCGGTAATTACTTTTTCATTATTAGAACCATATTTCAATGTTACTTTTAAAGTAGCATGTTTTTCATTTTCAATTGTTTCAACTTCCTTAACGAAACCTTCGTCTTTAAGGATAGCTAAAACAGCAGCCTTCATTTTAGAAGCAGGGATTTCAACTGTTTCATGAAGTGCAGAGTTTGCATTACGGATACGAGTCAGCATATCCGCAATCGGATCTGTCATTACCATCTTCTAAAAACCTCCTCTCGTTATCCTATTACCAACTAGCTTTTTTCACGCCAGGGATTTGTCCTTTGTACGCCAATTCACGGAACGCAATACGGCTAATACCGAATTTACGCATATAACCATGAGGACGACCTGTTAAGTTGCAACGGTTGTGCAAGCGTGTTGGGGATGCGTTGGCAGGTAATTTGGATAAACCTTCATAATCGCCTGCTGCTTTTAACGCTTCGCGTTTTGCTGCATATTTTGCAACGATACGTGCACGTTTTTTCTCACGTTCGATCATAGATTTTTTAGCCATCTATCGTTTCCTCCTAATTATTTTTCAAAAGGCATGCCGAATTGTGCCAATAATTCACGAGCTTCTTCGTCAGTGTTAGCTGTTGTTACGAAGATAATATCCATACCTGTTACTCGTTCTACTTGATCGTATTCGATTTCAGGGAAGATTAATTGCTCTTTTAGGCCTAATGCATAGTTACCACGACCATCAAACGCTTTAGCGCTGATACCACGGAAGTCACGCACGCGAGGCAATGCCGCATTAATCAATTTATCGAGGAATTCATACATGCGTTCGCCACGAAGAGTTACTTTTGTGCCAAGAGGCATACCTTCACGAACTTTGAAGTTCGCAATGGATTTTTTCGCGCGAGTTACTACTGGTTTTTGACCAGCGATAATTTCTAAATCTTTAACAGCTGCGTCCAATGCTTTGGAGTTACCAACAGCATCGCCTACGCCGATATTGATTACGATTTTTTCTAATTTAGGAATTTCCATTACGTTGCCATATTGGAATTTCTCTTGTAAAGCCTTCTTAATTTCAGAAGTATATTTTTCTTGTAAACGAGACATTTTGTAAAAGACCTCCTTTCCTTATCAATTAAAGTTTAGCGCCACTTTTAACAGCTACACGAACTAAAGAACCATTTTCCTCAACTTTTTTAGTACGAGTTGGAACTTTTTGTTCAGGATCTAACACCATTACGTTGGATACATGGATTGTACCTTCTTTTTCAATGATGCCACCTTGAGGGTTCGCTTGGCTAGGTTTTGTATGACGTTTAACTAGGTTAAGACCTTTTACAGTTACTCGTTCTTTTTTGATATCAACAGCGATGATTTCGCCTTGTTTACCTTTTTCCTTGCCGGAGATAACAACAACTGTATCACCTTTTTTAACATGTAGTTTTTGGGACATGTTGAGCTCCTCCTTCTTATAACACTTCTGGAGCAAGGGAGATAATTTTCATGAAGTCTTTTTCACGAAGTTCTCTTGCTACAGGTCCGAAAATACGAGTTCCGCGAGGGCTTTTGTCGTCTTTAATAACTACAGCAGCGTTCTCATCGAAACGGATATAGGAACCATCTTGACGACGGATGCCTTTTTTAGAACGAACAATAACGGCTTTTACAACGTCGCCTTTCTTGACAACGCCACCGGGTGATGCATCTTTTACAGAAGCAACGATTACGTCACCAATATTGCCAAATTTACGGTAAGAACCGCCCATCACTTGGATGCACATAATGCGTTTCGCACCAGTGTTATCGGCAACATTCAAAATTGTTTGTTGCTGGATCATGACTTTTCCTCCTTACATCACTGATTATTTTTGTCTTTCAATAATTTCTACAACTCTCCAACGTTTATCTTTAGATAATGGACGAGTTTCTACGATTTTTACGATGTCGCCAACTAAGCATTCGTTATTTTCATCATGAGCTTTAAAACGTTTGCTTGTTACCATTGGCTTGCTATATAATTCGTGAGGTACTTTACGATCGATTTGTACAACAACTGTTTTGTCCATTTTGTTGCTTACAACTTTACCTACACGTGCTTTTCGTACATTTCTTACTTCTGCCACGACTTTAAGCCTCCTATTCAATCCAAACAAAATTTGTTATTATGCGTTACCTTTAATTTCTTCTTCTCGTTGTACAGTTTTGATACGAGCGATAGTTTTTTTAACTTCACGGATACGCATTGGATTTTCTAATTGACCAGTAGCGAGTTGAAAACGTAGGTTAAACAACTCTTCTTTCAATTCGGAAACTTTAGTGTTCAACTCGGCAGCGCTCAAATTGCGAATGTCATTAACCTTCATTTACGTCACCACCCAATTCTTTACCCTTAACAACGAACTTCGTTTTGATTGGAAGTTTATGGCTTGCAAGACGCATAGCTTCACGAGCCACAACTTCTGGTACGCCGTTCATTTCAAACATTACACGTCCTGGGCGAACTACTGCTACCCATTTTTCTGGAGAACCTTTACCGGAACCCATACGAACGCCTGCTGGTTTTGCAGTGATTGGTTTATCAGGGAAAATTTTAATCCAAACTTTACCACCACGTTTAATGTAACGTGTCATAGCAATACGGGCTGCTTCGATTTGACGGTTTGTGATCCAAGATGGCTCTAATGCTACTAAACCGAAATCACCATGAGCAACTTTGTTACCACGCATTGCACGGCCTTTCATACGACCGCGGAATTGTTTACGATGTTTTACGCGCTTTGGAATTAGCATTAGTTGTCACCTTCTTCCTTTTTAGATGTTTGTTTAGCTTCTGGCAAAACTTCACCTTTGTAGATCCATACTTTAATACCGATGCAACCATATGTTGTATGTGCTTCTGCTGTTGCATAATCGATATTTGCACGAAGTGTGTGAAGTGGAATGGAACCTTCACGGTAAGATTCGCTACGAGCGATCTCTGCACCGCCAAGACGACCGGATACCATTACTTTGATACCGTTAGCGCCTAAACGCATAGTGCGACCTACTGCTTGTTTCATTGCACGACGGAAGCTTACACGGCGTTCCAATTGGCCAGCAATGCTTTCAGCAACAAGTTGAGCTTCCATGTCTACTTGTTTAATTTCAGCAATGTTTACATCGATTTGTTTATCTGTAAAACGTTTTAATTCTTTACGGATATCTTCGATACCTTGACCACCTTTACCGATAACCATACCTGGTTTAGCAGTGTGGATAGTTACTTTAATACGTTTATTTGTACGCTCAATTTCAATGCGGGAAATACCAGCAATGAAAAGTGTTTTCTTCAAGAAGGTACGAATTTTTACGTCTTCATGAAGGTTAGATGCGAAATCTTTATCAGCATACCATTTTGCGTCCCAATCTTTTACGATACCAACACGCAAGCCATGTGGATTTACTTTTTGACCCACTCTGTTTCCCTCCTTCGATTAAGCTCTTTCTTTAACAACTACTGTTACGTGGCTAGAACGTTTCAAAATTTTGAAAGCCTGTCCACGGGAACGAGGATGAATGCGTTTCATTGTTGGGCCTTGATCAACGAAGATCTCGGACACATAAAGATTCTCTACATTCATATCAAAATTGTGTTCTGCATTTGCGATAGCAGATGTCAAAACTTTAGTTACTACATCGGCGCCAACTTTCGGAGTAAACTTCAAGATGGCAAATGCTTCGCCGATGTTTTTACCGCGCACTAAATCTGCAACGATGCGGATTTTACGAGGCGCAATACGAATATGTCTAGCGATTGCTTTTGCTTCCATGTTAAATCCTCCTATTTTCTGCCTGTAGTTTTTTCGTCCTTGCCATGTCCTTTATAAGTACGTGTAGGAGCGAATTCACCTAATTTATGACCTACCATATCTTCTGTAATGAATACAGGTACATGTTTGCGACCATCATGCACAGCAATCGTATGGCCTACAAATTGTGGGAAAATAGTAGATGCACGGGACCAGGTTTTTACTACTTTTTTATCATTAGTTTCATTTAAGGCATCAATTTTTTTCAGAAGAGATTCTGCAACAAAAGGGCCTTTTTTAATTGATCTGGACACTGTTATATCTCCTTCCTATATCCTATTTTGTACGACGTTTAACGATTAACTTGCTAGAAGCTTTTTTCTTGTCGCGAGTTTTAACGCCATGAGCTGGTTTACCCCAAGGTGTAACAGGATGTTTACGACCTACTGGAGATTTACCTTCACCACCACCGTGTGGATGATCACAAGGGTTCATTGTTACGCCTCGGTTGCCAGGACGAATGCCTTTCCAACGTTGACGACCAGCTTTACCAATAGTGATATTTTCATGGTCAATGTTAGATACAACACCTACTGTAGCACGGCATTCTACACGAACACGACGAAGTTCACCAGATGGTAAACGAAGTAATGCATAGTTGCCTTCTTTCGCCATTAATTGTGCGGAAGTACCAGCGGAACGAACGATTTGTCCGCCTTTACCGATTTTCATTTCGATGTTGTGTACTTGAGTACCCAATGGGATATTAGCCAATGGTAACGCATTACCTGGTTTAATATCGGATTCAGGACCGGAGTAAACTACATCACCCACTTTAAGACCATGTGGAGCAATGATATAACGTTTTTCACCATCTGCATAGTTTAACAATGCGATACGAGCACTACGGTTAGGATCGTATTCGATTGTAGCTACGCGAGCTGGGATATTATCTTTAGTACGTTTGAAGTCAATAATACGGTATTGACGTTTATGACCGCCACCTTGATGACGTACTGTCATTTTACCAGTGTTATTACGACCACCTTTAGAAGTTACTTTTGCGAGCAAGGATTTTTCAGGTTTGCTTGCTGTAATTTCAGTAAAGGCAGACACTGTCATAAACCGACGACCAGCGGAGTACGGTTTAAATGATTTAATTGCCATTATTGGGCCTCCTTACTAGACTCTTATACACCTTCAAATAATTCAATAGTTTCGCCAGCTTTAAGAGTTACGATAGCTTTTTTGTAATCGCTACGTTTACCCATTGTGCGACCCATGCGTTTAGTTTTTCCTAATACACGGATAGTGGCTACTTTTTCTACTTTTACGTTGAAGATAGATTCAACAGCTTTACGGATTTCTACTTTGTTCGCAGTCAAAGGAACTTGGAAAGTGTATTTGTTTTCTTGCATTAACAAAGTTGTTTTTTCTGTAATGATTGGACGAATTAATACATCAAATTTGTTCATTATCCAAGCACCTCCTCAATTTTTGCAATAGCACCTTCAGCGATGAAGAGTTTGTCGTGGTGCAATAAATCGAAGATATTGATGTTCGTGTATGGAAGCGCTTTAACACCTTGAATGTTACGAGCGGACAATTCCACATTTACATCACCATCAGTGATGAAAAGAACTTTTGCGTCACCAACTTTGAAGTTGTTAAGGATGTTTAATACATCTTTAGTTTTTGGTGCAGCTAATTTCAATTCGTCGATTACGAACAATTCGCTGTGATTTACTTTATCAGATAATGCAGATTTAACTGCTAAGCGTCTAGCTTTACGAGGCATAGCTTTATAGTAGCTACGTGGTTGTGGACCAAAAGTGATACCACCACCTACCCAAATTGGGGAACGGCTAGAACCAGCACGAGCACGGCCTGTACCTTTTTGTCTCCAAGGTTTTTTACCGCCACCGCGTACTTCTCCTCGAGTTTTAGTTGCATGTGTACCAAGTCGTTCGTTAGACAATTGACGAACTACGGCTTGATGCATAACAGCAGCGTTTACTTCAACACCGAATACTGCATCATTCAACTGGATTTCGCCGACTTTAGCGCCGGACATGTTGTATTTAGTTACTGTTGGCATTATGTATCCTCCTTTCGACAATTAGTTATTTAACAGGTTTTACTGTGTTGCGAACCATCACTAGGCTACCTTTAGCACCAGGGATGCCACCTTTGATTAATAAAAGGTTACGTTCAGTATCAACTTTTACAACAGATAGACGTTGTACAGTAACTCTGCCACCACCCATTTGTCCAGGAAGTTTTTTACCTTTAAATACTTTACCGCCGCCACCGGAGATCATTGGACCGATGGAACCTGGTTCACGATGAGATTTGGAACCATGAGTTTCAGGACCACGGCTAAAGTTATGACGCTTAATTGTACCAGCGAAACCTTTACCTTTACCTGTACCCACAACATCTACTAGCTCACCTTCTGCGAAGATATCAGCTGCCAGAGTTTGGCCCACTGTGTAATCAGTTGCTTCAGCAAGGCGAAGTTCACGAAGATATTTAACTGGCGCAACGCCGGCTTTATCGAACTGGCCTTTTACAGGTTTAGTTAAATGTTTTTCTTTAATGGAACCGTAACCAAGCTGTACTGCATTGTAACCGTCGGATTCAACAGTTTTTACTTGCACTACTACGCTAGGTGTAGTTTCCACTACAGTGACAGGAACTAGTTTGCCTTCAGTTGTGAAGACTTGAGTCATTCCTAACTTTTTACCCAAAATAGCTTTAGACATAATCGCACCTCCTTATTTCTTATAATTTTATTTCAATAGATACACCAGCTGGCAAATCAAGGCGAGTGATTGCATCTACTGTTTTCGAATTTGGTTCAATAATTTCTACTAAGCGTTTATGTGTACGCATTTCGAATTGTTCACGAGAGTCTTTGTTAACATGTGGAGAACGAAGAATCGTGAAAATGTTTTTTTCTGTAGGCAATGGAATTGGTCCAGAAACCAACGCGCCATTGCGTTTTGCAACGTCTACAATACGTTGAGCACTTTGATCCAATGCTTTGTGATCATATGCTTTCAAGCGAATACGGATTTTTTGTTGTTTTGCCATTGTTATATATCTCCCTTCGTCCATTTCCAGAATGAACTGCTCCATAGAAATTCTCCCTCGCAAGGGCAACCTTCTATATCATAGTTTATACACAACCTAAGAGCGGCAGGTTTGCCGCTCCTCGATTGCACGGTTTATATAGATAATCTTTCAGTCAGATTATGCTTCGATAGCTGTAACAACACCAGCGCCTACTGTATGGCCACCTTCGCGGATCGCGAAACGTAAACCTT